>JAHABQ010000024.1:0-28157 GCA_018376265.1 Collinsella sp.
GACGGCTTTGGCCTGGACTTTAACTACAACATCGCGATCGACACTTATCAGCTCGCGCGACGCGCATGGCCAGATCTCGGACGCTGGTGCATGGAGGACCTTCGAGATTTACTGTACATCCAAAACGACGACGCACACCGCGTGCTCGCCGACTGCGAAGACGAGTTGGCTGTCTACAATGCGATCAGAAACGGCGTGAAGTCCGGAGAGCTTTCTGTCGAACCGCCGCGCCGTCGCGCGAGCCGACCGGGCAACCCGGGCGATCTGGTCCTGGCTCTCCCGATCGTATTCCTACGATATCGCCCCTAGATCACCAATGTGTCAGATAAAGAATGAGGCAATGGCTGTGATCACGCCTACGGCGGACGCAACGACTGCGCCTTTTTTCCTCTCCTTTAGTCCGATGAATAGGGTTGCCGTAAAGTAAAGGGCGGAAATGCAGTCTATGGCAAGCAAAACGAGTTCCTTGGGCGGTTTCAGCAAAAGGTCGCTAGCAAAGAGTGATGCGAGCAGGGTAAAGCCGATTGGGACCAAGTATCTCGAGTGATTTTGCGACAGCATGGCAACCGCCTTTTAGAACATGTAAGTGAAAAGTCGGTACGATGTCATTGCGGTTGCAAACAAGCCGCCGCCAGGACCGGTTGTCACGAGACCGGCGATAACGCATTTTCTCGGTTTCCAGCTCATGACAGGCCCCTCTCTCATGGTGCAACGCATACATTATGAGATATGCACATTATCTCGCTAATTAATTTCAATATCCATCATCCAACTAAAGAATACTGACTCACTGGTTCAGCGACGATGCATTTTTACCCTTGCGTTCCCACTCGCCGCGTCGGCGGTCGGAAGGGTCTCCGTCTCGCATTTAGCGACCTTGCACCCGTATCTGTCGAGCCAGGCGGCAAGCACGTCCCAATCGACGCGCTTCCAGTCGCCGCCCGGCGCGTGCTGCATCACGAGGCCTCCGGCGACCATGAGCGCGTGGATATGCCCTCCTTGCAGGCCAGCGATGATCCCGCCGGTGCATACGATGCCAGGTCGCTGTGCCGGCATGGCGCAAACGTATTGGCCTTTGTGCCCCTTTTGGCAACTTTAGCATGGCTGTAGGTTAAACCAACCCACAGCCATGAGCACGTTAACGTAGTACTATGCTAATTACACGGATAAGGCAGGGGTATTTTTCTTTGGCGAATAAATTTGTATTTCATGGCAAGGGGAGTGGCGTTAAGGTTTTCATCGCTATATCAGTTGCCGTGTTCGCATTCTCTGCGCTATTTCTAAAAGTGGAGCGTTGCCAAAAAGATAGCGGAGGTGACTATTCACATTTGTGGTTCGTGAGCGGATTGGTGTTGAACGTTGACAGCTCTGGCGATTTTACCATGTCGGTCGAAAGCGAAGATCCATATAACGACGGGTCTGATCGTCTGACCATTCTGGTTGATTCAGAACATACGCGCTATGTAAACGATAGCCCCGTGAGCGTTGGGTCTAAAGTCAAGGTAGGCTATTTTCTCGATTCCCGAAAGAAAAATACGATTCGCTGCTCTTCTGTGGATGTGTTGGAATAATTTTTGAGTAACTATCAGTAAAAAGCTGCAAGCAAAGGCCGCTCCACGTGGGGCGGCCTTTTTGGTGGATAGACGTTGCGGAGGATGATTGATTGAGGTTTTTACTCCGCATGGAAATCGAGTGAGGATTCTGTTCCGCGAGGGGCGTGTTTTGAGGCTCTTGGCGGTACGTAATTCTCGTTCGGCGTCTTGACGGGACAAAACCCTCGGTTGACTTTTTGAAGCGTCCCTAGAATCAGCTGTTACGATAAAAACGGGGGGGGGTAACTCCGCGGACACGGCCTAGCGCGCTGCCATCCAGTGCCGATTCTGCCATACTCGCAATTCGGCGAGGATGAGGAGTGTGAATTGATCGGGGCTTATAGGACAAAATGTGTGTCCTATAAGCCCCAAGGATGACGATTCCAATACGGATGACGACACCACAACCGGCATCGACGGCTCCATGGACGATTCGGATTCCAAATAGGCCCTGTTAGTTGAGCTACTTCTTTGCCGGTGTCGTATACGAAACCGCTATACCCGCGGCAATTGCCATGAGACAGCTCACGATGAATCCGAACTCATACTTCAAAACGTTTGTTGCGGTCAGGGCGATAATCAACACAGTCGCAATTTGCAGAATTATCATTATTACGAAGAGATTGATTCCTTGTTTGGCCGAAGTCGCTGAGTGAGTTTGGCTTTGTTGATTCAGGTTGTAGCTGACAACAAAAGCGATCAGTTCGCTTGATACGGGGCCGACTACATAGAAAAAGATTGCGTCAATGAAGCCTATAGTGTTGTAAGTTGTTTCGCCGGAAAAAACAGCGTATAAAGCATATCCAAATCTTGGCTGATTCATGTATGAGTAGGAGAAGACCAAGAGCGTCAATATTGCTACTACCAGAAGTGCATTCAGGATAAATCGTTTGCTTTTCATCGATCGCTCCTTCCGGGTGACTCTTATTTGTAATTCTACAGCATCCATTTGTTTTTCAAAGAATTTGACTGTCCTAAATAACATGCACTTTCGCTGCCCTTGATTATCAACTTCATCCGAACACCTCCCACATTCATCCGCACATGTGCGGATGAATGTGGGAACCCGATACCCTGAGGGCCGGACCGGCCGGCACCGGGAGATCGGAGGACGGCCGGTCCGGAAAGAGGAAGAAGGGTTCCGCGGAGGCGGCCCCGAGGGCCTACGGCAGGCTCACCAGGCACGAGCGGGACACGGTCCAGAGGATGCTGGAGCGCAGGGCCTCGTGCAGGGAGATCGCCAGGGAGCTGTGCAGGTCGCCCTCGGCGGTGAGCGCCGAGGTGGCGTCGCACAGGTTCGTGACGGCGCCGAAGTCCAGGCGCGGCGAGCGCGTCGACGGCTCGGCCGACCTGTCGGCGGCCTGCCCGCGCCTGGCGGCGTGGCCGCGCTGCTGCAACGGGTGCGGCCGGTACCGTGCGATCGGCTGCAAGCGCCGCCCGCACGTATTCTGTGTTTCGTCAAGAGGATTTGAGCAAAAAGAGCATCGGAAATTGAGCAGTCGCAGCATCGGAAGCGCGCACGCTTTTTGAGCGGCTAGCCCTCCTGCATGAGGGCATGGCGGACGCGGTAGGACTCGCCGCGGAACTGGACGAGCCTCCCGTGGTGGACGATGCGGTCGATCAGGGCGGCGGCCATCTGGTCGTCCCCGAACACCGCCCACACCTGCTGAACTCCAGGTTCGTGGTGAATACCACCGACTGCCTCTCGTATGCGTCGGCGAGGACCTGGAAGAGCAGCCTCGCCCCGTCCGCGTCGAGCGGGAGAAACCCGAGCTCGTCGATGACGAGCAGGCGGGCCTTGCCGATGATTGCGGCCTCCCGGTCGAGCCTCCCGTCGTCGCGGGCGCGCCTCAGGCGCATCACGAGCGAGGACGCCGTGAAGAAGCGCGCCTCGAGCCTCCTCTCGCACGCCAGCGCGCAGAGGGCCGACGCCATGTGCGTCTTGCCGGTGCCGACGTCGCCCATGAGCACGAGGTCCTCCCTGCGCTCGACGAAGTCGAGCGCGAGCAGCGACTCGCGCCCCATGCCCTCCGGCCACGACACGGCCGACCAGTCGTAGCCGTCGAAGGTCTTGGGCGCCGGCAGCGCGCAGCGCCTGAGCAGCGTCGCGCGCTTCGAGGCCTCGCGGCTGGACCTCTCCGCCTCGAGGTAGCCCGCCAGGTACTCCACCTGCTTCGGGGTGCCGAGCCTCGACCACTCCTCCAGGACGGCGGTGGTGAGCGAGCACGACCGCCCGGCCTCCACGACCCTGCGGGCCAGCTCCTCGCTAGCTGCCATCGGCGACCGCCCCCTTCAGGAACCCGTCGTAGACCGACAGGTCGGCCCCGCCGGCCCCGCCGAGAGGGCGCGCGCAGAGAGGGGCGATGCCCCGCTGGCCTAGCCTAAGGGCGAAAACGGAATAGACGGACCGACCGTCCGGCTGAGTCTGGGAAGAGGTGCCGGGCGGCGGGCGGAGCATGGCCACCGGACCCATCGAAACACATCTCCACGAACGGCCTATCCGCTCAATGTGTTCGGCTGAGATCGGAAATCAACCAAATTATGGGCACAGTCGGCAATTGGGTTGGATAGCCTCGCACCGGAGGAATCAACATGAGTACAAGTAGCTACAAACCGCAAAAAGGCCGTGGCCTCCCGTGGCCTTTAGACACGGACGCTCCATCGGTTGCCGATCAGGCCGAGACGCCTAGCGAGATGGAGGCGGCGCTTGACGTTCGACAGGATGAGATTGCAAAGAGCGAGATCCTGAGTGGAATCAACAGGCCATCCTACGACTCATTATTTGCGGTCGCGAAGAATCGCGTCCAGCTTGCGATTCTGATCATGATTTGCTCCTTCCAGACGTCCAAAGGGCCTAATAGGAAGGATGCCAACGGAAAAGAACTTACAAAAGGTCTTTTCATGCGTCAGGACAAGCTCGAAAAAAAGTCTGTTCGACTCAACCGACTGTATCGAAAGCTCTGGGCGAGCTGGCTCATCGAGGCATCATCATGAAGACCGATGGGGTGTGGGTCATCGTTTGGGCTCAGCTCGATATTCAAGCGCGTGAGGCCGGATGGGATCAGCGCGCGGACGCGGGCGGCGAGGTCGGACGTGAAAGCCGGACCGCAGAGGTATCGAGCGCACGCGGCCAGGGCCTCGAGGGCGCCTGGCGGGTAGGGAGATCCGAGCATGAGGCAGGACAACGCGCAGGCCCGCGAAAGGTTCACGAGCTCCCCCGCGACGCGGCTGGACCCTCGGCTGCCCCTCGTAAAGGATGCAGAAGACACGGTCGAGGTCCGACGGTTCGACCAGGCTGTACCGGCAGTCCGCGTACAGTGCGCAGCCCCTCCCGCGCGGGTCGCCGTCCGAGTCCTCATCCGGCTCATGATGGCGCACCTCAACCCAAAGGCCCTCCAACACGTCGTCGAACCCGAAATCGAGCTCCGCCTGGACGCTCTCGCCGAGCGCATCGCCCAGGGCGAGCTCCGGCACCTTCGTCACACGGCCGTCCAGCCACTCAATCTCTGTCATCGCGCGCATGGTGCAAGCCCCTTCCGACACGGGATTGTCAGCTCAACCCGACCCTTACCCATACGGACGAACATAACTCGCCAGGGGGAAGCCCCTGAAGGCCGTGCGCCACAACATGAGGCCGAATCCGCCCCCGGCTGGACAGGCCAACAACGAAGGAGCACACGGAACCGGCGCGGCGTTACAACCGTCCCGGCAAGCGTGTCACTTGGCCAAGTCATGATGCCGACAAACCCGGAAATGCTCCAACGAAGCGCCGAACGAGCGTAACAATATAAAGCCGTGCAACACGTGTTGGACGACCGGAACATCCCAAACAAAGGCCTGTAGGTCCCACCTTCAAGCCCAATAGCAAAATGTGCATCAGCGGATTTGCAGCGATACAAGTCTCAACCGTCACCATCACACCGCAGCGCGCCTAGTCCCACTCATCCTACTGCAAATGTCCCAGAACGAGAAAACGACCAGCTTAACATGCCAACCTTTATATCCGCACGCGCGTAATTCAACTCATAAGGACCGGCTATCCCTTACCTGTGACACAATCTCAAACGCACAGAACAGAATCATCAGTCCAATCATCGTATAAGAGGCAGCCGAACCTTCAAGCACTATTCCACAAAGAACAATCTCCGCGCAGCCAATAAGAACTGTTATCAGGCGCTCTGCCTTTTTGCTCTCGCCGCTCGCATAAAAAGGCGGCAAAGTGCACAAGATCACATATAGCCCGGGAAGGGAATACAGGATCGATAGTCCAAGTCCCCCATCAACCGCAGTGCTTTGCGTAAGAATCAACTGAACCCAAACGGCAATTATCACTGAGCAGGTTGTCGATAAAAGAAGACTAGAAATATAGCACGCAACAAAGTCCCGTCGCATTCGAGCAGAGAAATCCGCGAACTCTCTTCGCCGCGTGGAAACAATAAGGTACACAGAAATTGTAATAGAACCAATCAGAGAAAACAGCGGAACAACCAGCAATTCAAGCTTATTACCCCATCGATCAACCACACCCCCACTCCAATGAGCGGGAATTGTATCAGGGAGGACTGACCAAGCCGCCCATAGAATCAGAAATGGAAGAATAGAGAGGATGAAAGATGATAACACTGCAGTAATTTTTTTTGAGGCTCTCATCGATTCCGCATCTCCTTGCGCGCCCACATTCCACTCCGCCTTAAATCAAGTATACGTTTTGGAACGGGATGTCACTCCGAACGCCTTACCCTCTTAGTGTGAATGCCGCTGCGGCATTGTTGACTCATCTTTAGTAATCGCGTCTATCCTCTGCAGCATCAGCCAAAGCAATCCGAGAGGAGCCGCACATGCATGCAGCGGAAATTCCTTTCGGGGGGGGGTATCTCCCAGATTTACCCGCCGCCCGAAGGGGCAGTCGACAGTCGAGTACGTACTGATCATCGCGATCATCGTCCTGGTGGTGCTGATCGCGGGACCGTGGGTCTCGTCGGCGATCACAAACCAGTTCAACACGGTGGCGGGGACGCTCGGCAACGGAATCTCAAAGGGGAGCTGGGAGTCGGGCGGCACGGGCGGCGGCAACGGGTCGTTGACCGACGCCGACATCGTGGACCCCGTTCACGGGATAGCGTTCGCCGTGTACTCGGAGGACGACCACAGCCTCATGTTCTACAAGCGCCGCGGGGTCCCCAGAGTCGGTGACATGCTCAACAGCCGCCGCGTGACGGCGGTGTATACGGGGTTCGAAAATGGATACGCCACCGCGACCGTGGGAAACGACGGCAAGACGACTGCCCCCTGGTGGCCTAACAGAAATAATATCGTGGCCGTAAAGGCCATTGACGATGGCATAGAAATCCACTCGTTGGCATTTTGCTTTCAGTACATGGAGAACTGCAAGAGCTTTGATCTGGCAAAGTTCGACATGTCGAACTGCACAAATCTGCAGCACGCATTCGCGTATTGCGGCAATGCGACTTCCTTCAGTATTTCAAGCTGGGATACGTCCTCGGTCGTCGAATTCGACTCGGCGCTCAAAAACCTTTACAAGGTCGAGGAGATTGACATCTCCGGATGGTCGACGCGGAAAGCCGGCGATTTACGTCTCCTTTTTTCCACCGACAGTTCGCTGAAAAGCGTGAAATTTGGACCAGGGTGGAAGACCTCAGATGTTATGGATATGCTCGGCATGTTTAGCTATTGCAAAAATCTAAACCTCGACTGTTCCGATTGGAATGTCCCAACCTATGCCAATCATAGTGACTTCAATCACTGCGCCCCCGGCGTTATCCTCCCGAAGGCGTGGCAGTAGGTCTGAAGAAACAAAACGGCAAGCAGTTTATGTGGCGCGGGCACCCGTGCCGCCGTTGCCTCAGCGGCACGTTACGGGCTAGTCGGTTCGATTTAACGTACGCTCTGCATGCAATATCAATCCCCATGCGAAGGGAGTGTCGCATATGCATGCAGCGGCAATTAACCTTCGGGGGGTGGGTATCTCCTAGGAATACCCGCCTCCGAGGCCAAGGAGCCATCGAGTACGTTCTGGTCATCGCGATTATCGTCCTGGTTGTGATGATAGCCGGCCCTTGGGCCTCGTCGGCAATCAGGAACCAGTTCAACACGGTGGCGGGAGTATTGGTAAACGGGACAGCAGGTGGGACTTGGGAACCGAGCGGTTCCGGCAGCGGTAACGGCGCAGGTTCCGCGACCGTCCAGGCGGCGCTCGCCAAGGACGCGAAGGACACGCGAAGGACTGGACCCTCGGTGAGCAGAAGGCAGTTGCCGAGGACATCGCCGCCAAGGGCGAGGCGTCGCCCGCCTACGCCAAGGCGAAGGCCGCGATGGATGCCGGCACCGAGTTCTCGATGAAGCTCACCGATGGCAAGACGCTGACTTACCGCATTATCGGCATCAATCATGATGACCCTGCAGGCGGATCCGGCAAGGCGGGCCTCACGTTCCTCACCACCACGACGGGCATTTGGTCCCCCATGAACGCGATTGACACCAACGCCGGCGGTTGGGAGAAGTCTGAACTCCGTCAGAAAATGAACTCCGGCAAGATCTGGAATCTGATGCCCTCCGATTTCCAGTCCAAGGTGAAGGCCGTCAAAAAGCTATCGAACAATGTCGGGGGCGGTGATGAGAACAAGAACGCCGCCGTGACGGCTACCTCGGACAAGCTGTTCCTGCTCAGCTACTCTGAGATCGCCCCCCACCTCCTATTGGGCATCCTATCCCTGGACTTCCTCCGAGGGCACCCAGTACGAGGCCTTCAAAGGCAAGGTGACGGAGAACTATAATCCCAACTCTGCCATTGCCATTGGCAGCGGTTGGTGGGAGCGTTCGGTGTTTCCGAACGCCTCGAAGGGCTTCCTCCATGTCGACAGCAGCGGCAATCCGTCGGACAGCAACTCCGCGCCGGGCTGGTTTTGCGTCTCCCCCGCCTGGTGCTTCTAGCTTGTCTAGCGCAAAGCCCGCGTTACCCCGCGCGTGCTTTCTTTTGGCGACCGAACGAACGGCTTCAGGTTCATGGCACGGGTAGTCGGATTGAAGAGAAATGGGGTCATACAGCGGCTCTCAGAGCGCCTGCCGCACTCCCCCGCCATTACCTCTGCTGCGTCCTCGTATAGAGTCCATCCTGCTTGGTGTTTCGAGTTCGGGGCGTATACGGTGGGTGGATAATGGATTCACTTCGATGACGGCGTTTACGGGAGCGACCATGGCGATGCGCGAGATCGCGGTCAAGTTCGATGAGGGCGAAATGGCCTTGATTCAGGGCCATGCGGACGCCACGGGCATGACCTTTTCCGAGTTCGTGAGAAGGGCCGCGTTCGAGAAGGCTGAGGACATGGCGGACATCGAGGCCTACAACGAGGCTTTGGACGGGGACGGCGGCACTCGCTACCCGATGGAAGAGGTCGTGCGCATGGCGGTGGAGGCTGAGTGATTGTCCACACGCGTTGTCTGTCTCGGCTCTAAAGGCTTCTCTTGGGCGGGGTTCGGCTTATAGCCGGGTCCCGCTTTTTTGCGGCTTTCAGTTGTCTTTCTGAAGGTATGAAATGGCTGCCTCGATATGAATACGGTCGGCATTCGAAGCGGACGTTATAGCCGCGCTAATAGCGCATGACTTTCTCCCCTGCCGTCATCGTTGCCGCAGCGGCAAGACCGTTGCAAATACTTGGAATAGCCCTACGCTCGGCTCGTATTGCAAACCCCGAGTGAAGGGAGCCGTATATGCATGCAGCGGCAATTAACCTTCGGGGGGGGGTCGCTCCTGAAACGACCCGCTTCCGAGGGCAATCAATTATCGAGTACGTCCTGATCATTGCCGTCATCGGCCTGGTCATCGTGTTCGCGGGACCCGGCGTGGCCGGAGCCATCCGAAACCAGTCCAACCTGGTCGGCAACACGGTGAACAATGGGACGGTCGGCGGCGTCGAGGGAGGCGCGTCCGGTGGCGGCTCCGCAGGCGCCGATTCCGCGGCCGTCCAGGTGGCCATCGCCAAGGACGCGAAGGACTGGACCCTCGACGAGCAGGAGGCGGTTGCCAAAGACATTGCCAAGAACGGTACATCGTCTATCGCCTACGCCAAGGCCAAGGCCGCCATGGATGCCAGCACCAAGTTCTCGATGAAGCTGACCAATGGCAAGACGCTCGAGTACCGTATCATCGGCATCAACCACGACGACTTGGCCGATGGTAGCGGCATGACAGGCTTGACGTTCGAGGCGACCAACTCTGCCTTGGGTAGCCAGAGAATGAACGCTACGGACACCAATGCCGGTGGTTGGGATAAGTCCGAGCTCCGTACCCGCCTCAACAGCGGTGACCTCTGGTTGCTCCTGCCCAGCGAGCTCCAGTCAAAGGTGAAACCCGTCACAAAGACAACCGATAACGTTGGCGGTAACGGGGGCGGTGCCCCCTCGGCGACGACCGACAAGGTTTTTCTGCTCTCGGCAACCGAAGTATACGGGGATATGCAATCTGACGGCATCCAGTACGAGTGCTACAAATCCAAGGGCGTGACGAGGTCGAACTATTCCGGTGCATCAGGCTATAGCCACTGGACTCGTTCCGTGAGACCGCGCAGCTCCACATCCTTTCGCTATGTTCAAAGCGGCGGTATTTGCTACAGCTACAGCGCGACGGACTCGTTTTATGTCCTCCCCGCCTTCTGCTTCTGATCTCTTTCATCGCAAAGCCCTCGCAATCCTGCGAGGGCTTTTCTTTTGGCGATTACTCAAACAATTCGAGGTTCATTGTACAGGTAATCGGGTTGAGGAGAAATGGGGGCATACAGCGGCTCTCAGAGCGCCTGCCGCACTTCCCCGCCATTACCTTTGCGGCATCCTCGTATGGAGTCCATCCTGGTTGGCGTTTTGTTGTAACCGCTCACTTGTCCACAGATCAAGTGAACTGCTGGAATAAATACAGCGACACACTAGTTCGTTACAGTCGCCATATCTGCGTAAATCGCCGCGATAAATACAGCCTGTACTCGTCTGTATACCAGCTACGCGTATGTAGATTCATGTCGCGTTAATAAATCGGCTCAAGCGCGTGCAAAACGCGCAAGTAACCGCAAAAAGCGATTATCGCGCAGGTAGATTTTTGGCACCCTGTTGCTTAATCAAAATTAAGCAATTGCTTCAAACAAAAAAGGTCAGGCACTAGGTGCCTGACCTGCGAACTTCTGGTCGGGACGACTGGATTCGAACCAGCGACCCCTTGACCCCCAGTCAAGTGCGCTACCAAGCTGCGCCACGTCCCGAAGCTTATGTTTGTTGCTCTGCTCTCGCTTGCAACAGGGAGTATATTAACCCGAAACTTTAGACTTGTGCAAGAACTTTTTTATAAATTTTGAAGCAAGTCCAAAATTGTATCTGCGAGCTGGGGTTTTGTTAGCACGGGAAGTTCTTGCGTACCCGTTGTGCTCACAATCCAGGCCTTGTTAGTATCGGTTCCAAAGCCCGAATCGGCGCGCGAGACATCGTTGGCGATAATGGCATCGCAACCCTTGCGCGCAAGCTTGCGCTGCGCGTACTCCACGACGTTATCGGTCTCGGCCGCAAAGCCGATCACGCACCGCTCTCCCTTTTGGCGCGAGAGCTCGGCCAAAATATCGACCGTCTCGACCAGTTCGATGCGATCCAGGCGCTCGTTGGCCTTTTTGAGCTTATGGTCGGCAGGGGTCGCGGGGGTGTAGTCGGCGACAGCGGCCGCACAAATGGCCGCATCAGCCGTCTGAAAGGCGCTCAGCGCTGCCTGCAGCATCTCTTCGGCGGTCTGCACGCGCACGCACTCCACGCCGTGGGGAACATCGAGCGATGTCGGCCCCAGCACAAGCGTGACCGCAGCACCGCGGCGAGCGGCCTCCCCCGCCAGGGCGATGCCCATCTTGCCCGACGACCGGTTTCCGATGAAGCGTACGGGGTCGATCGGCTCGTGCGTGGGGCCGGCGGTGATCACGATTCGCTTGCCCGCAAGGTATTGCGGGACGGGGTTCAGCACCTCGCAGATGGCCTCGACGATGTCCTCGGGCTCGTTCATGCGTCCCGTGTCCACGTCGCCGCAGGCAAGGTAGCCGCTGCCGGGTCCCACCACATGGACACCACGCTCGCGCAGCGTGGCCATGTTGGCCTGCGTCGCCGGCGCCTTCCACATGCCGTTGTTCATAGCGGGTGCGATCACGATGGGTCGCGGCGTCGCAAGCAGCGTGGTGGAGATGAGGTCATCGGCGATACCGTTTGCCATCTTGGCGATGATATTGGCCGTCGCGGGCGCCACGACCACCAGATCGGGCTCTTGCGCCAGCGAAATGTGGTGGATGGGGTCGGAGGGATCGTCGAATAGGCCCACGGCAACGGGCTCGTTGGTGAGCGCGCGGAAGGTAAGCGGCCCCACGAACTCCGTGGCATGCTCGCTCATAACGACCTTGACGCGCGCGCCGCGCTTTTGCAGCAGGCGCACGATATTGCACGACTTATAGGCGGCGATCCCGCCGGTAATGCCCAGCAGGATCGTTTTTCCCTCAAGTTGCATTGAATTGTTGGATGCCGTCATCGTTTAAGCTTCCTTGCTCGGGAGTACCAGGAGGCGGTGGCAGTACGGGCAGTGCGTAATTGACCTACCGTCGTGGTTGAGGTCGCTCATGGACGATGCCTGCAGCGCGGTGTGGCAGACTGTGGGGATGTTGCCCTGGATGGTCTCGACGGCCAGGCCGCGGAACTGCTTGAGCAGACGCTCGTAGTCGGTGAGCACGTCGGCCGGCAGCGTGGCGGCAAGCGCGGTGCGTTCCTTAGTGGCGGCGTCAATCTGAGCCTGCAGGTCGGCAGCCTTAGCGCGGGCGGCCTTGGTATCGGCCTTCACGCCCTCCTCGAACTTGGCGATAATTGCCTGTGCGCGGGCCTCGCGGTCGAGCGCCTCCTTATGGGCGACAACGACGTCCTTGCGGGTGTGCTCAATCTTGTCCAGACGCTTGGCCAGGGTTGCGAGTTCATTCTCCAGGTCCTGAACCTCACGGTAGTCGGAACCGTCGACGTGGCGCTTCTTGGCAGCCTCAATGGCGTTGTTGGTCTGAATCTCGGTGGTGTTGAGATCGTCGAGCTCAATGTCCAGGTCCTTGCGCTGGGCGTAGAGCTTGGTCATCTCGGCTTTGAGCTTAACGTAGGTCTTACGCTTGGAAGCGAGCTCCTTGAGCTCCGGCATATTGGCAAGTTCGCTCTTGTTGCGGGCGAGCTCCAAATCGATCTGTTGCAGCTTGAGTAGCGTAGCGCCGGCGCTCATAAGTTCTCTCCTTTTGTCACAGTCCACCATTGGCAAGGGTTCAGTATTTTAATCGCATGACGGGGGTCGACCCCGGCGTCAACTGCAGAGTTCATCAATATATCAACGAACGGCTCCTCGGAGCGGTCGTGGCCGAGCAAGATCACCGGTAGCCCACGCAAGGCAAGGTCCTGCGCCACGTGATAGCCTGCCTCGCCCGTCACGACAACATCCGCACCGGCGGCGATGGCGAGCTCTCCAAAGTCGCCCAGGGAGCCGCCCAAAATGGCGACGGTGCGGCACGGGCGATCAACTTCGCCCCACACACGCGGGTCGCTGCCGAAGGCTGTGGCAGCACGGGTGGCAAGATCGCGCAGCGTGCACGGGTCGTTGAGCGTTGCAAGCGCGCCCAGGCCGGTCGCTTCGGGGTCGTCCATGTGCTCCAGCGAGCTTGCGGGCGCGGCGTCCAACAGCGTACTTAGGCAAACGCGAGCCTCATGCGAGCGGTCCAGATTGGTGTGGAGCGAGATGATGCTCACCCCACAACGGGCCGCCTCGTAGAGCGCCGCACTGCACTGGGGACGCGTCGCGCTGGGCGGGCAAAATGCCTCGGGTGCCTTGATGTAGACGGGATGATGCGTGAGCAACACATTGGCTCCGGCTTCCAAGGCGCGCTGCACGTTGTTCCTGGTGGCATCGAGCGCGCAGGCAACGCCGCGGATCTCGTCATTGGGGTCGCCAACGGATAAGCCTACGTGGTCCCAGGGTTCGGCGTCCGTCTTAGGATAGCGTGCAAGCAGGGCCCGCTCGAGTTCGGCGACGATCATGCGGCACCTACGATCGAGAGCAGCGTCTGGGCAAAGTCGTCCAGATCGGCCGGATTCACACGGTCATCGAAGGAGATACGCAGAGCGCCCAATGCCTGCTCGCGACCAATGCCCATGGCGCTGAGAACATGGCTCGGGTCCATGCTGCCGCTCGAGCATGCCGAGCCTGCCGACACCTCAAAGCCGGCGGCGTCGAGCTTGATGATGAGCTCCTCGGAGTCCATGCCGTCAATGTAGATCGATACCATGCCGGGCAGACGGTCGGCTTGCGCGTAGTCGCCCATGGTGGCGTGAATGCGCGGATGGGCCGTAAGCGTGGCGTAGAGCTTGTCGGATAAGGCCTGCAGCGTTGTACGCTCCTGGGCCACGCGGGGCGCCAACGTGCGGGCGGCAGCGGCAAAAGCCAGCTGTGTACGCAGGTCCTGCGTGCCGGCACGACGACCGGCCTCCTGTCCGCCGCCAAAGATGCGGGGTCGCAGTGGGGTGCGGGTCTTAACGTAGAGCGCGCCAGATGCCACAGGACCGCCGATCTTGTGCGCGGCAACGGTCATAGCATCGACGCCCAGCTCGGTGACATCGAGCGGAATATGCAAGTAGCCTTGGATGGCATCGGTATGAAACAGGGCGCCGGCAGCATGTGCGGCGGCGGCCAGCTCGCGGATGGGCTGCACCACGCCGGTCTCGTTGTTGGCAACCATGATGCTCACGAGCGCCACGTCGTCGCCTAGTAGCTCGACAAGCGTGGCGGGCTCAATGTAGCCCATGCGGCAGGGCTGCACCAGGTCGACGCTAAAGCCTGCGGCACGCAGCAGCGGCAGGTTGTCCAGAATCGAATCGTGCTCGATGGCAGATACGATCACGCGGTTACGCTTACGGTCGCGCTGACGTGCACCCTCGGCAAGACCGAGTAGCGCCAGCTGGTTGGCTTCGGTGCCGCCGTTGGTCAGAACAATCTCAGACGGGCGAACGCGCGCGCCAAAGCTGCGGGCGATCTCGCGACGTGCAACCTCCAGACGCGCGGCAGCCTTGCGGCCGAGCGAGTGCAGCGAGTTGGGGTTGACGCCCGCTAGCTCGCTATCGTCGTACTCACGCTGCGCAAGGCGCGCCTCGGCGCGCATGGGCGTCGAGGCGGCGTAGTCAAGATTCACGGGTATGCGGTTTTGACCTGCGGTCATAAGGGTTTATGCCTCCTGTGCAGCCTCGTTGCCCAGCTTCTGCAGCAGCGCAACCTCGGCAGCGGGATCTTCGGACTTAAATACGGCAGAACCGGCCACGAGCACGTTGGCGCCGGCCTTGACGACCTCGGCAATGTTCTTGGAAGAAATGCCACCGTCGACCTCGATGAGGGGCGAAACGCCGTGACGCTCGCACATGGCCTTGAGCTCGTGGAGCTTAGCGATGGTGCCCGGGATAAAGCTCTGGCCGCCAAAGCCCGGGTTCACGCTCATCAGCAGCACCATATCGACGACGTCGATGATGCTCTCGAGCACGCACACGGGGGTGGCGGGGTTGAGCACCACGCCGGCCTTAACGCCGCGCTGTTGCAGATGGGTGAGCGTGCGGTGCAGGTGCGTGGAAGCCTCGTAGTGCACGGTGATCATATCAGCACCGGCGTCGGCGTACCAATCGACCGTCTCATCGGGGTTCGACACCATCAGGTGCGCGTCGACCGGTACATCGGTGGAGCGCTTGACGGCCTTAAGGATGTCAACGCCAAAAGTGAGGTTGCCGGTAAAGTGACCGTCCATAACGTCGAAGTGCACATAGTCGGCGCCGGCGATCTTGTCGAGGTCGCCCTTGAGGTTGGCCATATCGGCCGAAAGGATGGACGGAGCGATTTTAATGGAACCCATGGTAGAAGCCTTTCTGCGCTAGTCGGTGAGTCCGTAGAACTCTTGGGAGGGTACGCGGTCGGTAAGAATCTCGAGCGCCCTATCCAAAGTAACACCGTTGTAGAGCGTTTGCTCCACGGCAAAGGTGAGCGGAATGTCTACGCCCAGTGAACGGGCAAGCTCGCTCACGCTGCGGGCCGCGACGGCGCCCTCAACAACCATATGCGTGCGCGTCTGATACTCGTCGAGCGACACGCCGTGGGCAAACTCGTAGCCAAAGGTGCGGTTGCGCGAATGCTCCGAGGTGCAGGTGGCAATGAGGTCGCCCATGCCGGCAAGTCCCATGCAGGTCATAGCTTGACCGCCGCGGGCGTGCACCAGACGGCTGATCTCTGCCAGGCCGCGCGTCATGATGAGGGCGAGCGTGTTGTCGCCCGCACCGGTGCCGGCGGAGATTCCGCATACGATCGCGATGACATTTTTCATGGCGCCGCAAACCTCGACGCCGGTCATGTCCTGCGACAGGTAGATGCGGAAGGCCGTGGATAGGAGCAGGTTCTTAAAGGTCTCCCCTACCTGCGCGTCTTTGCTGGCGATGACGGCGGCAGAAAGTCCGCCGCGGCAGATCTCCTCGGCATGGTTGGGGCCCGAGAGCGCCGCCACGCGCATCTCGTTGCCAATCTCGCTGGCGATGACCTCGCTCATGAGCAGGCCGGACTCGGGCTCAATGCCCTTGGTGAGGCAGAGCACCGGGGTATCGGCGGCGATAAAGGGCGCGGCCTGGTGGCACACGCTGCGAAGGTGCGTCGAAGGAACGGCGAAGATGATGGCCTCGGCGCCGTCGAGTGCCTGCACCAGGTCCGTGGTGGCGACGACGTTGCCGGGCAGCTTGTAGCCCACAAGGTAGCGGGGGTTGCGGTGCTCGCCATTGATGCCGGCGGCCGTCTGCTCGCTGTGGGCCCACATGGTCACGCGCTCGGCTCGCGCGGCGGCAAGGCCGGCGACGGCGGTTCCCCAGGAGCCGGAGCCAATCAGCGCAACATTCATGACTCTCTCCTACTTATCGTCGGGCTCGGTGACGCGCTTGGTAAACGAGAGCTTGGACTCCTTACCGGTCATGAGCTTTTTGATGTTCGCACGATGGGCCCACACCACGGTGATGCCGATTATCGCCATGCAGAACTTGAGGCCCAGGCTGCTGTACGGAAAGACCGCGCAAGCAGCGATGGGAAGACCGATGGCCGCGGCAAGCGAGCCCACCGACACAAACTTGGTGATGGCGACGGCCACGATAAACATGCCCAGCAGCGACAGGCCAATTGGCCAATACCAGGCGAGGATGACGCCCAGACCAACTGCGATTCCCTTGCCGCCATGGAAATTGAGGTAGGGCGAGAAGATGTGGCCCCACACCGCTGCCAGGCAGATGACGCCGAGCATCCAGTCGCCGGCGGCGCCGGGGGCCATAATGCTCACGGGGAAGCCATAGCCCAAGTCGGCAATGAGCGGACGCGCGATAAGGACGCAGATGGCGCCCTTAAGGCAGTCGAGCAGCAGCGTGAGCGCGGCCACCTTGGGGCCGGCCACGCGCAGCGCGTTGGTGGTGCCGATGTTGCCGGAGCCCGCCTTGCGAATGTCCGTGTGGTTGAACACGCGGCCCAAGATCAGGCCAAACGGAATCGCTCCGATAAAGAACGAGACCACGGCGCAGATGGCGGTCAGAAGAATCGGATTATGCATCCTTTTGCTCCTTCTTCCTAAAGAAGAGTCGAATGGGCGTGCCGGCAAAGTCGAAGGTCGAGCGCATACGGTTCTCCACGTAGCGCTGGTAGGTGTCGTTGACCAGGTCGCTGTGGTTGACGAAGAACGTAAACGTCGGCGGATTGACGCCCGTCTGGGTCACGTAGTGCATGCGCAGGCGGCGCTTGCCGTCCACCACGGTATGACCGAACTCGCGCAGATCGGTGAGGAACGTGTTGAGGCGCGAGGTGCTGATCTTTTGCGAGCGCGTCTTTTCGGCGGCGTCTACCATTGCCCAGATCTTCTCGACGCTGCGGCCGGTCAGGGCCGAAATGCGCAGGTACTGGGCCCAGGGAGCCATAACGCCCAGACGGCGGTCGATGGTCTCCATGCAGGCCTCGCGCTTGCGATCGTCGTCGAGCAGGTCCCACTTGTTGAGCAGCACCACGATGGCGCAGCCGCGCTCGATGGCCAAGCCCATGACCTTCTGGTCCTGCTCGGTAACGCCCACGGAGGCGTCGACGACGAGCAGCGCCACGTCGGCACGGTCGATGGCGCGCAGGCCGCGGACCATGGAGTAGTACTCGATGTTCTCGTACACGGTGCTCTTCTTACGGATACCCGCAGTGTCGACCATGCGGTAGTGCTTGCCGTTGCGCTCGACGACCGTGTCGATGGCGTCGCGCGTGGTGCCGGCAATGTTGGACACGATGGAGCGGTCGGCGCCCAGGATGCGGTTGAACAGCGACGACTTACCGGCATTGGGGCGGCCGATGATGGCGACGTTCAGCGCGTCGGGGAACTCATCGGCGACCTCGTCCTCTTCCTCCGGAAGCAGGGCCACGATATCGTCGAGCAGGTCGCCGGTGCCGTGGCCGTGCAGCGCCGAGAGCGGCGTGGGCTCGCCGATACCGAGCGAATAGAACTCCCAGATGCTGTCGTTCTCTCGATCGGGGTTGTCGAGCTTGTTCACCAGCAGAAAGACCGGCTTGTCGCAGCGCTTGAGCATGCGGGCGACCGACTCGTCCTCCTCGGTGACGCCGGTGCGGCCGTCGACCACAAACAGGATGACGGCGGCTTCCTCGGCGGCGGCGAGGGCCTGGTCGCGAATGGACGTGGCAAACACGTCATCGCTCTTGAGCGGCTCGATGCCGCCCGTGTCGACGATGGTGAACTCGCGGCCGTTCCAATCGGCCGTGTGGTACGAGCGGTCGCGCGTGACGCCGCGGGACTCATGGACGATGGCGTCCGAGGTCTGGGCCAGGCGGTTAACGAGCGTGGACTTGCCCACGTTGGGGCGTCCGACGACGGCGACGATAGGTTTCATCTGCACTCCTTTAATGGGTAGGGTCAGTGGAAGTTGTTAGAGTCGGCAGGCACAATGCCAAGGATGTGCTCCAGGGTATCGAGCAGCTCATGCGGCATGGTCGACACCACATGAACCTCGGCGCCGCGACTGGTAAGGCTTGCGAGTAAATCGTCATGATGATACTCGTCAAGCGTCATGCCGTCAGCGTTGAACATGAGCTTAGGCACAAAGAGCATAACCCCCGAGAGGTCCTGCGGCAGCTGCTCCAGAATGTCGCAAGCGACGATGAGGCCGGTCACGTCCACGTTGCCGCCAAAGTAGCGGTTCTTGATGGCCGTGACAGTGCCGGCGAGCCCCTGCGGCGATTCCACAAAGCGCGCCACGGTGTCGCGTGCGCTGGCGCCCGAGAGGCACAGCAGGTGCTGGCTGCGAGTGGCGATGGCCTCGCGGACGCGGGCCAGTCGCTCGGCGTCGGCGGCAAGCACGTCGTCGGTCTCGTCCAGATACGAGCGGATCATGCCGATACCGTCGTAGTACTGCGGATAGCCGTCGTAAAAGTCCGCCTCGGGCGGATCGATGCCGGCGTCCAGGTAGAACTCGTCGCTCATCTGGAAGGTGTGGCGGCCAAAACGCTCGAAGGCACGGTCCTGATAGGGGCGGATCATGGCAATGGTCTCGCGCGCCAGTTCGGGCTTGTCGCTGTATGACCAGCTAAAGCGGTTCTGATGCTTGGTAAAACCAAGCGGCACAATGCCCAGGCTGGTGATCTGCTCATGTTCCTCGCAGTAGCGCAGGGTCTTTTCCAGCTCCTCGCCGTCGTTCATGCCGGGGCACAACACGATCTGCGCGTGAATCTCGATGCCGGCGGCCATGATGGCCTCGAGTACGTCCATGCCGCGCTGGGCGTTGCGGCCCATCATGCGGCGGCGGACGTCGGGGCTCACGGCGTGGACCGACACGTTCATGGGGCTCATGTTGCGGTCGATGACGTTTTGCACGTCCTCGTCGGAAAGGTTCGTCAGCGTGACAAAGTTGCCCTGCAAAAAGCTCAGACGGTAGTCGTCGTCACGGATGTAGAGCGTGGAGCGACCGCCCTTGGGCAGCATCGTCATAAAGCAGAACACGCAGGCGTTGACGCAGGTGCGCATGCCGTCGAAGATGGGGCCATCGAACTCCAGGCCCCAGTCCTCGCCGGGAAAGCGATCGAGCTCAACGGGGATGACGGTGCCGTCGCGCGGATCGAAAACCTCCAGCTCGACGGTGTCGTCGTCTGCCTCCCAGAGCCACACGATCATATCGGTCAGCTGCTCGCCGTTGACCGCAAGCACGCGCATGCCCGGCTCGATACCCACATCCCATGCGGGCGATTCGGGACGCACGTTTTTAACGAGCGCGCCCTCACCCGGCTCGGGGTCGCGGCTGCGCCCGTAATCGGCCACCTCGGCGGCGTATGCGGGTACGGTCTGGTCCATGATTAGCGGCAAAGCTCCTTGATGCGCTCGACGGCGCGCTCGATGTGTTCTTGCGGGGTGGAGGCTCCGGCGGTGATGCCGATGTGGCGGGCGTTGACAAACCATGCGGCCTCAAGCTCCGAAGCTTCCTCGATGTGATGCGTGTGCTCGCAGACATCAGCACAGATCTGCGCCAGGCGGCGGGTGTTGCCCGAGTTCTTTCCGCCCACCACGACCATGCAGTCGCAACGGCTGGCGAGGGATGCCGCCGCCTGTTGACGCTCACTCGTGGCGGCGCAGATGGTGTTGATCACGCGCAGTTCCTGCACGCGCGGGGTAATGGAGGCCACAACCTCGGCCAGGTTCTGCGCGGTCTGGGTGGTCTGCACGACGAGGCCTACCTTGCCCTTGAGCGGGAGCGCGTCCGCATCGGCGGCGCAACTCACGACCTGCGCGTCATCACCGGCATGGCCCAGAATGCCCTCAACCTCGGGATGGCCCGGCTCGCCCACGACGAGCACGCGATAGCCCTCTCGTACCAGGCGCTCGGCAGCCACGTGGACCTTCTTGACGTAGGGGCAGGTGGCATCGACTACGTCGAGGCCGCGATCGCGAGCGGCCTCGATCACCTGCGGCACCACGCCGTGAGCGCGAATGATCACGGTGCCCGATGCGGCGTCGTCCAGGGTCTCGGCAAGACCGACGCCCGCCTCGGCAAGCTCGCGCACCACGATGGGGTTATGGATGAGCGGGCCCAGGGTGTGGACCTGAGCGGTCTCCCCCGCCTGCGGGGCGGCCGCCAATGCCATATCGAGCGCGCGTTGCACGCCGTAGCAGGTGCCGGCGTGGGCAGCGATTTCGATGGTGGGGGCGTCTGCCTTTCCGGCCACAGCCTCGGCAGTGTTCATGACTTCCTCGCCCATGGCTAGAACCTGCCCGGGTGTTCGGCGCACAGGTCGTCGCGCATGGCGTAGACGCGGTTTATGGCTTCGGACTCAAACCATGCCAGGCGCTCCTTGCGCTTGAGCTCGGCCGGAGCATCGGATAGCGAGACGGCCTTGCCGGCGCGGATCCAGCACTTTTTGGGGCGCATGAGCTTTTTGCCTGCAGGCGTGATATCGGACCAGCCGCAGATGGCGAGCGGGTTGACGGGTGCCTTACCCATCTGGGCGATGAGCGCAAATCCGCCGTGGACCTCGGGCTTGATCTCGCGCGAGCGGATGCGCGTGCCCTCGGGGAAAATCAGGACGTCCTCGCCGCGTTGCAGCGCATGCTGGGCGGCGCGCAGGCACTTCATGTCGGCGGTGCCGCGCTCGACGGGAATACCGCCCACGCGGCTAAAGGCCCAGCGCACGATCTTGGTCTTGGCGAACTCGGATTTAAAGATGGGGCGGATGCGGCGGCCGCCAAAGAACAGTGCCGTCTCCACGGCCAGCAACTCGGCCATCGAGGTGTGGTTGCAGATGACCACGCTGCCGCGGCCTTCCTGGCGCTCAAACAGCAGGTCGGCGTCCTCGACCTTCCAGCGCCACATGAGCTTGGAGAAGACCCACAGGATGCCCATGACCACGACGACGGTGCCGCGGATGAGCGCCGGGAACTCGGCGTAGGGGGCGTTGTAGTAATCCTCGGGCGTCTGCTTAAACAGGCGCATGTGCTACCTCCTTTGGTTGATGAGGTCCTCGATGATCGAGACGACCTCATCGATGGTGTGAGCGGTGGAGTCGACGTGCACGGCGTCCTCGGCGGGAACGAGCGGCGCGACCTCGCGGCTGCTGTCGAGCTTATCGCGCTGCTTGAGGGCGTCGAGGGTCTCGTCGACCTCTGCCTCGAGCCGCTCTTCGGTGAGCGGCTGGGCGTCGTTTTGGTGGCGCTGCAGCACGCGGCGACGGGCGCGCTCGCGCGGGTCGGCGGTCAGGAACACCTTGACCTGCGCGTTGGGAAACACGACGGTGCCGATGTCGCGACCCTCGGCGACGATATCGCGGTCCTCGGCGGCGCGGCGCTGGTGGATGAGCATGGCGGCACGCACGCCCGGGTAGGCCGAGACCTTGGATACGTTGGCGTCGACCTGCGGGGTGCGGATGGCGGCTGAGGCGTCCTTACCGTCGATGGTCAGGCGCGTGTCCTCGCCGGTGCCGTTGGTAAAACGAATCTCGATCTGCTTGGCGAGGGCGTCGATGGCCGCCTCGTCGTCCAGGTCGATGCCGCGGTCGAGCGCGGCGAAAGTGACGGCGCGATACATGGCGCCCGTGTCGAGCTTGTTAAAGCCCAGCTGGCGGGCGATCTCCTTGGCGATAGTGGACTTGCCGGAACCGGCGGGGCCGTCGATGGCGACGATCATGCAATGCTTCCTTTCGGTGGTTGACGTGCTGGTATGGGACGCGAGCGCTGTTGCTTGGTGTACTGGCTAACCCGTGTAGCGCTCGCGGTAGGTGTTGCGCTTGGGCGCGGAACCGTGGCTGCCGTGGTGACGCGTGCGGCTCGCCGTGTTGGTCGCCGGCGCGGCGCCGTGCTTGGAGCTGGCCTGCTTGGGCGGGATGCCGCCGGCCTTGAGGATCTGCACCTCGCGATCGGTGAGCTCGCGCCATGAACCCTTGGCCACATCCTTGAGCTCCAGGCCGGCAAAGTTGCAGCGATGCAGGCGGATCACCGGATGGTGAATCTTGCTCAGCATGCGCTTGACCTGGTTCTTGCGGCCCTCGCGGATGATGACCTCAACGGCAGTGGTGCCGGGCTTGATGCCCTGCGGGGCCACGGCCTCGGCCTCGCGCGCGTTGATGACACGGCAGATTGCCGGCTGGCACAGGCCGTCGTCGAGCTCGATGCCGCGACGCAGCGGCGCAAGATCACGATCGGAAAGCTGCCCGTCGACGAGCGCCTGGTAGGTCTTGTAGACGTGCTTGCTGGGGTGCAGCAGGTCCTGCGACAGGTCGCCGTCGGTGGTAAAGAGCAAAAGGCCCGTGGTGTCGCGGTCCAGACGGCCCACCGGGAAGAGCCCCGGAAAACGGTCGCGCGGGACCAGGTCGGCCACGCAAGGGCGCTCCTGCGGATCGCTCATGGTGGTGAGGTAGCCTGTCGGCTTGTAGAGCATCAGGTATACGGCGCCCTGGTTGAGCTTGACGGGCATGCCGTCGACCTCGATATGGTCGCGATCGACATCGACCTTGGTGCCCAGTTCGGTCGCGACCTGCCCGTTGACGGTCACGCGGCCGGCGGTCATCAGGTCCTCCGAGCCGCGGCGACTCGCCACGCCCGCGCGCGCCAAAAAGCGCTGCAGGCGCATCGTGTGCGGGTAAACGGGCTGGGCGCCGCCTGCGGGCGTGGTGGTGTCCGTGGCGCCCGCGATGCGCGTCTCCCCTGCTTCGTTAGTCCTCGTCATGTATATCCTCCGAGGTATCGACGGTGGGTAGAAGCTCCTCGCCATCGGTATCCTCAACATCGGTGTCCTCAACATCGGTATCGATCAGTTCGCGCTCTTCGTCCAGGTCCTCAACCTGCTCCTCGAGCGTAGACTGAATGCTGCGGCCGCTCAGGCGCTCGCGGATAAACTGGCGCGACTGCTCATCGGGGGCAAACTGCTCCAGATCGGGCAGATCGCGGGTAGAACGCAGGCCGAACTTTTCCAAGAAGGCGTTGGTCGTGCCGTAGATGATGGCCTGACCGCGCTCGGGGTCGCGACCGAGCTCGCGCACCAGGCCCTTGTCCACGAGCGACGCGATAACGCCGTCGGAGTTGACGCCGCGGATGCCCTTGACCACCTCACGCGTGACGGGCTGGTGATAGGCGATCACGGCCAGGGTCTCGAGCGCCGCCTGCGACAGCTTTTGCGTGTCCCAGCTCAGCACATAGGCCTCGACCACATCGTGGTAGGCGGGGTGTGTAAACAGGCGCCAGCCACCGGCGACCTCGCGCAGCTGAAAACCGCGGTTGGCCTCCTCGTACTCAACCTTGAGCTCGGCGAGCAGCGACGCGCACTCGCCGGGGGCGATATCCAGTGCGCCGGCCAGCGCGGGCGCACTCACCGGGTCGCTCGACACCAGCAGCAGTGCCTCGAGGGCGCCTTTGAGGCTGTTTGCCTCCAGCGTGGAAAGGGTTGACATGGTTGCGGCTCCTATTCGGTGAGCTCGGGGCCCTCGCCGGGCACGTATGCCTCGGCGCCCTCGACGCGGTTGATTTGAATGGTTCCAAAGATCTCGTCCTGGCTCAGCGTGAGCGAGCCGCGCTTGGCGAGCTCGAGCATGGCCAGGAAGGTGACGACGAGCTGCTCGGTGGTGGCGTCGCCGTCCAACAGCTCGCGGAAGGTGCAGGTTTGGTGCGCCATGGTAAAGCGGTCGACCGAGGCCACGGTCAGGTCGAGCGGCACGCGATGGGGTGCCACGTGCTCGGCCTCCAGCAAAAAGGTCTGTCGCTTGCCGTCCAGGTCGGCACAGATGACAGCCAGGCCGCGCAGGGTGATGCCGGCTAGATAGTCGGGCATGAGGCCCAAGAACTCGGGATCGGGGCCAGCCACACGCGGGTGCATGCGGCTTTCGGCCTGCATGCGGGCACCGAGGGCTGCCGCCGCGCCCTTAAACTGCTTGTAGGCGATCAGGCGCTGGATCAGGACCTCGCGTAGGGCGTCGCCGTCGAGCGCACTGAGTTCCTCGAGGTCTTCGTCGAACTCGTCATCGTCGTTATCGACTTTGCGCGGGGCCTCCTGCGGCACCAGAGAGGCAGCCTTGATGTCCAAAAGGGTTGCCGCGACCAGCAAAAAGTCGCTCGCCACGTCCAGGTCCAGCGCCTCGATGCGCTCGGCCTCGGCTAGGTATTGCTCGGCCACCTCGCTGATGGAGATGGCGCCGATATCTACTTTTTGGCGGGTTACCAGCTGCAGCAGCAGGTCGAACGGTCCGCTGTAGACCTGCGTCGACACGCGATACGACATCTTCGACCTCCTTTGACGGCGCCTTCGCGGCGCGGTTTGGGTGCATGCTGCGACCGTTTTACACGGACGACCTGTAAGTTTACCTTAGATGCCGGCGATTGCGAAGTTGAGCAGCTGCTCAGCAAGCGGATACACGGTAACGTCGAAATAGCGGCCGATTACATCGATGCCGGTCCACATAGGCAGCAGGTATAGAACCAGGATGAGTATGGGCATAGCGTATTGCTGCAGACGGTAATAGTTGTTGAGCGCCGTGCCCTTGAGGAAGGGCACGATGATCGACGAGCCATCAAGCGGCGGAATCGGAATGAGGTTAAAGAACGCGAGCGACAGGTTGACCACGATAAACGTGGCGCCGAAGTTCATGATCTGCGACGCCACGGCAAAGGACATGCTGGCGTAGAGATTGCCGTACGTTGCGTGCATGAGGGCGGCCGCGAGGCATGCGAGTGCGATGTTCGACGCGGGGCCGGCCACGCTCACCAGGACCTCGTCGCGCTTGGGGTGCTTGAGGTTGTTGAGGTAGACGGGCACGGGCTTGGCAAAGGCGAACACCGGGCCACCGGCTGCGAGCATGAGCAGTGGCAGGATGATGGTGCCGAACGGGTCGATATGGTTGAGCGGGTTGAGTGACACGCGGCCGCGCGAACGGGCTGTCTTATCGCCGAGTGCCCAGGCCGCGGCGGCGTGCGCACTTTCGTGGATGACGATGCCCACGATGACGGCGACGGCGCTGGCGAGCAGGTTCATGATGTAGCTGCTGGACATGGCGCTCCCCTAGCGGACGCGGCGCGAGGCGCGCGTGAGCAGGTAGTCAGCTACAAACAGGATGACGGCCACGATGGCGTAATCCAAGCGGAAAACGCCGCCAAAGGGTGAGGTGATGACGCCGTAGCCGGCGATGGCGCTCGGCAGCGCGCGAGAAAGCTCAACGACAAAGCCGACAATCTGCAGTTTGGCGGTGAGGCCGCTAAAGCACAGCAGCACGGTCATCGCGCTCATAAAGATGCCGCAGATGCGACAGGCGATGGCGATGACGCTCATCGCCACGGCAGCGGCCTTACGAGAATTCACGCGCGGTCTCCTCTTCGATCTGGGTGGAAAGCTCCAGCCATTCGTCCTCGAGCTTGGGCAGTTCTTGCTTAAGGCCGTTATATTCCCCCAGCGCGGCATTGAACTTGTCCTGATCGGCATAAAGCTCTTCGCTCGCCATCAATTCCATAAGCTCGTCATAGCGGGCGCGCTTTTTGTCGAGCTCGGCCTCGATCTTCTTGAGCTGGTTGCGCACGCCCTTGAGCTTTTTGTTGAGCGTGGCGCGGGCCTGGGCCTCGGCGCGCTTTTGCTCCTTGGTCTTTTTGCCCTCGGCGGGCTTGGAGGCGGTGGCGGGGGTGTCGGACTGGGCCGCGGTGACCTTAGCGGACTTGGTCGCGGCCGGTGCGCTCTCCCCTGCCGCATCGGCCGCGGCGCGGGCTGCGAGGTCCTCGCGCTTGTAGAGGTAGTAGTCGTAGTCGCCGTCGTAGACCGTGACCTTGCCATCGCGGATGTCAATGATGCGGTTGGCCACAGCGCGTACCAGGTGCTCGTCGTGGCTGATCAGCACGATGGTGCCGGGGAAGTTTTGCAGGGCGTTCTCGAGCATGTCTACCGAGTCGATGTCCAGGTGGTTGGTGGGCTCGTCCAGGCACAGGAGCGCCTCGGGGGCCACGAGCATCTTGGCAAGCGCCAGACGCGCCTTTTCGCCGCCGGAGAGGACACGGACCTGCTTCTCGATGGAGTCGTTGTCGCTAAATAGGAAGGCGCCCAGCAGGCTGCGCTGCTGCGGCACGGTCCACTTGGGCGTGACGGTGTCGATCTCTTGCAGGACGGTGTTGGACTCGGTCATGCCCTCGAGCGCGTGCTGGGCGTAGTAGGCCACACCCACGTTGGTGCCCAGGTCGCGGGTGCCGGTGGTGGGCGGTTCCAGGCCGGCGAGGATCTTCATGAGGGTGGACTTGCCGGCGCCGTTGGGGCCGACGAGCGCCACATGCTCGCCGCGGTAGAGCTTGAGGTCGATGTCACTGTAGATGTGCTTGTCGCCGTATGACTTGGAGACGCCCTCGAGGCCCACGACCATATCGCCCGAGCGCGGCGGGTCGGGGAACTTAAAGTCGATATGCTTGTGGCCCTCGGGCAGGATGACGAGCTCCTTTTTGATCTGCTCGATTTTGCGGATGCGCTCCTGGGCCTGGGCTGCCTTGGTGGGCTTGTAGCGGAACTTATCGACGAAGACCTGCATGTGGGCGATGTCGCGCTCCTGGGCGGCGCGCTTGGCGCGCATCTGCTCCAGGTTGTCCTCGCGCTGCTTGAGGTAGCTGCTGTAGTTGCCGGTGTAGGTGGTTACGCGACGGTTTTCGAGTGCGGCGACGTGGTCGACGCAGGCGTCCATGAAGGCGCGGTCGTGGCTGACGATGAGCACGGCGCCGTCGTAGTTGGCGATAAAGCCGCGCAGCCACTGGACGCTCTCGAGGTCCAGGTGGTTGGTGGGCTCGTCGAGCAGCAGCAGGTCGGGGTGGCGCAGGAAGAGCTTAGCAAGTGCGATGCGCATCTGCCAGCCGCCCGAGAACTCGGAGCACGGGCGCTCAAAGTCGGCGACCTTAAAGCCCAGGCCGGACAGGATCTTGCGAGCGTTGCTCTCGAGCTCGTAGCCGCCCAGGTGCTCAAAGCGGTCCTGGACCTGGCCGTACTCGTTGAGGAGCGCGTTGACGTCCTTCCCCTGTTCGGAGAGCTCGGTGATCTGGGCCTGCAGCTCGTTGGCGCGCTCGCCCATGCGGCGGATTTCCTTGGCGGCGGCCATGACCTCGGCAAGGATGGTGGTGTCCTTTTGCTCCAGATTAGTTTCCTGCTCTAGGTAGCCTACCTGGCAGTCCTTGGCGTACTGGACCTGGCCGGCGTCTGGGCTGTCGATGCCCATGATGATCTTGAGCATGGTGGTTTTGCCGGCGCCGTTGGGTCCCACGAGCGCAAAGCGCTCGTGGGGGTTGATCTGGAAGGACGCGCCGCTAAAGAGGACGCGTGCGCCGAAGCTTTTTTCGATCTTGTCGACCAGGAGGATCATGGTGCCGCCTTTGACCTTGTGTGCCTATATGAAAAAAGGCCCCAACTTGCGTTGGAGCCTCATTCAATGCTCGGGTGGAGACGAGGGGGATCGAACCCCTGACCTCTTGACTGCCAGTCAAGCGC
>JAHABQ010000025.1:0-39095 GCA_018376265.1 Collinsella sp.
TGCAAAGACGAGCGTCGGTAAGACACGCCGAGGTCGCCGCGGACGGGCTGATATAGGGAGAGGGCCTGACCCCATATCGTTGGGGCCAGGCCCGATTTTGCCTCTTGACAATGTCCTGCTCATATTATAAGGAACGTCCCTAAGTGCCGACTACAGCGGCAGGCCTTGGCCGAGCATGGCTATGGCGCTCATCAGGACCAGCATGCCGGCGGCGTAGGGCAGGACGGCGCCCAGGAGTTCGGCATCCTTACCGCGCACGAGCACGGCGGCAAGACCAATGGCGAGGGTCTGCGGCGAGATCATCTTACCGGCGGCGACGCCCAGGGCGTTCAACGCGACCATCCAGTAGTCGCTCACACCCAGCGCAGTGGCAGCCTGGCTCTGAATGGGGCCAAACAGCATGCCCGAGGACGTGCCCGAGCCGGTCACAAACGCACCGACTGCGCCGATCCACGGAGCCAGAATCGGGTACAGCCCACCGGCGACGGCGATGCAGAACGCGCTGATCGAAGAGATCATGCCCGCATAGCCCATCACCTTGGCACAGCCCAGCACCGAAAGCATCGTGATCACCGTCGGCATCATCTGCTTCACAGTCGCGGCCAGCACCTCGCCCATCATGCGTGGCGAAGCACCCTGAATGGCACCGCCGACAAACGCGGCCAGGAAGATCCAAACACCCGGCGTGTTAATCCACGAAAACGTAAGCGTACCGGGGTTCTCGCCGCAATACACCTGCACGTGGCTTGCAAAGGGCGCAAGCGCGGCATGCACGGCGGGCACCAGGTTGGACGTACCCAGCAGCAGTACAAAAATCAGAATGAAGCACGACCAGGCCGAAAGCGCCGATTTAACGGTGAGCTGTTCGCCGGCCTCGATATTCATATGGAAGCGTGCGTCCAGATGCCCCGACTTCTCGGCACGCATGGCAAGCGCAGCTGTCAGCGCGAGCGAAACGATGGATCCTACGACCACGGCCAGCTCGGGGCCCACAAACATGGCAACGACCAGAGCCGCGCCGACAAACGACACGCCGGAGAGCAACGCCACGCCGGCAACACCGTGCAGACGCTCGCCCACACTCGCGGCATTGCCCTGGTCATCGGCAACACGGCCCGCAACCAGCACAATAAATAGCGGCATCACCACAAAGAACGGTGCGAGCTGCACCAGCTGAACGGTCGCTAGGTGAAGGGAATCCAAACCCACCAGGTCGGCAACGGACACCGTGGGGATGCCGATGGAGCCGTAGGGCGTGGGCACGCCGTTGGCCAGCAGGCAGATGAGCACGGCAGGCACGGCCTCAAAGCCCAGGCCCGCGAGCATGCCGGCGGGAATGGCGACAGCGGTACCGAAGCCGGCCATGCCCTCCATAAAGCCACCGAAGCACCAAGCCACGAGCAGCGCCAGCAGACGGCGGTCGCTGCTGATGGAGGTGATCATGCTGCCGATCACGTCCATGGCGCCCGTACGAACGCACAGGTTATACGTGAACACCGCGGCGATGATCACCAGGACGATGGGCCACAGAGCCATCAAAAAACCTTCGAGCGAGGCGGTCGCGATCTGCGCTGCCGGCAGGTGCCACCATGCGAAGGCAAGCAAGCACGAAAGGACAAACGATCCGATAGCGGCCTTCCAAGCTGGCCATTTAAAGCACAGCAGCATCACGACCAGCCAAATAATCGGCACAAGAGCCAGTAAGAATGCGGCGACGTCCATAGGTAGAAGCTCCTTGGTACCGCGTGGGCGGCATCGGGGGTGTCACAAAACTTCAACAGGATACCGCACGTTTACCGACAAATTACAGCCGCCCGCCGAAATTATTGAACAATCCGTTCAAAAACACGAGCGAACACCGTCGCGTCTATACTAAAGCGCAGCAATAGAAAGGACTCCGCTTTGAGTATCACGCCCCTCGATAGCATCCGCCGCGCCATCGCCCGTCACAACGGCGTCTTCGACCCCACCGTATCGGGCGGGGCACCCAGCCAGGGCGGTCGCATCGAGAACGGCCTGTTCCCGGCCTCGCACACCGCCGAGGAGCTCGCTCGCATCCAGGAGCTGAGCCAGCGCAACGCCGGCGGGCCCGATAGCAGCCAAGCCACACGTCGTCGGCGCGAACGCGATCGGGAGCCCGGCCCCGTTCGCCGCATGGTCAACGCTTGGTGGAACCGTCTGCTCGGCGCCGTCTACGGCGGCGGCTTCTCCATGCAGGAAGCGGAATACGAGGAGCACGCCACCAGTCGCGACTATCTTTGGAACACCCTCGGCACCGCCGTGTGGGGCTTGGCGTTTCCGCTGCTCACCATCGTGTCTACGCAGCTCGTGGGAGCAGAAGAAGCAGGCAAATTCTCCATCGCCTTTGTCACCGGCACGCTCATCATGATCGCGTGCAACTATGGCGTGCGCAATTTTCAGGTCTCGGACATCAACGAAACGACGTCCTTTGCCTCCTACCAGCTCAACCGCTGGCTTTGCGGAGCGCTCGCCCTAGGCTGCGGCCTCATGTACAGCAGCGCCCGCGGCTATGACGCGCAGATGGCGACGATCGGCCTGGGCGTCTACCTGTATAAGGTGATAGACGGCGTCGCCGACGTGTACGAAGGCCGCCTGCAGCAGGCCGACAAGCTCTACTTGGCTGGCATGAGCCAAACGCTGCGCTCCGTCGGCGTCATCACGGTCTTCAGCGTGGCGCTGCTCCTCACGCGCAGCATGCCCATCGCGGCCATGGCCATGGGCGTCACCGCGATCGCCTCGCTCGTGCTGGTCACCGCGCCGCTTGCCCTGCTCGAGACCGAAAAATCGCGCCGCGTGAGCCTGCGCGAGGTCGGCCACCTGTTTGTCCAGTGCGCTCCACTCTTTGGCGCGCTATTCCTGTTCAACCTTATCGAGAGCATGCCCAAGTTTGTGATGGAAGGCACACTGGCCTACAAATACCAGCTGTACTTTAATGCCCTCTTTTTTCCAGCTCAGGCTATTCTGTTGAGCATTGGATTTGTCTATAAACCGCAGCTCCTGCGCTTGTCGAGCATTTGGGCTAATCCTCGCAAGCGTCGTCGCTTTGACCTGATTATTGTTGCCGTTATGGCGCTGATCGTGGTCATCACCGGCGTGTGCGCCGCATTTATGGCAGGTCCCGGTATTCCCCTCATGAGCTTTATGTACGGTCTCAGCTTTGAACGCTACCGTACGCTGGCGCTGCTGATGGTCGTCGCCGGCGGCGTCACCGCGGCCATCGACTTTATCTACGCCATCATCACGGTGCTGCGCCACGCCGGCGACGTCACCAAGGTCTACCTGATTTGTTTTGCCGCGAGCGTGGTACTGCCGGTGATTCTAATCAATCTGCTCGGCCTGATGGGCGCCGTCGTAAGCTACCTAGCCATCATGGCCCTGCTGCTGGTACTGTTGGTTATCGAGTACGCCCACATCCGCCAACGCATAGAGAGGGACCGGAATCCGTACGGCGCCTAATTGCGGCGATGGGAGCAGCTAATTTGCGGTGGAATCACACCCGGCTGGGGTCACATTGCGAACAATATGCATCACGCAAAACTAAGTGAGTAGACTTTTACCGAATCCCCGACCACACCGACAGAGCACAAGTCTTTGACCTGCGGTTTTATTGAGGAAAATAAGTTGGGTGCTCGGCATTTCCAAAAAAGTCTACTCACTTAGCCAGCGGGCAGCCAAATGATTATTTAATCCCCGTCCCAAGGAAATCAATTAGCGGGCAGAAGGGCAAAAGTAGTCAAAAAAAGCCCCATCCCAAATTAGCTACCCCTTGCACCGATTATTCGCCCGGGTTGATGTTCGCGTAGAACTCCGCCCCGTCGTCCAGGCGCAGGATGCCCACGCGGCCGAACTCGGAGCCGGTGGCGGCGGCGCAGTCGATGTCGATGCGATCGGGCACACCGGCAGTGTCCTCGCCGCCCAAGCGCACGATCTGCCCGCGTCCCGATTCCTCATCGAGCCCCGCCAGACCACCGACCTCGCAATAGCGCCCAAGCGATACCGTGGGCGTGTGGCCGCTCACCACGACCGGGCCCTTGCCCTCGGCAGAAAGCAGCCCGGTCGGCACATCCCAATAGCCGTGACGAATCCATAGCAGGTCATCGGACGACTGCACCGCGAGCATCTGCTGCAGCAGCTCGCGATCGGCATCCACCGCTCCGACGCCATCGGCACAATCGACGCCATGCTCAAGCAAAAACGCGCGCGCCGCCTTCATCTCGATTCCAGCATGTACCAGCAGATACGGGCGCTCCTCGGTCTCGACCACCGCGTAGAGCGGCAGCGCGGCCATCCATCGCACGAGTTCCTCGTATGCCTCATATTCCATGTCGTTGAGCTGCTCGCGCGTCGTCCAGCCACCGTTGATATCCCAGGTCTCGGCATCGAGCGGATCCTGGCCAACGATGGCATCGAGCATGATCTGCTCGTGATTACCCTTGAGCACGCGGGCGTTGGGCAGCGAGCGCACGAGCTTAATAACGCCGACCGGATCGGGCCCGCGATCGATCATGTCGCCCAGCACGTACAGCGTGTCGTCGGAAGTCAACGAGATCTTAGACAGGGCCTCGTCAAGCGCACGCACGTGCCCGTGAGCATCAGATGTCACATAGATCGCCATGGTACGCCTCTCCTTGCATTGCGGCCGAAGCCCGGTGCCGCAACTAAAACTTCAAGTTGAACTTAAACGTTACCCATTGTACTCCGTTGCAATAAAGCTGGAAAGGGTTTCCGAGCAGAGGCAAAGACGGCAGCCGTCTATGACGATATCGCGCACGCCCGCAATCCAACCCCATAAACCCACCATCTTTGGGTACAAATAACCGCAGGCAACTGACCGTGCCACGCCAACCACCCAGGAGCGGACACCATCCATGAACCAGATCCTTCTCTTTATCGGCCTCGTCATCATTTTGTGCCTGACCATCAAACCCGTCGGCAAAAAACTCCCCTTCCCCACCCTGCTCATCTTTATCGCGCTCGGCATGCTGTTGGGCGTCAACGGCCCGGCGCACATCGACTTTAGCGACTACGCGCTCACCGAAACCGTCTGCAGCACGGCGCTGCTGTTCATCATGTTCTATGGCGGCTTTAACACCAATATCGACCGCGCCAAGCCCGTCGCCGTGCCCGCGGTGCTGCTGAGCACGCTCGGCGTCGTCATCACTGCCGGCATCACCGGCGTATTCGCCCACTTTGTGCTGGGTTTCGACTGGATCGGCGGCCTGCTGCTGGGATCGGTCGTGGCGTCCACCGACGCGGCCAGCGTCTTTAGCGTTCTGCGCGAGCACAGCCTTTCGCTGAGGGGCGGCACCGACTCGCTGCTCGAGGTCGAATCGGGCTCCAACGACCCCGTCGCCTACATGCTCACCGCTGTGCTCGCTACACTCGCGGCCGGCGGCGACATCAACATTCCCGCACTGCTGGCCAAGCAGATTATCCTGGGCGTGGGCCTGGGCCTTGCCATCGGCTGGGCGGCGGGCCGCCTGATTGAACGCGCGCACGCAACGGCCAAGGACGCGCAGACCATCTTTTTGTTCGCCGTGGCCATCGTCGCCTACGCGCTGCCGAGCTACCTGGGCGGCAACGGCTTTTTGGCTGTATACCTGGCCGGCATTGTGCTGGGTGCCAGCGACATCACCGGCAAAGTCGAGATGGCGCACTTCTTTGACACCCTCACCGAGATGGCAGAGATGACCATCTTCTTTTTGCTGGGCCTGCTCGTTACACCCGCACGCCTGCCGCAAATGCTGCTACCGGGCCTGGCACTCATGGCGTTTATGCTCTTTGCGAGCCGCCCCATCGCCGTAGGCATGCTGCTGGCGCCGTTTAGGACGAACCCTCGCCAGGTTGCGCTCGTAAGCTGGGCGGGTCTGCGCGGAGCAGCTTCGGTCGTCTTTAGTCTCTTTGCCGTGGTGGCCGGCGTTCCCGGCGGACACGACCTATTTGACCTGGTGTTTGTGATTGCCGTGTCGAGCATTGTGGTGCAGGGCTCGCTTCTGCCGGCGGTGGCGAAGAAGCTCGATATGATCGATGCGACCGGCGACGTGCGCCGCACCTTTAACGACTACCGCGACGAGGACGGCATGTCGTTTGTAAAGCTCAAGGTGGGCGCTGGACATCCGTTTGCCGGACGCTCGCTCGCGGACATTGGCAGCGCCACAGATATGCTCGTGGTCCTGGTGCTGCGCGACGGCGCGCACCCGGTGCTGCCCAACGGCGATACCGTCATCGAGGAAGGCGATCTGCTGGTGATGGCCGCCCCGACGTTCGAAGAGCGTGCCGAAGTTACGCTGCGCGAGGTCACTGTGACGCCCCACGGTCGCCTGGCCGGCCAGCGTCTTCGCGATGTGCCGCAAGGCAAGCATCCCTTTATCGTCGTGATGCTCAAACGCGACGGCCAGACGATCATCCCCGACGGCAACACCCTAATATACGCCGGCGACGAAGCCGTCATCGCCACGCTGGCGTCGTAGTGACCAGGAGGTAGCTAATTTGCGGCGAAGAGATCAAGCGCCTAGAGAACCTCATGCCTTCGCTCGCAGATTTGGATTTGCCTGAGGAGTAAAGCACCCCTCCCCCATGTAACCATCCTGTAAATCATAGCGGCGCACTCGGGTTTTGCTGTGATGCGGTCGCGCCTGGCGCTCCACTGTGCTAAAGTATCCCGAACGTCCAAACGACTACAAGGGGGAACTAGAAGATGGCACGTGTGCACAACTTCTCAGCTGGCCCGGCCGCGCTGCCTACAAGCGTGCTCGCCGAGATCGCCGACGAGATGATGGACTACCGCGGCTGCGGCATGTCCGTGCTCGAGATGAGTCATCGATCTAGCATGTACCAGCAGATCATCGACGACGCCGAGGCAACCCTGCGTCGCCTGCTAAGCATCCCCGACAACTACCGCGTCCTGTTTTTGCAGGGCGGCGCCACGCTGCAGTTTGCGGGCATCCCCATGAACCTCATGCGCCGCGGCCGCGCCGGCTACATCGTGACCGGCAACTTTGCCAACAAGGCATACAAGGAGGCCGCCAAGTACGGCGAGGCCGTACTGCTCGCGAGCTCCGAGGACACCAATTTCGACCGCATACCCACCATGGCCGACATCAACGCGCGCATTGCCGCCGAGGCCGCAGGCGACGGGCTCGACTACGTCTACATCTGCCAGAACAACACCATCTTTGGCACCATGTACCACGAGCTGCCCAACTGCGGCGACGTACCGCTGGTCGCCGATGTCTCGAGCTGCTTTTTGTCGCAGCCGCTCAACGTTGAGCGCTACGGGCTCATTTACGCCGGCGCGCAAAAAAACGCCGGTGCCGCGGGCGTGACCGTGGTCATCGTGCGCGACGATCTCATCGCAGATGGCCCCGCCTTTGCGCAGACGCCGCAGTACATGGACCTTAAGACCCAGGCCGCCAAGGGCTCCATGCTCAACACGCCCAACACCTTTGGCATCTACGTGTGCGGCAAGGTATTCCGCTGGGTCGAGGAGACCGGCGGACTTGCCGCCATGGCCGAGCGCAACTGGGCCAAGGCCAATCTGCTCTATGACCTGCTCGAGCAAAGTGAGCTGTTCCATGGCACCACGCAGGCCGACAGCCGCTCTATCGCCAACATCACCTTCCGCACCGGCGACGCCGAGCTCGACGCGGCCTTTGTCGCAGGCGCGGCAGAGCACCAGATTCAAAATGTCAAGGGCCATCGCCTCGTCGGCGGCATGCGCGCCAGCGTCTACAACGCCGTAACCATGGAGGACGTGCAGGCACTGGCCACGTACATGAAGGACTTCGAAGCGCAGCACGGTTTGAGCCAGCGATCTAACTAGCCCGCAGCACGCGGGCCGATCAGCCACTTCAAACCACTTGTTTTAAACAAACCAGCTAAGGAGTTTTTCATGCGCAAGATTAAGACCATCGACGACATCACCAAAGACGGCAAAGTCGAGTTTGGCGAAGGCTACGAATTTGTGAGCACCGCCGAAGAGGCCGACGCCATTCTGATGCGCTCAACCGACCTGCACGGCTACGAGCTGCCCGAGGGAATCCGCGCCATCGCCCGCTGCGGCGCCGGCGTCAACAACATCCCCGTCGAAGAGTACGCCAAGAAGGGCGTCGTCGTCTTTAACTCCCCCGGCGCCAATAGCAATGCCGTCAAGGAGCTCGTCCTAGGCATGCTGGTGCTCTCGAGCCGCGGCGTGGTGCAATCGATGAACTGGGTGCGCGACAACGCCGACGACCCCGAGATTCAGGTCGATGCCGAGAAGGCCAAGAAGGCCTTTGTGGGCCGCGAGCTCAAGGGCAAGCGCATCGGCGTCATCGGCCTGGGCAACGTGGGCTCCAAGGTCGCCAACGCCTGCGTCGACCTGGGCATGGACGTTTACGGCTACGACCCGTTCATTTCCGTCGAGCACGCATGGGTGCTGAGCCGCGAGGTGCAGCGTGTGGGCACGCTCGAGGATCTCTGCCGCGGCTGCGACTACCTCACCGTACACGTGCCCAGCAAGGCCGACACCATCGGCATGATCAGCACCGAGCAGATTAACCTGCTGGCACCCGACGCCGTGCTCATCAACTACGCGCGCGAGACCATCATCGACGAAGACGCCGTCGACGCCGCCCTGCGCGAGGGTAAGCTCAGCTGGTTTAGCTGCGACTTTGCCACGCCCAAGACCGTCAAGATGCCCAATACGTTTATCACCACGCACTCGGGCGCCGGCACCGGCGAAGCCGAGGCCAACTGCGCCGACATGGCCATCAGCGAGCTCAAGGATTACCTGGAGAACGGTAACATCGCGCGCAGCGTCAACTACCCCGCCTGCAGCATGGGCAAGGCGCGCGCCGCGAGCCGCATTGCCTGCCTGCATGCCAACGTGCCCAACATGATCGGCCAGATCACGGCCATCCTGGCCAAGGACAACGCCAACGTGCAGCGCATGACCAACGAGTCCGCCGGCGAGAACGCCTACACCATGTTCGACACCGATGAGCACCTGAACAGCAGCACGATCGAGGCGCTTAAGCAGATTCCGTCGATGTATCGCGTGCGCGTAATCAAATAGCGCCGGCTGATCTGACGGGCAGTTCCCCATGTGGCCTGCCCGTCACTGACATTGAATGCTCGCGGGGCGCCTTTCGCACGAGAGGCGCCCCGTTTTTGTGAGCGCTCCATTAAATGCACCGAGCCGCTTCTTGGCATACAATCTGTATGTTGACCTAACTATCTGTGAGGTGCCTATGGTTGATACAGATTTTGCTTGGCGGCTTACGCAAGGACTCGTGCGGATCGACAGCTCAGACCCGGGTGCGTATGAGGACGAGATTGAGCGCTATATCAAAGCGTTGGTTGAGGAACGGTTGGCGCAGCTGAGCCATCCGGTACTCCATGCCGTGCAGGTTGAGGAACTCGAGGTGCTGCCCGGGCGCCGCAACCTTATGGTCACCGTGCCGGGACTGAGCGACGAGCCACGACTCGTCTATATCTGCCATATGGATACCGTTACGCTGGGCGATGGCTGGGACGCGGACATTCCGCCGCTCGGGACGGTTGTGCGCGACGGCAAGCTCTATGGCCGCGGTGCCTGCGATATGAAGGGTGGCCTGGCCTGCGCCATTGCCGCACTGGTCCATACGCTCGAGCGCGTGGCGACGGATGGCGCGCTGCCCCGCCGCGGCTTTTCGCTCATCTGCTCGGTCGACGAGGAAGACTTTATGCGAGGCTCCGAGGCAGCCATCGATGCCGGCTGGGTCGGTTCGCGCGAATGGGTGCTGGATACCGAGCCCACCGACGGACAGATTCAAGTGGCGCACAAGGGGCGTACGTGGTTCGAGATTGAAATGGCTGGCGTGACAGCGCATGCGAGCCAGCCCTGGAAGGGCGCGGATGCCGTCGCCGCCATGGCCGAGGTCGTGTGCTCGCTTCGCCGCGCATTTGCGGCGCTGCCCGTGCATAATGAGCTGGGGCCTTCGACCATCACGTTTGGCCAAATCGAGGGCGGATATCGCCCCTACGTCGTACCCGACCGCGCCAAAGTCTGGGTCGACATGCGCCTGACCCCGCCGACCGATACGGCCGCCGCGACGCGCATGGTAGAGCAGGCCATCGCCGTCGCCGAAGCCGCCGTTCCCGGTTGCCATGGCAGCTACACCGTGACGGGCGACCGCCCCGCCATCGAGCGCGACCCGAACTCTCCCCTTCTAGCAGCGCTCAAGCGTGCCGCCGATGACGTGACGGACGCGGACACGACCGTCGGCTTCTTTACCGGCTACACCGACACCGCCGTCATTGCCGGCAAGACAGGTAACCGCAATTGCATGAGCTACGGTCCCGGGTCGCTCGCGCTCGCGCACAAGCCCAACGAATATGTGCCCCACGCCGATATCGTTCGTTGTCAGCAGGTGCTAATCGCGCTCGCCGATAACGTGCTCTGGGACGCGAGCGGCCAAGTTGGGGCATAATAAGCCGCGAACAAACCGACTCGTGCGTTAGGACCGCCCATGAAAGCACTTCCGTTTCCCTGCATCCGCCCGGCTCAGGACCGCGTGCTCGAGGCGCTGCCTGCAATGGACAGCATCATGAGCGGCAACGATGCTCTGCGCGGAGCCATTGCCGATGGTCTGATGCTCAAGGACCCGGGTGCGGCGTATTACGTGTACGAATGCTCGGGCGAGCCGGGACGTGTGACGGGTGTCGTGGCGATCTGCCCGACGAGTGTACTTGCGGGCGGCAAGGGCGATGCCAGCGCCGACGTGGCCGCCGCCGCGCGCGCGATCGCCGAGCTCAAGGTGCAGCCGCGCCCCGTGTCGCTCGCCTACGAGGCGTCGCCCGTCATGGACATCATCCTGGGCGCTGCCAAAGAGGGCGCCTCGCTCTACGCCGTCACCGACCCCGCGGGTATTACGCACCGCGTGTGGGAGGTCAAGCGCGAGGACGCCGTCGGCGCCATCCGTGCCATGCTCGACCAGGCGCCGGAGCCGGCACTGGCCGACGACCCTGCCTACGCTGCCGCACTAGTCGAGGCATCACAGCTCCTGGCCGATGAGGCCCGTTCCGCCGGAACGTACACCGGCAAGGAGCCGTTCAACTTTACCGTTGCCGTGCTCTTCCCCGCTGCGCAGGTCAGCGGCGGCGCACCGCAGGTTCCGACGGGTCTGCTCACGCACCAAGTCGCGCGGTTCTAGCAAGACCAGACCGCGCAGCACAAAAATCGGCAGCTCAACAAACAGGGGGCGGAGATGCAGCAGGTACATGCATCTCCGCCCCTTTTGCGTCGAGAAGTTATGCCAGCGACCCGTGCCGCCACGCTCGCGTTATCCCCGTTGCGGGCCTGCTGCCGCCACAAGTGGTTCAAGCCCCAGCTCGCGCGCGTAATCCTCCTGCGTAAAGACTTCGACAAGTTCAAACGTATCGGCCGTATCGTCAAACGCAAAATGCAGCACTGAGCAGTTGCCCGGCACGCGTTCGCGCTCGTCTGCCGCCGCGCCCCGCACGTGGTCCAAAAACTCCTTGATAGCCGAGCCATGGCTCACCGCGAGCACGCACTCGTGGTCCGGACGTCGCATAAGATCGGTTATCGTCGCCGCCATGCGCTCGCGCACCTGCATCTGGCTCTCGCCGCCAAACTGACGATAGAAATCTCGCCACGGGCGCTCGGGCATAAGCATCACGCGCTCGGCCTCAAAGTCGCCAAAGAACCACTCACGCAGACCGTCCAGGCGCTCGTACGCCAAGCCCGGCCACAGGTTGGCGATAGTCTGCTCGGTGCGATGAAGCGTGGAGGTGTAGGCATGATCGGGCTCAATGCCGCACGCACGTAAAAACATGCCGGCGCGCGCCGCCTGGTCGCAACCCAACTGCGTAAGCGGCGAGTCACTCCACCCCTGAATGATACGCTTGAGGTTGAATATCGTCTGTCCATGACGGACCAGATACAGATCTTTATTCATAGGGGTCCTTTCGTTCGTTACCAATCAAGGAGCGAAAACGCCCCGTCGCAATAGCCAAAATGAAGCACGGCTCCGTTGTCGGGTAGCTCTCCCCTGCCAGTCACATACTCAAGAAACTCCTGGCAGGCTGAGCCGTGGGAAACCGCCAGCACGCAGTCGTGCTGCGGCCTGGCCATGATGCGCGACAGCACCGCGACCATACGCGACTGGAGCTGCACTTCAGACTCGCCACCAAAGGCCACCGGATAATCACCCCAGGGCTGCGGCGGCATATCGCGATTTGATGTGCCCTCCAGCGAGCCCAAATGCCACTCGCGTAGGTCATCGACCAGCTCTATCGAGCAGCCCTCGCCAGCAATTAGCTCAGCCGTACGCCGCGCCCGGCCCAACGGGGAGGAATACACACGGTCAAAGGTCACGCCACGCGCCTCAAACGCCGCGCGCGTCGCCAGCGCCTGCTCGCGCCCGCGCGCCGTAAGCGGCGAATCGTGCCCACCCTGCAAAATGTTCTGCACGTTGAGCTCAGTCTGCCCATGCCGCACCAAATACAAATCTGCCACACGCCCTCCTCTCGCACCACCGCAAAGGGGACAGGTACCTTTGTGGTGGTTTACCGCCGGATCACACCGCGGTGACGCTCAACTACAGCAGTACGTCGGCGAGCGAACGCTTGGGTACGTGGTGCACCCGTGCCTCGTCGCGCCAATAATTGATGGAGCCATCGGGGTTGGAATCGATCGCATCGATCACCTGCGTCTCGGCCGGAACGCCAAACGCCATGATCAGCTTGAGCTCATACTTGTCGCTATCGAGCCCCATGGCATCGATCGCGTGGGGCGTAAAGGCCTTGAACATGCAGGCAGCCACCTCGGGCGTGGCGCTGCGGGCGGCGAGCATCATCGTCTGCGCGGCAATGCCCGTGTCGACCTCAGTAATAGGAGCGGCGGGCTTACCCGGAACGGCGCGCTCGGCAAGAATCGCGATGTAGCCGGTCGGGCGCTCACCCTCGGCAGGACCCGGCCAGTCCTTAAGCGCGCCGGCCCATGCAAGCTCGTCAAACACGCGAGCGCAGTCCTCGGAACCGCTCACCACATGAAAACGAAGACGCTGAGCATTGGCACCACAGGGAGCCAGGTGAGCCAGCTCTGCCAGCTCGAGCAAAAACTCACGCGGCACGCGCATGGACTCGTCAAAGCGACGGCACGTACGGGCGCGGCGGACCAGCGCGTCAAACGTGTCCAGGCCGAGCTTTTCGCAACCTTGCTTTGACATCGACTCCGCGCTAGACGGCGCCGCGGGAACTGTTTCGTTCATAGGGACCCCCAATTTCGGGCAATTGTTCTTAGGAAAATCTAACCTAAAACGTAGGCAATAACGAACAGGGCCGCAATGTTCTACACCTGTTGAATAGAAAATCGCGACGTGGGGAACAACGGAAACAATTCGGGGCCTTTGGGTTACGTTTCACCCTCCCCGACCCATACGCCAGCGCCTTTAGGCGATACTGGTCGTAACGATCAAGGCTTACGCCGCACGGAAAGGAGACATTATGGGCATCTTTAAGAATGATGACCAAAAATCGAGCCAGTTTGGATTTGACGAGAAAAGCATGGCAGGCAAGGCCGTCAAGGCCGTGCGCTGGATTTACGCCATCACGGGCGTCTTGGCGCTCGTCGCCGGCATCGCACTGCTGTTTGCGCCCGCCAAGTCCCTCGTCTTCCTAACGACCGTCTTGGGCTTCTACTTTGTGATCACGGCCGCGATCAGGCTGTTTACCGCTGTTTTCGAGCCACTGCTGCCCACCGGCTGGCGCGTGACGAGCATCATCTCCAACCTACTCATTATCTTGGGCGGCGTCATAATCCTGCGCAACCAGGCCTTCTCGACCGCAACGCTCACCACGATGGTGGTTATCGTGGCCGGCTTTGGCTGGATCGTCGAAGGTGTCATGTCCATTCTGGAGTCCGAGCTTTCGTCCAACCGTGCCCTCGCCATCCTGAGCGGCGCGCTCTCCATCATCGCCGGCATGTTCGTGTTTATCTATCCGCTGTGGTCGGCCAAGATGCTCGTCATCTTTAGCGGCGCCGCACTGCTGGTGTTTGGCGTAACGCTGATTGTCCGCGCCATTCAGTTTGGCAAACTGGTGCACTAGATGCCAAGGACGCTCTTTATTGATGCCGACGCCTGCCCGGTCACGCGCGAGTCGATTGACTGCGCGCGGCGGGCGGGCGTCGCCGTTGTTATCGCCGGCAACAGCACGCAAAACCTGGAACGGCACATTCGCCGCGACGACCCGCGCGATGCCGAGCACGCGCGACGCGGCTTTTGGGTCACGACGCTCGATGTGAGCGTGGGCGCCGACAGCGCCGACTTTGCCATTGTCGAACGCCTGCAGGCGGGCGACGTAGTCGTGACGCAGGACATTGGCTTGGCGAGCATGGCGCTCGGGCGCGATGCCGCCGCCATCGGCGTGCGCGGGCGCGTCTACGACAAAGCGACCATCGACATGCAGTTGTTTATTCGCCACGAGGAAAAGAAGGTACGCCGCGCCGGGGGACGCACTCGCGGACCGGCGGCATTTACCAGCGAAGACCGGGCCCGCTTTAAACGCAACCTCACCGAGCTGCTGCGCTAACCAAGGTAGATTTTCGGGACATGCCCGGAAATCTACCTTTTTGTTTTGAGCGGTGTGAGCGCTCGGAATCCATGGCTCAACAAAAAAACGGGCTTCAAAATGCCATGCGTCGCCGCATTGCGCAGGCGCCGAGCATGGCTATTTGAAGCCCATTTTTTAGGCCTACTTAGAGGCCGAAGGCGGATAGGATAAGGCCCCAGCCGGCGCCGATGACGTACATCATGACCAGGAACACGGCGTTTTCACGAGCGCTGCGGTTGGTGCGGAACAGGACAAGATAGCCCACGCCGGCGGAAATGAGCGTGCCGGCGAGCATCGGCGCCAGCCGTAGCGCGCCCTCCAGGTACAGCTGCGTAATGACCACGCTGGCCGAGCAGTTGGGGATCAGGCCGACGAGTGCCGAGCCCAAGACGGCGAGCGTCTCGTTGCCACGCAGGAACTGCTCGATCGCGGACTCTCCGAAGGTCTCGAGCACGGCAACTAGAATCAGCGTCACCAGGAAAATAAAAACCGAAACCTGCACGGTGTGCGAGATCGCGCTGCGGATAATCGACAGGACGGGCGCACCTTCGTGGGAGTGACCGTGGTCGTGCCCATGGCCGTGGTGGTGCTCATGCTCGCCTGCGTGACCGTGGTCATGGCTGTGTCCGTGGTCGCGCTCGTGTTCATCTTCATCATCATCGCAACCGCAATGGTCGCGCTCGCACAACTCGTGGATGTGGTCGGCGCTCACGCCCGCCTCGGCCACTTCATCAATGATGTCGCCCCCGGTATGGTCGTCGTGCGCGCAGTTCACATGAGCCGGATTGGCAGCGGTCCCCAGCACGGTACGGCGAATCGCCGCATGCGCGCGGGCATTACGACGAAGGCCGCGGATAGCCGCGTCCACGATAAAGCCCGTGACCAGCGCGATCAGTGCCTTCGAAGCCAAAAGCATCGCCATGGTCTGCACGGGCACCTGCTCGGCGAGCAACAGCGGCAGCATCTCATCGGAGGTCGAGAGGAACACGGCGACCAGCGTGCCCAGCGTCACGACACGGCCGGCGTACAGCGTTGCTGCCATGGCCGAAAATCCGCACTGCGGCACAATGCCCAGCAGCGAGCCAGCCACGGGACCCGCAGCGCCGGCGCGCTTGATAGCGCCGTTGACGCGGTCGCCCGCAACGTGCTCAAGTGTCTCGAGAGCAAGATACGTCACCAACAAAAACGGCGCCAGCGAGAGCGTGTCCTTGCCGGCGTCGAGCAGAATATCAATCAGCAAATCCATGACGGATGGAACCTTTCATGTCTTTCGGCAGCATTGTAAAAGTCCTAGCGGTCAACTAGGGTATTGTAGTTGTCCTAGGCGCGATGCCAATAGTTGCCCATGGTAAACTATCATCTCGCCACATCTCAATGAACCCGAGCCGCGCGGTGCGGCCCGTCCAAGGAGCAGTTATATGAACGTTTCACAAGCACTCGAATACGAGCGCCAGCCGTTTATTCCCATGTTTATCTATGGCGATCACGGCGCCATGGAGTCCGAGCGCCAGAAGGGCGAAGAGGCCCTTAAGGTGCTCGAAACCGAGTACTTTACCGCCGAGGGCGACCCCAGCTTCGACTTTGCCACCGTGCGCGACCTGGCTGACCGCAACCGCGACCTGTGCGACCAGATTGGCGAGGCACGCCTGCGCAACGTGACGCCCGCGACGCTTTCGCGCGGCCTGTCCGATGCCGACACCTGCGCCGCCATCGGCAAGATGCAAAAGCGCACCGCCGCGTCCGTTATGCGCGAAATCCGCGGCGACCGCGACGCGCTCGGCGTGGCCTACGCCCGCAAGCCCATCCAGGGCACCGTGCTCGGTATCGACATCGAGACCACCGGCCGTGCACCCGAGCGCGGCTATATCATCAACGTGGGCTGGGAGATCATGGAGCTCACCAGCGACGCCGTCCCGCATGACGCCGAGGCACACTACTGCGGCCTGCCCGACATCTACCGCGGCGAGGATGTGCCGCTATCGAACATCCATCACATTACCTGGGACGACATCGACGGCAAAAAACCATTCCGCGAGAACAAGGAACTGCAGAAGCAGCTGCTCAAACTTATGAAGAAGTACCCGTACATGGCGCATAACGCCGCGTTCGAAGACAGTTGGTTCAAGATCCACCTGGACGGTTACGCCGAGGCACGCCGCGCCGGCAAGATCATCGTCATCGACTCGCGCCAGATCTGCCGCAGCCTGGATGCCGACGTCCGCTCGCTCCCCCGCGAGTCCGCGCCCGCCGCGCTCGAGAACTGGGCGCGCCGCCGTGGCACCCTCGCCGCCGACGCCAACGAGCAGCACCTGGGCCTCGACGACACCGACCTCATGCTCCGCACGGTTCAGGCCGAGTTCAACCTCAAGAACCTATTCGCGAAATAACCGATCCATCTGCGGGAGCGCCTGCCAGGCACAGCGCAATCCGTCTGGGCACACCGACACGCAGTAAACTAGGGCGCAGCCTTATGGCTGCACCCTAGTTTTCATCAAAACGAGCAAATACGCGTGCTTCACATAGTCGGCAGGTTGGCCCACCTACATTTTTCGAGTTGTTCGGCCAGCTGAACCACTAGTCAAGGCCCCTTGAACCGCAATCGAAGCTAAAATCGCCTTAATTTCGCAACCAAGCCCCATAAATCTACCTGAATCAATTCGAATAGGACGTTGCGATCGCACCTATTTGTATAGGATAAGGCCGAATAACTCAAATTATGTTGGTGAGGCATCTGAGCGGTCGGCAAAAACGCTTAGAAGCTACGAATCCGCAACTAAAGTTCATCAAAAAGGGGCAGCCGGCAGAAACCTCCCCAGCCAAAGCTGCTCCCTCAATACGACAGCTCAAAAACCCACCGTTCGCAGAAGATAAGCCGCGCCCCAATACCGTTGTCCGAAGTTTCGGGCGTATGCGGCGTCCGCTATGCCATCATGCGCGTATGGGAATCATTCTGTCACATACCACGGCACGCGCTGTATACCAAACAGCCAACTCGCTCGCAAGCTACGCGACCGGTCCCATACCTATGGAAAAGATCAGGGTGTCTGCGCCGACCACGTCCGACCTGGAAGCGGCACGAGCATGGCTCAACAGAAAGAATGTCGATTCTGAACGTATCCATGTGCTGACGTTTTCCAATAATGCCAAAAGGCACCGCAAGGGCTGCATCTGCCACTGCACGCACTATACGTTTGATGCAGAAAGCTACCTAGAACTCGAGCCGAACGTCTACATCGTCGATATCAAGCTGTGCGCGTTAGAAGCAACAGCCGACCTCAACCTTTCGGAGCTCGTTGAGTATTACTTTGAAATCTGCGGCTCCTACGCGCTTGGAACGTCCGACGAAACTCAATATCGCGAGCGCCCAGCCCTAACCAGCGTTGAAGAGCTCAGAGCCTTCTTTTCAGAGGCACCGGGGTATCGTGGATCTAATAAAGCACTTAAGGCACTTTCTTATGTACACGAAGGCTGTCGCTCCCCACTCGAAACGGCGTTTGTCATGATGCTGACAATGCCCAAGTCAATGGGTGGCTTAGCCATACGCGCTATCAAAACGGATTATCCAATCCCAGTCCCCAAAAGATACGCCGCCCTAACGCGACGGACGGTTTTCTACCTCGACGCGCTGCTCGAAAATTCGATGACCGATATCGAATACAACGGCTTTTACCACGACGAACCCGAGCAGCAATCAATTGACGAGGAGCGCCGAAACACGCTGCGAAACATGGGATATGCCGTTATCACAGTTAATCGTCATTCGTTTTTCAAACAGTCCGCTTTTAAACGGGTCATGGAAGCGATTCGCATTCGCGAGAAGATATGGCCCGGTCGACTCCCGGATAACTTCGCCATCCTGCAAGAAACTCTTCGTCAATTTGTCTTGCGGCGCTACTTCGAATACGGTCGCCGCGTCCTGGAGACACTCAAAGAAGAAGAGGCCGCCAAGCGCGAAATTGCAAGCCAATATCCGCAAGCTGATGACCCGAGCATCAACGATGTGCCCGAACCCGACGACATGCAACACGTCGGGGCCCTTGCTGAGGAAATCAATGGGGCTTGGGAATGCGACATGTTCGCAAAAATCGATGAAAACCGCACGGAAGACGACACGATTATTGATCTAATTGAGAATTCGCTCTTCTAAAGGCGATCTCTGCGGATGTCCACCTACATTTTTCGACTTATTCGGCCACCGGTGTGCCAGATTGGCTGCAGCAATGCTCAATATAACTTTAGATAAAACTGATTCTGCAGGAACTCCCGTAGAGGAAGAACTGATTCTCGCGGTATTTGACACGATAAAGTACAAATATGAACAGTTCTAATGCTTCTCAAGGTGGCTTTCTTAGCATGCTAGCCGAACATCTCGAAATATGTTGGCGAGCATTGCGTCGATGTCTCCCAACCCACAGAAAATCGCAGAGGCGGCAAGCAGTCATCGAAATTAACGCAAATTGTATTGACATATGAACATACACTCATATAATCGAAAGCAAGTTATATGAGCGCATGTTCATATGAAAGGATATTGCAATGAGCATCCGCGTTGATGAAACGAAACCCGACATCGAGGCCACCGAACCCGCGATCCCCACCACCTGCTCGCCCGAGGACCTTCCCGACGAGGAGCTTCTCTACGACCTCGCCGACCTGTTCAAGGTCTTCAGCGACACCACGCGCATCAAGATCCTTTACGCCCTCATGGGCCGCGAGCTCTGCGTGGCAGACATCGCCGAAGCGACCGAAACCTCGCAGTCCGCGGTGTCGCACCAGCTGCGCACACTCAAGCAGTCGCACCTGGTTAAATTCCGGCGCGACGGGCGCAATATCCTATACTCGCTCGCCGACGACCACGTCTACACCATGCTCAACCAGGGCATGAGCCACATCTGCGAATAGCAGCCAACCACGGTACCAGCGCGGCCTGCACCCAAGCCGCAAAAACGGGAAAGGAACCCACCATGAAAAAGCAGTACAAGCTCGATGAGATCGATTGCGCCAACTGTGCGCGCGAGCTTCAGGACGAGCTGGCCAAGCTCGAGGGCGTCAAATCCGTGTCCGTCAACTTTATGACCCAGAAGCTGACGCTCGAGGCCGATGATGCTGAGTTCGACGAGGTGCTCAACCGCGTTGTTGAGTTTACGGCCGACGCCGAGCCGGACTGCGAGATTATTCTCTAGCCCAGGTTTACGCCAACCTGCAAGGCCGCGCTTGCTGCGGCCTTTGCTCGCGAAATTATATGAGCGAATGTTCATACATTCAAATGGGAGGATACGAGTCATGGCCACCGCCGACCCCAAAAAGAAAAAGAAGAAGCGCAAGAAAAAAGAATCACTCGAGCATAAGCGCAACCGCATCCTGGTAGCGCTGGGCATTTTTGCCGTGGTGTACGCCCTCGATGAGTTCAGCACCCTTACCGCCGCATTCGGCACCCCGGGCGACATCTACGCCAGCTTTGTGCTGTTCCTCGTGCCGTTTTTGATTGCCGGCTACGACGTACTGCAAAAGGCATTCAATAACATCCGCCGCGGCAAGGCCTTCGACGAGAGCTTCCTCATGGCCGTCGCAACCATCGGCGCATTTGCCATGGTGCTCTTCCCCGACACAGACCCGCACATGGCCGAAGGCGCCGCCGTCATGCTGTTCTACCAGGTCGGCGAGCTGTTCCAGGCATACGCCGTGGGCAAGAGCCGCAAGTCGATCAGCGCCATGATGGACATCGCGCCCGACTACGCTAACGTCGAGCAACCCGACGGCTCACTCGAACAGGTCTTCCCCGATGACATCGCGGTCGGCACCGTGATCGTGGTCAAGCCCGGCGAGCGCGTGCCTATCGACGGCGTCATCGTCGAGGGCGAAACCCAGCTCGACACCGCCGCCCTTACCGGTGAGTCGGTCCCCCGCCCGGCCAAAACCGGAGACGATATCATCAGCGGCTGCATCAACATGACGGGGCTCATCCACGTGCGCACCACCAAGCCCTTTGGCGAGTCCACCGTCGCACGCGTCCTGGAGCTCGTGGAGAATGCCAGCGAAAAGAAGGCACGCACCGAGAACTTCATCACGCGCTTTGCCCGCATCTACACGCCCGCCGTCACCGGCGCTGCCGCGGTGCTCGCGCTCGGCGGTGGCCTGGTCACCGGTGCCTGGTCCGACTGGATTCTGCGCGGCCTGACCTTCTTGGTCGTCAGCTGCCCGTGCGCGTTGGTGATCAGCGTGCCGCTTAGTTTCTTTGGCGGCATCGGCGGCGCATCCAAGCTGGGCGTTCTCATCAAGGGTTCTAACTACCTCGAGACGCTCGCCGACGTGGACACCGTCGTCTTTGACAAGACGGGCACCCTCACCAACGGCACGTTCTCGGTGGTCGCGGTACACCCCGAGGCCGGCTATACCGAGCAGTCGTTGCTCGAAGTCGCAGCCCTTGCTGAGTCGTTCTCCGATCACCCCATCGCGCAGTCCGTACGTGTCGCCTACCAGGGCGAGGTCGACCCCAAGCGCGTAAGCGACTCCACCAACGACGCGGGCCATGGCGTGACGGCAACCATCGACGGCAAGCACGTCGTCGTTGGCAACGCAAAGATGCTCGCCGCGGCCGGAGTCGAAGCGCCCGATTGCGAGGTCGTCGGAACGATTCTGCATGTGCTCGTTGACGGCGTGTACGCCGGCCACATCGTGATTGCAGACACCGTCAAGGCCGATGCTGAGCAAACGATTCGCGACCTGCACGCCGCCGGTGTCAAGCGCACCGTCATGCTCACGGGCGACCGCGAGGAGGTTGCGGCGTCTGTGGCCAAGCAACTCAGTCTCGACGAGTTCCACGCGCAGCTGCTGCCGGGCGATAAGGTCGAGCGCGTCGAGGCGCTGCTTGCAACCGAGAGTGGCAAGGGCAAGCTCGCCTTTGTGGGCGACGGCATCAACGATGCGCCCGTGCTTACGCGCGCCGATGTGGGCATTGCCATGGGCGCTATGGGTTCTGACGCTGCGATCGAGGCCGCCGATGTCGTGCTCATGGACGACAAGCCGTCCAACATTTCCCGCGCGACCCGCGTGGCACGCAAGACCATGACGATCGTCTGGCAGAACATCATCTTTGCGCTGGGCGTTAAGCTGCTGATCCTTGTGCTGGCAGCGATGGGCATCGCCAACATGTGGCTTGCCGTGTTCGGCGACGTAGGCGTGGCGATCATCGCCATCCTGAACGCCATGCGCGCGATGGGTGTCAAGAACCTGTAGCACTCGTGGTCCCTCCGGCCGGGGCCGGGCTTGGTTTTGAAAACGTCCTCGCGCATGAGGCCCGCCTTTCCTGCTCCTGCGGAGCAACGGAAAGACGGGCCTCGCGCTGCGGAGTGTTTTCAAAACCAAGCCCGGCCCCGGCCTGCGGTGACGTAGCTGGCAGTTCTTGGGCATCGCTTGCTGGCAGGGTTCCTTTGCTGAAATGGACTTGGCCGAAAGGGCCGCTGGTCCCGGTCGCTGGTTCGCGCTTTGCGCGAACTCCGCGCTACTGGGGGTTCGTTAGGATTCCGCCGCTTGGCCCGTCGCCTCGCCCCGGTTCAGCATCGCACTCAGTTTCTCGAAGCTTTCCTCGCTCAGGCAGTGCTCCATGTGGCAGCCCTCTTGCGACGCGACCTCAGCCGAAACACCCGCATCCTCCAGCAGCCCCACGAAAAAGCAGTGACGCTCCCACATTTGGCGAGCGACCTCCAGCCCTCGCTCTGTCAGATGAACATCTCGTTTGCCCATTTCGACATAGCCGTTGCTTTCCAGCGTCGCCATGGCCTTGGAAACGCTCGCCTTGGTTACGCCGAGATACTCCGCAACGTCGATCGAGCGCACGATGACCTGACGTTCCGACAGAACGTAGATTGATTCGAGATAGTCTTCTCCGGATTCACGTAGGGCCATGGGCCGCCTTTCGCGATGATTGCTAGTTAGTCTTTGGATACTTTCCACGGCTAACTTTACCGCAAAAGTTGCCCATGTCTTACTACTTTGTCTAAAAGTTAGCCGTGTTTCACAAAACGTGCGGGACGAAAACAAAATGGGGACGCCCCGCAAGGAGTGTCCCCAGGTGCCAGGTGCCGGCCCGCAGTTACATCAATCCAAAGTGCTTCGCGGCGTTGCAGATGCCGTCGTCGTCCACGGCGGTCGTCACGTAGGTCGCTGCAGCCTTCACCGTGTCCTGCGCGTTGCCCATGGCCACGCTCGTGCCCACGGCGGAAAACATCGACAGGTCGTTCTCGCCATCGCCAAAGGCAATCGCCTCGCTCGCATCGATGCCCAGGCGCTCCAGCGTCGCCGCCACGCCCAGGTCCTTACCGCCGTTGGCAGGGATAATGTCGCAGAACAAATCACACCAGCGCGTAGTGAGAGAATGCGCCACCGCATCGGTCACGATATGCTCGTCGGCCGGGTCCACAAAGGCGCAGAACTGGTAGACCGGTGCGTCAAAGGCGTGCTCAAACGGCTCCTCGTGGTAGACAATCCCCGCGTTGCTTCCGGCCGTCACCACGCGCTCGGACAGGCGGTTCACAAACGAGTTCTCGCCCTGCATGCACAGCGAGTCGTAGCGCCCCTGCGCCACCTGGTCCACAATCACCGCGACGTCGTCCGGATCGATCGGGCAGCTGCGGTAAACGCCCTCGGCATCAAAACAGTGCTGGCCCGAAAGCGTAATGTACGCATCCCAACCCAAGTCGAGCAGCCAATCGGACATCTGGTAGGTCGGGCGACCCGTGGCGATCACGCACGCAATCCCCTGCTCGTGAAATCTGTCGAGCACCTGCCGCGCCGACGCCGGGATCCGGTGCGTCTTAAAGCTCAGCAGCGTGCCGTCGATATCGAAAAACGCAGCCTTGATCATCCTCGTCTACTCCTCGCCCTCGAGCTTCTCGCTCGCCTCGAGCCACGCCATCTCCAACTCGTCCATGGCGGCGTGGGCCTCGTCGATCTTTGCCTGCTGCTCGCCGAGCGCGGTGTAGTTGGTCGGATCGACCTGGGCCATGGCGGCCTCGGCCTCCTCCACGCGGGCGCGCTGCGTCTCCATCTTGCGCTCGAGCGAGCTCACCTCACGGCGAAGCTTTTGACGTTCGGCGTTGGAAAGGCCGTTGGGCTGACCGCTCGACTTGGGCTTTTCGGCCGCAGCCGCCGCGGCACCGGTGTCGAACGTGCCGGTCTTGGCGCTCGGCGCGCCCACGGGCTCGCCCTCGGCCGTGGCGTTGCACAGGCGCAGGTACTGGTCGACGCCGCCGGGCATATGCGTAAGATGGCCATCGAGCAGTGCCCACTGCTGGTCGGTCACGCGCTCCATGAGGAAACGGTCGTGCGTCACCAGAATCAGCGTGCCGGGCCAGCCGTCGAGCAGATCCTCGACAATCGCGAGCATGTCGGTATCCAGGTCGTTGCCGGGCTCGTCCAGGATGAGTACGTTGGGCTCGTCCAGGATCGTCAGCAGCAGAGACAGGCGACGGCGCTGGCCGCCCGAAAGATCGCCGATGCGGCTCCAGAGCTGCTGCGTCGTAAAGCCCAGACGCTCGCAGAGCTTCTCGGGCGAAGTCACCGTCTGGCCGATCTTCACGCGGCCGCGCAGGGGCGCGATCTTGCCCTGAATCACGTCGAGTAGCGTCGACTTGCCGGCACCGTTCTCACCCAAAAGACCATAGCGGTCGCCCGCACCGATGAGCCAGGTCACGTCGGAGAGCACCTGCTTGGGCGCGCCGTCGGTATCCGTATAGCCGGCGTCCACGTCGACCACGTCGATAACCTGCTTGCCCAGGCGGCTCACGGCCAGGCGCTTGAGCTCCAGCTCGTCACGCACGGGCGGCACGTCGGCAATCAGCTCGCGGGCGGCCTCCACGCGAAACTTAGGCTTGGTGGAACGGGCCTGGGCGCCGCGGCTCAGCCACGCGAGCTCCTTGCGCGCCATGTTGCGACGGCGCTCCTCGGTGACGGCGGCCATGCGGTCGCGCTCCACGCGCTGCAGGATGTAGGCCGAGTAACCACCCTCGAAGGGGTCGACCTGGCCGTCGTGGACCTCCCACATGCTGGTGCAGACCTCGTCCAAGAACCAGCGGTCGTGCGTGACCACGAGCATCGCGCCCTGACCGCGCTGCCAGCGGGCCTTTAAGTGACGCGCGAGCCAGTTGATGGTGCGCATGTCCAGGTGGTTGGTGGGCTCGTCGAGCATGAGCACGTCGTAGTCGCCGATCAACAGGCGCGCGAGGTCCACACGACGGCGCTGGCCGCCCGAAAGCTCGCCCACCGTGCCCTCCCAGGGCACATCGCTAATGAGGCCGGCGAGGATCTGGCGTGTGCGGGGGCTCGACGCCCACTCGTACTCGGGCATGTCGCCCACGACGGCATGATGCACGGTATCGGTGTCGACAAGCTGGTCCTTTTGGCCGAGCAGACCGATCGTCGTGCCGCGGCGGTGCGTCACGCGGCCATCGTCGGGCTCCAGCGTGCCGGCGAGCACGCTCAGCAGCGTCGACTTGCCGTCGCCGTTTTTACCGACAATACCAATGCGGTCGCCCTCGCCCACGCCGAGCGTCACGCTATCGAAAATATGCTTGGTGGGAAACTCTAGGCTGATGGAATCGCATCCCAAAAGAATCGCCATATGCCCTGCTCCTTCGTAGAAATTCAACGTTGTCCATGATAGCAGCGAGCCCCACCCCAAACCACCACGAAGGTGCCTGTCCCCTTTGTGGTGGTCGATTCGGTCGCAGAGTAAAAAGGCGGGCCATCTCGCAAAAGAGATGACCCGCCTCTCCAATCAGTCCCGTGGCGACCGTGGCCGCCGCGGGCCTCAAGCATGTCCCGGACTAGGAGAACATGCCGGTGAGGTAATCATTCAGCCGCTTATCCTTGGGCCGTTGGAAAATCTCGTCGGTCTCGTCGTACTCGACCATATCGCCCATGTAGAAGAACGCCGTGCGGTTGGACACGCGCGACGCCTGTTCCATGTTGTGCGTCACGATGACGATGGCGCGGTCGGCAACGATCGATGACATCAGGTCCTCAATCGCCAGCGTCGAGATGGGGTCGAGCGCCGAGCAGGGCTCGTCAAACAGGATCACGTCGGGGTTGAGCGCCAGCGTGCGCGCAATGCACAGACGTTGCTGCTGACCGCCCGAAAGCGCGTAGGCGCTCTTGTCGAGCTTGTCCTTGACCTCGTCCCACAGCGCCGCGCCGCGTAGGCTCTCCTCGACCATGCGATCGAGCTCGTCACGGTCGGTGATGCCGTGGCGCTTGGGCGCAAACGTGATGTTGTCGCGAATAGACTTGCGGAAGGGGTTGGGCTGCTGGAACACCATGCCAATGGAGCGACGCAGCTCGTAGGTGTTCTCGGTCCTGGTGTTCACGTTGCGCCCGCGGTAGTTGATCTCGCCCTCCACGCGGCAGCCGCGAATCTCGCGATTCATCAGGTTGAGGCTGCGCAAGAAGGTCGACTTACCGCAGCCCGAAGGCCCGATGAGCGCTGTGATCTCACCCTTGTGGAAGTCGAGCGACGTGTTGTGCAGCGCATGGTGGTCGCCATAGTACACATTGACGTCCTTGGTGGAGAGCGCGACCTCGTCGCTCACGGCCTTGCCGCTCACGCGAACGCGCTTCTCGCTCTCCCCCACGCTCGACAAAAAGTCCTGGGTCTCGGACGTGACTACCTCGGTTGCGGGCGTTGCATTTATCTCGCTCATTCGGCCGTCATCCTCCTTGCCAGTTGCTTGCCCACGATACGGGCGACTACGTTAAACAGCAGCACGCAAATCATCAGCAGCGCCGCGGTGCCCCAAACGATCTGCTGTGCCTCGGGGCTCCCCTCGCCGTAAATCTTGTAGATGTGCACGGCGAGCGACTCACCGGGGCGGAACACGTTCCAGGCGCAGGTGGGACTCGACAGGTTAAAGCTCAAGAAGTTCAGGCGCACCGGCGAGCTCATGCCCGAGGTAAAGAGCAGCGCCGCGGCCTCGCCAAACACGCGGCCGGCCGAAAGCACGATGCCGGTCACGATGGCAGGCATGGCCTCGGGGATCAGGATGTGCAGCGTGGCCTCCCAGCGGGTAAGGCCCATGGCCAGGCACGCATCGCGCTGGGCCTGCGGCACGTCCTCGAGCGCCTGCTGAATCACGCGCACCAGAATGGGGATGTTGAACATGGTGAGCGCGACGGCGCCGGAGATGATGGAGTACTTCCAGCCCAGCTGCACCGAGAACACCAGAAAGCCGAACATGCCGACGACGATGGACGGCAGCGAGGACAGTGTCTCGATGGCGGTGGAGGCGATGTCGCGGATAGGGCCGTTCGGCGCGTACTCAACCAGAAAGACCGCTCCGCCCAGACTGATGGGCACCGAGATGACCAGAGTGATCAGCAGCAGGTAGAACGAGTCGAATAGCTGGTAGAGCACGCCGCCTTGGGTTCCGTTGGCGCGCGCGGGCTGCGTGAGAAACCCCGGCTGGAACAGCATCGAGACGCCCTCGAACAGGATATAGGCCACCATGGAGATGACGATGAGCATGACGATGGCGACGATTGCCGTCAGCACGCCCGTGGCGATGCGGTCCTGCCTTTGGACCCGCCCGAGTCTCGTCTCGTCGATATGGATGCGCGTGCTAGCCACGAGCCTTCGCCCCCTTGCGGCCGATAAGGTGGATGATCAGGATGAAGATGAGGCTCATGCCCATCAGCAGCAGACCGAGCGCCCACAGAACATCGTCCTGGGCCGAGCCCTCGGCATAGACTGCCATAGACGTGGTGAGCGTGGTGGTGATGGTGGACGCCGGCGACAGCAGCGACGTCGGCATGGCCTCGATGCCGCCGATAACCATGCGCACAGCGAGCGTTTCGCCAAAGGCGCGGGTCATACCGAGGATGACCGCGGTCATGAGCGACGGCATGGCAGACTTGAGTACCACGTGCCAGATGGTCTGCCAGCGGGTATAGCCCAGAGCAAGCGAACCCTGACGGTAGCTGTCGGGCACGGCGCGCAGGCCATCGACCGAAAGGGTGGTCATCGTCGGCAGGATCATGACGGCCAGCACGATGGCGCCAGGCAGGATGCCCAGGCCCGTACTCACGTGGAAAACGCTCTTCATAAGGCCGACGACCACGTGAAAACCGATCAGGCCAAAGACGACCGAGGGAATACCGGTCAAAAGCTCAATGAGCGGCTGAAAGACCTTGGAACCAAACTTAGGGCTAATCTCGACCGCAAAGATGGCAGAGCCGATGGCGATGGGCAGCGCGATGAGCGTGGAGAGCACCATGACCGCAAACGAGGTGACGATCAGAGGCAGGGCGCCGGTGTAAGGCAGACCGTTTTCGGCTGTGTTGGCCAGGTCCCACTTGGTGCCGGTGAAGAACTCGACGACCGAAACGCCATCCTTGAAAAAAGCCGAGAGGCCCTTTTGGGCGACCATAAAGATGAGCGCGGCAACGACAAGCGTCACGAGCGCTACGCACGCGCCCGTGACGCCCAGGCCCACGTTCTCAAGGTCGCGCTTTGGCAGCTGTTTTGCCATTGCAAACCTTTCCGGGGCGATTACTTATTTAGCAGAGACCTTGCCGCTGGCGTCCTTGACGACCTTCATGGCAGAGACAGGGATAAAGCCCTGCTCCTCGACAAGCTTGCCCTGGACGTCGTCGGAAAGCATAAAGTCCAGGAAGGCCTTGGTGGCCTCGTCGGCGTCCTTGGCGCAGTACATGTGCTCGGTCGCCCAGATCTTGAAGGAGTCGTCGGTGACGTTCTTGCTCTTGGGCTCGACACCCTCGACCTTGACGGCGTTGAACTTGGAATCGTCAAAGTGCGAGAAGTCGAGGTAGGAAATGGCGTTGTCGGTACTGGCCATCTGGGTCTGGACGTCGCCGGACTTGTCGAGCTCGGCGTCGCCCTTAAAGTCGACGGCCTCGTCGCCAAAGACGGCGGCCTCGAAGGTGGCGCGGGTACCGGAGCCGGCCTTGCGGTTGAGGACAACGATCTTGGCGTCGTCGCCGCCGACCTCCTTCCAGTTGGTGATCTGGCCGGAGAAGATGCCCTTGAGCTGCTCGAGGGACAAATCGTCGACCGTCACGTTCTTAGAGACGACGGGGCCCATGCCCACAACGGCGACCTCGTGGTCGACGAGGTTCTTGACCTGGTCGGCCTCGAGCTTGGTCTCGGCGAAGACGTCGGAGTTACCAATGGTGACGGTGCCGGCGGCGACAGCGGTCAGACCCTTGCCCGAACCGTTGCCCGAGCCGGAGACGGAGACGTCGGGGTTGGCGTCCATGAACTTCTCGGCAGCAGCCTCGACGAGAGCCTGGAACGAGGAGGCGCCGTCGTAGGTCACCTCGCCGGAGACGGACTCGGCAGCAGCGGCGCTACCCTTGTCGGCGGCGTCGGATGCGCCGGAGCCGCCGCAACCAACGAGGCCGAGACCGACGATGCTGGCGAGACCACCAGCGAGGCCGAGGAACTGACGACGAGAATAAGCCTGATCGAGCATGATCTTCCTTTCATACATGCGAATCGCGGGCACCCTGCCCGCTTTGCTGTTTGGAAAGATACGGCCTCGATCGGGCGACGACCGCCTTATCTGCGGTTTCTTACGGTCATTTGATAGACCCTTACCGCAAGCTCTGCCCAGCCTTTACAAACGGATAACAATCCAGCGCCGAACATGGCGCACCTTTTACACCAAAGGAACGTCCCCAATGACTACCCCACCGCAACAGAAAAAGCCCGGGCCGAAGCACCGGGCTCGTAATGCAAGTTTGTATCCAAGCAGGATATAGGGGTTTCCCAGGTGCCCGAGATTGCCCCGAAAGAGGAGCGCCGCGTACTTTGGTACGCAAGCGACGGTTTGAGGGGCAAGGTCGGGTGCCTGGGGAAGCCCTACAGCTCAAGTTCGTTGAGGCGCAGGATGGCCACGATATAAATCTTGAGCGCCTGCTTGAGCTGCTCCTCGTTGGCGCACTCGTTGGGGCCGTGCATCTGGCCGCCCCATGCGGGCAGCTCCAGGCCGGTCTCCTCGGGGCCAAACGAGACGGCGCGGGCAAAGTTGCGCGCGTACGTGCCGCCGCCCATGGCAAAGGGCTCGGCATGCTTGCCCGTAAACTCGTTATAGGTATCGATAAGCGCCTTCACGGCCGGATCGTCGGCAGACACCGAGAACGGCACCTTTGCATGACCCACGCGACACGTCACGTCAAAGCGCCCCACGAGCGGCTCGAGCTGCTCGCGAATGGTATCAGCGCTCGTGCTATCGGGGAAACGCACGTCAATGACCTGCTCAATATGGCCATCCACCACACGGATGACGCCGGGGTTGCAGGTGAGCGGGCCAAACGCCAGGCTCGTCGCATCGATGCCCAGGCCGCGGCCATAGGCATCCGCGTGCACAAAGGCCAGGAATTTGACAAACTCGTGCTCGGCGGGCGTCAGCAGGCGCTCGCCGCGGGCACCAAACGCGTCCTCGGCCTCGCGCAGATACGCCACAATCAGGCCGACGGCGTTGATAGTGCCCTCGGGCATCGAAGCATGGCCACCGATACCGTGGGCGAAAATCTGCGCATGCCCGTTATCGAGCGCTGTAATCTCCAGTCGGTCGGCGTTCTCAACCGGTGCCGGCAGCTCGTCGGCAGCAATCGCAAGCTCGCAGATAGACTGCGAAGGAATGGCGTTGCTCGCCTCGGCACCGCTCCAGGACACAATGCGCCCGCCGTCGATCTTGGAGCTCACAAACGTCGCTCCAAACTGACCCTTCTCGGCATTGCAGACCGGGAACTCGGCATCGGGCGTAAACAGAAAGTCGGGGTTCGCGTGGTTCTCCAGATAATGGTGGACGTCGGACATACTCACCTCCTCATCGCAGCCCAACAGCGCGCGGAAGGTATAGCGCGGGGTAATACCGTGCTTGAGCAGATAGGCGCCGGCGTAGAGCGACAGCACGGCTGGACCCTTGTCGTCGATAACGCCGCGACCGAGCAGCCAGCCCTCGCGACGCTCCATCGCAAACGGGTCGGTGTTCCAGCCAGGGCCGGCGGGCACCACGTCCACGTGGCAGATGGTCGCGAGCTGCTTATCGCCGCGACCCGGGATATCGGCAATGCCCACGTAACCCTCGTCGTCACTTGTCTGGTAGCCGAGCTTCTGCGCGATGCCGAGCGCGCAGTCGAGCGCGTCACGAACCGGACGGCCAAACGGTGCGCCGGGCTCCGCATTGGCAGAAACCGCCACGGACGGATAGCTCACCAGCCGCTCGATATCGGCGACGACATCTTCCCAGACCTCGTCGACATACTCGGTAACGCTCTGCTCCACCTGATTCATGGACGACCTCCTTAGCAATGAGCGACGGGTACGCCCGCCCCTCATATCACGTCATTAGATAGCGAAAAGTTTAGCAAGCTCGGCCACCGAATGCACCACTGCATCGGCACCCGCCGCCTCGTGCTCGCCCGGCGCCGCTGCGCCCGAATAGATGCCAATGCACGGCACGCCCATCGCGTGCGCGCCCTCCACGTCGTTAAAGCGGTCGCCGATCATCACGGCCTCGTCGGCCGTCGCGCCAAGCGCCGACAGGGCGTCGCGAACCGAATCGGCCTTGGTCTCGCGCCCCTGCGGCGGATTCATGCCAACCACCGCCTCAAACTGAGAAAGCACCAGCTCACGCACCATGTCGATGCACTTTGCCTCCATGCGCGACGTCGCCACGGCCACACGCTTGCCCTGGGCGGCCAGCCCGTCGAGCAGCTCGGGGATCCCATCGAACACGGGGTACTCTTCCGGACCCAGCTCGTCAAAAAAGGCGCGGTACTCATCGGCCACCACCAGCGACTCCTCGCGTGAGAAGCCGTAAAAGTCGTGGAAGCTCTTCCACAGCGGAGGCCCGATCATACGGCGCAAGTCACCCATCTGCGCCTCCGTAAACCCACGCGCAGCCAGCGTCTTGCGCGTCGAGGTCATCACCGCCCGACCCGTATCGGCCACCGTGCCGTCAAAATCGAACAACACGACCGGCCGTTTGCCTATCTCCAGCGCCTCCATCGGCATCCCTCTTCCCCAGTTGACGATTTCCACACCGACACTTCAAACTGTTGACTATTCAACAATTTAACCTAGCAATGTAGAGCAACTCCACTATACTTGTCGCACTTTGCTCTCAGAAGGCCGCGCCGTCGCGCCCCAACGAAAGGTGCAATTATGTCTTTTGCCATCATAACCGACTCCACGTCGGACATCTCCCCCGCCCGTGCCCAAGAGCTCGGCATTTACGTGATTCCACTGCATGTGATTATCGAGGGCGAGGACCTGCTCGACCAGGTGCAGATTACCGCCCAAGAGTACGTCGCCCGCATGGCCGGCTCCGAGCAGCTGCCGCACACCTCGCAGCCGAGTGCCGGCGAGTTCAAGGCACTCTTTGACCGCGTGCGTGCTGACGGCCACGGCAGCGCGATCTTTATCTCGCTGTGCAGCGAATGGTCCGCCTGCTATTCCAACGCATGCCTGGTCGCCGAGACCCACGAGCTCGACGTTCGCTGCATCGATTCGCGCACTGGCTCGGGCGCCGAGGGCCTGCTGGTGGAGTATGCGCGGGCCATGCGCGAAGATGGCCGCAGCCTGGACGAAACCGAGGCGCAGATCCGCGCGACGCTGCCCGACGCCCACCTGCTGCTGATTCCCCGCACGCTCGAGAACCTCGTTAAGAACGGCCGCGCGCCCAAGCTCGCCGGCCAGCTCACGCATATGCTCAACATTCGCCTGGCCGTTTCGCCGGAGTGGCAGTCGGGCGAGATCAAGGCGATCAAAAAGGGCCGCGGCGCCAAGCGCATCGTCGCCAACACCATGGCAGATTGCCTCGCGTTTTTGGACGAGCACCCGGGCTCAAGCGTGCGCGTGCTCACGACCGGCGCCGCCGAGGAGCAGGAACTTGTCAACGAGGCGCTCGCGGGCCAGGACTACGTAGACGCCGGCACCGGCCCCATCGGCTGCACCATCGCCACCCACGTAGGCGTCGATGCCATCGCCATCAGCTACTGCCCCCGCTACCAGCCAACTCACTAGGGACGCCCACATCAGTTGCGGTGGAATAGGGACTGTTTTTGGCTTATCAGCCGCAAATCAATCCCTATTCCACCGCAACTTGGAAATCGGCGATCGGGTCAGCGGACCCTGAAACAGCTCCTGATGAGTGCCCATTCTCACCAGCCTAATCACTGGGTTAGTCTTATGGGGAAGATAAAGAACGACCACATCGACCAAGCCATCGGATAGGTGGAAATCGATGTGGCCGTTGTAGTTTCCGCCCGGGTTTGAGAGCTCGTGGGCGCCATACTCCGCCGGAAGTAACCCATGAGCCACAAGCTCTGCAACCGCCGCTTTAAACTCACTTTTTAGCTGCGGATGCATGCGCATCGTTCGTTTGTAGTCCACCTTAAATTGAGCCTCGACTTTAATCTCAAACATCGCTAGCCCTCATCGAGGAACGATATAAGCTCATCAGCGTTATTGAATGACGGGCTGTCGTCTGGCAGAATCCCCAACTCATGAGCCTCGGCAATCACCATGGCGCGCCTCGTCGCCTCGTTGGGCACCTCCGCCCTTCCTACAATCTCAAAAGGAATCTTTCGCTGATTTACAAGCTGCCGAACGGCAAGATTGAGATAGGAATTGAGGCTGAGGCCGACCGAATCCAAGAACTCAGTCGCCTGCTCCTTGAGCCCCTCTTCGATGCGAACCGTCGTAGGCTTAACCGTTGCAGTAGACATACGCGACCTCCTAGCCCTCGTCTTTTGCATCAGTATACCCAGTTTAGATGGCAGACTGATGTTAAATAGCATCAATCTGCCGTTCTCATTACTACAACGACAGGCACCTCGCCCTACATCAGCCCGCTGAGCGCAATGTCGACGGCTTCGTTGAGGTTATCGGTAATGTGTACCAGATCCGGATCAAGCGGACTGATCATACCGGCGTCCATCACCGGACCGTTAAGCCAGTCGAATAGGCCCTGCCAGTACTCGCTGCCTACCAGCACAAGCGGCATACGCTTGACCTTGTGCGTTTGCACCAGCGTGAGCACCTCGAACATCTCGTCGAGCGTGCCAAACCCGCCGGGAAACACAATAGCGCCCGAGCTGTATTTGACGAACATGGTCTTGCGCACAAAGAAGTAGCGGAAGTCCATACCGAGGTTCACGTATTTGTTGAGCCCCTGCTCGTGCGGCAGCTCAATGCCCAAACCAACTGACTTGCCGTTGACGCTCGCCGCTCCCCTGTTGGCCGCCTCCATGATGCCGGGGCCGCCACCGGTGATAACCGCCACGCCGCGCTGGGCAATCTTACGGCCGACCGTGCGCGCCGCTTTGTAGAGCGGATCGGTCTTGGGCGTACGGGCACTACCGAAGATGGTCACCGCAGGCCCTAACTCGGCAAGTGCGCCAAAGCCATCGACAAACTCGGCCTGGATGCGCAGTACGCGCCACGGATCGGCATGCAACCAGTCGGTCGACTCCTCGGGCGCCAGCAGGTTGGCGTAGGTGTTGTCCTTAGGAATCATGGGGCCGCGCATGACCACGGGACCACGGCGGTACGTCTCGTCGTAGGCAGGCTCGCCCTCGACGTTCTCATTCTTAATCATGGGGCACTCCTATCGAAAATAGAAGCGGGCGGGGTCGACGCCATGCGTCAAACACCCGCCCGAACATCAACTATTCGGTATGGTACCCACGATGCATCATGCGCTTGCAAGGCATCGGTCAGCGGTCGCGCAGCCGGCGTCCGCGAATGCGACGAGCGGCTGCCGCTCAGCCTTTGCCGTTGCCCACGCTCTGCAAGCGTGTCTGTCGCCCTTAGTAGTCCACCGCCGCAGGGCTGTTCATCCAGTCGCTCACAAACGCGCCGTAGCGGCCCTCGATAATGGCCTGGCGGGCACGCTGCATAAGGTTGAGCAGGTAGTAGATGTTGTGCATCGAAAGCAGGATGCCGCCGAGCATCTCCTTCTGCGTGACCATGTGACGGATGAGCGCGCGGCTGTAGCCGCCCGTGCACACCGGACAGGTGCAGGTGGGGTCGATGGGGCCGTCATCGTGCGCAAAGCGCGCGTTGCGGAAGTTGAGGCGACCCTCGCTGGAGAACGCCGTGCCCATACGGCCGGTGCGCGTCGGCAGCACGCAGTCGAACATGTCAATGCCCACGCCAACGCCGCGCACGAGCGTGGTAGGGTTGCCGACGCCCATGAGGTAGCGCGGCTTGTGCTTAGGCATGTACTCGGAAACCAGCGGCGCCAGCGTCTCGAACATAGTCTCGTGGTCCTCGCCCACCGAGTAGCCGCCGATGCCGTAACCGGGGAAGTCGCCGCACTCCTCCAGATGGCGCAGCGAGCGCAGGCGCAGATCCAGATGCATGCCACCCTGGACGATGCCAAAGAGCGCCTGGTCATCGCGGGTGTGAGCCTTGTAGCAGCGCTCGGCCCACATACTCGACAGCTCAACGGCGCGCTCAACGTAGGCGCGCGTGGCGGGATAGCCCGGGCATTGGTCGAGCTGCATGCAGATGTCGGAACCGAGCTTCATGGCGATTTCCATGTTGTCCTCGGGCGTCCAGAACACATGGCGGCCGTCGTAGTCGTTGACGATAAAGCGCACGCCCTCGTCGGTGAGCTTGACGGCGTCGTTATGGCTGAACACCTGGAAGCCGCCCGAGTCGGTAAGAATGGGGCCATGCCAGTTCATAAACTTGTGCAGTCCGCCCAGCTCGGCGATGGTGTCCTCGCCGGGACGCATGGACAGGTGGTAGGTGTTGGCGAGCACGATCTGCGCACCGAGCTGCTTAACGGTCTCGGTGGGGATGCCCTTGACGTTTGCCTTGGTGCCCACGGGCATAAAGATCGGCGTCTCGATGTCGCCGTGCGGGGTGTGCAGCACGCCGGCGCGCGCGTGCGTCGTCGGGTCCTCGGCGATCAAGTCGAATTTAAAAAGGCTCTGGTCCATAAACTGGAACTCCTTGGTTGCGGTTCATACGCAAACCATTATACGGGCAACCCGCAAGAAGCACCGACTCGACAGAAACTAGTGCAAAGGAAACCTGCCCCCTGCACCAATGCACCAGGATAAAAATGATCCGTTTTCCTCCGTCCCCAACGGATCATTTCCGACAGCGAAAACCCGCCAGATCGAGCAAGGTGCCTTCAAGCAAAATGGCGCCGCAGGTTGAGCATAAGTCAGCGAGCGGGCCGCATTTGAGACAAGGTGATGTGAAACGAAAGGGCGCTGACCTTCTGGTCGCGCCCTTGAAGTTGAACGTCAGATTGTCCAAATGCGGCCCGCGCAGCGTCGGCTGGTCCGCCGTTCGTTAGAACGGCGGAACCTGAGACGTAACCCCTAAGGCCGCTGGCCCATGCCGCCCTCAAGGGTGACAGTCTCGCCGTTCATGTACTTAAAGTCGGGGCCGCAGAGCTGAACGACCACGCGGCCGATTTCCTTCTCGACGTCGCCGTAGTGACCAGCCGGCGGCATGTGGACGTTGGCCTTGAACGCCTCGGGATAGGCATCCTGGAAGTTCTCGAGCGCAGCGGTCCAAGCAAGCGGGCAAACGATGTTGACGTTGATGCCGTCCTTGCCCCACTCGTTGGCAGCGACGCGGGTCAGACCGCGGATGCCCTCCTTGGCGGCAGCATAGCTGCACTGGCCATAGTTGCCAAACAGGCCGGCGCCCGAAGCAAAGTTGACCACGGAGCCCTTGGTCTCCTTCAGGTGCGGATAGGCCTTCTGCATGTACAGATAGGTAGCATACAGACCGGAGTAAATGGCCAGGTTAAACTGATCCATGGTGTGGTCGGCGATGGTCACGCCCGAGGCGCTGGCCTGAGCATTGTTGACGACGGCGTCGATGCGGCCGAACTCCTCAATGGCCTTGTCGATGACGTTCTGGACGACGGCCTCGTTGTCCTGACCAGCCGAGACATCGGCCTGAACAGGCAGAACCTTGACGCCGTACTCGGCCTCGAGGGATTCCTTGGCAGCCTCGAGCTTGGCGACGTTGCGGCCGGTGATGACGAGGTTTGCGCCCTCCTTGGCAAAAGCGATATCGATGCCGTAGCCGATGGAGCCAGCGGAGCCGTCCTTAAGCGTGGCCTTGCCGCCGCCGGTGACAATCACGGTCTTACCAGTGAAAAGTCCCATACAAAGTCCTTTCAAATCGCGACGGGCGAACCCGCCGACTGCGCGCATCCAAATAAACGCGCCAAAAGCTGAGATGCAACTTTAGCGTGTTCAAGCGAAAATAAAAGACCACGGTAGGCGAACGGCACCACGTCGTTCGGCGAAGGGATTGTCAAGTACAAACTGGATATAGCGACCGAGTTATTGTTATCAGATCGAGCCATCGAACACGTTTTGAAACTTTGCTGCGGCGCGCGGGATGTCGGCGCGAGACTTTATCATAGGGTGACAAACAACGATGAGGAGCACATGCCTATGACAGACGAGCTGGACCCCCAGACTCAACAGCATATTGATGATTCCGCAGACGTCACCGCAGATACTGACGCTGTGACCTGCGATGGTATCGACATCGACGACCCCATCTTGGACGAAAGCGCTACGGCGGAAACCCCTGGCGCCGAAGATGCAGGCGAGCAAAACGACGATGCGCCCGCTCAGGACGACGACCCCGTACAGGATGCCGCTCCGCAAGCTGCGGGCCCTATCGAGGTGTCTTCGGAAGAAGAGCTCGACGCCGTCATGGACTCCATGATGGATGCCGTCAAAGCGATGAAAGACGCCGTGGCCGACGCTGACGTTGACGCCGAGGAAGAGGAGGCTGCCGAGGCGGCCTCGACCTTTGTACCCGGCGAGACTCCGGTTGCCGACCAGGGCAGCACCATGCCCTCGTTTCTGCAGCTCGAGCACCCCACGATTGGCGCCGATGCGGTCGACCCGCACGCAGCAGGCTTTTCTGTGGTCGAGGGCGGCACCGGCAACATCTCCGTGCCGCAGGCTGCCGATGCGGATGCTGCTGACACCGCTCGCCCGACCGCCTCGCACTCCCCTGCCGCGAACCGCGATCTGGGGACCGCTGTCTCGAACACCGCGAACGCTGTGGGCACCTTTATTGCCCAGGGCGCCTCGGCCATGCGCGAGATGAACGCCGCGAAAAAGGCACTTGCCGATGCCCGCGCCCACCTGGCCGAACTTGAGCAGCGCATTGCCGATCAGGCCGAGGAACTCGAGACGCGCCAGGATATCGCTGGCCGCTACGACCAGATCGTCGCCGACCAGCGCCAGGCGATTGCCACGGCCCAAAAGACTGCAGCGGCCGCCGAGATTGACCGTGATGCCCACGCCGCCAAAGCGACAGAGCTCAAGGGTCAGTTCGAACAAATGAAGACAGAGGATGACGCGACTGAGCTCCGCCTGAAGGCCGCGCTCGACGCCGTGGAGGCCCGCGAGGCGAGCTCTCGCGAGACCGGCAACCGCCTCGTTCGACGTCTTGAGGATTCCAAGCGCATCCGCGACAAGGTGAAGGCCGAGCGAGACGCCGGCATTGCCGCCGCACAACAAACCGTCGACGCCACGCGCGCCCAGCTCGAGACGCTGCGTCATGAGTATGCCGAGCTGCAACGCAATCCCTCGGCAAATCCCGCCAACTATACGGTGCGCACCAGCGAGCTCTCGATGCAGATCTCCGACACGGCAGATGCCCTGCGTAAAGCCGAAGAAGATGTCCCGCGCATCACCGCCGACCTTGAACACTCGCTTGCCGCAGCCGAGCAGGCCGTCGAGCAGGCGCAAGCCCCCATCGCCGACGCCAAGCGAGCCCATCAGGCCGTGACGGCGGAGGCCGATGCCGCGCGCGACGAGCTGCAGACCGCAAAAACCGCCGCTGCAACGCGCCAGCGCGAACTGCGCGAGAAGATCGCTGCCGAGGACAAGGCACGCCGCGACCAAGAGCAGAGCATCGCCAACGCCCAAGCAGATGCCGCGCATGCGCAGTCGATCATCGAACAGGCGACCGAGGTACACGACCACCCAGAGATCACTGAGTCGCTTGCAGGATCCTTGGCCCGAGACAAAGCCGAACACGCCGAGACCGAGCGAGAGGTTACCCAGCTCGAAGCCACCGAGGACGCGGTGCGCGAGCGTACCCGCGACTCACGCATCAAATTCACCGGCGCCATCGTCTGCATCGTCGCCGCAATCCTGGTGATCATCCTAATCTGGCTGTTCGCGAGCAAGTAAACCAGCTGCCAAAAAACGCTCACCGCAACTTATTAGATTGATGCAAGGTAGTCGTTTAAGAACGTCCCCAATGACTACACCGATGTTTTGTTGACAACCAAAGAAATGCCGGTGTTTTGGCAACGACAGCGAGCGGGTCGCATTTGAGACAAGGCGACGTGAAATCAGAACCACCCTTAAAAAGGGTGGTTTGCTCTTAGGGTATAACCCACGGGCCCCGGGCTCGCGTCTAAAGGCGCGGGCCCGGACTTCGTCCAGGC
>JAHABQ010000026.1:0-35147 GCA_018376265.1 Collinsella sp.
TGCAAAGACGAGCGTCGGTAAGACACGCCGAGGTCGCCGCGGACGGGCTGATATAGGGAGAGGGCCTGACCCCATATCGTTGGGGCCAGGCCCGATTTTACCTCTTGGCAATGTCCTGCTCATATTAAAAGGAACGTCCCCAAGTGCCGGCTCAGCCCCACCTTAGAAGTGACGGCGGATGGCGTCGACCATGCCCTGGGACGTGGTCTGGCCGAGCACGTCGGCTGCGGCATCGGCGTCCATAAAGATGTTCATGAGCGCCTGCAGGGCTTCGACCTGGCCTCCCGGCTCGGCGATGCCCAGATTAATGACGATCTGCGCCGACACCGGAGCGCCCATGCCAGCCATAGCGTTAAATGTCACGGGCGCGGCGGGCTTCACCACCGCGATATAGGGCTTGGCCACAAACCCCGGATCGGTATGCGGAATGGCAATGTTTGCCGCCGGCATGGCAAGACCCGTGGGATAGGCATCCTCGCGCGTGCGAACGGCGTCGAGCCAACCCTCGGCAATGTAGCCACGTGGAGCAAGCTCGCCCTCGAGCCGCGCAAACACCTCATCCGGCGTCGCACACTCCCAATCAAAAAACACCAGCTCAGGCGTAAACAGCGCTTCGTTATCCGCCATGCGCTCACCTCTCTCACCTAGCCATCGGGGACGTTCTTAAATGACTAGCCGTTAAAGAACGTCGCAGGTGACTACCCAAACAAAGGGTGGCCACGTGCGCCTTGGCGCCAATGACCACCCTGACTACTCGGCTAAATTGTACTGTGCGCCGCTAGCCGCGAGGCGCGTCAATTGCGACCTTGCCGCTCTCCAGCACGTGGACGCGGCCGTCGGCGAGCATTTGCACGACCTCGGGATACAGCACGTGCTCAATCGCATGGATGTGCTCCTCGAGCGTGTCGACATCCCAGCCCTCCCCGACAGCCAGCGCGCGCTGGGCGATGATGGGGCCGTTGTCGTAAATCTCGTTGGCAAAGTGCACGGTCACGCCGGTCACCTTGACGCCGCGCGCAAAGGCATCGTCAATCGCATGCGCACCGGTAAAGCTCGGCAGCAATGCCGGGTGCAGGTTGACCACGCGGTTGGGGAACGCCGCCAGCAGTGGCGCGTGTACCATGCGCATGTAGCCGGCCATGACCACGTACTCGCAGCCGCGCTCGAGCAGCTCGTGTGCAATAATCTCATCGGCGGCGATAGGGTCGGCATAGACGTCCTTGGACAGCGTGAGCGTCTGGATGCCCGCACGCTCGGCACGCTGCAGGCCCTTGGCCGAAGGACGGCTCGACACCACAAGCTCAATCGAAGCATTGAGCTTACCGGCGGCGATCAGGTCGATTAGCGCTTGCAGGTTGGTGCCAGAACCGCTGATGAGCACGCCGATCTTGAGCGGCTCAGCCGTATCGGTACCGGTCGGACGGGTATAGGGCACAAAATCCAGGCCCTCGGCGGCAGCCATCTGCTCGTTAGCGCTCATCGGAGTACACGACCTTACCGGAACCCTCGACGCACTCGCCCACGCGGAACGGTTTCTCGCCCAGCGCGACCAGGGCCTCGGTCACGGCAGCCTCGTCCTCGGGGGCGACGATCAGGCACAGGCCGACGCCCATGTTGAAGGTCTTGCACGCCTCGTTGGGCGCGAGCTCGGCCTGGCGCGACACGTAAGTAATGACAGGCGGAACGTCCCAGCCCATCTCGGCACCGTTGCGGGTGACCACGGCGTCGGCGTCGTCTGCCAGCGCACGGTTGAGATTCTCGGTGATGCCGCCGCCGGTGATGTGGGCAATGGCATGCACATTAGCGCCACCGCGCAGCAGCTCAAGAATCGGCTTGACGTAAATGCGCGTGGGGGCCAGCAGAGCGTCTGCCAGCGATGCGCCGTTGAGTTCCTCGAGAGGGCAGCTCAGCTCCTCGGCCTTAGCGGCGGCCTCGGGCGTGCCCGGCTTAATGCCGTCGACGCCGATGACCTTGCGCACGAGCGAGTAGCCGTTGGAGTGCACACCGGTGGAAGGCAGGCCCAGGATCACATCGCCGGGGCGAACGTTCGCGGGGTCGAGCATCTTGGGACGGTCGACGACGCCCACGGTAAAGCCGGCGAGGTCGTAGTCGGCCGGAGCCATGACGCCCGGGTGCTCGGCCATCTCGCCGCCCACGAGCGCGCAGCCCGCGAGCTTGCAGCCGTCGGCAACGCCCTTGATGATCTTTGCCATATGCTCGGCCTCGATGTGGCCAATGGCAACGTAGTCCAAGAAGAACAGCGGCTCGGCGCCCGAAGCCAAAATGTCGTTGACGCACATGGCGACCAGGTCCTGGCCCACTGTCTCGTGACGATCCATGATCTGGGCGAGCACGAGCTTGGTGCCCACGCCGTCGGTACCGCTGATCAGGATCGGGTCTTCCATATCCTTGAGCGCGGCGGCCGAGAACAGGCCGCCAAAGCCGCCGATGCCGCCGATGACCTCGGGGCGGTTGGTGTCCTTCACCATTTGCTTAATCGCATCGACGGCGCGGCCGCCCTCAGCGGTATCGACGCCGGCGTCCTCATACGTCACATGTTTGCTGTCGCTCATCTGAGCCTTCCTCTCCCACTACCGTCCGCCGCCCGGGCGCCAAACGGTGCTCATAGTTGCGTTCATTTCGGCGCGTGCCATAACAGCACGCGCCGTCATATCAACAAAACAGCAGGTAAAACCTACCAAAATAAACCTGTCCCTACATGGCAGGTTTTAGGCCTCGCCGTGCTCCTCTTCCCAGCTGCGGTCGTCGTATTTCTCGACCACGGCGTCGTCGTCAACGTGCAGCGGTTTGTCCAGGTTGCGAGGCTTAAAGCCCTCCATGAACTTGTCGCGGCCAAAGCTCTCGGGAATCGCCACGGGGTAGCGGCCGGTAAAGCACGCATCGCAGTAACCGCCCTTGGGCATGACCTTAAGCAGGCCCTCGACCGAAAGGAAAGCCAGCGAATCGGCGCCAATGTACTCGCAAATCTCGTCGACCGTTTTGTTGGCGCTGATAAGCTGCGACTGCACGTCGGTATCGATACCGTAGAAGCACGGCCAGATGACCTCGGGCGAGTTGATGCGGATATGAATCTCCTTGGCGCCAGCGTTGCGCAGCATCTTGACGAGCTGCACCATGGTGGTGCCGCGCACGATGGAGTCGTCGATGACGACCAGGCGCTTGCCCTCGATGTTGTCGCGCAGCGGGTTGAGCTTCATGCGCACGCCCATGGCGCGCAGCTCCTGCGTGGGCTCGATAAACGTACGGCCCACATAGCGGTTCTTGATAAGGCCCTCGCCAAAGGGAATACCGCTCTCGTGCGAATACCCCTCCGCGGGCGGCAGGCCGGAGTCGGGCACGCCGATGACCAGATCGGCCTCGACGGGCTCCTCATGTGCCAGCTGACGACCCATGTCGTAACGGCAGGCATAGACGCTCTTGCCGTTCATGATGGAGTCGGGGCGGGCAAAGTAGACCTGCTCAAAAATGCAGTTAGCAGGCTCTTCGGCGGCAGGCACGCCCTGCTCGGACACAAGGCCCTCGGCGCTGATGCGCAAAATCTCACCGGGACGGACGTCGCGGACGTACTCGGCGCCCACGATATCGAGCGCGCAGGTCTCGGAGGCAACGACCCAGCCGCCGGCGCGCGTGACATGGGTGGTGGCGTCGACCGTCGCGGCGCCGTCCTGCGACGGCAGCTGCGAAACGGATGCGGCATCGGCCTGGTCCAGGCCCTCATCCACCAGCTTGCCCAGCACGAGCGGGCGAATGCCGTGCGGATCGCGGAATGCGTAGAGCGCCTGCTCGTTGATGAGCGTCATGGCGTAGCCGCCGCGCACGAGCTCCATGGTCTTGCGAATGCCCTCGCGCAGATGGCCAGTACGCTGAGTAAAGTAGCCGATGAGTTTGGTCGCGACCTCGGAATCCGAGTTGGAGAGGAACGGTACGCCCAGCTCGATCAGCTGGCGACGCAGCTCGTCGGTGTTGACGAGGGTGCCGTTGTGCGCGAGCGCGATAATGACGCTATTGATGGTAGAGAGGTGCGGCTGAGAGGCTTCCCAGCTCTTGGCGCCGGCGGTGCCGTAGCGCACATGACCCACGGCCAGCTGACCGGAGAGCGTCGACAAGTCGGCATTGGAGAACACGCGGTCGAGCAGGCCCAGATCCTTGCGGACCATAACCGTACCGCCGTCACCAACGGCGATTCCCGCCGATTCTTGGCCGCGATGCTGCAGTGCACGCAGGCCAAAGTACGTCAGTCGAGCCACGTCGCGATCGGGCGCCCAGACACCAAAAACGCCGCATTCCTCATGCAGCTGGTCAGAGTCCGGATCATACGTCGACATGGCGTTCACCTGTCCCGCGGCACGCTCGGCCGCGCGGATGGTTTCTTGAGACATGGCATCCCCTCAGAGCCTCGTATTTTGGCGTTACCCGCCTTATTATACGCACGGCGCGACGCGCTCCCCCGCGCATGAGCAGCGCTTTTTAAAAGCCCACCGAGCTTATTATCCGTTTTGCGACCAAACATTTTATTGGGTAGTCCACTCTCAGGGGCAACGGCCTCGAAGACTTCCCGTGCGCCGTGTCTCGCCCGCGCTAGGGGCTACATTGTTGCAATTGGGACGTTCGTCCTGTCTTTTAGCTGGTCGTCGGCGTATCCTTGTAGGCTACTACAAGACGAGAAAGGTAGCGTATGGATCGAAATCAACTCGACCCCAGTGTCCCCAGCACCACGGAGGCCAAGAAGATCCCCCTTATCATCAAGGTCTACGCAGTCCTGTGCACCCTATCTGGCGTGGGCACGCTCCCGTCAGTCGCCGTCTTTATGTGGCAGGTCATCACCGCACTCATTAACGGCAACGTCGCCGCTAAGCTCGGTGATAACACCCTGGTCGCGGTTGGCCTTATCGTCGCCGGCATTATGCTCTCGGCGGCAAGCGCGATCATCTTGATCGTCTTTGGCCTGGACCTCATCAAGGACCAGCGGCGCAATGCCGCCCGCCTGTCTTACGTCCTCATCGCATTTACCGTCGTGGAGCTTTTAGTTGACGTGATGCTCCAGGGCATCGGACCCTTCCTGCTGCGCCCCGCCGTCCAGCTTGTCATCCTCATTGCGCTGTCGGCCACCGTCGACCCCACGCTACGCCAGGAGCGCGAACTGCAGCGCCGTCTGCAAGAGATGCTCGACCGCGATGCCGCCGCCGAGGGGATGCTCGGCCGCGACGAAACCGGCGAGGGCTACATCAAGCTCAACTACTTCAACCTGTTCTGGGTATTCTTCGTCTGCAGCGTGTTAGGTCTCATTCTCGAGGAAGTCTGGCATATGGTCGTCGTCGATCCCGGCGTCTATCAGGACCGTGCCGGTATGCTATTTGGCCCCTTTAGCCCCATCTACGGATTTGGCGCGGTGCTCATGACCATGGCGCTCAACCGCTTCTATAAAAAGAATCCTCTGATCATTTTCCTGGTAAGTGCCCTGATCGGCGGCGCTTTCGAGGTGTTTGTAGGCTGGTTTATGCAGACCTCATTTGGCGTGGTGTCGTGGAGCTATTCACACATTAGGCTATTCGGCATGCCCGATCCCATCGCGGTATTGACCGGGGGACGCACATGCACGCCGTTTGCCTGCATGTGGGGCCTGGGTGGCCTCATCTGGATCAAGGTCTTGCTGCCGCGCCTGCTTAAGCTCATCAATATGATTCCATGGAAACGCCGCTACTCTGCTACCGTCATCCTGACCGCCGTCATGTTGATCGACGGCGTCATGACGTTGCAATCGCTCGACTATTGGTATCAGCGCGCCAACGGAACCGTTCGAAATATTCCCGTCGCACAGTTCTATGACAAGCATTTCGATAACGAATATATGGAGAACCGTTTTCAGAGTATGACCATGAGCCCCAAGGACGCCACACGCGTGTAGCAAACGCCAGAGCAAAATAGCTCCAACACATCAAAGCCCGCTGGCAGATCTACATGAACTGCCGGCGGGCTTTCGCTATAGACAGACTCGGATTGCCGACGAGGCCTTACGCCTCGCGCTCGACCTCGCTCACGCACTCGTTCTTGATGGTGCCGACGAGCGACTGCAGCGCATCGACCACATGCGGGCGAATGTCTGCACCTTTTCGGCATCGAAGCCAAACACCATGCCGCCCACCTTGTGGCCTGGCGCCACGCCATCGGTCTCGACTCCGCGCACTTCGGCCTTGGGCGTCGCGCGCACCACGCCGTTGTGTGTCAGGTACATCCCACAATCAGCCGCCGAAACATCGGCCTTGGCTTCGCGCAGCCAAGCATCAACCGAAGGCATCGATTTGCCGTTCTCAAGCATCATTTCTCCTTTTGATTTCCAGGGTAGTCTTTTTGGGACGGGGCCCGGACACTTTATTCCTCGACCGGCGTGAGCACCATGACGGCGCGCGTATTGCTAAATGACAGCGAACGGCAGGTCACAAGCGTTACGACCTTGGTTGCCGAAGCGGCACGATCGGTGGCATCGCTCGCCACGGCAGAGGCACCGTCGAGCATCTCGGACAGATAATTCTTCAGTCCGTCATCGCCCTCAAAGTTGGGCGTGCGCGCCTTGGCATACGTGTCCTCGACCACCTTGGTCGCCAGCGGACGCAGCTTATACGTCGCGTCACGTGTGATGTAGTACACGTAGTCCATGCTGTCGAACGTCGCTTGATCGGTCGTATCCGAAATCACGTTGAACATCGACCCATCGTTCATATGGTGGCCGTAGATCGTGGTCTGCTGATCCACCATGCCCGGCGCGGTGTCGTCGCTATCCAGGAAAATGGCCCCAGATGCATTGGCCGTACCGTCGAACAGCGTGTTGAGGTATTTGGAGTTGTTGTTGGTCTGCACCACGGGATAGTTGATGTTGGTTCCCGGCACATAAATCCAACCCACAATCTCGGGGTTTGTCTGAGCAAGCGCATCGAAGTCGATAGTCGGCACGCCGCTGGCGTCCTTATCGCTTACATATTGCTTCTCGATTTTCTGATACGACTCGCTCGCCTGCTTGTAGCCAATCTGTGCATTGATAAAGATGGCAGCGGCGGCAACAATCAGACCGATGCCGATGATGATGAGCAGAATGGGAATAATGGAGCGGCGCTTTTTGCGCGGCGGCTCAGTGTAGCTGGACGCCGCGCCGCTCGTTTGCCTCGGCGTCCGGGCCTGCTTCTTTGCCGTGCCATATGACGAAGGGCGATACGCAGCCGGCGCGTCCTGTCGACGATGCGTCGCCGGCGTCACAGGACGCGGCGCGCGCGGCTGCTGAGGAGAGGATGTCCGACCCTGCTGCGCCGCACTGGCAGCACCCGGCTTCGACGGATCGGGAATCTGAGAAGCCTTGAATCGTTTTCCCTGATAGTCGGACATGGCTCTCCTTATACTGCGGCGAAACGGCGGAACGCCTAGGCGTCAGCCATCTCCTGCTTCATCTTCTCGATAACCTTGCGGTACTCGGGGTCGCAAGCGCCCAGAATCTGCGTGGCGTAGATGGCGGCGTTCTTGGCGCCGTTGATGGCAACGCAGGCCACGGGCACGCCCGAAGGCATCTGCACCATCGACAGCAGCGAATCCATGCCGCCCAGGTCACTCGTCTTCATAGGCACGCCGATGACCGGCAGCGGCGTAAAGGCAGCCACGACACCACCCAGGTGAGCGGCCTTGCCGGCGGCGGCGATAATCACTTTGATACCGCGATCGGCGGCAGTCGAAGCCCACTCGTGGACCTTCGCCGGTGTGCGGTGTGCGCTCGCAATGACAAGCTCATAGGGCACGCCCAGCGCCTCGAGCTCGGCGGTGCAGCCTTCCATAACGCCCAGATCGGACTTGGAACCCATGATGATCCCGACAACCGGCTTTTGATCTGCCATAAACAAAGACCTCCTGTTGAGAGCGGTGACGCGGCGGATCCGCGACCCTTAACTACTGAGAGTAGTATAGCCGCTCCCGTCCCTGCGGTCTTTGTGGTGGCGGCTGAGCCTTTCCCTCGGGAACTGGGCTTCGCGAAGTTTCCCGAGGGAAAGGCTCAGCCGCCACCCTGCGACCTACCGGGGATTGCCATGACGTACGTTGGCTGGTGAATTGGAAAGAAAGGTTAACGGAGGCTGAAAGGCAATTGGTCCAGAAAAAACCCTGACGAATCTAATTCGTCAGGGCCCTACCAACGCTCACTCGTCGTTCATCGTTAAAGCTAGATATTCTCTTCCGCCCATTTCTCGAAATCGAGTGTTCGTCTCTGAGCAGTTCGGTAGACTTCCATGTCTTCGCGAGCGCCTACCACTACGATGGCCATTTTTTCTTTAATTCTGATGAGACGGTACACGATTCGAATGCCACTTCCCCTGAGCTTGATTTTCATAAAGCCAGTCAAATCCGTACCCGCCTTGTTTCCAAGAGGCTTGCCAAATCCACCCTCGTTCTGCGGCAATGGGTTCGTTCTGATTTTTTCTATAGCCTTAAGGACAATCTTTCGTTGGGAGCCGTCCAGACGCTTAATATCCTTGAGAGCATCTGGGTAGAAAGCGACTTCGTACCCACTCATTCAAACTCGACCTCATCCATCTGATCGAGTTCGTCCTGGCTCACACCCAGCTCTTCCATAACATCAGACAGGGAAACAAGCGCATCGTCACCTGTCGCAGCCACTCTCTTAAGCGCCAACGTTAACAAGGCGAGGTCCTCCTCCGCTTGCTTCGCTTCCCTGTATTCATCGGGTGTCACAATCACAAATGCTGGCTTGTTGTGTTTGAGGACCACAACAGGATTGTCGTCCCCAACCTTCGAAAAGGCAGCCGAGCCCTTACCGTGGCTGAAATCGCTAATTGGAACAAGGTTGTCGAGCATCTGCAAGGCAGGCATACATACCTCCTAAAAATGAATTCTTTTTCGAATTCATTTTATCATTCTTTTTTGCTATATTGTGCCGCGCAACAGAAACAACCTTTTAGGATACGAATCCGAGCTTAGAATGACTGTTGGCCCTCGCACCGCCCTTGCCTCTTTTATTACGTCAAGTGGTATACAGCGAAGCAAAATGGCAATCTAAAGCACGCGGCATTCGCCTCGCATCGCTACAAAAAACAAACTGCTCCCCACCCACTCGGGCAAGGAGCAAGCCTCATTTTTATAATCAGACCGAGAACCACAAACGCAGAAACACAGGCGACTTCAGTCCCTTATCGCCGAGAGACGTTATTGTGCAGCCATTTCTTTAAGCTTCTCGGCCATCAACAAACACACGTCTTCCGATTGCGGGTACACGCCAAAATGATCGAAAAAACCATGGTCACACCCGGCATATTCGATGACCTCAACATCGATTCCTGAAGACCGTAATTTTGTAGCCCATTTTTCATCGGGGATACGAAGCGGATCGTATTCGGATGTCACGATAGTCACCGGGGAGAAATCAGTGCAGTCCTCAAGCATTAGCGCAGAAATCAACGGGTCATGAGGAGACATTTTTCCGTGTGCGCAAAGTTCGACCATCGGACCGTCCGAATCGCGAAGATGGTCGATGCGAAAACGCGCAACGTCCTCCTGATCGGCTATCGCAGGAAAATCCTCATATCCCTCGCCCTGTTCGCCCGCAAGGTCGACTTCAGGATAGATTTCGAAGGCATGGGCTACAGCTCCAGCACCCCTGAGCTGAACACACGCATTAGTAAGGCTTCCTCCCGCGGAGTCGCCGGCGACCATTATTTTATGAGGATCGATTCCGAGATCCGCGGCATGCTCGCGCACATAATCAAGAGCAAGAACGCAATCCTCGATCTGCCCCGGAAATGCCGTCTCCGGCGCCAAGCGGTATTCCGGATAAACCACCACTGCACCAGACTTTTCGGCGATGAACTCGAGCTGATGTTCAAATTGCAGAACATTCCCCGCCATAAACGCGCCGCCGTGCAGGTAAACAAGCGCCGGACTTGCCTCCTTATGATTTGGTGGCGTCCAGACGAATAAATCTATATAGCGATCGGCCGCCTCCATGAGGATCTCATCGCGCTGAACCTCACCATCGAGTAGGCGGTATGTCGGCTTATCCGGGCGATGACGCATTCCAATAAGGCTCGTCCAGCTCGGAGACATGCTAACATTCCGCATCTTCTTGCGGGATACCTCGAGAATTCGTGGGTCAAGCACATGCTCTCTTTCATCATCAGGAACCGGACGAATTTGAACCTCGAGCCCTCTCTTCTCGGTTATAAACGAGCGACTGGAAATGGCACCAATCAACGCCTCGTCGTATTGTCTACCCATCTTAAATCCCCTCTCGGCAATAACGCCAAATCGATATTTCCATAACTTTTGAGATAACGGCTTATGATGTCCTCAGTTGTCGTATATCTATGTACTAAAGAAACTGAAAACCAAGGGGTCCACCATGCCTGCAGCAAAAGACGAGTTCACTCAGCCAGAACTTCTCTATCAGACCGTTGAAAACGACATCCTCAAGAAAATAGTTTCTGGCGAACTCCCCGGCGGCAGTCAGATTCCCACCGAAACCGAGCTTTGCAAGCAATACAAAGTAAGCAGGATCACCGTAAGACGCGCCGTACAGAATCTCATTGACCAAAGCTTGCTCTACCGCCTGCGAGGCAAGGGAACATTCGTAAACCCATCGAAGCTCACCCTGAAACGAGGAACAAGCACCATTTTCAATTTGAGCGCCGACCCCCAATACGGCGATAAAACAACCAAGTCCATCTTGGAAACAGGCTTAATCAAGGCTGATGCCCACATTGCACGGGAGCTCAAAATTGACAACGGAACCGTAGTGCAACGAGTTGCGCGCTTGGTTTATATCGAAAATGCCCCCTGCGCCATCGACACCGTTTATGCAACGCAGAGCACTCTACCCGGACTGCTGGAGCTTCTCACAGACAATGCCAGTCTTTTCGACCTGATCGCCAACCATTACAGCATCGCAACCGGTATTGAGAAGCTCAAAATCACCGCAGGAATAGCGGGGCTCCAAGAAGCAAGCCTTCTCGGTTATATCGTTGGAGCCCCCGTGAGCGTTGTCGAGCACGTCACATATGCCTGCGATGAGATGCCGCTCCACTATTCAAAAACCGTTTGGCGAGCAGACGCATCGTCCTTCGAGTTCAGCATCTCAAAAGATGGACGCCTTCTCTAGCCCAAAATCCCCAGGACGCCGAGCACAATACCAGCAGCGAGAATGCCCACAATCTGCCAAATTATTTTGACCTGTTTCTTATTGCAAAGACACATGATTCCGAACGCGCAGAGCGGCAAAAGAGCCGGGAATATCCCGTCGAGCGTTTCCTGCAACTTAAACGCGGTGTCGCCGAAGTTAAGAGCGAGCGGAGTGGTAACTGCAACGGTGGTCGCTACCATTCCACCAACTACCATTAGTCCCACAATCGCCAGGCCGGACGTAACTTTGCGCATTACATCAGAATCGTTCAGCTTTGAAATCATGCCACTGCCAAGCGAATAACCATACTGAAGCCCAAACCAGCGGATCAGGATCGTTGGGACATTATAAAGAAGCAGGAACAGGATTGGGCCGAGCAGACTGCCCGAAAGGCAAAGTCCCGTCACAACGCCCGTCGCAATCATGCGAAGCGTACTGGCGATCAGCGAATCTCCAATACCGGAAAGCGGAGCCATAAGCGATGCTTTCATGGCGTTAATTGAGGCGGCGTCAAAGTCCTGATTGTTGGCGTTCTCCTCCTCCATGGAGGCCACAATGCCGGCGACCAGAGGATTAAACGTAACTTGAATATTGTAGAACTCAAGATGACGCTTATATGCCTCGATCCGATCTTCGGGCTTATCGTATAACCGCTTGATTACCGGAATCATGTCGTAGCAGAAACCAACGTTCATTTGTCGGTCAAAGCTCCACATGATGTTGAGTGGAAAGCTACGCCAAAATAACGCCTTTAAGTCTTTCTTGGTTATTCTCTTATCGGTCGATTTATTTGACTCCGGCGAGAGCTCAAGAACATCATTAGAATTCGTTGTCATCGTCAACCTCCTTAGCGACCGCCGCACTGGCAGGCATAAAAATGTGAGCCATATTGAGGATCCCAATCAGGATCAGCGAAAACGCCACGATACCGATCGTCGGAATATTTAGATAGGCACTCAGCAAGAAGCCTCCAAAGAATAGGAAGCTCAGCTCCTTGGTGGACAGGATTGACATAAGCTGCGCAAATCCAAGCGCGGGCAGAATACCCGTTGCGATCGTAAGCCCATTCGTAAGCCAATCAGGGATGGCGTCAATCAGCGCCTGAACAGCATCATTTCCAACGTAAAAAGCCACGCCGCAAATCAAGCCAAGCGCAATGATGTAGAGAATTCCATTGGTCCACATAGCGGCTGCAATCGTTTTGGGGTCGTCCTTTTCGGCACCACGATCAGCCCAGACAGCCATAGGAGGCGTAACAACGCTATACATAAGGCTGTCAAACATGCCGGCAAGCACCGCAGTGGGCATAGCAATAGTCAGAGCGGTCTCGGGACCCGCACCCATAGTAATCGCAAAGGCTGTTCCCAAAACTGAACCAACAATTACGTTGGGCGGCACGGCAGCACCAACCTGCCAGACCCCCATAAACGCGAGTTCGAGCTGGAAACCAACAATAACGCCAGTCGGAATATCACCCAAAAAAATACCGACAATCGCTCCGAGGACAATCGGACGCTCGACCATCGCGGTACCGAGCAAATAATCCGATTGACCTATAGCAGCAGCAAGACCAACCAGAAAAGCCTGAAGCAGCATATTTCTCTCTCTTCCTACAAATCAAAACTTGTTACGATGCGTTTTTTCTCACTAGCAACCTGCCTTACCTCGAACTCGATTCCATCAGCCATGGCTTTCTTAATTTCATTAATATCGGATTGGGAAAGGCGCACAGCAGGGCCAAGCTCCTTTACGCTATCCCCCAACGGTCGAGCGCCGCCTAAATTCACAGACGTTATTTTTGGACACGCACGCGCAACTTCACAGGCGTCATGTACATTTCCCGTAACAACAATTAGCTCGTATTTATCCACCGCGCTTCCGTTAAGGGCCACGATGGAATCTTCTACACTTTTGACAACCAATTTGGCATCAGCGGGTTTTGCAATTCGCAGCGCTTGAATTCGCTCTTTGCTTGCGGCGTACTCATCTGAAACCACAAGAATAGCGTTTGCTTTAAGCGCTGGATACCAAGAGAACACGGTCTGCCCATGCACTAACCGGCTATCGACGCGGCACAGTTTAATCATTTTGCCCCTTTCTCGACTTGAACGCAGACAATCATCCTTGACTGCTTATGGCATATTACGTCATATGACGTAATATGCCATTACACAATATCTTGAACGGTTGAATATCACCGCTAAATGGTATTTATCTCTAGAAACAGGGGGAGGTGCAATCCGTCTAGACACAGTGCGTCGGGGGCGGGCTGGGTTTTTATCTTCGCTCCCCTTGCTTCGCAAAGTCGCTCAGCTAAATAACCCAGCCCGCCGCGGGACACCCTGCGACCTACCGGATATTGCCATGACGTACGTTGGCTGATTTGGTTTGGAATGGGAGGTTGACGAGGCTGAAAGTCCCTCCTATATAACGTGGGCGCCGTCGTTCGAATGAACGACGGCGCCCGCACTCATTTTCTATTCAGCCCTAGTCATCGCGCAAAGCCCCTTCGGCAGCACACGGTGCTATTGAATCACCGCAGGCCGGGGCGGGAGGCGGTCCTTTCTCTCGGAAAACTTCGCGAAGCCCAGTTTCCGAGAGAAAGTGTCCGGCTGCCGCCCCGGCCGGCCAGGTCAACTACACCGTGTGCTGCGGCAGGTCCTGCAGGGCGATGACGTCCATGCCCATGTCGTTGGCGCTGCCGTGACCCTGCTGGTCCTCGCGCACGGCCTCGATGGCACTCACGTACGTGTTGGCGGCAGACATCGCGGTCACGCAGGTCACGCCGCGGCGCACGGCCTCGGTGCGCAGCAGATAACCGTCGCCACGCGAGCCCGGGCCGTATGGCGTATTAATGATCACCGCAATCTTGCCATCGGCGATGAGGTCGCCGATGTTGGGACGCTCGCCGTCGTGCGGGCCGCTGATCTTCTCCACAACCTCGCAGGTCACGTTGCCGCCGCGCAGCACGCGCGCCGTGCCCTCGGTGGAGCAGATGTCAAAGCCCAGGTAACGCAGGATACGCGCGACCGAAAGGATATGACGCTTGTCGCGGTCGCACACGCTAATGAACACCTTGCCGGCGCTCGGGTCGGGCAGCTTGTAGTCAATCGCCAGCTGCGTCTTGGCATATGCCTCGGGATAGCTCTTGGCGATACCCATGACCTCGCCCGTAGACTTCATCTCGGGCCCCAGGATAACGTCGGCGCCCGGGAAACGGCCCCAGGGCATAACGGCTTCCTTCATGCAGAACCAGTCCAGCTGACGCTCGTCGCTCGGCAGGCCCAGGCTCGCGATGGAATCGCCTGCCATGATACGCGCCGCGCACTTGGCCAGCGGCACGCCGGTGGCCTTGGAGATAAACGGCACGGTACGGCTGGCACGCGGGTTGGCCTCGATCACATAGACGGTCTCGCCCTTAATGGCGTACTGCACGTTGACCAGGCCGCGTACGCCCAGCGCCATCGCGATGCGGCGCGTAGTCTCGCGAAGCTTTGCCTGCAGGCTCTCGCTAAAGCTGAACGGCGGAATGCAGGTCGCAGAGTCGCCGGAGTGAATACCGGCCTCCTCGATATGCTCCAGAATGCCGCCGATGTAGACCTCTTCGCCATCGCACAGGGCGTCGACATCGGACTCGATCGCGCCCTCCAAGAAGCGGTCCAGATACACCGGGTAGTCGGGGCTAATGCGCGCAGCCTCGGCCATGTAATCGCGCAGATGCTCGGCATCGTAGGCGATCATCATGCCGCGGCCGCCCAGCACGTAGCTCGGACGCACCAGCAGCGGGTAGCCAATATGCGCGGCCACGGCCTCGGCCTCCTCAAACGAGGTTGCCTGGCCCGCCGGCGGATACATAATGCCCAGCTTGTCGAGCAGGGCGGCAAAGCGCTCGCGGTCCTCGGCAAAGTCGATGGCATCGGGCTTGGTGCCCATGATGTTCACGCCGCTCTCCTCGAGCATGCGCGCCAGCTTAAGCGGAGTCTGGCCGCCGAGCGTCACCACGACGCCGTCGGGTCGCTCAACATCGATGACATCCATGACGTCCTCGTAGGTGAGCGGCTCAAAGTACAGACGGTCGGACGTGTCGTAGTCGGTCGAAACGGTCTCGGGATTGCAGTTGACCATGATGGTCTCGAAGCCGCGGGCCGCCAGCGCATAGCTCGCGTGCACGCAGCAGTAATCGAACTCGATACCCTGGCCAATGCGGTTGGGGCCGGCGCCCAGGATCATCGCCTTGGGCTTGTCCGCCGGCGTGGTCTCGTCGGGAGCCACGCACTTCTTGGCATCCGGGCTCGTGCGGTAGATGTTCTCGTACGTCTTGTAGTGGTACTCCGTGGCGCTCGAGAACTCCGCAGCGCAGGTATCGACCGTCTTCATGCTGGGAACCACGCCCAGACCCTTGCGATAGGCGCGCACAAAGCGCTCGTCCGAGCCGGTCAGCGCAGCGATCTCGGCATCGCTCGTGCCGTACTGCTTGAGCAGGCGCATCGCGTCGGCGTCGATATCCTCCACACGCAGGCCGCGGATGCTCTCCTGAACCTGCACCATGTCGTTGATGCGGTTGAGGTACCACGGGTCGATGTCGCAGATGGCATGGATGCGAGCGATGTCCCAGCCACGGCGCAGGGCCTCGACCACAAAGAAGATGCGGTGCTCGGTCGGCGTGGCCACGGCTTGAGCGAGCTCATCGTCGCTCAGCTTATCGGCACCCTCCTTGCCACCGGCGCAGATACCCTGGTGACCGTCCTCCAGCGAGCGCATGGCTTTGCCGAAGGCCTCCTCAAAGGTGCGGCCAATCGCCATGATCTCGCCCACGGCCTTCATGCGCGTGGTGAGCGTGGGGTCGGTACCCTTGAACTTCTCGAAGGCAAAGCGCGGCACCTTGACCACACAGTAGTCGATTGTGGGCTCAAAACAGGCGGGCGTAGCCTTGGTGATGTCGTTAACGATCTCGTCGAGCGTATAGCCCACGGCCAGGCGCGCGGCAGCCTTGGCGATGGGGAAACCTGTGGCCTTGGAAGCGAGGGCGGACGAGCGGCTCACGCGCGGGTTCATCTCGATGACGATCAGGCGGCCGGTGTTGGGGTTCACGGCAAACTGTACGTTGGAACCACCGGTCTCGACACCGATCTTCTCCAAGATGGCGAGCGAGGCCACGCGCATGCGCTGATACTCAAGGTCGGAGAGCGTCTGCGCCGGCGCCACGGTGATGGAGTCGCCGGTATGCACACCCATGGGGTCGAGGTTCTCGATGGAGCACACGATGATGCCGTTGCCGGCGTGGTCACGCATGACCTCCATCTCATACTCTTTCCAGCCCTCGATGGACTCCTCGACCAGCACCTCGTGGGCGGGCGAGAGTTCAAGGCCCTGGCTCACGATGGAGACGAGCTCCTCGTGGGTATGCGCGATGCCGCCGCCGGCGCCACCGAGGGTAAAGCTCGGACGCAGCACGCAGGGATAGCCCACGCGCTCGGCGATGGCCTCGGCGTCAGCCACGCTATAGGCATAGCCCGAGCGCGCGACCTCCAGGCCGATCTCGGCCATGGCCTCATTAAAGAGCCTGCGGTCCTCGCCGCGCTCGATAGCGGCCAGGTCGCAGCCGATCATCTCGACGCCGTACTTGTCGAGCATGCCGTCCTTTGCCAGCTCGACGGCGGCGTTCAGACCGGTCTGGCCGCCCAGCGTGGGCAGCAGCGCGTCCGGGCGCTCTTTCTTGATTACGCGCTCGATAAACTCCGTGGTGATGGGCTCGACATAGGTGCGGTCGGCAAGACCCGGGTCGGTCATGATGGTCGCCGGGTTGGAGTTGACCAGGATGACCTCAAAGCCATCCTCCTTGAGCACCTTGCAGGCCTGGGCGCCGGAGTAGTCGAACTCACAGGCCTGGCCAATAACGATGGGGCCCGAACCAATGACGAGGATGCGCTTGATGTCAGTACGTTTCGGCATGTTTAAAACCTCCTAGAGAGGCTGACTCAATGTTTTGGAAAAGTCAGCGAGGGTGCAGCTGGTGCATCAGGTTGCCGTGATGCGAGGGCGCGCTGGGCTTATGCCCGCGCGTCCGAAGCAGAGCGGCAAGATGATGTGCCAGATGCAGCCGCAGCGTCGACCGGTCCGCCGTTCGGTAGAACGGCGGAACCATCGTCGGCAAAATTCCAGCCGGCAAGGCGGTCCTTCGCGGTGTCGATGTCCAGGTAGTTCTCCTCGCCGTCCATGAGTCGCGTAAAGGCGGTAAAGAGATAGTGGGCATCGGTGGGGCCAGGCGAGGCCTCGGGGTGGTACTGGACCGAGAAGCACGGGGCGTCGAGCAGCTGGATACCCTCGGCGGTGCCGTCGTTGAGGTTCACATGTGTTAGGCGAATGCGGCCAAAGCGCTCGTTCATCACGACCGGCGCGATTCCGCGGCGCACCCAGACGCGCAGATCTCCATCGGCCGCATGCTCGGTCTCGCCGCCGGAAAGCTCGGGGACAAGCTTGCCCAGGCTGGGGAACAGCAGGCCAAAGCCATGGTTTTGCGCGGTAATCTCCACGCGACGGCTTACCAGGTTCATGACCGGCTGGTTGCCACCACGGTGACCGAATTTAAGCTTTTCCATCTGGGCGCCGCAGGCCAGGCTGATCATCTGATGGCCCAGGCAAATGCCAAAGACCGGCACCTTGCCGATCAGCTGCTGCACCTGCTCGTAGGTCTCCACCACGGCGTCGGGGTCGCCGGGGCCATTGGACAAAAAGACGCCGTCGGGATTCATGTCGAGCACCTCACTCGCGGGCGTGTCCCACGGCACGACGGTAAGGTCGCAGCCGGCGCGGACCAGCCCCTCCAGAATGCCGCGCTTCACACCGCAGTCGTAGGCGACCACTTTGTGACGGGCAGGAGCGGCAGTCGAAAGCGCAAAGTCATGCGTGGCAGGCAGGTCGACGGCGGCAAACTCGTGAGGCGCGGGGCAACTTACGGTCTTGACCAGGTTCTCGCCTACCAGCGCGGGCGCTGCGGCCAGACGCTCGGCAAGCTCGTCGACATCGAAGATCTCGGTCGAGATAATGCCCATCTTGGAGCCGTTGTCGCGCAGGTGGCGCACCAGGGCGCGGGTGTCGACGCCCTCGATAGCGACGATGCCGTGTGCACGCAGGTACTCCGGCACGCTGACGGCCGAGCGCCAGTTAGAAGGCGTGGCGCACATGTCGCGAACGATCATGCCGCGCATAGCCGGAGCGCTCGCAGGGCGCACGGCGTCGCCGGGGAAGGCCGACTGGACGTCGGTCTCGTCGATACCGTAGTTGCCGATCTGCGGATAGGTCATGGTTACGATTTGGCCGGCATAACTCGGGTCGGTCATGACCTCAAAGTAGCCCTCGAGCGAGGTGTTGAAGCAGACTTCGCCGGTCGCGGTGCCCTCGGCGCCGCATGCACGTCCATAAAAAATGGTCCCATCCTCAAGATACAGGATGCAGGGACCGCAGGTGCCCTTGCTGGTTTTGGCCAGCATGCGCTGGCAAAGCTCGCTGGGCGCGAAGGTGCGGGCGGCAGCGCCCGCGGTATGGTTGTTCGCCATAATTCTCCTTCCCGGTCTCACAGGACCGGCTTAAAGGTGTGTAGTTAGGCCTCGCGGTATTGTAACCGCAAGCATGCCTCATGGCGTTAATTTCATCGAAATGTTTACGAAATGATAATTATGACTTTCTATGCATAATGATTTTTCTGGGACGGGGATTAAAAAATCATTCTGAGAGCAGAGCTTTGTCGCCAACTGCATACATGACAGAATGATTTTTTAATCCCCGTCCCAGAAAAATCATCCCGCGAGGCTTGTGGCTCACGCGGGATGATGACGTCTTACTTTCTCTTGTCCTGCTCCAGCAGTTCGGACGGTGTGCGATCGGGCTTGCCGCCGCGGAAAATCTCGCGGCCATGCAGACGATGTTCCAGGTCACGCTCGGCCTTTTCCTCGTCAATCTTGGTCTGGCTCACCACCGGGTCCTCAATCAACGACGACACCGAGTTCACCTGCTTCTGAATGCGCTCGGCGATGGTGTCATCCATACTCACGATGCGCATCTTCCAGTCGATACTCGTGGCGTTGGATGAGCTCTTGGTCCACACGAACGTCAAAATGGCGCTCTGGTGGCCCCGCGCGGGGAACATGCCAAAGAAGGAATCGTGCTGAATGTTGCTATCCTCGTCGATATAGGCGTGAACGTTATACACCACGCGGTCGATCTTGTCGTTGAGCAGCGCGTTGGTCGCAAGCGCCGCGGCCTGGATCTGCCCGTTGGACAGCAGCTCGAGCTCGTTGGCAGACGATGTGTCCAACACCGTCACCTCGACCGTGCCCGTACGCTCATCGGCTTCATCGACGGTAAAGTCGAGCGGGAACTGCGTAAAGCCGTTGCCCCACTCAAGGCCGCCCTTCAGCGCGGTCGAAACGGTATCGACCGAAACGCTCTCGGACAGGTTGGCGGTATTCAGACGGCGCATCACGCCGTAGCCGATCTGCATGCCCACGATCAGCACCAAAATACCGATGACCACGGCCATCGCGGTCTTCGTAATGGTATGGCTCACCTGCGAGCCCGAAGGATCGTCCTCGGACAGCGGGTCGATATGTTTTGCCTGGCTCGCGCGGTCCTCGCTGCGCAGCTGTGCTAGCGCCGCTTTGTCACCGCGCTTGGCCGCAGCCTCCTTCTCACGCATGCGCTCGGTACGCTTTTTGGCGAGCGTGGGATCCAAGACGCCAGATGCATCGATTTCGGAGAATAACTCCGTCACTTCTTCCGGAGTCAAAGGGTTCTTGTCAGCCATAAACTTCCTGTCATATCAATCAGTCGAGCTCGTGCGCACGCGCACCTTCGAACTGCATTCGATAGTAACGGGCATAGGTGCCGCCACGGGCGAGAAGCTCCTCGTGCGTGCCACGCTCCACAACGCGACCATGCTCAACGGTCGCAATCTCATCGGCATGCTTAATGGTCGAAAGACGGTGGGCGATAATAATCGTGGTGCGGCCGCGTGCCAGCTCTTCGAGTGACTCCTGCACCGCCTCCTCGCTCTCGTTATCCAAAGCACTCGTCGCCTCGTCCAAAATCAGGATCTTGGGGTTCTTGAGAAACACGCGCGCGATGGCAACGCGCTGCTTCTGTCCGCCCGAAAGACGGCTGCCGCGCTCGCCCACCACGGTGTCGTAGCCCTGCGGAAGCGACTCGATAAAGGCATCGATGTTGGCGCGACGGGCGGCCTCGGCGATCTCTTCTGCCGTGGCGCCCGGCTTGCCGTAGGCGATGTTCTCGCCAATCGTACCGTCAAATAGATAGACATCCTGCTGCACCAGGCCGATGGCGCGGCGCAGGCTCTGCTGCGTCACATCGCGCACGTCCTGGCCGTCGATGCTAATGGATCCGGCAGCCACGTCATAAAAGCGCGGCAGCAGCGAACAGGTCGTGGACTTGCCGCCGCCCGAAGGGCCAACCAGCGCGATGGTCTGCCCGGGCTTGATGGACAGATTCATATGGTCGATAACGGGACGCTCGTCGGCATAGCCCTCGCCCAGCTCGACATCCTCGTAGTTAAAGCACACGTCGTGATACTCCACGGCGCCGGCAGTCACCTGCAGATCCGTAGCGCCCGGCTTGTCCTGGATATCCGGCGCGGTCGAGAGCACCTCGTCCATACGTTTAAAGCCGGCGATAGCCTTCTGATACGTTTCGGCCGAATTGACGAGCGTCTCGAGCGGCGTGCAGAACAGCGAAATATAGAGTGCAAAGGTCGCCATATCGACCGCCTGCAGCTGTCCCTGGGCGACCAGCCAGCCGCCCAGCAGCACCACGATCACATAGAGCACACCCGAGAGCAGGCCATACGTCGCGGTATAGACGCCCATGGCGTGATACATGTTCTCCTTGGACGAAAGGTAGCGATCGTTAGAGGCACGGAACTTGGCGCGCTCGGTCTCCTCGTTGGCAAAGCTCTTGACTACGCGCATGCCCGCAAGCGAATCCTGCAGCTGCGCATTGATGCCGCTGATCTTTTTGCGGTTGTCGCTAAAAACCTCGCGCATACGCATGTTCTGCCAAAACATGATGACCGCAAACGCCGCCGTCACCACGGCCATGGCGAGCGCCAGCACCGGGGCAATGGTAAAGAGGATCACAAACGAGCCGATGATCTCGATGCCGCAGATGATGATCCACTCGGGCACGTGGTGCGCCGCCTCGCAGATATCGAACAGGTCGTTGACCACGCGGCTCATCATGTCGCCCGAGCTGTTGCGGTCGAAGTATGCAAAGCTAAAGCGCTCATACTGGTCAAACAGGTCCTCGCGCATTTTGGACTCCATACGCGCGCCCATCACGTGACCCCAATAGCTCACAAAATAGCGGCAGGCGCAGCGGACGGCATACATCAGCACCAAGCCCACCGCGATCATGCCGAGCGCCCGCATAATAGCAGCCTGGCCCTGGGTAAACAGCCCACCGGTCAAATTGCGCAGGATAATGGGGAACGCCAGGTCAATGGCGGCAAGCACCAGAGCACAAACAGTATCAGCAACAAAAAGCCCCATCTGGGGCTCGTAATACGAAAGAAACCTCTTAAACATGTGATCCTCAAAGAAATATCAGCAACATAAGGCCCTGGGACAAAGTAATCAGTAGTTCTTGTCCCAGGGCTATTCCCGCTCGTTACAGCTCGGCCCCACCCAAGCGGTGCGCGATGCTATCGCAGGCCAAGGCGCCCACGACGGTCTTGGCGTCTTCGATCTTGCCGTCGAGCACGGCGTCGATCAGCTCGTGCAGCGGCACCAGGTCCACGTTGACAAACTCGTCATCATCGGGGTTGGGCGCATCAAACTCGAGCTTGGTGGCCAAGTAGATGTGGATGATCTCGTCGCAGAAGCCGCAGGACGTGACAATCGACGTCAAAAAGCGAATACGACCAGCCCTAAAGCCCGTCTCCTCGTGCAGTTCGCGCTTGGCGCAATCGAGCGGGTCCTCGCCTGGATCGAGCTTGCCGGCGGGAATCTCGACCGTCACGCGGTCGATGGCGGTGCGGTACTGACGCACCAGTACGATCTTGCCGCTCTCGGTCAGTGCCACAACGGCCGCCGCACCCGGATGGCGAACGATATCGCGGGCGCTGCGGTGACCGTTGGGCAGCTCAACCTCAAGACGGTGGACGTCAAGGATCTTGCCCTTCCAGGCGCACTCCTCCGAAAGAATCTTCTCGTGCAGCTCGGCATCGTGCGGGTCGTCGTCGCCCAGCACCAGTGCCGGCTCGTCAGCGACCTCGCCACCAGGCTCGCCCTCGGCGTGCCCATACATGCGGCTGTCCTCTTCGACGATCTGCGCGTCCATGAGCTCTTCGTTCTTCTCGTCCATCCGTCTCATTCCTCTCGGATTTTAGGCATCCCAGGCGTCGCGGCCGCGCAGCGCGCGCAGGCCGATGTCGTGACGCAGGGTCTTGCCCTCAAAATCAATCTTCTCGCAGGCCTCGTAGGCAAGGTTGCGAGCGTTCTCGAACGTGTCGCCCAGAGCGGTCACGGCAAGCACGCGGCCACCATTGGTCACGAGCTGGCCGTCCACCACGGCAGTGCCCGCGTGGTACACGGTCACGTTCTCCATGGCCTCGGCATCGGCGATACCGGTGATGACCTTGCCCTTCTCGTAGCTGCCGGGATAACCCGCGCTCGTCAGGACAATGGCCACGGCCCACTCGTCACGCCAGTCGAGCTCAATCTGATCGAGCTCGCAGTTGGCACAAGCCAGCATGACCTCGACCAGGTCATTCTTAAGGCGCGGCAGCACGACCTGCGTCTCGGGGTCGCCAAAGCGGGCATTGAACTCCAGTACCTTGGGACCGGCAGGCGTGAGCATAAAGCCGCCGTACAGGCAGCCGCGGTAGTCGATACCCTCGGCAGCAAGCTCGGCCACGGTCTGCTCCATGACCTTCACCATGGTGGCGTGCTCCTCGTCGGTCACGATGGGCACCGGGCTGTAGACGCCCATGCCGCCGGTGTTGGGGCCCTTGTCGCCCTCGAGCGCGCGCTTGTGGTCCTGCGAGGTGGCCATGGGGCGCACGGTCTTGCCGTCGGTAAAGGCCAACAGCGAGCACTCGGGGCCGGTCAGCATCTCCTCGATGACCACGGTATTGCCGGCATCGCCAAAGGTGCCGCCAAAGCACTCGCGCACGGCCTCCTCGGCCTGCTCAAGTTCGGTCGCCACGATAACGCCCTTGCCCGCGGCAAGGCCGTCGGCCTTCACGACCAGCGGGGCGCCCTGCTCGCGCACGTAGGCGAGAGCCGAAGCCTCGTCGGTAAACGAACCATAGGCTGCCGTCGGAATGCCCGCACGTTCCATGAGCTGCTTGGAGAACAGCTTGGAGCCCTCCATCTGGGCGCCCTCGGCACCCGGGCCAAAGCAGGGAATACCCGCCGCGCGCACGGCGTCGGCCACGCCCGCCACGAGCGGAGCCTCGGGGCCAATTACCACGAGTCCGCATCCGTGGCTCTGCGCAAACGCCGCCACGGCCGCAGGATCGCAGTCGTCGAGAACAACGTTCTCGCCGCAGCTCGCGGTGCCGCCGTTACCCGGCGCGATGTAGAGCTTGCCGGCGCGCGGTGATGCTGCGAGCTTGGCTGCCAAAGCATGCTCACGGCCGCCGCTGCCCAACAACAGGATGTCGATGGTTTGAGTGTCCGCCTTCAAGGGTGCCTCCTCTATGGATGAACGGCCCGCTCCGCGCGAGCCCTTTGCAAGCAAATATACCCCTCGGCCGCCCGTCCGGGCTGCAAAGGGGTATATCGCAATAACCAAATAGTCCCGATTACTTCCAGAATCGGTTGATGATCTGCTCGCGACCAGCGCCAACGCCAATGAACGTCACGCGGGTGTGTGCCAGATCCTCGATAAACGCCACGTAGTCCTGAGCCTCCTGCGGCAGCTCCTCAAAGCTGCGGCAACCGGTGATATCGCACTTCCAGCCAGGGAGCTCCTCGTAGATGGGCTTGGCATGCTCAAAGCGCACCTGGTGTTCGGGCACGCTCGTGTAACGCTCGCCATCGACGTCGTAGGCAACGCACACCTTGATGGTGTCGAAAGCCGAAAGCACGTCGAGCTTGGTCACGGCGATGTCGGTGAGGCCGTTGACGCGCGAGGCATAGTTGGCGATAGGGCCGTCAAACCAGCCGCAACGACGACGGCGACCGGTGGTCACGCCGTACTCATAGCCCTCCTCGGTCAGCGTGTGGCCGGCCTCGGACTCATAGGAAAGCTCGGTGGGCATGGGGCCCGAACCGACGCGGGTGATATAGGCCTTCATGACGCCCAGCACGCGGTCGACGTTCTTCATGCCCACGCCAGAGCCGGTGATGGCACCGCCGGCGGTGCAGTTGGAAGACGTCACGTACGGATAGGTGCCGTGGTCGATGTCGAGCAGCGTCGCCTGGGCGCCCTCAAACAGCAGGTTCTTGCCCTCATCGATCATGTTGTTGAGCAGCAGGCTCGTCTCGGTGATGTAGGGACGCAGGCGCTCGGCCATCGGCAGGTACTCGTCGCAAATCTGGTCCACGGTGTAGGTGGGCAGGTTGTAGATGAGCTCGAGCTCGGGGTTCACGCGGGCGAGAGCGGTCTCCAGCTTGTCGCGGAACAGTGCCTCGTCCAGCATGTCCTGCATGCGCAGGCCAATGCGCGCCATCTTGTCCTGATAGCACGGACCGATGCCGCGCTTGGTGGTACCGATGTTCTTCTTGCCGAGCTTCTGCTCAAAGGCGCCATCCAGATCGATATGGTACGGCATGATGACATGCGCGTTGCCGCTAATCTTGAGGTTCTTGGTGGTGATGCCGTCGGCCTCGAACATATCGATCTCCTCAAGGACAACCTTGGGGTTGACGACGCAGCCGTTACCGATCACCGACACGTGATCGGAATACATGATGCCGGAGGGCACCTGGTGCAGGCCGTACTTCTTGCCGTTGACGACGATGGTGTGGCCGGCGTTGTTGCCTCCCGAGTAGCGCACGACGGCATCGAAGTCGCCGGCGACCAGGTCGCAAATCTTACCCTTGCCCTCATCGCCCCACTGGGCACCGACCAAAACGGTTGACGGCATGTTTACTCCTTACATTCATGGACTGTCTACGCGCCACGCCGGCACGCAGAAGCACAAAACATTCCCAGTATACCCGTGCAACGGGCGCCTGTCCTACTCCTCGGCATGTGCCCCATCAAGCTCATAGAACTTGGTGGATGCCGGCAGGAACATCAGATCGACGTCGCCGATCGGGCCCGAACGGTTCTTGGCCACGACGATACGCGTAACGCCCTCGTCGGGTCGATCGTCGCGCGAGGCCTCGGCCTCGTCGGCGGAGCGGTCCAAGAACATAACGATATCGGCGTCCTGCTCGATGGAGCCCGATTCACGAAGGTCGGAAAGCTGCGGGCGCTTGCCGGTACGGGATTCGACCTGACGCGAGAGCTGCGACAGCGCGATGAGCGGGATCTTGAGCTCCTTGGCCATGATCTTCAGACCACGCGACATCTCCGAAACCTCGACGGTACGGCTCTCGGAGCGGCGTCCCGGCGGAGGACTCACCAGCTGCAGGTAGTCCAGGATGATGATTGCCTTCTCCTTGTTATGGAGCATGCGGCGGCTCTTGGCGCGAATCTCGGTCACTGTGGTGCCGGGCGTATCGTCAATCAGAATATCGAGCTTGGACAAGGTCTGCGTGGCCTCGTTGATATTGGCCCACTGCTCGGGGCTAATGCGGCCCATGCGGAAGTCACTGATCGAGATCATGGCGTAGGCGCAAATCAGACGCTGGGCAATTTCTTTGCCCGACATCTCCAGCGAGAAGAAGCCGACGGTATAACCGGCAGCGGCAGCGTTGAGCGCCAGATTCAGGGCGAACGACGTCTTACCCACAGCAGGGCGGGCGCCGATAATGATGAGCTGGCCCTCGCGGAAGCCCATGAGCATGCGGTCGAGTGACGGGAAGCCCGTGGGCACGCCCGCAGCCTGACCACCGGCCTGACACACTTCCTCGGCCTCATTATAGGCCTCGACCATAAACTCGGTCAGCGTCTTGTAGCTCGACTTGACCTCGCGCGCCGTAACCTTGAGCAGCTTGCTCTCGGCTAGCTCCACGACCTCTTTGGTGTCGGTGGGGGCGTTATATGCCAGCGCGTTGATCTCGTTGGTGGCGCCGATCAGCTCACGCAGCATCGAATCGCGGCGAACGATGGCGGCATGGTGCTGCCAGTTGACGAGCGACAGGGTCTGACCCATCAACTCCAAAATGTACGCTTCGCCGCCCACGGCATCGAGCTTGTTGATGCTTCGCAGGTAATCGATCAGCGAGATGGAGTCGATGGGAATGCGGCTGTTGTACATATCGACCATCGCGGTATAGATGGTCTTATGAATGGGCCGGTAGAAGTCATCGGGCTGCAGCTCGACCTGGGCCTCCTCGACCACCTCGGGCGATAGCAGCATAGCGGCCAGTACATTGGCCTCTGCATCTTGGTTTTGGGGAAGACCCAACTTTGAGCCGCGGTCCTCAACCGTCAGCCCGGTCTCCCTATCGTCATATGCCATGAGCATCCTCATTCATATCGCTTGCGAGCATCCATAGTATCAGCCACGGTCCCAAAACACGCCGCACGCGGCCAATCATCACCGAACCAAACGGATGAACGGTCCTGTATATAGGACTTCGACGCAACGTTCACCATGACACTCACTCAGCGCAAAAAACAAAAGGGCGCCCTGGTTTCCCAGAGCGCCCTTCTTAGAACAAGATTGTTGCGTTGCAGCAAATGCTACTCGGCAGCAGCCTCAGTCTCGACCTCGGCGGTCTCGGCCTCGGCGACCTCAGCGGCCTCCTCGACCTCAGCCTCGGCAGCGAGCTCCTCGGCGGTAACGCCGACGAGAACGACAACCTCGGCCTTGATCTCGCGGTACAGCGAGATGGCAACGGTGTGGGCACCGGCAACCTTGATGGGCTTACCGAGCTCGACGCGCTTGCGGTCGATGTCCATACCGAGCTGAGCCTTGATGGCGTCAGCGACCATAGCGGCGGTAACGGAGCCAAAGAGGATGCCCTCGTCGCCGACCTTGACGTCAACGGTGACCGTCTTGCCCTCGAAGGCAGCCTTGGTCTCGTTGGCGGTAGCCAGACGGACGGCCTCGCGCTTGGCGATGTTGTTGCGACGCTCGTCAAGCTGCTTGAGGTTGCCCTTGGTGGCGGCAACAGCGAGCTTCTTGGGGAACAGGAAGTTCTCAGCGTAACCCTGAGCGACCTCTACGACGTCACCCTCGCCGCCCTTGCCCTTGATCTCATCGAGAAGAATAACCTTCATGATGCGTCTCCCTTCTTAGCCGCGGTCGCGGTTGCCACGAGAGGAAACCACGGGGACGGTGTACGGCAGGAGAGCCATCTCGCGGGCGCGCTTGATGGCGTTGGCGATGTCATGCTGATGCTGCGTGCAAGCGCCAGTGACGCGACGGGGCTTGATCTTGCCACGGTCGGTCATGTACTTACGGAGAAGCTGAGTGTCCTTATAGTCGATGAACTCAGTGTTCTCCTTGCAGAACTGGCAGTACTTACGACGCGGCTGACGTGCAGAAAAATCATTAGCCATGTCAAAATACCTTTCATTTGGCAACTTCGGCGAACCGAAGCCGCCTCTCACTCAAAAATAGGTGAACAACCCTTAGAACGGGATGTCCTCATCGTAGACGTCGACCGCGGGCGGCGTAGCCACCGGCGCGGCAGGACGTGCTGCGGGCGCGGGAGCTGCGGGGGCGTAACCGCCCTGATCGTAGCCACCCTGGCCACCACGGGAGCTCATAAACTCGATCTCATCGACGATGACCTCAAGCTTGCTCCGGCGCTGGCCGTCGCGCTCCCAAGAGCTGTAGCGCAGCTTGCCCTCGATCGCGACCTTGTTTCCCTTTGCCAGGAAACGGCTCACGGCCTCGGCGCGGGTGCCGAACATGGTGCAGTCGACAAAGTTGGGATAGTCCTCCCACTCGCCAGTCTGCGCGTTGCGGCGACGATCGTTCACGGCAACGCCAAAGGACAGAACCTGGGTTCCGCCGGCGGTGGCGCGCAGCTCGGGATCGCGGGTGAGGTTACCGGTGATGTTCACTCGATTGATGCTCATAACTCACTACTTCCTCTTGGGGCACAAGCCCAGTCCAAAACGACAGTCTTACTCCTGGTCGTCGCGACGGACGATCATGTGGCGGACCACAGCGTCGGTGATGCGCAGGACGCGATCAAGCTCGGCGATCTGGGTAGGATCTGCGTGGAAGTTGATGAGGGTGTAGTCACCATCGGTGAGGTCGTTGATCTCGTAGGCGAGCTTGCGCTTGCCCCACTCGTCAACGGAGTCGACCTTGCCAGCGCCCTCAGCGATCGTGGTATCGATACGCTTCATAACAGCGAGACGAGTCTCGGGGTCGAGCGACGGGTCAACAAAGAACAGCAGTTCATAAGCCTTCATATTGTCACCTCCTCTGGGCAAATGTGGCTTCAGGTCGTGAAGGTGCGCCTGAAGCAGGAAAAGACTTGGTAATAATATCTTTCAACCTCCTAGGCTGCAAGAATATGCAGCTACAACCTCATGACCTCCACATATGCCCATAGTCGCACGGTGTTTCATGCGCATTCCAACCAAATGCCGACCAAGAGCTTGACGGATTTGTGGACAAGATACGATGCCGCGGGGACAAGCTGAGCCAAGCCGCAGGTCAACGGGCACAGGGCTGTGGTCGCAAGATGCATACCGGTGGTCCACAGCACCACCCAAAGATTTTTAAATTCATTGCCAAGTCGCTCATGAATACCCCTTTTGAACAATTAAGTTGATCAACCACGCTGGTCGGAAGCCGTTTTTTTGGCACCTCAAACCCCACTGCAACGCCAAGCGCGGCCAAGCGTTTTAAAAAATGCCAACTTTTCTGTTTGCACTTAGCGATTCCTCGTGTATACTGACTTTCGCATTTAACGGAGAGTTGTCCGAGTGGCCGAAGGAGCACGATTGGAAATCGTGTAGGCGTCAAAAGCGTCTCCAGGGTTCAAATCCCTGACTCTCCGCCAGTTAATTCCAAAGCAGGCCTTCGAGCCTGCTTTGTTTTTACCCCACGCGGAGGGGTGGCAGAGTGGTTGAATGCGGCGGTCTCGAAAACCGTTTGGCCTGTATAAGGTCACGAGGGTTCGAATCCCTCCTCCTCCGCCATTTTGGTTGAGAAAGCTCCCAGATCGGGGGCTTTTTTCTTTTAAGTCCCTTACAAGCAAATACGGCGGAGGAGGAGGGATTCGAACCCGCCAGGGCGCAAAGCGTAAAGAAAACGCGCCAGTGGCGCGTTTTTAGCGCAGCGCGGTCGGCGTAAGCCGACCGGATAAATTTTGAGCAAAGCTCAAAATTTGGACATCCCTCCTATTCGACCACGCCCCCATCGCGTTCAGCATCAACCCGGATCCCCAAACATGGAACCTATGACCGTACCCAGTCCCGACCGTTTGCCGAGCAATAGGGTCGCAATCGGCGCCGAACATGTACTATGTACGGGCATTGTCTAAACCCGTAACTCAAAGGACCCCATCTTGCCCGTTGCCGCCGCTATGATCGTTACCGCACACGCCTCGGATGCCATGGTTGCCATCCCGTTTTGGCTCGAGATGTTCGCTCGAGATGTTCGCTGTTGTCGCTGCATCGATCTCGGGCGTGCTGGTTGCGCGCGAGCATAAGCTCGACCTGGTGGGTGCAGTTGCGCTCGCCGTGGTCTGCGGACTGGGCGGCGGTCTTTTACGCGATATGACGCTGCAGGTAGGCAACGTCTACATCCTCAACCAGCCGATGGCGCTCCCGCTTTCCATTGCCACGGCAGCCATCATCTATATCTTCCCGGCTATCGTCGACAAGCCCGAAAAACTCATCCCCTTGCTCGACATCATCTCGGTCGGCATCTATGCGGCAACCGGCGCAGACAAGGCGCTGGTCTACGGCTTTGCGCCGGCGGTGTGCATCATGATGGGCTTTTTTACCGCGGTGGGCGGCGGCATGCTGAAGCTATGTGTGTCTCGTTATGAGCGGCATCATGAGCAATGTCGCCGCGCTGGTCGTATGCGTTGTCGTGACCATGGGTCTGCGCTGGCTCTCGCTGCGCTTTGACATCAAAAGCCCCACCGAAGAAGATATCGCGCGCTTTTTGCACCGTAAAAAGTAGACAGCACGGCACGACCCTTCGAAATGCAACCGAGAGGTTCTTTTAGAGCGCCCACGCGTTGGGTACCCTGTTAGGTATATGCCGAGTATCTAACAAAGGATTCACTATGCCCTGCAATCAATTCCCGTCGAGCCAGCGCCGTAAAGCGTGGGGCCGCATCACCATCCTATTCGCGCTCATCGCGCTGGCGATCACCGTGCTTCCCACGGCGTCGTTCGCCGGCACGGACACCGCAGGCAATGTACTTGCGACCGACAATGACGCCAATCCGTCCGGCGTCGATGGTGACCTGTACTGGGCCGGCCAGGCCCTCAACTTGGACGATGCCTCCATCGGCCGCGATATTATCGCGGCGGGCGAGAGCCTATCGATTCGCGACTGCACCGTAGGCGGCGCCATTCGCCTGGCGGCGCGCACCATCGACATCGCCAAGACCACGGTTGATGGCAGCGTCACGGTGGCCGGCCAGCACGTTGTGCTCAACACCGGTAGCACCGCCAACTGTTTCTATGCGATGGGCGAGACGGTTGCCCTGCGCGGCTCCGCCAGGTCGGCAGCGCTTGCGGGCGACACGGTAACCATCGATGGCACCGTCGATGGCGATGTCGAGGTTTGGGCCGACAAGCTCATCCTGGGCAAGAACGCCCACATCACCGGCACCGTGAACGCGCACGTCTCCGAGGACCCCGAGCGCGCCGCGGGAGCCGAGGTCGGCGCGCTCAAGATCGACCGCACCGAAAACGAGGATACTTCCACCGTTAACGATGTCATCGGCGGCACCGTCGCCGTGGCGCTTTCCACCTGCTTTGTCGCCCTGCTACTCGAGCTCGTCTTTCCGCGCGCGACCGCCAGCGCCGCCGGCATGCTCCACCAGCGCCCCACGCCCCTGTGGGTGAGCGGTCTTCTGGGCACGATTGCTATCGTCCCCGCCGTCCTACTGCTGATTATCTCCATCGCTGGTCTATCGCTTGCCGGAGCCCTCATGTGCGGCGTTATCGGCATCGCATTGGTGTCGAACGCCTTTGCGGGGTGCGCGATCGCCCGCATGGTCGGACACAGCCAAAACCGCTACGCCATGGCAGCCGTGGGTGGCATCGCCGCAGGCGCCCTCACAGGGCTTCCCCTCGTAGGCGGCTTCATCAGCGGTGTGGCCTTTGTCTTTATGCTCGGCTACATCATCCAGATCATCTGGCGCAACGCCCGCCTCAAGTCGCAGCAGCCGACTAACACGCCGGGACTCCCCACCGCTTAGCAGCTAACTGCCACAAAGATGCCAAGCACCTTTGTGGCGGCGCAAACGAACCTGCCCCCTGAACCAAAAAGGGCGCCGACCATCGCGGTCGACGCCCTTTCTTGTTAGACGCTATAAAGCCCAGCGCTTATTTGTTGACCTGGCCGGCGCGGACGGCAGCCTTCTTGCGGTCGGTGGCGTTGAGCAGACGCTTGCGTAGGCGGATGTTCTTGGGAGTGATCTCGACCAGCTCGTCGTCGGCGATGTACTCCAGCGCCTCCTCCAGCGAGAAGGTGCGGGGCGGCACCAGCTGGACGGAGATATCGGAGGTCGAGGAACGCTGGTTGCCCAGGTTCTTGGTACGGGCGATGTTGACGACCATGTCGCCAGCCTTGCTGCGCTCGCCCACGATCATGCCCTCGTAGCACTCGGTGCCCGGCTCAACAAACAGCTGGCCGCGCTCCTGCAGCGTACCCAGAGCGTAGGCAACGGCCTTCTCGGTGGTCATGGAGATCATGGCGCCGTTCTGACGGTTGCCGATCTCGCCGGCGTAGGGACCATACTCCAGGAAGGTGTGGTAGAACACGCCCTCGCCGTGGGTGACATTCATGATGCGGTTCTTAAGACCCATGATGCCGCGGGTCGGGATCTTAAACTCGAGGTGCGTCACGATGCCCGAGGTGTCCATACTCGTCATGATGCCGCCGGAGGTACCGAAGACCTCAACGACCTTGCCCGAGTACTCGTCCGGGCACTCGACGACGGCCTGCTCGACAGGCTCCATCTTGTTGCCGTTCTCGTCCTTCTTAAACAGGACGCGGGGACGGCCGACCTGGAACTCAAAGCCCTCGCGGCGCATGGACTCCATCAGGACGGACAGGTGCAGGATGCCGCGGCCCGAGACCTCGACGCCGCTCTTGTCCTCGAGCTCCTCGATCTTCATGGTCACGTTGTTCTCGGCCTCGTTGAACAGGCGCTCCTTGAGCTGACGGGCGCCCACGATGTCGCCGTCGCGGCCGACGAGCGGGGAGGTCGAAGCCTCGAAGACGATGGACAGGGTCGGCGGGTCGATCTCGATGGGCTCGAGCTCGACGGGGTTCTCGGGATCGGTGTAGACATCGCCGATATCGGTGCGGTCGATGCCCACGACAGCGGCGATGTCGCCGGCGCCGACTTCCTGGCACTCGGTGCGGCCCAGGTAGTCGAAGGTAAAGAGCTGCTTGACGGTGGCGGTAGCGCTGGAGCCGTCGTTCTTGACAACCAGGATCTGGTCGCCCTGGTGGATGGTGCCGGAGTACACGCGGCCGATGCCGATACGACCAACGAAGTTGGAGTGGTCGATGGTCACGCACTGCATGGCCAGCGGGGCGTTCTCGTCAACCTCGGGCGCGGGCATGTCGTCGATGATCATATCGAGCAGCGGATACATGTCCATGTTGCCGTCGTTGGGATCAAGGCGGGCAAAGCCATTCATAGCGCTGGCGTAGACCACGTGCTCCATGGCGAACTCAAGCTGGTCGTCGGTGGCGCCCAGGTCGGCCATAAGGTCCAGGCAGTCGTTGTAGGCCTTCTCGGGGTTAGCACCCGGACGGTCGATCTTGTTGATGACGATCATGATCTTGAGGCCGGTGTCGATAGCGTGACGCAGCACGAAGCGGGTCTGGGGCATGGGGCCCTCAAAGGCGTCGACCAGCAGCAGGGCGCCGTCGGCCATACGCAGCACGCGCTCGACCTCGCCGCCGAAGTCGGCGTGGCCCGGAGTGTCGATGACGTTGATCTTAACGTCCTTGTACTCGATAGAGATGTTCTTGGCGAGAATCGTAATGCCGCGCTCGCGCTCCTGGTCGTTAGAATCCAGGACGCGGTCCTCGACCTGCTGGTTGGCACGGAAGGCGTCCGTGGCACGCAGGAGCTTGTCGACCATCGTCGTCTTGCCGTGGTCGACGTGAGCGATGATGGCGATGTTCCTCAGATTGTCTACGCGCATGTAGTTCCCCTATCTTCTATCTATATACAACCGGCACGCGTATGCGACCCGCCCAGCAACACAACGCTCAGCGGGAATATTGAGCCTTTTACCGAAAACTCGTTTATTTTAGCGATTTTAGATTAGAGGGGTTTCCTCACCTGCAGGTTCAGGGTCGCTCCACATAAAACCATCGCCGGCGCCCATGCCCTCATACAGCACATATGCCGAAAAACCGCTCTCGAGCGTGGTTTCGAAGAAGCTCACGAGCAGAGCATCGTGATAGCCGCCGTCAATCTCGACGCAGCCGGTGTAGCCGATGGCATAGCGAGCGATACGGCCCAGGCCCTCGTCCTTAAGACCCATCTTGTGCTCGGAGATAAAGTTGGTGGCCGCCTCGAGGCACGCCTCTTCGCCGTCCTCGTCGAGCGCCGCCAGATAACGGTTGGAAGCGGCGTCCTCAATTGCCACGACCACGCCAGGGTTTTCACCGGCGGCAAGGTCGTCCAAGAACGCGCCGATCAGATCGCACACCATGGCGTCGAGCTCGGCGGAGACGTTACCGGCGTCCTGCATATCCTGTGCCATCTTTAGACCTTCCCATCGAGTCTGGCGTCATTACAGTTCTTGTGCCTCGGCGGCGATCTTAGCGGCAGCGTCGCGGGTGCGCATCATATCCATCGCGCGCTTGTCGAGCACCTTGATCTGACTGGTCAGCATGACCGCATCGACCACACCCCAGATCACGAGGCCCGTAGAGATCGAAAACCCAAGCGCACCAACTGTACCACGAAGGCGCGAGCAGATTGCCGCGACAAGGGCGGAGACGACAACCATCTTGATAAACGAGCCGCGGCGTTCGCGAAGCGTGCGGGCCTGCGTCACATAGGCAATGCGCGCCGCCTCAGAAGCCTCCGAGCGCATCTGGGCCTCGCGCGCAATGGCCGCCGCCTCAGCCGACATACCGCCGGCCATCAGCGAACGCTCCGCAGCCTGGCCGCCCCACATTTAGAAGTCATCGGGGGAGAGCGTATGGACGAACTCGTCGAACTTCTCGAACTCCCGCTCGTCGTCAACTTCCTCGGCATGGGCAGAAACGGTGCCCAGGCGATTCATGATGTCGTCCTCCACAAACATGGGGGCATTGCTGCGCACGGCAAGGGCAATGGCATCACTGGGACGCGCATCGATCTTATGCTCGTTGCCATCGGCCAACACGACAACCGTCGCGTAAAACACGGGCGGCTCGGCGCGAACGATTTCGATGCGTTCGAGCTTGGCACCCAGGGCGCCAACAGTATCGAGCAACAGGTCATGGGTAATCGGGCGCTCGGCGCGGCCGCTATCGATGCCGCGGCTGATGGCAGCGGCTTCAAACGAACCAGTCTGAATGGAAAGGGAACGCAGTGGCGCGGGCGAGTCCGATTTGCTGCAGCGCTCGCGAAGCACGATAAGCGATGGCACGGGACCGGCGGCCATGACGATGGTCTCTATGTCGACACGAACCATGGAACACCTCCGGTACGTAGCGGTTAAC
>JAHABQ010000053.1:0-2728 GCA_018376265.1 Collinsella sp.
CCCGTGAGCCTCAGGCGCACGGCCTCGACGGCGCGTCCCTGGCCGGTGGTTCCGCCCTCGGAGGCCGAGGGGGTGTCCCAGCCCTGCCAGCCGATGCCACTTACATTGGCGTTAATTTGCACAGAGCCATCTTCAACGGGATTCAAGATGCTGACTTTAAGATCCTCCACTGATTTAGATTGCCCCGTTGTGCCAGCCGTAGATCCGTCGCGCTTACTGCTCATCCAGCCAATATTCGAGACATGCGCCTCATACTGAATATGCATCTTGCTGTCATCTACGTTCAGAAGAGAACCGTTGAAGCAGTAGTTCATGTCACAACGTCCGTTAACGCCCGGGACATTGCCGCTGTTTGAATACTGCCAGAAACTGTAGCTGCCAGCATAATCGCAACGCCAATTATATTGAGCGACCCAATGGTCATAACCGCTCAGAGACGGACTATCCAAGTAGTTGTTGAGCCAGTTAAGGTTCGCATAGATACCCGACTTAAAGCCAACGGCCTCCATACGGTTGCAAAAAGCCTGCGCAATCTGAGCGAGCTTATCTTTGCTGAAATTCGGATCCTGCAAGATATAGTTATCCTCAAGATCGTAATAAACGGGAAGCGACGGATGATGGCCACCGAGCCAAGCAAGCGTTCGATCGGCTTCTTTATTTGCATCCGCAACAGATCGAGCATAGGAGTAGTAGTAGACGCCATAAGGAATACTGAGGCGCTCACATTCAGCAGCGTTCCTTTCAAAGGAATCGTCAGGCTTTCCATAAACAGGCCCAACCCTGAGGATGGCAAAATCAATCCCTGCGGCCTTAACCATATCCCAATCAACGGTCCCCTGGTAATTACTGACGTCAATACCGCGCGCAATAGCACCATTGGGCAAAGGATCGTCAGTTAAAGACTGCGCATCGATGTCGCCATTGTCAGAATCGATAAGCACGCCGTTTTCGAAACGCCAAGAGTTCGGTTCCAAAGAGTCCGTTTCGCAGGAATTCATCTCAGTGGAATCATCGGCTGGGACCTCACCGTTTGACTCGTCAACACCAGACTCTTCGACGCCAATGCTAAGTTGCTCGCCCGAATCAGAATCTGTTTCCCCATCAGGACGAGCAGCATTTGCGTCGTCACCATACCATTCGGTTACACCCTGAGAATCCGAAGCATCGTCCTGCGTTCCCTGAGAACTTGTACCTTGAGATTCGCACTCGTTCGATGTTTGCGAGACCGACTGCGAAGCAGCGGCGGCCTGGACCGACAGCGCATACGCACTGTAAGGCTGGATGATTTGAGACCAGCCCATTAATAGCGTACAAGCCAAAGCAGCAGACGCTTTGAGACGTTTCATGTATATCCCCCGAGACATTGGTCACATGTAAAGACACGAATGGTTGCTATATTACCACACTTCCATACAGACATTTAAAGCTTAGAAAAGCACCAGTCAGCATGCAGTCAAAAAGAGGCGCTCCTGCAACGGAGCGCCTCAACAGACTCTATGCGAAAGGCCTAGCGGCACCGATTACCCGACCTGGAGCATTGACCGAACGCTCGGTCACACCGATCCCCGGCCACGAATCGATAATTCGACCGTTTCCGATATAGATTCCAATATGGCCCTGGTAGTAGACCACATCTCCCCTCTGCAAAGCAGAGGTGCTAACCGGCATAAACGTGTTGTTGCGATACCAGTTCATGGAGTTGTAGGTTTGCTCGGGCAGCCAACGATGGTTATAGGGGTTATACCAACCCATATCCATGCCTGTCGCATACAGACATTGCAGCACTAAGCCCGAACAATCAACCGCATCCCCCGGCCAAGAAGACCAAGGCTCGATATAACGCGTCCCGATATATTCACGAGCACGCTGGACGAATGCGTTGATGCAATCCTGTCGCGAAGCGTTGTAAGGAATTCGAGAAGGCGAGACATACGTGAAATAACCGGTGCAATACGAAGGAAGCTGTACGCTATTGCAACTAACCTTTGGATAAGATCCCGGAGTCTGATACCCCATATAACGATAGGTCTCAAAATACGAATCAGACGTAGAGCCTGGTGCGGAAGCGCCCTTGGGAACAATCTTTACCTGTAATGCCTGAACAGGAATGCCAAGCTTCGTGGTGCCCGCCGGTGATCCATTTTTGGTCCAGCCAAGCCATCCGTAATTTGACACGTGGACGCGATACCAGACATCAAAGTAATTCGAAACGTCACCAGTCAAATTAATCTTCACAGCTTGGATTTGTTGTCCCTGTCCAATGGTTCCCGCTGTGGCTCCATCTGAGACAGCAGATTGCCAGCCGATATTGGATACGTGGGCGGAATACGAAATGCCACCGTTCATGGAACTATCGGAAAGGGACAGTTGCATTGCCTCCATGGCACGGTTCTGCCCAACCGTTCCGGCAACACCGCCATTGCCAACAGACGCTTGCCAGCCAAGACCGGAGCAATTTGCCTTAGCGGATAGCCCAGGAAGCTGGATCAACGCAGCATGATCTTGAACGGGAGCGTCGGACGAACCCTTGGCAACCAACTTAATTTGAATTGCCTCGGCCTGCTTAGACAGCCCAACGGTGCCAGCTGCGGCGTCATTTTTAGCCCAACCAAGCCAACCATAATCCGCCGCATGAATACGGTAGTAAATATCGTATTTTGAAGCGTCGTTCCCGGTCAGCCTTAATTTGACCGCCTGAATTGCGAGGCCCTTGCCAACAGTGCCAGCA
>JAHABQ010000027.1:0-23643 GCA_018376265.1 Collinsella sp.
CATTCAGCATCAGGGTAGCGCTGCGACGCGGAAATCGCGCGCCGTTGCCGCGCCCCGCAGTGCCCGCTTCCCCCGAGAACAATTATCAGTGCAGGTAGATGGCTTGCTGGTTTTTAAAAAAGACCCGCATGGTCGACCCATGCGAGTTAAACGTAGTAGATGGCTCGTTTTCGTGGCACTGCGTTAACGGGATGTGCCAAAGGGACTGTCCCTTTGGCACATTGGCTAGTCTAGGCGGACCGGATCGTGGGGGTAGGCGTTGAGAATCTCGACGCCGTTCTCGGTCACCAGGGCTAGGTCTTCGATGCGGACTCCGGTGCGGCCGGGGAGGTAGATGCCCGGTTCGATGGAGAACGTCATGCCCGGTTCAACGACCTGCTCGTTGACGAGCGAGACGTCGCCTGGCTCGTGGTCCTGCAGGCCGATCGAGTGGCCCAGGCGATGCGTAAAGTACTTGCCGTAGCCAGCGTCCTCAATCACGTCGCGCGCGGCACGGTCTAGGTCACATATGCGCACGCCCGGTGCGATGAGCGCCTCGGCGGCCTCGTTGGCACGGCGCACGATGTCGTAGATGCGTGCGGTCTCCGCGTCCGGCTCGCCCCAAAAGAACGTGCGCGTCATGTCCGAGCAGTAGTTGCGATGGCGTCCGCCAATGTCGAACAGCACCACGTCGCCACGCTTGAGTACCGTGTCGTCGGGCTCGTGGTGCGGGTCGCCGGCGTTGGCGCCAAAGCTCACGATGGGCGGAAAGCTAAAACCCTCGCAGCCGTGCTTGCGATACAAGCCGAGCATCTGGTCGGCAATTTCGCGCTCCGTCACGCCCTCGTGGACGAGCTTGATGGCGTCGGCCATCACGGCGTCGTTGGCGGCAGAGGACGCGCGCATAAGCTCCTGCTCGGCGGCATCCTTGTGGGTGCGTGCGGCGGTGACGGCAAAGTCGCCTAGGAAGAACTCGCTCGCGGCGTGACGCTCCATGAGGGGCACCAAAAAGCCGGAACGCATGACGGTATCAATGCCAAGCGGCTTGTCTGGGTCGATCTCACTCGCGATGGCGTCGGTCACGACGTCGGTATCGGTGTGGTAGGCGACGCGGGCATTGTCGTACTCTGGCAGCTGGTGCAGGGCGTTGACTAGGATCACCGGCTCGGCACCGCGCGCGAGCAGCACGCCGCAAAAACGCTCGAACATATCGGCATAAAAGCCGGTCAGGTAATAGATCGACCACGGGTCATTCACAAGCAGCTGCGCGCCGGTGTGCTGAGCCTCGAGCGCATCGAGCACGCGCGCCACACGCTGGTCATCGACATGTGCCATGAAACATCCTTTCGCTAGGGTGCCACCATAGTATCCCAAGCGCCTTCACATAAGTTGCGGTGGAATAGTTCCTGGATGCCGGGGTTTTGGCGGAAATCAGGAACTATTTCACCGCAATTGAAGAGGGCTGGGTGGATGGCGGGGTAGCTAAAAGAGCCCCGTCCCTAATTAGCTACTTGGGCTCGGTTGATGTCCATGCTGGCGATGAGGTTGATGCTGGTGTCGAGGAGGTCTTCCAGTACGACGTCGCCCATGCGGATGGGGGCGTTGACGACCAGGCCTCGGATGAGGTTCATGGCTTGGGCGTGGAGTTCTAGCGGGATGGCCTTGGCGGTGCGGACAGGCAGCAGCGTCTCGTCGCCGCCAGATACTGCTACGGTAGTGGTGAGCACGCGCATGGGGCAGGTGAGCTCCTGATGTGCAAACTTATCACCTCGTGGGCAACTGTTGCCGGTCACTGAGTGCACCTCTACCACGGCGCCGTCTGCGTCGCGCTCCACCTCTACGGTCAGGAGACACTCGGATGGGCAGGTGGTGCAGTTGAACTGCAGCGTTTCGATCGCGTTTATGCTCATGGCCTTACGCCTCTTCAACGGGGTCGACGGACAGGACAATCTCGCTAACACCCAGGTCGAGTGCGCGCTGGATTACCTTTGCCGGCAGCGGGAAGCTTTCCATTACGCTCGGTTTAAACGGGCGGACCTTGCCTGCATACAGTTCCTCGCCGCCTGCCAGAATGCGCACGCGGGCGGCGTTGACCGGTCGGCATACGCGGAAGTTGAGTTTGGTGAGTGCCACAGCCGTAATGCGTCCCGGCAGCGCGTAGCCCGCAATGCCGGCGGGGGAGACCGTGAGCTGGCAGCCTGGGCCCGCAGCGTCCGCATCGGCCACAGCACCACAGACCAGTGCGTACGCCGCCGCAGCTGCGCCAGCCCTCTCGGACTCGGTCGTCACGTTGTCGGCCAGGTCGTGCACGTGCAGCACGTTGCCGCAGGCAAAGATACCCGGCACACCCGTCTGCAGACTCTGGTCCACCACGGCGCCGCGCGTGCGCGGGTCAAGCTCTACGCCCGCGGCAACCGAAAGCTCATTCTCGGGAATCAGGCCTACCGAAAGCAGCAGCGTGTCGCACGGAACAATGCGCTCGGTCCCCGAAATGGGCGCCAGGCGCTCGTCGACTTGGCTCACCTCGACGGCTTCCACGCGGTCGTGCCCGATCACGCGCGTGACTGTGGTGGACAGATGCAGCGGAATTCCAAAGTCGTCCAGGCAGTTTTTTACATTGCGGCGCAGACCGTTGGCGTACGGCATGAGCTCGTACACGCCTTCGACCGAAATCCCCTCGAGCGTGCAGCGACGTGCCATGATCAGCCCGATATCGCCCGAGCCCAAAATGACGGCGCGCGAGCCGGGTTTGAGGTTTTCGATATTGATGTATCGCTGTGCTAGGCCGGCCGTAAACATGCCGGCGGGACGGCTGCCGGGGATCTTGATCTCGCTGCGGGTGCGCTCGCGGCACCCCATGGCAAGGACGACCGCGCGTCCGGTGAGCTGCAGCATGCCGGCAGGGCTCATGAGCGTGACGGTATGGACTGCGGCGGCTCCCGCGGCCTTGTCCGCATCCAGCGCGCGCACATCCGCGCCCTCGCCTGAATCAATCCCGATCACCATGCTGTCCAAGAACAGCGCAATGTCGGTTGCGTGCACCTGGTCGATAAAGCGCTGCGCGTACTCGGGACCGGTGAGTTCCTGTTTAAAGTGCGACAGGCCAAAGCCGGGGTGGATGCACTGGCGGAGGATTCCGCCCAGGTGCTGCTCGCGCTCCACGATGGCCACGTGGGCGCCGGCATTATGTGCGGCAAGCGCAGCCGCCATGCCAGCGGGTCCGCCGCCGATGACGACCACGTCGAAGGCCTGCGTCGACACCGACGCTACAGCTCCGGCCTCCGCGCGCCCGTCGCGCATATCAAACGTCGCCATTCTAGCGCACCCCCTTTAGCGGTCCCTCAACCAACCAAGATCCGGCATCCTCCAACAGCACCTCGCTGGGGTCGCACCCCAGCTCGCGTGCAAGGATCGCCACCACACGACTCTGGCAAAAGCCGCTTTGGCACCGACCCATGCCGGCGCGACAGCGACGCTTGACGCCCTCGACCGAAACCGCGCCCGGCTGGCGTCGGATCGCGGCCACGATCTCGGCTTCGGGCACCGTCTCGCAGCGGCAGACAATCTGTCCCCAAGCGGGATCAGACTCGATCAGCTCCTCCTTGCGCACAAGCGGTGCGCGGTCAAAGTCGTCCGGCGCGTGGCGGATTGGGTTCCAGTCTGCCCGCTCGTGCAGCTCCGCGCCCGCATCGCGCAGCACCTGCTCCATGCACTCGGCAATTGCCGGCGCGCTCGCCACGCCCGGCGACTGTATGCCCGCTGCCTGGAACAGCCCCGGCACCACGGCTGACTGTCCAATAAAGAAGTCGTTCGTTCCCTGAATGACCGGACGCCCGCCGGCAAATGCGCGCACCACACGTCGCGTATCCAGATCGGGCACCAGCTTGCGCGCGCCGGTCAGCAGCGCGTTCACATCGCTTGCATAGGTCTGCGTGTCGCCCGGCTCGCGCACGGCGGCCGTCGCAGTGATCACGGTGTTGCCGTGTACGGTGCCTGTCACGATAACGCCCTTCGACACCGGCGTCGGCACGGGGTAGAGCGGCATGAGCGTGCGCGGCTCCTTGTCCAGCACCACGATGTTGCCCTGACGCCAGACCATCTGGAACTCCTCGGCACCCGCCATATGCGAGATGTCGGCGGCGCCGTTGCCCGCGGCGTTTATCAGATAGCGGCAGCGCACGTTGCCCACTGGGGTCGCCAGCGTAAAGCGCGCGTCGTCGCCTGAGCCCGCGACTTCAATCGCTTCCACCGATGCGGAGCGCATAAACGTCACCCCGTTGGCCACGGCGTTCTCCAGCGCGGCGATGGCAACCTCAAACGGGTCGACAAACCCAGTCGAGGGGCACCACAACGCGCACGTTGCATCGGCACTGGCGCGCGGCTCTAATTCGTGGATGCGGTCGGGTCCGACGATCGACAGCTCGGGCACGCCGTTGATATGACCGTTGCACCGCAGCTGCTCCAGATGCGTGCGGTCCTTGTCGTTAAACCCCAGCACCATCGACCCGGTGCGGCGGAACAAAAAGCCTAACTCCTGGGCCCATGTGCCATATAGCTCACAGCCACGGGCGTTGACCTGCGCCTTTACTGTGCTCGGTGCAGGATCGTAGCCGGCATGCACCAGACCGCCGTTGGCCTTCGACGCGCCCAGCGCAATATCGTTAGCCGCCTCGACCACGCAAATGGACTGGTCAAATCGCGCGAGTTGCCGCGCAATGGCGCATCCCGTGATGCCCGCGCCTACAATTGCGATATCAAACGTTTCTGCCACGGTGCCTCCCAGACAAGTTGACAGGCCGTCAATAAAACCATCCTACGGTCTGTACGCCCCCAGTGCGGCGGCAATGCGGCGAACAGCCCCGCAACACCCGCCAACGGCAGGCGAGGGGAGACCCCGGCAACGTCGACAACCTCGTTTGCCGTCCCTGGTGTCAGAGATTTGTCTCGATCTGTAACATCTGGGACCGTTTTTGCCGAGTGGTTGTTACAGATTGAGACATTCGGCCTGGACGTCTTCCTTTGTCTCAATCTGTAACAGTTAGCTGATGATTTGGGTTCTAGATGTTACAGATCAAGACGAACCTTCCGGCGGATTTTGAATGTCTCGATCTGTAACAGTAAGAGGGGAAATTTGGTCCCAGTTGTTACAGATCGAGACGTTTGTCAGGCGGCCCCTCCGTTTGTCTCGTTCTGTAACAGTTAGGACCGGATTTCGGTCCTAGTTGTTACGGATTGAGATGTTTGTGTCCGCGTCAGCCCCGCGCCTAGCCGTGGTCCCATATAAACAAACCCCGTGGTAAACTTGCACGGACTGTTAATATTCCGAAAGGTACCCGTAATGTCCAAGTACATCTCCGAGCTCATGTCGCCGCAGCTTATGGGCGTCGTCTATGCCTTTGTTGGCTTTATCATCGCCCTGTATGTGCTGTCGGTCGTCTATGTGTTCATCGACGCTCGCCGCCGCGGCGCCAGCGCCTACGTGGCATGGGGCATCATCGCCCTCATCCCGTTTGTGGGCCTCATCGCCTACTTGGTCCTGCGCCCGCACTCCTACGCGTCCGACCGCGAGGAGCAGGAGCTGGACATGGCCCTGCGCGAGCGCCAGCTTGCCCAGTACGGCACCTGCCCGCAGTGCGGCGCGCCCATCGAGAAGGACTTCGTCGTCTGCCCGGTGTGCGATACCCAGGTTCGCAACGTCTGCCCCAGCTGCCATCGCCCGCTCGATGCGCACTGGAAGGTCTGCCCCTACTGCCGAACTCGCATCCAGTAACGCATCCATCGCCGGGCCGGCCGCAAGCCACGGGCACGCCGTAGGCCACGCGCGCTCCACACCCCGCCCCACACGATGAAGCATGCGTAGAAAATCGCCCGCCGTGCCATTAAGGTGCGGCGGGCGCTTGTATACCAAGGCAACCTGCCTATAATGATGCAAGTCAAAAACGCCGAGCGCATCGCACGCACTTGCATCAGGCATCCGAGAGGAGAAAACATACCCATGAAGGCACTCTACAATGACGGTTCGGTGGCCGAGCTCCCGCAGGACGAGGTCACGCACGTCATCCGCCACTCTGCCGCGCACATCATGGCGCAGGCCATCAAGCGCCTGTACCCCGAGGCCGACTTTGCCTACGGCCCCGCGACCGACAACGGCTTCTACTACGACGTCGACCTGCCTGAGGGCGTCAAGATCAGCGAGGACGACTTCCCCGCGATCGAGGCCGAGATGAAAAAGATCGTCAAGGAGAACCTCAAGTTCTCCGTGTACGAGAAGCCCCGCGCCGAGGCCATCGCCCTTATGGAGGAGCGCGGCGAGAAGTACAAGGTCGAGCACATCGGCGACCTGGACGACGACGCCCGCATCACCTTCTACCAGCAGGGCGACTACATCGACATGTGCGTCGGCCCCCACATCTGCTACACCAAGGCGCTGAAGGCCTTTAAGCTCACCGGCGTCTCGGGCGCCTACTGGAAGGGCGACAAGGACAACAAGATGCTCACCCGCATCAACGGCGTCGCCTTTGCCTCCAAGGAAGAGCTCGACGAGCACATGCACATGCTGGAGGAGGCCAAGAAGCGCGACCACCGCAAGATCGGCCGCGAGATGGATCTCTTTATGATGCGCGACGAGGCCCCCGGCTTCCCGTTCTTCCTGCCCAACGGCATGATCCTTAAGAACACGCTGCTGGACTACTGGCGCGAGATCCACCACAAGGCCGGCTACGTGGAGATCTCCACGCCGCTCATCATGAACAAGCAGCTGTGGAAGACCTCGGGCCACTGGGACCACTACAAGGACAACATGTACTCCACCGTCATCGACGACGAAGAGTACTGCATTAAGCCCATGAACTGCCCGGGCGGCGTGCTGGTGTACGCCTCTAAGCCGCATTCCTATCGCGAGCTGCCCATCCGCGCCGGCGAGATTGGCCTGGTGCACCGCCACGAGCTGCGCGGCGCCCTGCACGGCCTGTTCCGCGTGCGCTGCTTCAACCAGGACGACGCCCACCTGTTTGTGCGTCCCGACCAGTTGACCGACGAGATCGTGGGCGTGGTCAACCTCATCGACTCCGTGTACCAGAAGTTTGGCTTTAAGTACCACGTTGAGCTTTCCACCCGCCCCGAGGACTCCATGGGTTCGGACGAGGACTGGGCACGCGCCGAGGAGGGCCTGCGCACCGCTCTGGAGAAGCTGGACATGGACTACGAGGTCAACGAGGGCGACGGCGCCTTCTACGGCCCCAAGATCGACTTCCACCTGGAGGATTCGCTCGGCCGTACTTGGCAGTGCGGTACCGTGCAGCTCGACTTCCAGATGCCGCTCAACTTTGATCTGGAGTACGTGGACGCCGACGGCACCAAGAAGCGCCCCATCATGCTGCATCGCGTGTGCTTTGGCTCCATCGAGCGCTTCATTGGTATTCTGATTGAGCACTTTGCGGGCAAGTTCCCCACCTGGCTGGCCCCCGTGCAGGTCAAGGCACTTCCGGTTTCCGAGAAGAGCCGCGACTACGCCCACGAGGTGTGCGCCAAGCTGGAGGAGGCCGGCATTCGCGTGGTCTGCGACGACCGCGACGAGAAGATCGGCTACAAGATCCGCGAGGCCCGCAGCATCGACCGCGTGCCCTACATGCTCATCCTGGGCGAGAAGGAGGTCGAGGCCGGCAACATCTCCGTCCGCGATCGCTCCAACGAGACTGTTCAGATGAGCATTGACGAGTTTGTTGCTAAGGTGACCGAGGAGATCAAGACTCGCGCCTAAGGCAAACTTCACAACAATTAACAAAGGCGACCGTCCACAAAGGGCGGTCGCCTTTTTCATGCCCAAATAAGAAAAGCCGCTGGTTGAGCGGCTTTTTTTGTTGCACAAAAAGGTACAGGTTTTTGTAGAGGGGTATGGAGATGCACCTACTGGCAGTACATTTTGCGTAATCTGGGCAAACGCTGATTAATTGCTCGTATAATGTCATCTGTCGAAAGATACAAAAACCTGTACTTTTGCGACTGCGCCTAGCTGCGAGCGAGAAGCCTGTTCTAAACGCCCCTGCATTTGCGTGCATCGCAAAGCTAAAAGAGGGGGCGAGAACATGGAACAGACGGCACGGCGCCAAGAGCAGCTGCCAGGCGCATTTAACGGCGTCACCACCAACAGCCAGCATGGCCGCGTCCGCTGGTATCTGGTCCACACCCCCCAGGGAAAAGAGCGCGAGACCTGCGAAAAGGTCCGCTGCATTATCCCGCACGAGCTGATGCAGGACGCTTTTGTGATGCAAAAGGAGTTCTGGTTTAAGCGGGACGGCGCCTGGTCGCTTCAAACCAAACCCATGTACAAGGAATATTTCTTTGTCGCCACGCACGATGCTGCCGCGCTCGATAGGGCTTTGGCTCAGTTGAGCTTTGGCTGTCGCATCGCCGGCAGTAGGGAGCGGGCGTATATGCCCATGCCGGACGATGCGCAGGACTGGTACCGCAGTGTGCTGGACGACGACGGCGTGGTGCGCAACAGCGTTGCGCGCATAGAAGACGGCGTGTTGCACATAGATCAGGGTCCCTTGGTGGGGCAAGAGGCTCGCGTTAAGAAGATCGACCGTCATAAGCGCTGGTGCCTGGTAGACGTGGGCGAAGGTAACTCCGCATTTAGGGAGCTGCTACCGCTCGACGTTCCCAGCAAAACGTAAGGGAGACGTTGCACCAGCTATTCGTTCGCATTTTTGAATTTACCGATTGGGGGATCCCTGGGGAACGGGGACGTAAGTTTGACTGTGGCTGCTAAAGAAGTAACAGAGAGCAATGCGCCCGCGGGGGCGGCGCTGATTGCTCAGGCCATGGATCGACGTGAGGGCGCCGGTCGCTACAAGGCCATGCAATCCATCATGGACTGGGATCGCTCGCGCCTGGCCTACCGCGTCGTGAAACGCACCTTCGACATTGTGTTCAGCGGCTGCGTGCTGGCCGTCATCGCCGTACCCAGCCTGGTTCTGGCCGCTGCCATCCGCCTGGAGAGCGAGGGCAACCCGTTCTACAGCCAGATTCGCGTGGGCCAGACCCGCCACGACGGCACCCTGTCAACCTTCCGCATGTGGAAGTTCCGATCCATGTACAAGGACGCCGATGAGCGCCTCGCCGAGCTCAAGGAGCAAAACGAGATCGCCGGTGCCATGTTCAAGATGAGGGACGACCCGCGCATAACGAAAATCGGCAAGTTCATCCGCAAGCACTCCATCGACGAGTTCCCGCAGTTCCTCAACGTGTTCCTGGGGCAGATGTCCGTCGTGGGCCCGCGCCCGCCGCTGCCGAATGAGGTTGCGGAGTACACCGACTACGACCTGCAGCGCCTGGCAGTGAAGCCTGGCATCACCGGCTGGTGGCAGGTGACCGACCGCAACGATACCGACTTTGACGGGATGGTCCGCCGTGATTTGGAGTACATCGCCAAGCGCGGCCTCATCACGGACTTGAAGATTGTTCTCCTCACGGTCGTTGAGGTCTTTACCGGTGGAGGTGCTTGCTAAATGACTGAACCGGTTAGGGTGGCTCAGGTTGTTGGCAAGATGGTTGGCGGCGGCGTCGAAGCTGTCGTTATGAATTACTATCGTCACATCGATCGCAGTAAAGTGCAGTTTGACTTTCTTGTTGATTCCGATTCGACGCTTGTTCCCCGTGACGAGATCGAATCGCTCGGTGGCAGGGTCTTTGAGATACCGCCCTATCAGCATATAGCTGAATACCAGCGAGAGCTTCAGCGTCTCTTTAAGCAAGAGGGCTGGAAGATTGTCCACAGTCACATCAACGCGCTTTCGGTCTTTCCTCTTCGTGCTGCGAAGAAGGCGGGTGTTTCTGTGCGGATCGCCCATAGTCACTCTACGAGCGGTAAGGGGGAGTATGCCAAGAATGCCCTGAAGGCCGTGCTGAAAACGCAATCGAATCGATATCCAACACACCGATTTGCATGTAGTCAATTTGCCGGTGAATGGCTTTTCGGTAAAGCTGCGCACTTCGAGGTCGTATACAACGCAATCGATTTGGATCGCTTTCGCTTCAATGCGGAGGCTCGTGCGCAAGCGCGAGCCGACCTGGGCCTCGTCGGCAACCAGTTTGCCATTGGACATGTGGGGCGCTTTACTGCCCAGAAGAACCATGCGTTTTTGATTGACGTTTTTGCTGAGGTCGCAAAGCGCCGCGACGATGCTGTCCTGCTGCTTGTCGGTACCGGCGAAGCCGGGGCCTCCGTAAAGGCCTTGGTGGACGAACGCGGTCTTACTGATCGCGTTAAGTTTCTGGGGCAGAGAAGCGATGTCAATCGCTTGTACCAGGCGTTTGATGCGTTCGTTCTGCCAAGCCTTTACGAAGGCCTGGGCCTCGTCGGCGTCGAGGCACAGGTGTCTGGCTTACCGTGCTTGTTGAGCGATGCGATTACGCGTGAGGTAGACGTAACGGGGGAGTGTAAGTTCTTGTCGATTGATAGCCCTGTCGTGTGGGCAGATGAAATCGATTCACTCTTGCCGTACTCGTATGAGGGTCGATTGTCTATCTCAAGTGGGCAATTCGCCGATTACAACATTGAGTTGCAAGGCGAGCGACTGACTTATAAATATCTAGATCTCTACTCAAGGAATTAGATGGCAAACAGTAACTTGGTATCGGTGATTGTGCCGGTATATAACGTTAAGCCTTATCTGCGGGAGTGCTTTGATAGCATTTGCCGTCAAAGCTATCGTAACATCGAGATTATTCTTGTCGATGACGGCTCGACTGATGGTTCTGGCGAGCTTTGTGATGTTCTTGCTGCAAGCGACGACCGTACCACCGTTTTGCATAAGGAAAATGGCGGTCTTTCCGACGCTCGTAATGCAGGGCTGCGTATTGCTCAGGGCGACTGGATTTCCTTCGTTGATAGCGACGACTACATTTCTCCTGTTTTTATCGAGGTTCTTTTTAACGCCTGCCGCGATACGGGATGTCAGATATCTGCTGTTCCATTTGGCAAGCCGTTCAATGATGGTGATGCTTGCCCTTTGGTGGAGTCTCTTGACCCCGTGGCGCCTGCGAAGGCACTGCCTTCGCCCGATGTCCAGCGTCTGATGTTATATCAGACGCTGGACACCGGTGCCCCGTGGCGCCTTTACGCAAAGGCGCCACTGGGCATTGACCCGTTCCCTAAGGGGCTGTATTACGAGGATCTCGCTAGCGTCTATAAGATTATTCACAAGGTTGATTCCGTTGCCGTTGTCGATTGCCGTGAGTTGTATGCATATCGCATGAGAAGTAACAGCATTATCAGGCAAGAATATCGACACATTAAAGGCGAGTCTGCATTGATAATTGCCGATCGGCTCTACCAGGATATTTGTAATTGGTATCCGGACCTAAGTAAAGCCGCCGCTTCGCGCTGCTTTTCTGTTTGTAGGATGGTTTACGCACAGATTCCGATGGCTGGGGTCTCTGAAAGCGACCTTAAAGACCGCGATGACCTTTGGAATAACTTATCTACATTTCGTTTGCCTGTTCTGAAGGATTTCGAAGCTAGAAAAAGAGAACGCTTGGCAGCATTTTTTGCCTGCTGCGGAAGAAGAATTTTTTCCGTATTTTGTTCTGCCTGTCGCTTATCTGGATTAATGCAATAACTAACTTGAAAGTAGCTTAAACAATGTTAGTTCTATCATTAATGACGTTATATTTTCTTTTGCTGCTTGCAATCTCTCAAGAGCTATCAAAAAGTGATTGGATGAATCCAGCATCAATTTGTAACGCCTCTTTCTTTATTTGCTCACTCGCTGAATTGTATAACTGCCTTGTCTTCGGTACTGAAGTCTCCCTCCATGGAGGATTACTTATTTGCTTCTTTGTTACCGTCTTTGATGTCGCATCGCTATTTTTCTTGCTTTATTTTAGACAGATGAAAGTGCAGCGAAGCAAACTTAATGCTAGTGTTGAATCGACGACTCTTGTAAGGATTCAAGTTCCGACATCTCTTGTTTTATTGGCTGTTGTCCTTGGGGTCGTTACTGCCGTTTTGTTTTTGAAAGATGTTCGATCAGCTGTTTCGGGTCCTGTTGCTGGGGACTGGAATTCTTTAATGAATTCTTACCGAACTGCATCTGCTTATAGCGGCGATGATCCTTCAGTCGGGCTTTCGTCTTTATCCAATATATGCTTTAAATTGCTTACCATTTTTTCGTTTGTATATCTAATTATTGGTTTTAACAATATTATTTGCGATGGATTTAGCATCAAAGATGCTCTCATGCTTCTCCCCGCTGCGTTTTATGCAATTTGTCAATTATTGAATGGCGTAAGGCTAGGTGCCATTGTTTTTGTCTGTTCATGCGTTTGCTGCATATGGATTTTACTATCGATTAACAGTGGGTGGACGATAAGAATAACCCTTGGGAAGTTTATCAAAATTGTATTCGCTCTTGTTTTTGCCTGTTTCTTATTTTGGGTTGCCTCTTGGTTTGTTGGACGAGAAGTTACTCTTGGACCATTGGATTATATTTGCAGCTACATTGGCTATTCATTTGTTTTATTTGATAAATTTCTTCAAAATCCTGGTGTTGCAAGCAAGTACTTTGGCTCGGAGACTTTCGTAGCACTATATTCTTCTTTTGGACGAAATTTTGGCTTTACTAATTTAGTTTCATCCGGTAACCATGAGTTTCGTTCTTGGGGTTCAATCGATCTCGGTAATGTATACACGGTATTTCGATTGTGGTATCACGATTTCGGTTTTGGCGGTACTGCGCTATTTAGCCTCTTAACTGGTCTTTTTTATTCAAACCTCTATGAGCATGCTCGCATGCTTCATGGTGGGTCCCCGCTGTCTATTTCGATGATTTCGTATACCTATCTTTCTTCGGGCATATTCTCCATGCCGCTTGTTGGAAAGCTCACCTCATCTCTCTTTACTCCAACGACTTGGTTTTTAGCCATCTCGTCTCTGTTCCTAAGTGAGTGGATAAAAAGATATCAGAAACGACAACCCCCTATGAATTAGTCCATTATCTAGAAAAGGTATCAGAATGAAAAAAGTTTCAATTATTACTCGTCATAACGTTCTCAACTACGGGTCTGTCCTCCAGGCTTATGCTACGCAAGAAGTTGTTAAAAACTTGGGGTACGATCCTGTTGTTGTTGACTATCGGAGATGCGCTGAGACCCTTGATTCTCTTGTGAAGCGTTATTCAGAAGGTAGGTCTCTGCCTCATCGCATCTATAGGAACACGGTTTGGCGTTTGCTGTACAGTGCAGGTGAGAAGCGTTTTAAGAGCATGAGAGAGCAGTATCTGACTCTTTCTCCGCATTGTGATGAAACAAGTATCGACGCCTTGCTGCCTAACACAGATATCTATTTGACTGGCAGCGATCAGGTCTGGAACGAACTTGGCGATGGCTCTCTAGATCCGGTATTCTTTTGGGACGGGCTTTCTAAGGTCGAGGGAAAGAAGGTCGTATCTTACGCCGCTAGTTTTGGACGTGGTGGCGTTGTAAAGGGGTATGAGTCGCAAATTGGTAACTGGCTCAAGCGCTACGATGCCATTTCCGTCCGCGAGGATTCAGGTAAGGATATCGTTGAGAGCTACGGTCTCAAAGCTGAGCAGGTTTTGGATCCGACCCTGCTTCTCAATCGCTCCGAGTGGAACAAGATTGCCAGTAAAAAGGCTCCCGTTGAAAAGCCCTACGCCCTCGTCTATAACCTCCATCCTGATTCAGATATGCTGCAGTACGTTAAAGATAAGACCGCTGGCTCCAATCTTGAGATTGTAAGTGTGTGCCCTACGTTTAGGAGAAGGGTAGGAAAACAGGTCGTTCTTCCGCCCCTGGAGGATTTCCTTGCGCTGTTTAGGGATGCATCTTGCGTATACACGGATTCATTCCACGGCACTGCTTTTTGTATCAATCTCGGCACCCCATTTGTTGAGATCTTTCCAAAGGCTAATGCCGCGCGAAATAAATCTGTTCTTAGACTCTTTGGCCTAGAGAATAGGGCCTGGGACACGTTCCAAGGCAATGCTTGGGACGACGATATCGATTGGCAGCATGTTGGCGAGGTTCTTGATGGGGAGCGCAACCGCAGCCTCTCCTGGCTTGATCGCGCGTTGAAGGAATAGATGAATGCAAAGTATCTGCGAAGACAAAATGTGTGCGGGCTGCATGGCATGTGTCGATGCCTGTCCTAAAGATGCAATCGCTGTTCTTGAAAGGCTCGAGTACTATACCCCCAGTATCGATCAAAGCAAATGCATTGATTGCGGTAGGTGCACAGCTGTATGTCAACAATGCAATCCGCCTCAAGGCTCTAAACCTAGTAAATGGTTGCAAGGATGGGATTCTAACTCGGAGAGCAGGGGAACCTCCTCATCGGGCGGCTTGGCGGCCGCGATTATCCGAGGGTTTATTTCTGCCGAAGGAGTAGTTTGCTCTTGCTGTTTCCGGGACGGTCAGTTTGGGTTTGAGTTTTCTAGCTCGATTGCGGATGCCGTTAAATATAAAGGATCTAAGTACGTTAAAAGCAATCCAATTGGCTCTTACGCTCGTATAAAAAAATTGCTGGTTGAGGGTAAAGAAGTCTTATTTGTAGGATTGCCTTGCCAGGTGGCCTCTCTTAAAAACTTTGTCGGCAACAAGCTTCTTTCGAATTTATATACGGTTGATTTGATTTGCCACGGTACTCCTTCGCCTGCGATTCTCCGTCAATTCCTGAGTGAGAATGGGATTGACATGAATCAGCTTGAGTCGATTGAGTTTCGTTCTAAAGGCAGCTTTCAGCTAAGGGAGAACGAGCGAACGATTGATTTGCCCGGTGTTTTGGATGGGTATACAGTAGCTTTCTTGGCGGGGCTGGACTATACGGAAAACTGTTATCACTGCAGGTATGCAAGCATTGAAAGAGTTTCTGATGTTACATTAGGCGATTCCTGGGGGACGAATCTTACCGAAGAAATGTGTCGGGGTGTCTCCCTGGTTTTAATCCAGAATCAAAAAGGACAGCGACTGATAGACCTTGCTGGTGCTGAGTTAATGACGGTTGATATCGAGACCGCCATTAAGAATAACGGTCAGTTGAGGAGTCCCTCCGAGAAGCCATCTGCGCGAGCGCGATTCTTCGAGGACCTTTCATGCGGTAGATCAATTACCGATGCGGTAAGAAGGTCTTTGCCCAAAAGGTATTTCAAACAATCGCTTAAACGTTTGCTAATTCGCATTGGTTTGCTCAAGCGCGGGGGGGGGTACGGAATTAAGGTCTCATTAGCACCTGATTCCAACCCCTTGCATTACATTAAAGGAAGCATTCAATGAAGATTCTTCTAATTGGTGAGGTCACAGGCAATACTGGACCTTCAAATGTACACAAGTCATTAGTGGAATATTGGCCTTCTTGCGATTCGATACGGCCGCTATATTCAAAAAGTAAAATCTCCAAGTTATATGAGGCTATTTCTGAGGGTCTTAAGAGCGATGTGATTGTCTCTTGCGGCGCTGGTTGGACGGATATCATTGCGCATCGGGTGCTTTCTGCCTTTGGTAAACCTGTCATTTGCTTTAATCATGGGTACGTCCCTTTTGAGAATGAGATCAACGGTCTCGGATATAGCGATAGAACTGTCAAGGCAATCATTAAGCATTTGCGTACTGCGGATTTGATCGTTGCGAATTCTTTCCTCCAGGAGAACTTTGTTAAGAAACAGCTGCCTGAATGCTCCGATAAGGTTAAGCACGTTTGCCTTGGGGTCAAAAGGTTTAAACAATGCGGCTTCGAAGGCCAACGTGAAAATATCGTTGCTGTTAGCGGGGGCACCCGTCCAATTAAGGCCAACGAAATAGTCGCGAAGGCCGTCTCGATTCTCAGAGATCGTGGTGTCGATTGCTCTTTAAGGGTGTACGGGCGACGGTACTCCGATAACTCTTCCTTAGATAATCTCATGACCTCGGCTGACGGTGAATATAGGGGCCAAGTTGCCTCCGATCAGTTTGTGAACGAGCTTCGAGAGTGCTCGGTATTCGTTATGAATTCTAGGCATGAGTCCTTTGGTCTCTCTGCCCTTGATGCGATTGAGGCCGGATGTTCGCTCCTTCTTTCGACTAACTGCGGAATTGCCGAAGTGATGTCGATTCAGGGATCCGATGTCGTGAAAAACTGCGAGGACCCGATCGAGGTTGCCGATAAGATCGAGGGATTGCTTCGAGCTCCTAACTCCAAGCGGCTGTTTGATTCCATCGATTTTGATGAATGTAGCTGGACCAAAACGGCCGAGACGCTACGAAATTACTGTGCGGAGGTATTAGGGTAAATGGCCGAAAGCAAGAAAGTGACCGTCTCCAAAAGAGATGTGATTTGGAATTATGTCGGCACGATCGCGTCTATGGGCAGTAACTTTTTGCTCTTGCCGCTACTCCTGTCTTTTTTATCGAGTGCTCAAATCGGTCTCTGGTACGTGTTCGTAGCCATTTCGGGTTTTGCGCAGCTGCTTGAATTCGGTTTTACTTCTACCTTGTCCCGCAACATTCTTTATTGCCTGAGCGGGGCAAAGAAACTGACCAAACAAGGCTGCGACTATTCTTCTGTTGATGGAGAAGTTGACTGGCACTTGATGCGCGTCGTTCTTGATACGTCTAAAACGATATACGCTGTCTTGGGTCTCATCGCGTTATTTGTTGCGGCAACGTTGGGAACTTTTTACGTTTCTTATGTCACCGATTCTTTTTTAATTGAGGGTTCGTTGCCTGCATGGATTGTGTTTGTCGTTTCCATTTTCACTAACTTGTATTTTCTTTACTGTCTCACGTTTCTCCGTGGGCTTGGAGACGTTGCCGGTGAGAACAGGGCTAAAACGCTTGCCAGGATTGGGCAGCTTGCTATTACGGCGGTCCTTCTGTTTTGTGGCTTGAGCCTTCTCGCTGCCGCACTCGGCTTCTTGGCCTACAGCACTTTGCTGAGGTTATTTGCGATTAGGACATTTCGGAGCCATCATGACGTCGAAGAGGGGATTAAATCCGATGCCGCAGCTGTTGCTAAGGACGAAATGCTTGACGTTCTAAAGACGGTTTCGTTTGTGGCGTGGCGTGATGGTGTCGTATCTCTAGCCTGGTATGGCGCCACGCAGGCAACATCGCTGCTTTGCTCGGCTTTCCTAGGGCTTGAACAAACTGGTACGTATTCCGTCATGTTGCAGTTCGCGACGGCGATCCACCAGATTTCAAGCGCCTATTTACGTTCATGCTTTCCCACCTTCCAGTCTGCCTATGTCAGGGATGACAAGCAGACTCAGAAGGCGGTGGTCGAACGCGGAATTTCCTGCTATGTATGCATGTATATTGTCGCTACAGTTCTTGTAACGGCATGCCTGCCGATACTCACGCTTTTCAAGCATGATTTCATTTGCGATCCAGTTTTGTTCCTGGGTATTGCCCTCTATTACTTCCTGCTTAATCAGCACTCTCTGTTTTGCAACATTATTGTTAGCATGAACGAGATTCCGTACTTCAAAGCGTATTTGGTATCAACTGCTGCTGGAATCTGCGTAAGTTGCGTTTTATGTGGCGCCTTTAGCTGGGGAGCCTGGGGTCTTGTAGTTGGCCAGGCAATTCCACAGCTCTGCTACAACAATTGGCATTGGCCACAATATGTTTTAAAACGTACCGGGCTTGGATATGTGCAGGCTATACACAGCGGTCTTGATTGGTGGAAAAATAGAATGGTTGGGCAAAGAGCCTAATTGAAGCATGTGCCTTTGCATGGTGACACGTAATTTCTTTCGCAAACTGACATCCGCATGGCGAACACGGCCCGCGCCCCGTCATATGATTTCTAGCGGCTAAACAACAAATCATTGATGAAGGGATACGGGTCGTGTCTGCGAACATCGTATAAGTCGACGAGGAGTCGCTGCGCAAGGACATATAGAATCTGGTGAGAAAGACCGTCGAGGAGACGCCCAGCGCGCTGGTAGACGAAAATGTGTCTGATTTTGTCGGGGCCGGCCGGTTAGGTGCTGGGGCTTTGAAAGCCCCGGCACCTTTTGCTTTATGGAACGGCCATGACTATGTGACGTTGCCGCTTGTACTCTTTGCCGTGGGCAAACAAAGGTTATCGACAATATGATTTAGACATGCTGCTAAAGTTTTGTAACGCCACCTGAAGACCACCGTTGCGCTGGCATCCAATCAAGTGATTCTGATGTAAGAAATGCCCTGTCAAAACCAGCATCTGAATTGGAAACTGGCATAAAAGCGAGTGATTTTCTTCTTGCATGTATCTTTACTGTCACATGGCTCCAGAAGATTCGAGTAGGGGTGGTCCTATGTCATGTTTCTTGGGGCGTTGCGGAAGCACCTTGCGATAAGCTGTTTCGCCATGGGGCCGTCGGAGCGCTTCGACTATTTCGTTAGCGTCTTTTCCGAGGGCTCCCTGCGGCTTTTCTCCGATTTTCTTGATTCGGATATCTCGATGATGGCCATTCACTCCGCTAAAGGGCTCGAGTGGGATATTGTTTTCATTCCGGGCGATACGCGTTCCGATTGGCCTGGAGCGATTTGCTCTCGGTGCGAAAGTGCTGGTATGTGCTCGCGTTCTCCGCGTGGATGCCGGATTGTGGATGTGAAGAAAAAGCCAGACGGGCTTATTGAGGAAATGGACCTGCTGTACGTCGGTGTCACTCGCGCCCGCAAAGCGGTATATGTCTCTGCTTCGATGCAGCGCAGGACAAATTACGGGAACTATCAGGTTGCCTGCCCCTCTTGTTTTCGTCTCTTCCGGGCATTGAACCCGTAAGCTGGACGGCCATGGACGGGGAGGGGTGATTTGTGGCGGTATGGAGCGTGTTCGCTATTGGATCGAGGTCTGGTCCCGGCTCTCGCTGTGGTTTCATGGAGTGTGCCCAAGCTGTTCTTTGACTAGAACGGGTTGGGCACTGGCGTCTTGGTGGGATGCGGTGTTTGTTAAATTGGGCACTGTTGAATATTGCGAAACGGTTGCGCGGCATTGCCGATCATTTGGCACCGTGGGTTTAGTAAACTGCTATAAAAGCAGTTTGAAGTGGGGTTCTCATGATCCGAGTTCGAAAGTTGAAGTTATCGAATCATCCGGTATTAGGTAATCTGGAGTTGGACTTTACCGACTCCTCAAATAAAGCCGTTGATACTGTCATCATCGCTGGAAATAACGGCATTGGTAAAAGCAGCTTAGTCGAGCTGCTCTATCAAATCATGGCACATAAGTATCACGATATGCCATGTTATGTTGATTCGATCGAAGTAGACTTTGACTCCAAAATACGAACATACGAGTTTTATGCCAAGGATATTAAGGGGCACGACTATCTCTATGTCAAAGATGGCTTAGGCCTCGATAATTGGGTGGGTTCGGATGAATTTGCCGAGATTTTTCCCACTTCCGCTATCTTTTCTGATGTCGATATTAATTTTAAGTCTGATCAAATAACTAGTGTAACAAGTCGTAATATTGATGAATCTGTTGAGAGCATTCGCTCGTCAAGTGATCTGCCCACTGAAATTAATCAACTTATTATTGATATTCAGGCTCTTGATGATGCTGATGTCGCTAGGGTTGCTAGGAACAATATGGAAACTGGGCTCTCGCGACTTCAAGTCCCTCAAAGGATGCCTAGGTTCACCAAAGCTTTTGATCTGATGTTTGACGACTTGAATTACGACCGTGTTGATAATCGCAACGGCCATAAAGAAATTCTCTTTAAAAAGAATGGCCATGACGTCCGTGTTGATCAACTGAGTTCTGGTGAAAAGCAGATTGTCTATCGTGGGTGCTTTATGCTGAAGGACTCGCATGCGCTCAGAGGTTCGTTTGTATTTATTGACGAGCCTGAAATTAGCCTTCATCCTTCATGGCAGGAGAAGATTCTTCACTTTTATAAATCGTTGTTTCAGGACGAAGACGGGAACCAAACTTCTCAAATCTTTTGCGTAACCCACTCGCCCTTTATTATTCATGATGAAAAAAGATACAACGACAAAGTAATTGTATTGGCCAGGAATGGATCTGGCGATGTGGTCGCACAGGCTAATCCAGAGTTTTACGGTCCTGGTACGGTTCAAGCGGTGAAGGATGCTTTTTCGGTTTCTTGGTTTGCGAACGAAGCCCCCACTGTTTATCTAGAGGGGCCTACCGATGAGCAGTATTTCAATAAAGCACTTTCTTTTGCCCATATTAATAACCACTTGCGATTTAAATGGATAGGAAAGAAGAGCTCTGATGGATCATGTGAATTCACGGGCGCACCATCGCTTAATAAAGCAGCCGCTTATTTGGATGCAAATCCTCCTTCGGTCTTCACTGCTTTCCTGTTCGATTGCGATCAAAAGATTAATGAGTGTTTAAGCAACAATGTGTTGCGAACGAAAATGAAAACTTACGACTCCAGAAAGCATTTTAAGAAGGGAATCGAAAATGCCCTAGAGCTGGATGACGATTTCGATACGTCGGTTTTTTATCAGGAAAAGCAAACCTTTGGAGATTATGGCGATAAAAAAGTGATCTCCGAATTTCAAAAGCAAGCTTTTTGTGACCATATTTGCTCTCTGCCAGAAGGGGAGCTCAAACCTATTTTGACGCATCTAATTGATGCCATTGAGCGTATTGATAAGCAAATCACGATTGCTAAAGAGCAGAAATAACTACAGACATTACATCGCGCACCGAACGCTTAATGTAATTCCCGTATGCACTGCATTAGCGATGAATTTAGGGTACTATACCGATAGTGATACAGTCGTCGTGGACTCTAAGTGAGGCGATGACAAAGAAGGGTCGTTGTTCGGAGGCTTCCGGCAACGGCCCTTTGATTTTAGGAGCTTGCTTTGGCAAAAGAACTTTAGACTTTTGCTCAACTAATTGAACTCCTAGAGGGCCGTGGGGTGGCGACTGATGCTTCTACGACAGATTGCCTGAGGCGTGAGAGTTATTATGCGGTCGTAAACGGCTACAAAGCTCCGTGAAAAACAGCAGCCTGCTTGTTAAGGCCAAAGTTTTGTAAGGGGGTTCCTTCCCAAGGGGGGGGCATCCCCTATGTTTATGGCATCTCGACTTGGGGGTCTCCGCTGAAAGACGCGCCCGTAGACAAGCCAAGGATATCAACTAGAATAAAGTCAATTGCGGTGGAAGCCTTCGGGCGACACCTTAAGAGGGTTGATGCGTCGGCCCTCTTTTTTGTTTGCATGTAAGATTCGGCCTGTCAAAACTTACATCCCAGCTGGAAAAAGGCGAAATTGCGGGTGTTTTTCTGCCGGCATGTAACTTTACTGATGCGTTGTTGCTCAGCCTTAATTCGCTACGGTTTGTCGGTAAAGGATTGACTGGGACTGGGCTTTTCCTTACAGTTCCAACCGTGATGAGGCCTTGCGACGGTACGTCCGGCTTGGTCCGTGGAAACCGCCTAAAGGCGGTTTTTGCGTTTAAGGGTTGTTTTCCAGCGGCTTTCGTAGCGGGTATTCATGGTTCGCATGGACTCTGCTCACATGACTTTTCCCGTAGTGGCGTAATTGATGCAGGTCTCCTATCTCTTGCCGTAATATAATTACGGCAAGAGATAGGAGACTCTCATGCTTAAGCGTTTTACTGTTGATGGCTATAGGAATTTTTCGGCTCCGGTTTCATTTAATTTTGCAGCTTCTCGTGATTACCAGTTTGCAGAAAATAACGTTAAAAACGGAACCGTGAAAACCGCACTTTTGATCGGCAGAAATGCGTCTGGTAAATCGAATTTCGGTTCAGCTTTATTCGACATTACGTTCGGCTTTCCAGAGGCATTCGATTATTCTGACCAGGATGATCGTCTGTTTTTGAATGCTGATTGCGGGCGAGGTACGGCACAGTTCACCTATGTCTTTGAATTTGACGGTCGCGAAATCAATTACTGCTATGAGAAGACTTCTCCGACTACTTGGCTTCACGAGACCCTATCGATTGATGGGGAACGAATTTTCGATTTCAATAACGCACGCGGCGTTTTCGAAGAGAACCACCTTGAACGAATCGGTGCTGCTGGCATTAATTTTGAATTCTTCGACGCTTCGTTGAGCCTTCTTTCTTATATAACGAGCAGTCTTCCAACTAATGTTTTAGGTGTCTTGGCTGAATTACGCCGATTTGTCTCGCACATGAGGCTGATTCGCATGGACAGCTTTCGATTAAAAGGGGTTGAAACAAAAAAGGTAATCGACAAAATCATACGCGAGAACAAAGTTGCGGAATTTGAATCATTTATTCGCAATTTTGGAGTCGATGAGTCCCTGATCGTTATTAAAGAGTCCGACGGCTCGCCTGTTCTATATTTCAATCATCCCATGCGATGCGTCCCGTTTGTCGAGGCATGTTCTAGCGGTACAAGAACCCTGGTTATGTTGTTCTCTGAGCTTGAGCTAAACGACTCGGCCAGTTTTTTGTTCATAGATGAGTTTGACGCTTTTTGCCACTTTGAGATGGCTGAGAGCCTTTTGAAGTTCTTTGGTTCCAAGGCCTCTTGTCAGATTTTGTGCTCCACCCACAACACTTCGCTTGTTAAGAATGGCGTAACGAGGCCCGACTGCGTTTATCAAATTTCTGCAAAAGAGGGTATTCGAACCTTGGCCGATTCCACCGATCGTGAGTTGAGGCTCGGCAACAATATCGAGAAGCTCCTCCGAGCCGGAGAGTTTGAGTAGCCATGAACGGTGCGTCTGAAAAGAACGTCCTGCTCATTGTTGAAGGCGCTAAACGCGAGCCTCAGCTGATGGGGCGTTTATTTGAATCTTTTAGCCTCGCGGATGATCATCAAATTGTTCCTGTCGAGATCAATGTTCATGACTTTCTTGATAAGCTCTTTCAAGAATACGGTTGCGATTTCGAGTCCATTGATCTTAAGCCCTTTGTCGCTGAGCTTCTTTCGGATAAAGATGATGCGGCTCAGCTTCTCGAATCCAGTTTTACAGACACCTTGCTCATATTTGACTTAGATCCTCAGGACAATCGGCTCGATTTTAAACGGCTTGAGCTAATGCAAGACTATTACTGCGATAGCACTGATATGGGTCAGCTATATCTGAGCTATCCATCGGTTGAAGCATATCGTGATTTTGATCCCTTGAAGTGTCTCTCTCTGGATGACGCCCTTGTTCCTTCAGATGTGATTTTTGGCAAGCGATCTTACAAGGACTGGGTTGCCAGGAGGGGAGATTCGCTTGCGGATATTGGGCGTATTGATGGTTTTACATTTGCCTGCATTATTGCCGTCCATGCCCTGAGGTCGCTTTGGTTAACTAATGAGCAGATGATGCCAATTGCAAACGAGTCTCTGGCTGACTTAGCTGCGACCGTGGCGGGCATCAATCATTCTGAACTTCTGCTCAATGAGATCGAACGTCTGAACAATGATACATTTTGCGCATGCTGCACCTGCCTTTTCTTTATTGCGAATTGGCCTAAGCGACTTAACGACGTTATGAACAAGGCGATTAAGAGGGGTTTGGGTATTCGTTTGTTCTAAAGAGTCCCCTTCGCCACTTATCTCCGGAAGTGCGGGGAAAAATCGAAACTCGCCGAGCGCGACCCGTTTTTTGGCAACAAAACCGACGCTCCTATAAGTTGTCAAGAGGCAGTTTGCGGGAGCGTTCTCTCCAATTCGCACAGGAGCTCGTAATACCTCCTCTCCAGTTTCG
>JAHABQ010000054.1:0-2630 GCA_018376265.1 Collinsella sp.
TACTCCAACGACGAATTCTAGGCGGTGTCCCCTCCCTTTCAAGAAAGAGAAGAGGCGGGGCATGCCCCGCCTCTTACACCACATCTCTGCGCGCTACCATGGCAGGTTTTACTGGAGAGTTGCGTCGATTGCCTTGACCAGGGCACTGCGCATGCCGGCGTCCTCGAGCGCAACGACGCCCTTGATGGTGGCACCACCGGGCGAGCATACGGCATCCTTCATCGCCGCAGGATGCTGGCCAGTTGCAAGCTGCAGCTTTGCCGTACCCAGCACCATCTGGCTCACAATGCGATAGGCATCGGCACGCGGGATACCGTGCTTGACCGCCGCATCGCCCAGGGCCTCGATTGCCATGGCGACAAATGCCGGAGCGCAACCACCCACCGTGCCGCCCACAAACAGCAGGCTCGTATCGAGCTCGACCACCGCACCGAGCTTGCCAAGCAGATCAAGCACCACTGCGCTCTGCTCATCACTAAGCGTGGAAGCCTTCTCGCAGGCGATGACGCCCTCGCCCACCGAAACCGGTGTGTTGGGCACCGTCGAGATGTGCGCGACGCCCGGCAGGACCTGCTCCCACTTGGCACTGTCCCAAGTCCAGGCAACCGACAGAACGACCTTGTCGGCAAGAATGTCCTTGAGCGGGGCGAATACCTTCTCGATCATGTACGGTTTGACCGCAGCGACCACGATATCGGATGCGGCGACAACCTCGGCGGCATCGTGACAGGCGACCATGCCGCGCGCCTCGCAGCGCTCAACCAGTGCGTCGTAGCGACCCGCGCAGGCGCACATGTCGCTCGCAGCTACACCGGCAGCGATCCAGCCATCGGCCATAGCGCTCGCCATATTGCCAAAACCGACAAACCCAATCTTCATATCTCATAGTCCTCTCAGACACGCTCTTCAAAACGAAAGGTATTGTCCCACGCCATTGTTTCGTATTGCCGACCTATTTGTGATACGGCTCGCCACGACTGATCTTGCAGGCGCGGTAGATTTGCTCCAGCAGCACCACGCGCGCCAGGTTATGCGGCAAGGTAATGCGTCCAAAGCTGAGCATCTCGTCGGCGCGGGCGCGCACGTCATCGCTCACGCCGTCCGATCCGCCAATCACAAAGGCGATGTCGCTGTTACCACGCAGCATAAGATCGTCGAGCCGCGCCGAAAACTCCTCGCTCGAGCGCTCTTTGCCCTCAATGGCCAGCAGGATCACATGCGCTCGAGACGGCAATGCAGCAAGAATTGCCGCCCCCTCCTTGTCGCGTGCGGCATCCACGCCGCCCGCCTTAGCCGAGTCGATATCGGCCACCTCGCGGATATCAACCTTGGCATAGGCACCCAGGCGCTTGGTGTACTCAGCGCAGGCATCCTTCCAAAAGCGCTCCTTGAGCTTACCGACGCAAACGACGGTGTATTTCACGCGCGTCTACTCCTTCGAATCGTTTTGAACTTTGCCGGCGGCCAGCATCTGCTCGAACATCGAGGCCGACTGCGAAAAGTCGCTCGGCAGCACGACCGTCGAGGTTTTACCCGTGCGAGCGAACTCCGTCATCATCTCGGACCACTGCGTAAACATGAACAGTTGGTTGGCCTCGTCATTGCCGACACCCGTCTCCTGGATGATCTCGAGCGAATCTTTGATACCCAGCGCGATGGCCTTGCGCTGGTTGGCGATGCCCTCGCCCGCCTTTTCCATAGCCTCAGCCTCGGCGGTCGCCTCGGTGACGCGCTTGATGCGGTCTGCCTCAGCGAGCTCCTGTGCCGCAGCGCGCTTGCGCTGGGCGGCGTTGATGTCGTTCATGGAGTTCTCAACCTCGGTCGGCAGTGCGATTTTGGTGATGAGCGTCGACACGAGGGTGAAGCCGTAGGCGGCCATCTGCTCGGAAACGGTAGCGTTGACATCCTTGGCGATGTCGTCCTTCTTGGCAAAGACCTCATCGAGTGTGTAGACGGGAATCGAAGAGCGCAGGGCGTCGGTGATGAAGTCACGCATCTGGTCGACGGGCTCCTGCAGCATATAGTAGCTCTTGTAGATGCCCGAATCTGCCGGGCCGGCGCCCATGTCATAGCTCACGTGGTACTGAGCAGAGACCTCAAGGCCGATGGTCACGTTGTCCTGGGTCTTAACGTCGATGCCAAAACCGTTTTTCATGGTTCGCAGACTCACCGTGGCGGCCTTGCGGTCGATCACGGGCACCTTCATGTGGAAGCCCGCGTTGACGATGCGGTTAAACTTGCCCAGACGTTCGATGATCACGGCATGCTGTTGTTCAACGACATAGCAGGCGTTGGGAAGCAGCAGCAACAGAATGATGATGGGAATCAAAAGGCTGGTAAGGGCGGCGATGATACCGGACAACAGCATGGTCTCTCCTCTGATAGGCACACGTTGGCATTAGGATACCCGCACGAAGCAGCTATGTGACACCAACAAGAGGACCCGTGGTCAAAAAAGGCCAAATATGAGTACTGTTACCAGTTTAGTAACAGCGTATTTTGGTCAAAATCGCCTCGTTGAACCCGAGGTCTGGTAGCGCGCAGAGATGTGGTGTAAGAGGCGGGGCATGCCCCGCCTCTTCTCTTTCTTGAAAGGGAGGGGACACCGCCTAGAATTCGTCGTTGGAGTA
>JAHABQ010000028.1:0-23223 GCA_018376265.1 Collinsella sp.
GCTGGGCGACGCAAACAAGATTCCTCGACTCGAGCATGGAGATGAATCCGTCTATCAGTCTCATCGCATACTCAGAGGAGGATGCCAGATATAGATCCCATTGGGTAAAGTCGCCGTTCATGAAGGGAATCACTGCATTGCGCTCGGCGACTCTCAAGGCACTCAGGCTTTGTTCTATTTTCTCAGCTTCTTGTTTGAACTGTTCGCTATCCAAAATGCCCCCAAATGCCGGCTTCTCAACAAATCAAAAAAGCAAGAGAGACAGAGATTAGGTTCCTGCTCCACTGAACCCGCGTTTCCAGTCGAGACACTCCTCCTCGAAGATCTCCCCAGAGTCCCGTCTCTCGCGCCCCTCACGGAACTGTCCATATCAGTGTAGCCAATCCAAGCACAGCCCCACCGCACGGCCCAGTCGCTTCCGGTCCTGCGTGACCCCGTGAAGGCGGAAGGGCGTGGTTGTCGTCATCGCGTTCCTTTCTCCTCGTACCTTTTTGGGCATGCGTCACGGGCCCCCGCGCGGCGCTGAGAGCGAATCGGCGCAGGCTTGGGGCCAGTTGCGTAGAGGTTGAGGTTCGGGTTTCGCCGGCTTACGCAGCTTGGCGGGCAGAGCGCCCGGGCTCGCTGCGCCTAGGGCGCGGCGGGATCCGCGACGCCGGAGGTGTCGATCTCGCCCAGATTGGCGAGCTGGCTGATGAACGGGATACTCTCGTGTTCGTCCACCTCGACGCCGCCGAGCACGATGGTGCTGTCGCGCGTGTCGATGTGGGTTGTGAACACGGCCGGGTCGAAGCCCGAAGCGATAAAGCCAATGCCCGCGAGGACAACACCCGCGGCAACGAGCCCGCCCGCCACGGCGAGGTAGATCTTCTTCGCGCTGGTCATGGTACTCACTCCTTTCTACGCTGCGAGGTGCGCGGCAGCGCCGCCTTTCTCGCCCCTGTTCTTCCAGAAGGGCGAGGCGGCCTTCCTCGCCCAGAGCGCCGAGAGGCGCGCAATTTGTTTTGAGGCGGCCCAAGCGCCAGCACCAACGAAGAGAGCCACGCCGACGAGGCCGAGCCCCACGCCCGCCGAGGCGAGGGCGTACGGGAAGTGGCCGATGGTGACGCCGCTTACGGCAAGCAGGAGCTCAACTATGCCCGCGCCCCCGAGTGCCGCCGCGACGATCCACACGCAGAGCGCCAGCACCCAGATGCAGATATAGACCGTGACGGCCACGGCGGCGAAGGCGGCGAGCAGCGGCACCCACACCGGGGAGCCCACGATGGCCAGCACCCACAGCAGCGCGGTGCTGCGCCGGCGCGTCCTCGCGATTGCGCGCGGCACGGCGGGCAGGTCGTCGAGCGTGGCCTCCGCCACCTCGCCGGGCGTGCCCATGGCGGCCACGGCCTCCTCCTCGCTCATACCGTCCTCCATGCGGTCGGCGATGGCCTCCGCGTAGAAAGCCTTGGTCTCCTCCACCTGCTCGGCCGGAAGGCAGGAGAGCAGCTCGCCCAGCCGGCCCAGGAACTCATCGCGCGTCATGGTGCGCCTCCTCAACGTATGCGTAAATCTCCCGTACGGACGGCCACTCGGCCAGGAACTCCTCGATGCGCGCTCGCCCGTCGTCCGTGATGCGGTAGTACCGGCGCAGCCGCCCGTTGTGCTCGGCGGAGCGCGCCGTGATGCATCCGGCCTTCTCCAGGCGCTTGAGCAGCGGGTAGAGCGTCGACTCCGTGAGCCCCATGCTCGCCGGTACGTCCTTCACAATCTGGTAGCCGTAGGACTCCTCGCCGGAGACGGCCGCGAGCACGCAGGCCTCCAGGAAGCCGCGCTTCATCTGTGCCTCCATCCGCACACCTCCTCTCGTCATATACTATGCTATACACACTATACGATGCAAGGTATTAGACGTCAACTCTCATCGCGAAGATTCTCCGGCCCCTGCGCGCTGCGAACGTGATATCGCGGGGCGGTTGGCATTATGCATGAAACGTCAAGTAACGCTCTTTTGATCCACTTCCACTCGGCCCCATATGCCCTGTACAACACCCCCCTTCAACCTTGGGTTCAAGGGAGCCGCTAGGCTGGGCGTGCCGGACGGTAAGGTCCTGGACGCGATGGTGGACTTCTCCGATGCCATAGGGGTCATGGGTCTACGCCGATGGAGGCCCACGCACGCGGCAGGGCTCGCCCGTCACCGCTGGTCGCCGGACGGTCCCCACGCCCCGCTCGCCAACGCGCAGGCGACAGCAGCAGTCCAGCGCTAGCTGGAGACGCCGGAATGCCCAGAAGATGCGTTTCCCATCACTGCGACAGAGCTTTTTGCAGGGGTGGCAATTTTTCCTAATATCGAGGTCAGCTTGGCTTCGGTAGCCACCTTGAGAGCATCTCCAATAGACTCTTCCTTTATGCGTTCGACATAATCGTAGGCAATGCCCAACAATTCCAGTCCCGAGCAGCAGGGGTACAATTGCTGCTAATGATGCCACCTGATGGGAGATGGAAGATGGACTGCGATGGTTGCTCGCGCGTTCCCATGCCGTTGATGTGCACCGCTTTTGTGCCGGGGCAGATTGACGCTGCGGTCGCAGACATTTCCGACCCCGATTCGCGCGCCATCGCCACGGCAGAAGCGCTGTACTTTCGCGGACAGGCCACCCTCGCCGCCGAGACAGCACGCCCCTATCTTGACGCCACCGACCCCGCACTGCGCTATTCCGCATCCTTTATCTGCGGATATGCCAGTCTGTCGCTCAACCGTATCGCCGATGCCCGCCGTTGCCTTGCGGGCATCCTCGATACGCCAACTGACGAGGAATCTCCCGCCGTCCACGCCACGCATATCCTGTTCGCCTCGGCCGCGAGCGTCCTGCTGCACTTGCCTTCCCCGTATTCCGCCGAAGAGTTTTATCCACTTGCGGCACATCTGCCCGAAGGCCTGCGCCTGTTCGCCAGCTACGTGATGGCGCATGCCCTGTATCTGCGCGGCGAATATGGCCGCAGTCTGGGCATGGCGGAAAACGCCCTGATCATGAAACAAGGAAGCTATCCCATCTCGGAGCTGTTCCTGCACCTGGCAGCCTCCATGGCATGCATGAGTCTCAAAGATGTCAACGCCGCAAAGGCACACTTCGGAGCCGCTTGGGACATTGCGCGCCCCGACGGCCTTATCGAGCTCATTGGCGAGCACCATGGCCTTTTACAGGGGCTTATCGAGGCATGCTTAAAATCGCAATACCCCGACGATTTCGCTCGCATCATCGAGATCACGTATCGATTCAGCTACGGCTGGCGGCGCATCCACAACCCCGATTCGGGCGAGGACGTGGCCGACGATTTAACGACCACGGAGTTCACCATGGCCATGCTCGCCTGCCGCGGATGGACCAACGCCGAAATCGCACGCCACATGGGAGTATCGCCGGGCACCGTTAAAAACCGCCTATCCGGCGTATACGCAAAGCTTGGCATCGGCACACGCGCCGAGCTGGTCGCGCATATGTTGCGTTAGCGACCGGGCTGCCAAGCGCATCGAACGCGTTCCGGAACCCCGGCGCTTCGCTCGATTAATTTGGACATTTTGACCCTTGAACGGCACTACCGCCACGGGGCACCTTCTCGCAAAATTGGATTATTTCCACCGAAATTTGCGGGATGGGAGCCCAAAATGCTTGATCGCCGTTCGCTACTTATCGCCGGAACATCCTCGCTAGCGAGCATTATGTTGCCTCGCGTGCCGGGAAGCGAAAATGCCTTCCTGCTGCCGTTCGCGCCCACCGCGGCCTATGCCGACGAAGAAGACCCCTTCAAGGTCCTGGTGCTCTCGCGCACCATGTTTGGTGTGGTTGTGATCGACGTCGCCAACAAGAATATGCCCATCAAGGGAGCCCAGGTCACGCTCGCGTCGCGTTATGCCGCGGGCAAGCAGCTCTCCGCCACTACCGACGACGAGGGCACGGCCATCTTTGAGGTCGCGCCTCTTTCGGAAGGCTACGTGGACGAGGCAACGCTTCTCGACGCGTACGACTTTAACGGCGGCATCTCCATTAGCATGGCGGGCTACCGTGATGTCGAGATTCCCCTTGCGCGTATCCAGGGCGGCACCGCCATAACCTCGCCCACGCGTCCGCTTTCCGACGGCGAGCCGTACTTCCGCCAGCTCACATTCGACGAATGGGACATCCAGTACGCTGAAGCCACGTTCATGACATTGCCGAAGGACGACACGGCAAACGAGCAGCCCGATACGCACGCCTTTACCGTGCAGGCACATCTGCCACAGGGTGGACAGGCAACGCTGCGCATCAACAAAGTGACGCCTGCCGCGGGCAGCTCACCCGAAACCTTCACGCAGATTGGCCAAGTCAAGGCCAGCGCATCGGGTGCGGATAATCTGGCAACGTTCACGCTTGAAGACACGTTCCTCGATGCAGCTTCGGGCCTTCTGGAAGAAGGGTGCAAGCTGCGCTTTGTCCTCGACTACCAGGGCAAAACCTACACGCTCTCATCCCCTATGGCCGTTGTTACCGCGCCGGCGGCAAAGGCGGAATCCGGATCGACCACTATCGTCCCCACTACCATGGACCAAGAGATCACTCCGTTTGATTTCCCGGCGGCGTTTCCCGGCATCGGCGGCAATAAGTTCACGTGCTGGATGCCCTCGTTCCCCATTTTGTTCGATTTCTCGTTTGCTGGGTACGTGCTGTTTGGCGGAGGATACAAACCGGTCGGCTACATGAACGATTCGGGCAATCCGGATCCGGAATACTGGAAGAAGTCGCCGCGCGAGTCGGGCGCCAAGCAGGCAAACCGCTACCTCGACGAGATGGAGGGGAAGTGGAATCAGTACAAAAGCATGAGTGCCGGTTCGGGCACCGATCCAAGGAACACTAAGCTCCTTCGCCACCATTGCACGCTGCTGTTTACGATGGATATCGCCACACAGGTGTACGGATCGCTCGCCTACGACTGGGTTGGCAAAACTTGGGGCAACAACAACGATCCGGCGTTTGGCAATATTAAGGCTCTCTTCCAAGTAAAAACCGACCTCAACTGGACCGAGCAGTTCACCTTGGGCCCGGTGCCGTTTTTCCTAAACGTCAACCCTTGGGTGCTGGCGAAGCTGGCGCTCGCCGTGGGTGCCCACACGCACGGCAGCGGCGCGGCGTTTTTTAAAAACATTTCGCTTGACTATTCAAACACATCGGGCTCGTTCACCATCCAGATTGGGCTTGCCGTTACCTTTGGAGCCGGCGTTGCGGGCGTCGCCTCGTCTGCCGTGCGCGGCGCCGCATCCCTCACGCTGTTCATTGGGTACGAGAAGGCAGATGGACACCAGCTTCCGCGACTGCGCGTAGGTGCAGACGTCGATGTCGATGTGATACTCCAGTTCGTAATGTTCAAGTGGACCACCAAGGCTTGGTCGGGGTCGTGGCCCACACTCCTCGATTCGTGGAATATGTCGGTGAACAATGCCAACCAGTATGTGCTCCAGCGCTCTGAGCTCGCGTTGGGTGGAGATACGCCTTACACGCTGGATGCCTGCTTTGGCGCGACCAGCAATGCCGAGGCAGGTGATGTGCCGCAGTTTATCGCGTCGGCCACCATCGTCACCAATGCCGAGCTGCTCGCATGCGCCGAAGTTGTAGCCACCCCCGTAAACGTCGTACCAATCGTACGCGATTGGGATCAAGCGGTCACACGCATTGAGCTCGAGGCGGATGCAGAGAGCGACGACACGGGACAGGTCGAACATTTCGTCCATGCCCTGATGGAGGATGACGAAAATGCCGCAACGATGTATGCGTACACCTATATCGGACAGGCGAAGGACGCCGTTGCGGACCCCAACGCCAATTCTGCTGGTGTATCGGAGGACGAGCGTGGCGGCATCAAGCCCTCGAGCGACAACGTGCTGTTTCCTGGCGTGCTCAGCGAAGCTCACATGAAGCTGGCAATGATTGCCGGCGTAGAATGCCTGTTCCGTATCGCCTCGGTGCGCTACGGCGACAATGGCCGCTCGCGCCTAGTGGTGCACACAAAGGCAAACGGCACGTGGTCTGCCCCCATGCCCGTGGACTTCCCCCTGGGCTTTGGCGAGGGCGACGTGGAGCGCGACGACATATACGATTACGACTTCGACGTAGTGGAATATACGGACGGAAGAGGAAACCAGGACGCCTACGTGTTGCTGGTCTCGGGCGAGCGCCGCGACGGCGACAACACCCCTTTCGATGCGGCAAGCACAGCCGGCATACTGTCCGTTGTGCGCCTGCGCATAAGCAACGGCGGAGTTCGCGTGGTGTCGCATACGTCATGGCGCAGCATTTCGCGCGGCCGCCTGCAAGAGGATGGCTACCATTGCCTGCAGTGCCCGCGTATCACAGTGGGCAAGACGCTGGTCGACGGGCGCCTGTCGGGTGCCTACCTCCACCGCCGCGGAACCACCGCAGAAAAGGCGCTCGGCAGCGAGGCTGAGGTTGCGCTGGAGTGCTTTACCCTGTGGTCGGACGTTTCGGGCGACAGCCTGACGTTCCGCCAAGTTCTCCGCTTTCCGCAAGCACCGTCGAGTATCGAGCTGGGCGAGCCCGAGAATATCAACGGCAAAATGGTGACACCCGTTGCGTACGAGACCGCAAACGGTTGCGGCTGCGCATCGTACGCCGTGATCGGCCAGTCCATTGCGGGCTGGGGCGTTATGCCACCAGACGCCAAGGTACCCCGTACGGTGCCGTGGCCACAACATTCGGGCTTTTTGGCAACCGTCAACGAACAACTGCAGCATATTACTTGGACGCGAGGCGCATCGGCCTTTACAACGCAGCCCGTGGGTGCCGCAGGCTGTGGCCCGGCATCGTTTAGCGTAAGCAACAACGGCCGGTGCGTGCTGCACGTAGAGAACACCGATGGCAAGGTGGGACAAACCTACGACGAAGAAGGCAACCCGGTAGCAGTGATGGGTAAGCACTTCCGCATCTTCGCCAGCACCTTGGCAGGCGATCTGTTCACGGAGCCGTTCGTGATGTGCGAGCTGGACCATCCCGTCGATCAGATAACGACATTTTTGACGTCGGGAGGCATGCTCTCCGCGCTCGCCACGCACATTGTGAGCGCGGAGAAGAGCGAGGCAGAGCTGCACGGCATCGAAGTGCCCTTGGTGGCGTGCGCCACTCCGACGGGTGCGGTCGCTACCTCGGGCGCGGTGGTGCCCGGAGCAGCAGGCGAATCCTTCATGGTCACGGTGCGAAACGACGGCAACACCTTGCTGACCGCCGGCACGATCGATCTGTACCGAGAGGGCTCCAGCCAGCCGTTCTCCAGCGCATCCATCGGGTTCGGAGCGAACGCACGCATGGCTTCGATCTACGATCCAGAGCTTGCCGAGGACGCTTCGGCCAACGACATGGCACACGTAAAATACGCGCTCGAGACGCTGGGCACACGTTTTGCAACGCACCCGCTGGTAGCCGACAACGGCAACGCCGTGCTGGCACCGGGTTGCACGGCACAGTTCCGCATGAGCTTCGCCATCCCCGAGAGTTGGAGCGACGAAGTGGGCAAACGCGTAACGCTGTATGCGAAGGCGCGTAGTCTGGTGGCGCTCGACCCCGTAACGCTCGAGGAAATTCGACCGGGCGCAAACTCGGCGCTGGGTGCCGTACTGCACGAGCTTCATGTGCCCGACGCGGCATGCGAACGCTCAGAAGTTCAGGTCGGCATATGCGACAGCGCGAATACGACAGGACTTCACGACGCCCCGATGACAGCAGACGGCGATGGCGGCTCGAGTGGCGGCGGTACTGACGAGGGTGGCGGCTCCGGCGGAAGCAGCTCTGGCAGTGGCAAGGACCACGGCAATAACAAGCGCTCCGGAAAAGCGGGCGCGCTTGCGGGCACGGGCGATGTCAACGCTCCCCTTACGGCAGCCGCTGCAGCACTCGCCGCGGCAGGCGCCGGCCTCGTCGCCTACAGCGCCCGCCGCACGGCCCTCGAAACCGGCACCGCCGATGAGGTCAATTCTGATAAGCCTTGCAGCTCCTAGTTACTTTTGTGAGAGACGCCGACTCGGCTCATCGAGCATCAAAATGGGCTGGCCCCGATAACTCGGAGCCAGCCCTGAGTCGCCTGACATGGGAATTGCAGTCCGCTACTTGAGCTTCAATGCCTCCATCATGGGCACGGCGGCGTCCCAATCGATCTTCCAGCCAATCGATACGCGGACGGTTTCACCCGTTGCGGGAGCCGTCGCAAACAGTGTATGGCCGTTGTCGGGACCGGTAAAGCGCAACCACGTTATGCCGTTGAAGTCGACCTGGTCGGTTGTCGTCTCCTTGCCTTCGTAGACCTGCTCTAGGCTTGCAACTTCCTCCTGGGGCGAACGCGGGAAGATGCTGATGTTCAGGCGTCCTCCAGTCTCGTCGTGGAAGAAATTTGCCTTTTCGTGCTCTTCGTTGGACGAATCCAGCGTGTACCCATCGGCGGCCTCGATACTGTACGATGCGCAATCGATGCCGGTCATATTGGCCGCGTCACCAGAATCGGCCACGCCGCCCGCTGCCTTGAACTCCTTAGTCTCACACCCCGTAGTGTCAAAATGCATGGCCTCGTGGTTCTTAGCGGGGGCATATGCGTCTACGAACTCGACGGTGATGGGCCCATAGTACGCCGTCTTGGGCGCCCAGAAATACACGTACTCAACAGTCTCGCCCGGACCGATATCTGGCCTCTTGGAAAGATCGATGCCCTCGTGAAGCTCATCGGGAGCCTCGCTTGCAACGTAGTCGAGCACGGCCGCCTTGCCGGAAGTAAACAACGGGTCGCCTGCCTCAAGATCGCCCTGGGCAGCATGCACGTTAAAGGAACTGAACGTCCTGTTCTTTGTGTTGTTGTTGGTAATCTTGATGTGCAGGTAAAAGCCGTCTTGCTTCTTGGCATCACCGCGATAGAACGTACCGTGAGCCACCGACTCATAGGTGATGCCTGCCACCTCGACCGTCTGCGACTCATAGGCCTTGGCCTTCTTGGACTTCTCCTGCACAGGTGCGCTCCCGCCCGAGCCACTCGGCGCATTACCGCCGCAGCCGGCAAGCGTACACGTCAACACAGCCGAAAGCGCCACGGTGGGAATTCCTAACAGCAGCTTCTTCGTCATGGGCTTCATCATCCTCACCGCTCCTTTCGCTTGCAGCTCATCCGTTACCCGAGTCCCAAGTCGACTCCGTGGCATCGGCTTCCACAATAAGCGTATGACGAAACGCGGCACAGGCGAAGTGACCCGTGGCCCAAATATTGACCTGCCAGCATCCCTCATGGGCCAAAAGGACTCGCGCACACGCCCGCGGCCAATAAAACGAGACGCTTGTCCCAATGTTCGATTCGATCCAACAATCCATACGGCACGTTTCGACAAGCGCATCCAGCCGCAAACACAGCAGGACGCATTCGACCGCTTTCAAACTTACTCGAACAGAACCGACTCGGTTTTGTCCGAGTAAACGCTGCTCCACCAAATTCCGAACGATTGTTCGATGGATTTCGTGTTGGTTGGAATCGCCCACGGGCTGGGCTATGCTACCTTGACTATCTATATGACTTAAACGCAGCAAGGGAGCACCGAGAGAGCGAGTATGGCAAAAAACACCGCAAACTATGGTAACGACAGCATCCGCCAGCTCAAGGACGAGGAGCGCGTACGTCTGCGCCCCGCTGTCATCTTTGGCTCGGACGGGCTCGACGGCTGCGCGCATGCCGCCTTCGAGATCCTGTCCAACGCCGTTGACGAGGCGCGCCAGGGCTACGGCAAGCTCATCACCCTTACCGCCTTTCGCGATGGTTCCATTCAGGTAGAGGACAACGGCCGCGGCTGCCCGCTCGACTGGAACCCCTCCGAGAAGCGTTTTAACTGGGAACTCGTCTTTTGCGAGCTCTACGCAGGTGGCAAATACAACAACAACCAGGGCGGCGACTACGACTTCTCGCTCGGTACCAACGGCCTAGGCTCCTGCGCGACCCAGTACGCTTCCGAGTACATGGACGTCACGGTCTGGCGCGACGGCAACAAGTACTCCCTGCACTTTAAGAAGGGCAAGGTCGTCGGCGCCAAGAAGAAGGCACTCGAAATCGAACCCAGCGACGAGAACCGCACCGGCACCACCATCAAGTGGCGTCCCGACCTTGAGGTCTTTACCTCCATCAGCATCCCCCACGATTGGTATCGCGAGACCATGCGCCGCCAGGCCGTAGTTAACGCCAACGTGACCTTCCGTCTGCGCATTGAGGGCGACGATGGCGAGTTTTCCGAAGAAGACTTTTGCTATCCCAAGGGCATCGAGGACTATGTGCTCGAGAAGGTCGGTACCGACTACCTCACCGAGCCTTTCTTTATCGAGGCCGACCGTCGTGGTCGCGACCGTGAAGACCTGCCCGATTACAACGTAAAAATCACTGCTTGCATGTGCTTCTCGCGCACCTTCACGATGCAAGAGTACTACCACAACTCATCGTGGCTCGAGAACGGCGGTTCGCCCGAGAAGGCCGCCCGCAGTGCTCTGACCAGCGCCATCGATGCCTACATCAAGCAACAGGGCAAGTACAACAAAAACGAGAGCGGCATCAAATGGCAGGACGTCCAGGACTGCCTAGTGCTGGTGACCAACTGCTTCTCCACCCAGACGTCCTACGAAAACCAGACCAAGAAGGCCATCAATAACCGCTTTATCCAGCAGGCCATGACGGCATTCTTTAAGGAACGCCTCTCGACCTACTTGATCGAGAACAAAGATGCCGCCAACAAGATCATGGAGCAGGTGCTCATCAACAAGCGCTCGCGCGAGAACGCCGAGAAGACGCGTCAGAGTATCAAGACCAACCTGCAGCAGAAGACCGACATGGCCAACCGCGTGCAGAAGTTCATCGATTGCCGCTCCAAGGACAAGGGCCGCCGCGAGATCTACATCGTAGAGGGCGACTCGGCAGCAGGCGCCATTCGCACCTCGCGCGATGCCGAGTTCCAGGGCGTTATGCCCGTCCGCGGCAAGATCCTCAACTGCCTGAAGGAGGACTATCCGCGCATCTTTAAGTCCGACATCATCATGGACCTCATGCGCGTACTGGGCTGCGGTGTGGAGATCAAGGACAAGCGCATCAAGAACCTTGGCGCCTTCGACCTGGACAACCTCAACTGGAACAAGGTCATCATCTGTACGGACGCCGATGTCGACGGTTATCACATCCGCACGCTCGTGCTCACCATGCTCTATCGCCTGGTGCCCACGCTCATCGACGAGGGCTACGTGTATATCGCCGAGTCTCCGCTCTACGAGATCAACTGCAAAGAGAAGACCTACTTTGCCTACACCGAGCTCGAGAAGAACGGCATCCTCAAAGAAATCGGCGACCAAAAGTGCTCCATCAACCGCTCCAAGGGTCTTGGTGAGAACGATCCGGACATGATGTGGCTCACCACCATGAACCCCGAGACGCGTCGTCTGATCAAGGTGGAACCCGAGGACGTCACCAAGATGGAGACCATGTTCAACCTATTGCTGGGCAACGACGAGGCAGGCCGCAAGCGCCATATCTCCGAGCACGGCAAGGAATATCTGGACCAGCTAGACCTGCAATAGCAGCAAATCGATAACGACGGCCATAAGAAGTTCAAGAGGAAATCGTGGCAAAGAAGAAGACGAAAACCCAGCCAAAGAAAAAGCAGGTCAACGCCGAGAACGTCATCGGCCTGCACTCCGAGGTCACTGACCAGCCGATCACGCAGACGCTCGAGGTCAACTACATGCCCTACGCCATGAGCGTCAACGTCTCGCGTGCATTCCCCGAGATCGACGGCTTTAAGCCCTCGCACCGTAAGCTGCTTTACACCATGTACAAAATGGGTCTGCTCAAGGGCGAGCGCCAGAAGAGCGCCAACATCGTGGGTCAGACCATGAAGCTCAACCCGCACGGCGACGCCGCGATCTACGAGACGATGGTGCGTCTAGCCACCGGCAACGAAGCGCTGCTCGCCCCCTTTGTGGAGTCGAAGGGCAACTTTGGCAAGTACTATTCGGGCGACCTGAGCTACGCCGCCTCGCGTTACACCGAGGCCAAGCTCTCCCCCATCAGCGCCGAGATCTTCAAGGACATCGACAAGGACCCGGTCGACTTTGTCGACAGCTACGACGGCGCCATGAAGGAGCCGCGCCTGCTGCCCACCACGTTCCCTAACATCCTCGTCTCGGCCAACAAGGGCATCGGCGTCGCCATGGCGTCTGACATCTGCGGCTTTAACCTCAACGAGGTCTGCACCGCCACCATGCACTACCTGCAGGATCCCGACTGCGACCTGCTCGAGTATATGCCCATGCCCGACTTCTCGACCGGCGGCGAGATCATCTACCGCCGCGAGGAGATGGAAAAGATTATCGAGACCGGCCTTGGCAGCTTTCAGATCCGCTCCCGCTGGCGCTGGATTCCCGAAGAGCGCATCATCGAGGTCTACGAGATCCCCTACACCACCAAGACCGATGTCATCATCGAGCGCATCGTCAAGCTCTCCAAAGAGGGCAAGGTCAAGGAAATCGCTGACATCCGCGACGAGACCGACCTCTCGGGCCTGCGCATCGCCATCGACCTTAAGCGCGGTGTCGACCCCGACAAGCTCATGGCCAAGCTCTATCGCTCGACCACGCTGCAGGATTCGTTCTCGTGCAACTTCAACGTGCTGGTCGATGGTTACCCTCGCGTTATGGGCGTGCGCCAGATCCTGCACGAGTGGGTCAAGTGGCGTATTGAGTCCACGCGCCGCCGCATTAACTTTGACCTGGGCAAAAAGTCCGAGCGCCTGCACCTGCTGCACGGCCTCGAGGCGATCTTGCTCGACATCGACAAGGCCATCGCCATCATCCGCGGCACCAAGCTTGAAGCCGAGGTCGTGCCCAACCTTATGAAGGGTTTCGACATCGACGAGACCCAGGCCGAGTTTGTTGCCGAGCTCAAGCTCCGCAACATTAACGAAGAGTACATCCTCAACCGCACCAAGGACATCGCCAAGCTTGAGAGCGAGATTGCCGAGCTTGAGGAGATCCTCTCCAGCGAGGAGAACATCAAGAAGGTCATCAGCGACGAGCTGGCCGCGGTCAACAAGAAATATGTGATGCCGCGTCGCACGGGCAGGATCGAGCCCCATGAGGTTATCGAGGTAAGCTTGGAGCCCGAGGTCGAGGAGTACCCGGTGACCATCATGCTCTCGCGCGATGGCTACCTTAAGAAGATGACGGACCGCGTGCTCAAGAAGGCGACCACGCTCAAGTACAAGGACGGCGACAAACCCTTTATCGAGTTCCCGTCCTCCAACACCCACGAGCTGCTGGTCTTTACCAACAAGAGCCAGGTGTACAAATGCAAGGTTGCGGCGTTTGAGGACACCAAGTCGGCCCAGCTGGGCTCGTACCTGCCGACCGATCTTGAGATGGAACCCGACGAGAGCGTCATCTGGGTCATCGACCCCGAGGACTATAAGGCCGACGTGCTGTTTGTCTTTGAGAACGGCCGCGTGGTGCGTGTCGCGCTTTCTGGATACGTCACCAAGACCAACCGCAAACGCCTCAAGAACGCCATCTACGGCGGCAGCAAGCTGCTGTATGCCCAGGTGCTCAACACAGATCGTGACATCGCGCTGGTCTCGAGCGACTATCGCCTGATGAACTTCAACACGTCGCTGCTCAAGACCAAGACGACCACCAACACGCAGGGCGTCCAAGCCTTTACGGCCAAGAAGGGCCGCTCGGTCACCACCGTCGGCACAACCGAGGAGATTCTTGGCGCCGGCGTCTCGGCCGAGAAGTTCACCGCGCAGAGCCTCCCCTCAGCCGGTGCCCTCATGAAGGAAAACGACATGCCGAGCCTGTTTGACTAGGTACCACGGCAACGAGACCGTTAGATACTTCGCAAAGCGACGAGGCCCGGAGCGCAACGGCATTGCGCCCGGGACTCGTCGTTTTTCTTCTCAACTATTTCTTAACGCAGATTAATTGATTTCTGCTTATTTTTCTGCGTTAAGAAATGTCAGCGTCACTGCTTCGATGCCCTTTGGTCGATCGTTAGCAAAACTTGCAAAAATTAGCAAAACTTGCAAAAATTAGCAAAACTTGCAAAGGAGACACCATGGAGTACAGCAAGAACCCCTTTACCCCGACGTTCGGAAGTATCCCTCCCTTTCTAGCGGGTCGCGAGCATATTCTGCGTGACATCAACCGTGGTTTTATCAACGGCCCGGGAGATCCAAACCTGTCGACTATTTTTACGGGCGCAAGGGGAACGGGCAAGACGGCGCTTCTCTCGCTCCTTTCAGAAACGGCGCTTGAACACGGTTGGATCGCAGCAAATGTCTCCGCCATGCCAGGCATGCTCGAAGATATTATCGAGCGAACCAAAGAAGCCGCAGATAGCTACCTCTCACAGCCTTATGCGCGCATAAACGGCGTTCAAATTGGTCCAGTGGGCATCGATTGGACATATGCTCAAGAGGTCCAGGGCAACTGGCGCACACGCATGAATGGCATCTTTAAGCAACTCGAAAAACATGACATCGGACTTCTCATTACCATCGATGAAGTCACCGTCGATCTCGAAGAAGTGCTTCAATTTGCCTCTGTTTACCAGCACTTTGTACGCGAAGGTAAAAAAGTTGCCCTACTCATGGCAGGACTGCCCTACAAAGTATCGGCGTTGCTGCGTAACGATTCCGTCTCGTTCCTCAGGCGTTCCCAATATCATCAGTTGGGACGAATCACTGACGTTGAAATTGCAAACGCGTTTCGCAAAACCGTTGAGGCCGGAGGACGTTCAATCACACCAGAAGCGCTCGAGAATGCTGTGAAGGCCGTCGACGGATTCCCCTACATGATGCAGCTCGTCGGATATCGCACTTGGGATGTTTCGGAGAACTCGCCCCAAATCAGTGCATCCGATGTCCAGCAGGGTTCCCTACTCGCACGCATGGAGCTGCGTGATCGCATTCTCGAAACGACCTATCGAGAGCTTTCCGATAAAGACATTGAGTTTTTACTCGCGATGCTGCCCGATTCTGGCCCCAGCAGGGTCTCGGAGATAGCCAAACGCATGGGCGTCGCCAGCAACTACGCAAGCCAATACAAACGCCGCCTTCTCGAGGACGGCGTCATCGGGGAACGTGGGCGTGGTCTCGTTGGCTTTGACATCCCCGCATTCAGGGAGTTCCTGAGCGAGAAAGTCTCCTAGCACGCGGAGATTGTTCATAAGGACATCAACGCATGGCAATCAGTAATCCTCTTGGTAAGGGAAGTAGGCTTTCCGCCAACGCTGATTGCCATGCGTTCTTCTTGCCCTTAGGCAAGCTTGCGAGCGAGCTCTCGCACCTCTTCCAACTTGGGCGACGATGCCATGCTGCCGCGCTCGGTCATACCGCTGATGGTGACAATGCCCTGGTCCTCCCACTTGCAGTACGCGCATGTGGACTTGTACATAGCAATCGCCGCATCATAGACGCCCTCGCTGTGGCTATCGAGCAAAAGGGCCGTCTTGGTGAACGGGAAGCCCGTAGCACCGAAGGCGTACAGGCGGTCGATGGCGGCCTTCTCCTGCGCAGTGATATCAAACCAGTAGATAGGCGAAGCGAAGACAACCATATCGGCGCCTTTCAGCGACTCGATCACGTCGGCCATGTCATCCTTCTGCACACAGGTGCCCTCATGGGTAAAGCAGTACTGACATCCCAGACAACCAGCAATCTTCTTGCTGGCAACGCGGACGACTTCGACCGTATTGCCGCCCTCGCGCGCGGTCTCAGCAAAGGCCTCGACCATGATGTCGGTATTGGCACCCTTGCGCGGGCTACCACTCAATACAACGATATTCATAGAAATCTCCCTCCTTCATGCCGCAGGCGCGCGGCATATTTTTTGTTTTAACCAAAACGGATGGAGCTATTCAGTCGTCTGTAGATCGCATCTCTCGTTCGTGTTCTCTAGACACAATCTTATTGGCTGATAACTCCTCGGCCACCTTGATTCTCTCTCCGAGAATTGAACAGCAAATCGTTGCTCGCAAAGTATCGACTGTGGGAAAATTAGCTTGAGCTTTCTCCCTGCTCGCGTAAGCGTTCGCGTGAAAGAGCCTAGCCGCATCGGCCAGGCGCAATATAGATCCGCGGAAACCGGCCTACGAACAAGGAGCGTCTTATGTATGGACAGCATGTTGCACCGCAGACCCATAACAAACGGACTGGCCTGTCTATCCGCAACGTCAAGCGTCATGCAGGCGCCAGAGTCGCCGCCTTCGGAGTAAGCATTCTTGTGGCAGGACTGCTTTTGCTACCCTGCGCAGCACTGGCGACCGAAATGCCCGAAACCGATGTCGCAGCACCCATTACCTGCGACGAAGCCAACACGGACGGCAACTTCACAGCTACCGCCGTTGTCGACCATAACTATGACCTGGAGCTCCCCCCTGCCTTCATGTTGGTCCAGAATGAGGCGTTTGTATACGATTTCCCCGACAAACCCGAGGACTTCATCTACGGGCTTAACGACACCGTCCATCTCTTCAAGATCGACACCGATACCGAAAGCCTTATAAAAACCGAGAACCCCAAAGAGGCCAGCGTCTCTATTGCCCTAACCATGATCGACAATCACGTTAGAGCAACCGCAGTCTTTACAGGCGGCTACGCTGACGACCAAATCCCTTACAGACTGAACCTTGTCAGCTCAACCCACCTTGGCACACACGTTGACCGTGACTTTGACAGCGGGCAGGGGATTATGCACGAGACGCGGCACGATTACTACATCCGTTACGTCTTCGACAGCGACGTGCACTTGATTGCAACCGATACGAGCGGTTCCAAACCCGATCCAAGTGTTAAGCCGATCCCAGAGGTCAAACCCGAACCGGGAACCAAGCCCGAGCCCACACCGCAGCCCAAGACAGAAAAGCCCGCGGCAAATCCCGTTTCCACCAAGGCAGTAACGGCAGTTAAACCAGCCGGGACCACCCTACCCGCGACGGGCGACAACAGCGCGATAGCGGCAGCCCTGAATGTTGCCGGTGGTGTAGTCGCGGCAGTTGGCATTTCCGCAACAAGGCGTCGCAACCACTAGCTAAAGCAAATACGCCATTCACACAGGCAAACAACCAAGCTCCAACGAAAACGGTCCAGTCATCCGACTGTGCCGTACTCCAGTAGTTCGTGGAAGATATCAAAGAGGTATCCCGGGCTCCCTTGAGCTGTGCGACAGACAGATCAGGTTTGGGAAGTAGAACGGCCCTTGTGCGAAGCGTGAATCGGGCAAGTCTGACGTTTATTCCCGGGGCCAAGCACGGCCGGAGGTTTTATTAGCGGCTCTTGCGGGCGGCGCGGGTTTTGGCGAGGACGTAGGCATCGGGATCGTCTTTGAACCAGGGGCAACGACGCACGCCGGAAACCATGCGGCGGTAGGGGCAGCCGCCCATGCACATGGATAGAATGTGGTGCACGGATGATTGGACGTCCGCAGGCTGAGCGAAGCCATAACAACACTTCGCGCATCGAGCAGTTTGAGCCGGCATGCGTATGTCGGCGCCATACCGGGAAGGGAGGACCTTCTTGTGGGGCGGACGACCCCATTGCAGTCTCCTTCCGCTCTATAACTACGGAATCGACGGCAGCCGTAGAAGAATCGCTATCGTACTCGTAGCGGTTCTCCGCCCCCTAAGCAGCGTGTCCGCTACGAAACGACCGTCTTGTAATAAGCGCCGAAGTCTGCCAGCGAGTCCACGACGGGCATCATCTGGCGACCGAGCTCGGTAAGGCCATACTCAACGCGGGGAGGATTCTCGCCATAGTCGTGGCGAAAGACCAGCCCATCATCCTCCATCTGCCGCAAGCTGTCGGTAAGCACCTTCTGAGAGATCCCCTCGAGGTCGCGGCGCAACTCGTTGAAACGCCAAGGGCGTACGCGCAAGTTACGTATAATGAGCAGCTTCCACTTGCCGCCAATGAGCGCTACCGCCGTTGCGACCGGACACTCCGGAAGCTCCTCTTTCGCCATCATGGGAGACCCAACCTCCTTGACCATACCGGTTTCACAAAAAAGTACGCAGTTACAAATATGTGCGTACTCGTATTTGCATGCGCTTTCGCGTTGAATATATCTCACGCAGGAGATGCCTGCAAGGTAAATCAACCCAAAGAGAGGAACCATTATGGCTAATTATGCAAAGACCCACATCGGAAATGAGAGCCGTGTCGAGCTGCACGAGGTGCTCGGGCTTACCGGGGCAGAGGTGAGTGTCAACAATCTTCCCGCCGGCGCTGGCGTTCCGTTTGTCCATGCGCACAAGGAAAACGAGGAAATCTATGGCGTGCTCGAAGGCGCCGGCTCGGTCACGATCGACGGTGAGGAAATCGAGCTTGCAGCCGGCGACTGGCTGCGCATTTCCCCCGCCGCACACCGCCAGTTCCGCGCCGCGTCCGACTCGGGCATCACGTACGTCTGCATCCAGGTCAAGCAGGGGTCCCTTAATGCCTTCACAGCCGACGACGCTATCATGTTCTAATTCGCGATCGGTGTGCAAGGGGCCAATGAAGCCCCGTCCGTTGGCCCCTTGCACTAATCTGCTGACGCAAAACTGCCTCACATCCCGGCCGGCTTCACGCAAAAGAGGCGGAGGCACGCTTTGTCGGTTCCGGGAATAAAAGCCAACACAGTTACAATAAAAACACTTCGAACTCAGGGCGTTGAGCTTTCGTTTTGCCCCAAATCCTTGCCAGCTCTGTGGCGGATGTCGAAAGCTGCAGATCGATTATCTGGGGATTGTATTAATCCATGCCTGAATATCTTTCTCAGAAGTACGGAGCATGGATTCATCGAACTGCACATCGAGGCCCGGCTTCACGATTGCGTCTTTGCAGGCTTCCTCAAAGTCCTTCAGCGTGTGTCCCAGCCAGCCGCCATTGGTGGCAAACGGATACACGATCTTCCCGGTCAGGTCGGCCTGCTCCAGGAAACTGCGCATGGCGGGCGCAAAGGTGTACCACCAGACAGGAGAACCCAGGATGATGGTGTCGTAATCTCTCCAGCCAATGTGCAGCGGCTTCAGTTCCGGGCAATAACCCTCGGCAATCTCACGCTGCCCCTGATTGACGACTTCATCATAATCGCCATCGTAGGGAACAACCGTATCCATACGAGCAATATCCCCGCCGATTTCCCTCTGGATCATCTCGGCGATGCGCTTCGTGTTGCCTCCGTAGGAGTAGTACAGAATCAAGGTTTTCATTTCACGCTTTCTCCTCATGCAAGAGGCTTTCCACTGAACACGGGAAATGCGCTGAATTCACCATAGTTGGCGATGCGCTCCATGTTCTTGAGAGTTTCCATGTCTTCCTCGGAGATTGCGAAATCCACGCCCGCGTTGCTTTCCATGTGGGCGGGATCTGCCGTCTTGGGAAGCGCGACGGCTCCAAGCTGAAGGACGTAGCGGATGCAGAGCTGGGCGGCAGATACGCCGTACATCTCTGCCATCTTAACGATCGCCGGATTCTTCGGCGCCTCGCCGTGGGCAATGGGAGAGTATGCCTCCACCTGGATGCCCTGCGCCTTGCAGAAGTCCACCAATGCCGAATCGGTGTTGGTGATGTGCAGGAGGATCTGATTGACCATGGGCATCACGCGGCAAGAGCTCAGGAGGTTCTCAAGGTCATCTTGCAGGAAGTTGGACACGCCGATTACCTTGACCTTGCCCGCCGCCCGCGCATCCTCCAACGCACGCCAGACCTCCTTGTTCTCCTCGAAATAGCGCTTCTCAACACGGAACTCGCTCCACGGCTGGGGAGAGTGGATGATCATCTGGTCGAGGTAGCCGAGCCCCATCCTCTCCAGCGTCTCATCGATGGACTTCGCCGCATCCTCGTAGGTCTTCAGCTCTGCCGCGATCTTGCTGGCGACGAAAAGCTCTTCCCGGCGAACGCCGCAGGTGCGCACGCCCTCGCCGACGCCGCGTTCGTTTCCGTAGGCCTGCGCGGTGTCGATCAGGCGATAGCCCAGCTTTACCGCCTCGCGAACGGCTTCCGCCGCCTCGGCATCGTCGATGAACCAGGTGCCCAGTCCCAGCTTGGGAACCTGAACTCCGTTTGCCAACGAGTAGGTTTCATTCAAGATCATCGTTCTACTCCTCGCCCCAGATATCCTTTGCCATGCGGAAAACCGCCCACGCCTTGGGCCAGCCGCAGTAGAAGGCTGCATGGGTCACGACCTCCGCGATTTCTTCTTTTGTAATACCGTTCTTCTTTGCCTCCATCAGGTGATAGCGGAAGCTCTCATCGGTAAGCCCCTGAGCCATCAGCGCGACGACGGTCACGAGGGAGCGATCGCGGAGGCTGAGCTGCCCCTCTCGGCTCCAGACCTCTCCGAAGAGCACGTCATCGTTCAGTTCCGCGAATTTCGGGGCGAATTCACCCAGGGCATCTCTGCCTGCCGTCTGTTTGACTGCGATGTTTCGTTCCTCCCTACAGCCTTGCGTAATCTTCATGGGATACCGGCTCGCACCACTCGTTCTCGCAATTCTCGCCGGGAACCTCCACGGCGATATGGCTGAACCAGCTGTCCTTCTTCGCTCCGTGCCAGTGCTTGACGTTGGCGGGGATCATCACAACGCTGCCCTCGTGCAGGCTGACGGCGGCCTTGCCTTCCTCCTGGTACCAGCCCTCGCCAGCCGTACAGAGTAGGAGCTGACCGCCTCCTTTGTCCGCGTGATGGATATGCCAGTTGTTGCGGCATCCCGGCTCGAAGGTCGCGTTGGCGGCGAACAGGCCACCTTCCGGATCGGTCAGCGGATTCAGGAACGAATCGCCGGTGAAGTATTGGGCATAGGCGGTGTTCGCCGTTCCCGTGCCGAATGCGTTGACCTTCTCGAACTGCTCTTTTCGTTCATACCTCATAATTGAAACCTCCTGCTAAGGATTATCGATTCACGCCATAGCGCAGCCAGACCGCCCCGCCGTCCATGGCCTTCGCCTCTTTCAGCGTAAAGCCAAGGGCCTTACTCTCCGAAATGCCTTCTGCGGCTCGGAAAACCGGAGGCGTATCCGGGCTCCCGTCTGCCGCCGCCGCCAACACGATGCTGGTCTCATCGCACATCCCCGCTTGCAGGAACGACCAGTTCAGCACGCCGCCACCGCCCAGCATCAGGGTCTCGATATTGAATTCTTCTTTCAGCTTGGAAAGGGCCAGACCGTGATCTAGCTCCGTTTCTCCCGCGATGATGTACGAGATTCCAAGCTTTCTCAAAAATGCCCTGTAGGCGTTGCCGACCTGCTCTGTCAGCACCTCGACGACATGGGCGGTGGTGTCCACATAGCGCAGGGTGCTGCTTTTCCACCCCAGCTTGCCGTGGGGGTCCACGGAGACGTAGAACATTCCGAAGTCCGGTTGCGCGATGAAATCACCTGCCGGAACGGCCGGCGCATCTTCGTCCAGGTCCGGCTTCCTTTAGAAGGTGAAGTTGTCGTCCGTTGTCACCCTGCCGGACAGCCAGCCCTGGTGATGGTAAAAGGGCTCTTTCCCGAAGGCAATGTCGTAGAACGCATCGCCCGCCGCTCTGCCCTGCGGCGTTCCCATGTAACCGCCCATGATCTTTCCGTCCAAAGCGCACATCATGTGGCAGAAAACATACGGCCTGTTCACGTTCGATTCCCCTCCTTATGATTGACAAACATTCTGTTTGGAAGCATGCTTCCTTTGAACTTCATGTGCATCCTAGAACTTGAAGTTAACTTTAAGTCAAGGGGATTCTGGAATAATTCGGAGGGGTTTTCAGATGGTCTATACGGTGGGAGAGATGGCGAAGCTGCTGGGGGTTGCGGCGTCCACCTTGCGCTACTACGACAAGGAGGGGCTGCTGCCCTTCGTGGAGCGCTCCTCCGGTGGCATTCGCATGTTCCGGGAATCAGATATCGAATGGCTGCAGGTGATCGGCTGCATGAAGAAAGCCGGGATGTCCATCAAGGACATCCGGCAGTACATCGAGATGGCGCTGCAAGGAGACGACACTATCGATTTGCGCCTTGCCATGTTCCGGCGCCAACAAGAAGTTCTGAAACAGCAGATGGCGGAATTGCAGCACACCATGGAGATGGTGGATTACAAGTGCTGGTATTACGAAACGGCGAAGGAAGCGGGTACGGTCGATGCCCCGCAGAAGATGGAGCTTGCCAAAGTCCCGGAACGCTTTCGGAAGATTCGGCAGGAGCTGCGCACTGCGCCGGGGACTGCGGCAACGATATGATAAAACTGCTTAGGCAACGGCAGTCAACCGCTTGATTATCACGGTAACTTTATCGTTCAAAAAGCACTACTAACAAACGACCGCCCCGGCTATCCGCTGTTCGCGGAAGAGCAGGGGAGCTCTTGTCACCGGAGTGGAACCTTTTCAACTCGCAGGATAGCAGAATCGCCTCGCAAGCCAGAATCAGCACGGGACGGCAGCGCGCAGAACCGCCGCCCCTAGATTACCCTCACGCTGCCACTGGCAGCCCTGATTAAATATGCTAGGTATCTCGGGATAATGCTTTCGGTCGCATACGCGCAAGAGTGTCCGCTGATTGCAACCGGCTGTTCGCCTTCCCACGCCAATGGTGTGCAAACATCTTCGAAATTCTCGCTCGTTATGGCAAAAATCACGTCTCCAGGGTTTGCCTTTTTCGATTTAGCGTATTGCTCTTCAGATCATCGTGGTGTGCTCGTAGCCGCGCTCCACGAAGAGCCGCTCGGCAACGTCGAGAATCTTCTCGACCGTCTCCTCCGGGTACTTATTGCGTGCCACGGGCACCTCCGTCCTTGTTATCGCGATAAACATACCATGAGTGGCGTACGGGTCGTGAAGGGCTGGCGCCAAAAGAGCCCAACGGCCGTTACAGCTTCGTTAGAAACGCGCCCCACCATGGATGGTGAACCCGAAAGGTAAGGCACGCGGGCGCGGCGACTCGGCCCGCGCGCCCGGAAGAGAAAGGACGAACCCATGGGTTACATGCTCGAGACGCGCGGACTCACCAAGCGCTTCGGCCGCGGCGACCAGGCGCAGGACGCCGTGGCCGACGTGAGCCTTCATATCCGCGAGGGCGAGGTGTACGGGCTGCTCGGCCCCAACGGCGCCGGCAAGTCGACAACGCTCAAGATGATCTGCGGGATGCTGCGGCCGACGGCCGGGGAGATCCTCTTTGCCGGGCACGCC
>JAHABQ010000002.1:0-216877 GCA_018376265.1 Collinsella sp.
GGCATTCAGCATCAGGGTAGCGCTGCGACGCGGAAATCGCGCGCCGTTGCCGCGCCCCGCAGTGCCCGCTTCCCCCGAGAACAATTATCAGTGCAGGTCACAAGGATGCAAAAGAGCAGTGTACTCGGAGATTCGGAGTTTTTCCCCGCACTTCCGAAATCCGAGTCCGCGAAAAGTGCCGGCAAGGCCAATTACGCAACATGTATCCAGTAAAAACGGGTGGCAGCCGGTATGGCTGCCACCCGTTTTTCTCATATCAGACTAAAGCAGGCATGTTACTTCTTAATGCCGCCCCCAGACGCTCGGCGACCGATGCCACGGCATCCTCGCTAACCGAATCGCAGGCAGGCGAAGGGCTGCGTGCAGATGATGTTGGGCGCACCGTGATCGATTAGGTCGAGCATCTCGGCCGTGAGCAGCCAGCCCTCGCCCATGTTATTGCATACCGAAAGCACCGTGCGGGCTTTATCTGCCATGGTGCCAACACCTAAAGATTTTGAAGATTTTGTCCGTAACTCAAAGAGCTAGGATGTTGATAAAATCCAGAGACATCATGGCTAAAAGAGACGGACACACTGTCCCTGTTTTTCGCACGAGCAGCGCAAAAATAAGGCCCAGACAAAGATAGCCCCCCATCATTGCAATGATGTAATTTGTGGGTGCCCCGATTAAACACTGTTGAGTCACGAGAAGCAATGACCATAGCATCGACTGTATAAATGCCCTTATGCAAAACGGCCGAACTATTCCGACGATTGTGCATTCAAATAAAAATACGTACCTAAATAACAGCTCATGCAAAACTGAGACCGAACAGACCAATACCCATCTGGATATTGATTTTCCACCTATATCGAGCATAGAGGCCATAATAATAAATACGATGAAAATGAACTGCCATCCCAAAAGAATCCCACGCCGTTTGGGCTTATCACAAGAAACAGCGCCCCGAGTTGCAAAAAGATAGACTACCAACGCACAAAAGAGCGCCCCTGTAGAGCACAGCCAAGCGGGAGATCCTTTTGCAATAACCCAAATAGCCCACGGCACGCTAGCAACCATCGTGCCCAGTAGATAACGTGCCCCCAGGCGCATTATTTCAGTCGCTTTTCCCAAGCTCTACCACCTCATCACTAGCATCTATTAGGTCCATATCGTGTGTAATTGCAATGACAATCTTGTGCTTTCGCATTTCCTTCATAGCTTTTATCAGAGCTTCTTTATGAGCAATATCGAGTGATGCTGTTGGCTCATCGAATAAATAGACGTCTGCCTTCTTTTCTAAGACCCGCCTAATTTCCAGTTGTTCCAGTTCCCCGGGAGACATTCCTCCGCACCTCTTCCTTTCGATAGAAGGAAAGTTTCTATCGCAAAGAATATCCTTTACTGATATCGGAGTTTGTTCAGCAAACGAAACTAGCTTCTGCCTAAGGAGCTCACAGTTAATTTCTTCTTGGGCCTTACCGTTGTAGGAAATAGTTCCAACGTAATCCGAATTGAAACAACCCATCAATAAGTACGCAAGGGTCGTTTTGCCCGAGCCATTAATCCCTACAAGAGCATAGAGCTTTCCTTTTTCAAACCTGACATTCAAGTTGCTGTAGAGACACTTTCCATTTAATGTAAAGCCGAAATTATGCAGTTCGATGTAATCGATCTCCAAGAGCTCCTCTCCAGCAGCAGCCGAAGGCAATTTAGAGGCATTTAGACGGGATATCGATGAGAAGCAGTCTTGTGCGCTGCTACCTATACCGTAGATTGACCTCACGGCAGATAGCATTAAAGCCATGTAGCTCGAAACAGCAACAAGTTGGCCTACACTCATGCTTCCATGCATTACATAAAAAGCCGAAATCAAAAGAATGGTCACCTGGGACGCAGCCGCAGCAAAGGAATCAGTTGCCTGAAATTTCGAAACGACACTTTGATAGGCGACTCCGGCGTGCAGCAAAGACGAAAAATAGCTATCTATGGATTTCAATGCTCTTTCGAACAGCGCATTAACATACAAAAATCTCTGATGCGCAAGTAGGGACTCCACTTTTCCGAAATACAGAGACTGCTCTTCCTTAAAGGTCAGACCTGAAACAAAAAGCGGTTTTTTAAATGAAGCATATGCAATTGCATACAAGATGCAAAATGTCACGGAAACCCAAAAGAGCGCTGTGGAACATCCATAGAGAAAAAATAGACTGATACCTAGCTGGACAATCGCAAGGAGTACCGTCTGGAGCATCGACAATCCGAAGGACGCCACAGCATTGGCATCTGAACAAATCTGTTGAGTTTTTTCAGCAGACTCCTGCTCAAAAAACAACTCAAAAGGCATCCGCACGAGCTCATCGATTTTCCTTCGAGCTATCGAGAATGCAGCCACGGTCGTTATCCGCATTGAAAGAAGAGTGCTTAAATAGCTGACAACAATATCGATTAATGCCGCGAAACCAATTAACGCACTGTCAATCATAATAGCACCATAAGGAGCTTTTTTAGATATATTATCAACCAGAGCGCTCGTGAGCAGCGGGGATACAGAGGCCATCATTCCAGATATTATTAAGCACAACGTAAAGGCTATAACCAGAAGCAATTGGGAAGAAAACCCAAGTCTGAAATATGGCAGATAGTCGAAGATCGCCGTTGAATCCGCATCACTTCTTATGTTTGAGATCATAGGCCGCCCTCATTACTTTTATACAGTTCTTTCTTGCGGATACACAGCTTGTCTTATTTTCATACAGCCTGGTGAAGGGACAGCCACCCATGCACATAGGAAGAAGTGAGCAGTTAAGGCATTCTGAATCTGAACAAAAGTCGTAAGCATTCCATATGGAAACTTCGGATGCGCTACTCGTTACATTTTCAAAGATGCTCCCATAGCTTCTGTCGGAATATCCTATTTCATTCCAGCATTTATATAAGGAACCGTCTGGTCCAATAACTTCTGAATATTTATTGACGGCTCCGCATATGGTCGGATTAAAGCCTGGAAGAAATGGATCCATGTACCCTGTCATTTTGTAGCGAGACAGACAGGATGCTTCAATCGAAGCAAATTCATCCTCTGAATAGCATGGAGAGTTAGCGCACGTCCCATTTATATCATCTACTGCCGCTAAATATAGTTTTACTTTATTACGAAGACCTTTACGATCAAGCGAATCAACCAAACGATCAATCTGATCACCGTTCGACGGATCAACATTGACTCTTAAGATGACATCAAAGTACGCACTAGCCCTTTTTACGTTATCAATAATACGGTTGAACGTATCGCCGCCAGAAGGAAGACATCTTCTTCGATTGTGTATCTCAGGCGGACCATCGACAGTTACCTGAACGTGCGTAACCCCATTTTTTGCAAGCAACTCCGCCGTTTTCCCATCTAAGAAATAGCCATTGGTCACCATGCTGGCGTTAAATAAGATTTCATCACTTCGGATTCCGCGCGTAATCTTCTCCACCGTCTCAATCGCCAATAAAGGCTCGCCGCCATACCAGGCAATCTGCAAACTATCCGCCTGATTGTCTATAACCATGCCATTGATATGCTTTATTACCTGATCGACGCATCGGTCGTTCATTGAGCCATAATGCTTGCCGTTCTCATAACAATACGGACATCTGAAGTTACAATTCAATGTCGGGGCTATCGTAAATGAAAGTGATTTTGATTGCATGCGACAGGCCAACGATATCTCTTTTAAATGTTCGATCTCGTCAAGTCCGTCGGGAACCAACAACCCCGCGTTCGTCAAATTATCGACAATTTCCGAAGGGCAACTAGCTCCATTCTCAAAAAGCCCCTTTTCGTATTCTGCATCCAACGCAACGATTGCACCAGAGTACGAGTTATATGCCAACGTAGGTTGATTCCCTTTATCGATTACATTAAAGCGAGACTGTTTCATTTCTACTCCGTTGCATATTTCAATATTTCAACCTGCCATTAGGAGTAATTCCAGCCACAAAATTTGGTAATGCAGATCCTCAGGCCACACGGTCCTCCCCCTGAATAACTCCAACAAATATGTGCTGCACAGGACACACACGTAGAAATATCTCGAGACGAAGCAGGCATCTGAGTAATCACTGGCTTTTGAATATATTCCATCGGAGCTCCTAGCTAACGTGTATGCCGCAATATTGAAATGCGCGGCAATTCCCGCCCGTGTACACGGCACACATCCCCCAGGGATTACAGCGCCCTTGACATTTTGCGCCCTGACAAGAACACCAACTTGATAGCAAAGCAATATCGTTAGGTGTTTGAGTTGGCTGTATCCAATCCACAATGGCTCCTTTCTCGTTCTAGGCCTAGTTATACTTTGGTCAAAAAGTCAAAAGCTGTTTGATAACTTTTTGTACTAGATGAAACAATTTGTTTGCCTTGTTTAACATTATTTAATTTACACTTAGAATGATTAAAAATTCAACCTAAGGAAATTCTGGTGAATGTTGTTCAGCTGCAGTATTTCATAAAGGTATTTGATTATCAGAATTACTCGGATGCAGCAACTATATTAAGCGTTTCGCCGCAAGCTGTTTCAAAAGGCATTCGAGCATTGGAATCTGAACTTGGTCTGAAGCTGTTCGAAAAAAGAGGCAGTATTCTACATCTAACAAACTATGGAGAAGAAATCCTTCCTATAGCATTAGATGCACTAGCTTCAGTTGAGGGAATTCAAGCGTATGCGCAAATCACGCGTGAAAAGATAAAAATAACCCAGACACGTTTGACACGCGTTGCAGTCGGACTAGCACCAATACTCGCAAGCTGGTTCAACCAGCCCACACTGAACAGGCTTTCGAAAAAGTATAAGGGCGGTAAGTTTACTGTTTCCAGATATGACGACGGCGGAACGTGTTTATCCCTTCTACTTGACAGACAAATCGACATTGCAATTGTCGCTGGACAAGTAAACACCAATCTTTTTGAATCGCATTTTTTATTGAATGCCGAAGTCAACCTCTTAGTTGAAAGCAGTCACCCATTAGCTAGTCGCGCAACGGCAAATCTAAACGCGGTGGCTCGATATCCAATTGCAAACACCTGTGACATTCGATATTGTCGAAAGAGAATAAACTCAGTATTTAACCATCTGGGCCTTTCCCCTTCCTACGAGAATATTAACTTAGCAGACCAGCAAAATTTGTCCGATTTTCTGATTCATAAGCATGGGATTATTCTGACCATAGCCTCACAGGCGTCTCAAATCAGGATAGGCTATCCAGCAAAAATCGTTTGCCTAGGCGAACAAGACAGAATATCAATCCCTTTTTACTGCGTTTCAAATTCAAACGATACCCAAGCGCAGACTCATCACGCGATAAGCTGCATTCAACTTGAGGCACGCCAGCTCTCTCGATGTTTAAAAAGCGCTGAAAGAGGAGACCTTTCCAGCTGAATATGACGGGCATGCTAATTCCATGCAAAGCAGCAACGTATTCCGCCAGAACAGAAGCGTGGGTCAGCCCATGTTTTTTGAAGTATTCCGAGAGAAAACAACGAGGGCCTGACAGACTCTAGCCAAATCAGTGACCCACTCACCACCCGCAAGCCTGTGCCCCACTTCCGAAATAAATGGCTCAGCCCCACCTTCTCAGCGGGTTGAGCCGAGCACTGACCGCACCATTCATTGTCTGCACCGCCCCAGACCAAGCCAGAGAAAGATGGCGCGGCGACAGCCAGATGGCCGCCACCGCGCCTCACACGTTATTTCGGCAAGCCGCTGTTAGCGTCGGAATAATTTAGCTACTTCACACCGCGCCCCAGGCGCTCAGCGACCGACGCCACGGCGCTCTCATCGACCGAGCCGCAGCTCACGCAGCCGTCGTGGGCACGCATCTGGCCGGTGACTTCGTCCATCGCGAGCGGCGCCACCTTCTCGAGCTTAAAGCCCTTACCGGCGCGCATGTTTTCCTTGGCCACGCTGATCATGAGCTTAATGCGGTTGAGCTGGTTGACCTCGGATGCACCGGGGTCGTAGTCCACCGCAACGATGTTGCTCTCGGGGTGCTGACGGCGCAGTTCCTTGATCACAGCCTTACCCACCACGTGGTTGGGCAGGCACGCGAAAGGCTGCGTGCAGATGATGTTGGGCGCGCCATGGTCGATCAGGTCGAGCATCTCGGCCGTGAGCAACCAGCCCTCGCCCATGTTGTTGCACACCGAGAGCACCGTGCGAGCCTTGTCCGCCATGGCGCCAATGCGCTCGGGCGCCTCGAAGCGGCGGGACTTTTCGAGCATCTCCTCCACCGGCGTGCGCATCCAGTCCACCAGCTTAATGAGTGCCTGCATGCTAGCGCGCGTAGTGGCAGAGCTTCCCAGCTCGTCCTTCTGTAGCTCGGCGTTGCTCATGGAGTATAGGAAGAAGTCGAGCAGGCCCGGCACCACCGCCTCGCAGCCCTCGCGCTCGATCACGTCGACCACATGGTTGTTAGCTGTTGGGTGGAACTTGACCAAGATCTCACCAACCACGCCCACGCGTGGCTTGGTGCCCTCGCCCACGAGCGGCATGGTGTCGAACGCGTGAATGGCCTCGCGGCACAGCTTGGTGTAGTTATGGCGGTTGAACTTAGGCGCCAGCTTGCGGGCGCGCACCATGTACTCCTCGTAGAGCGCATTGGCGGCGCCGGGCGTGGCCTCGTACGGGCGGCAGCGGTAGAGCATCTGCATCATCACGTCGCCAAAGAGCACCGCGTAGACTGCCTGCTTAAGCAGCGCTGGCGTAATCTTAAAGCCGGGGTTGTCCTCGCCGAGCGCCACGGCCGAAAGCGAGATCACCGGAATCTCGGGGTGGCCGCTCTCGCGCAGGGCCTTGCGGATGAGTGCGATGTAGTTGGTAGCGCGGCAGCCGCCGCCGGTCTGGCTGATAACCACGGCCGTCTTGGACAGGTCGTATCGACCGCTCTCGATGGCCTCCATAATCTGGCCCGTCACCAGGATCGACGGATAGCAGATGTCGTTGTTCACGTAGCGCAGGCCGGCCTCGACGGCATCGTGGTCAGTCGAGGGCAGCAGCTCCAAGTTGTAGCCAGCACCACGGAACACCTCTTTGACCAGATCAAAGTGGATCGGCGCCATCTGCGGGCACAGGATGGTGTAGCCCTCCTCGCGCATCTGCTCGGTAAAGGGCACCTTGGGCCACGCGGTCGAAGCACTCTCGCGCTGCGCCTCGAACGTGTACTTGCGGCTCGCGAACGCGGGGGCATCCGTGGAGGGCGCCACCGGCGCGGCATCGCCCTGCTCGTAGGCCTCGCCCGCGGCCGTTGCCTCAGCCAAGCGCTCAGCCTCCTGGTCCTTAAGCGCAGCCATGAGCGAGCGGATGCGGATGCGCGCGGCACCCAGGTTGGACACCTCGTCAATCTTGAGCACGGTATAGATCTTGCCGCTGGCTTCCAGAATCTCCTGCACCTGGTCGGTGGTCAGGGCGTCCAAGCCGCAGCCGAAGGAGTTGAGCTGAATCAGGTCCAGGTCGTTGCGCATCGTCACAAAACGGGCGACGGCGTACAGGCGGCTGTGGTACATCCACTGGTCGACGACGCGGATGGGACGCTCGGGCTTCACCAGGTGCGCAAGCGAATCCTCGGTAAAGACCGCAAAGCCAAAGCTCGAGATAAGCTCGGGCAGGGCGTGGTTGATCTCGGGGTCGTTATGGTAGGGGCGGCCGGCGAGTACGATGCCGTGGCCGCCGTGGTCCTCGACCCACTTAAGAGCCTCCTCGCCCATGGTCTGGATATCCTCGTGGAAGCGCGCATCGGCCTCAAAGGCAGCGTTGACGGCGGCATCGACCTCGGAGCGCGTGATCTTGGGTCCACGCACGCGACCGCGACCGGCCTCAGCATCGGCCACACGGTCGACGGCGAGCACCTGGTACAGACGGCGCTTGAGCTCGGTCTTGTCGTGATAGGGCACAAACGGGTACAGGAACTCGATGTTCTGCTCGCGAATCTCGTCGATATTGAGCGCCAGCGCCGTGGGGTAGCTCATGACAATGGGGCAGTTGTAACAGTTGCCGGCGGTCGGATCCTCCTTGCGCTCCCAGCGCACGCACGGCATCCAAATGAAGTCGACATCGCGGTCGATGAGGTTCATCACGTGGCCGTGGCTCATCTTGGCCGGATAGCACACGCTCTCGGACGGCATGGACTCGATGCCCGCCTGGTAAGTCTTTTTGCTCGACTGGTCGGACAGCCGCACGCTAAAGCCCAGGCGCGTAAAGAACGCATGCCAGAAGGGGTAGTTCTCGTACATGTTGAGCGCGCGCGGGATGCCGACGGTGCCGCGCGGGGCCTCGTCGGGGCTCAGGATCTCGCGGTTAAAGAGCAGCTCGTTTTTCTTTTTGAAGAGGTTGGGGGCCTCAGTCTTCTGCTTTTTGTGGCCAGCGCCCTTCTCGCAGCGGTTGCCGGTAATGAAGCGCCTGCCGCCGCCAAAGTCGTTGACGGTAAGCTGGCAGTTGTTAGAGCAACGGCCGCAGCGGACATGCTTTTGCGTCACGGTGAGGTGCGCGATGTCCTCGGCCGAAAGAATGGTCGAAGTGCCGTCGGCACCGGCGCGATCGCGGGCGAGCAGGGCCGCACCGTAGGCGCCCATGCAGCCGGCAATGTCGGGACGCACGGCATGAACGCCGGTGAGCTGCTCAAACGCGCGCAGCGTGGCATCGGACATAAAGGTGCCGCCCTGGACGATCACCTGGCTGCCGATCTCCTTGGGGTCGCGCAGCTTAATGACCTTGAAGAGGGCATTCTTGATGACGGAATAGGACAGGCCGGCCGCGATGTCGCCCACCGTGGCGCCTTCCTTTTGCGCCTGCTTGACGCGCGAGTTCATAAAGACCGTGCAGCGGCTACCCAGGTCGACGGGGGCCTTGGCATGGATAGCGGCATCGGCGAACGCGCGCACGTCCATGTTCATAGAGACGGCAAAACTCTCGATAAAGCTGCCGCAGCCCGACGAGCAGGCCTCGTTGAGCATGATGTGCTCGATAACACCGTCCTTGACGCGCAGGCACTTCATGTCCTGACCGCCGATGTCCAGGATGAACTCGACGCCGGGCAGGAATGCCTTGGCGCCGCGCAGGTGCGCGACGGTCTCAATCTCGCCGGAGTCGGCCTTGAGGGCCTCGATGAGCAGCGCCTCGCCGTAGCCCGTGGTGGTCACGTGGCCGATGGTGCAGCCGGCGGGGATGTGGTTGTAGAAATCGGCCATGATGACCTTGGCCGTGCCAAGGATGTCGCCGTTGTTGTTACCGTACCAGGTGTGCAGCAGCTGGCCGTCCTCGCCCACGAGCGCGGCCTTCATGGTGGTGGAACCGGCGTCGATGCCAATGAACACGCGGCCGGTGTAGCCGTCGAGCTTGCCCTTGGGAACGACTTCCTGGTCGTGGCGGGTCTTGAACTCGGCAAAGTCCTCGTCGGTGGCAAAGAGCGGGTCCAGACGCTCGACCTCGGCACCCTGTGTGTCACCCAGGGCATCGATAGCCTCGATGAGCTGCGGGAACGTGCTGAGCTTGTTGGACTCATGCGCCATGGCGGCGCCGCTCGCCACAAACAGGTGGGCGTTTTGGGGCACAATGCGGTGCTCCTCGTCCAGGTTGAGCGTGAGGTAGAAGCGATGGCGCAGCTCGGAGAGATACTGCAGCGGGCCGCCCAAGAAGGCGACGTTACCGCGGATGGGACGGCCGCACGCCAGACCCGAGATGGTCTGGGTCACGACGGCCTGGAAGATGGAAGCGGCGACGTCCTCGGGACGGGCGCCTTCGTTGAGCAGCGGCTGGACGTCGGTCTTGGCAAAGACGCCGCAGCGGCTAGCGATGGGATAGATGGTGGTGGCGTTGGCCGCGAGTTCGTTAAGGCCGCTGGCATCGGTGTGCAGCAGGGTTGCCATCTGGTCGATGAACGCGCCTGTACCGCCGGCGCAGGTACCGTTCATGCGCTGCTCGATGCCGTTGTCAAAGTAGATGATCTTGGCGTCCTCGCCGCCCAGCTCGATGGCGACATCGGTGGCCGGGATGAGGGTCTCGACGGCACGCTTGCTGGCGATGACCTCCTGGACAAACTCCAGGTCGAGCCACTGGGACAGCAGCAGGCCGCCCGAGCCGGTAATGGCGCAGGTCATCTGGGCCGTCGGCAGCACGGTCGCGGCACCCTCGAACAGGTCGCGGGCGCAGGCGCGGACGTCGGTGTGGTGGCGCTGGTACTTGGCGTAGACGATCTGGTTGTCGTCGTTGAGCACAGCGAGCTTGACGGTAGTGGAGCCCACGTCGATGCCCAGGTGCAGGTTGCCACGAGCGTTCTCGGGGTTGAAGATCGCGCCTTCGGGGGCGTGGGCGGCGGCCACGGACTCAGCGGCGGTGGCGAGCTCGCTAGCGACGGACGTCTCCCCTGCTGCGTTCTTGGCATCGGCAACTGCCTCGGCAACTTTCTCGGCAGCCGCGGTCGCGGCCTTCTGCGCGGCGTCCACCACGGCGGGCGCGGCCTCGCGTGCGGCAGCAACCATACGGTCCTTAATGCCCTCGACGAGTTTGCTCATCTGTCTCTCCTCTTAGTTGTTGGACTCGACGGTTGCGACGGTGTCGGCCGCGTCCTCGAGCTGCAAGTTCAATAGCTTCATGCCATATTCCGGCACGTTGATATCGATGGGTTGGCCATACAGGTCACCAGGGCGCACAAAAGCGAGCACCGTCATAATGCGCGCCATGGCCTCGGGCGATTCGGTGAGCCCACGCTCAAACCAGCGCTGAATCATGCCGACCTCGGCACTCACGACGTAGGTGACGTAGTAGTCAAAGAACGTACCCAGCGCCAGGCCCAAAATGCCCGTCTGCGCACGCGGCACCACAGCCTCACGAGCGGTGTCGATGATCCTTTTAATGAAGGCCTGGTCGCCGCCCGGACCCAGCAGCGCACCGATTAAGTCGCGGTTGGCCGCAAGATAACGCAGCAGCTCAACCGAACCGGGCGCCGGCTCGAGCTCATCGATATTGTGATAGAGATCAGGCAGCTGAGCTGCAGTGATGAGCTCAATGCGCTCACGGATCTCGGCCAGCAAGCCGTCCTCGATTTGATTGATAAAGTCGGGAATATCGCGGTAGTGCGAATAGAACGTGCGGCGTGTAAGACCGGCGCGCTCGGTGAGCGACGCGACGTTAATGCGCGAAAAGTCGCCGCTTTCGGCAAGCTCGCTGGCAAGCGCCTGGCGAAGGGCACGCTGCGAGCGAAGGGACCGGCGATCGCATTTCTCGAGCTGGGACAAGCGTCCTCCTTGTTACTCAGCCTGTGCGCTATTGCACAGTGCGAGTATTATTGCACACCGTGTGCATCAACACGTAAAGGCAATATTTAGGATGTGACGAAGGGCAGTCCCTTTGTCACATTATTCGATGACGGTGCGGGAGTTTTGCTTGCGCATGGTGGCGAGCATATGCTTGGGAACGGCGTGGACCATGCAACTGCCGATGGTCACGCTCGCGGCGGCCTTGGCCGCGTCACTGCCGTTTTTGGTCGCGTAGCTGTGACGGAAACGCTTGAGCATGGCGATATCGTTGCCGCCGTCGCCGTAGACCGCGACCTCGTCCTCGGCAATACCGTAGTAGCCCGCCAGCCACGCCACGCTCTCGCCCTTGTTGCACGCCACGTCCGTGATCTCGAACATCACCGGATCGAACGGCGCGTTGACCACGCGGTCCGATCGCTCAGCCAAATATGCCTTAAGGTCGCGCTCCAGCTCGGGCGAGGTCACGCGGCAGTTGATTTTGCACACGTCATGACGCAGGATGTCACCGATCGACTGGTCGAAATACTGTTCCTCGTGATACCCGCCACGTGCACGCATGCCGCGCATCACGATGCGCTTGATAGGACTGTCCTTTTTAAAGCCCGCCTGGTGCATCTCGAACGAACCGCTCGAGAACATGCCGTCGGGCGTGGAGCAGTCGAAGCAAATGTCCGGGAACGCTTTGAGCAGCTCCTCGGTAACCTGCGGGTCGATGGTCCAGGTCTTGAGCACCTCACCATGGCTGTCGCGCACGATGGATCCGTTGGAGCAGCAGGCGTCGAGTGCCAGACCTGTGAAGCCATGCTCGCCGATCGGCAGCGTCGAGCGTCCGGTCGCGGGAACCACATGCAGCCCGGCTTCGGTCAGCTCGCGAATGGCGCGGCGGATGGTTCCGTCGGCCTCGTGTAGGGCATTCAGCAGCGTTCCGTCTAAGTCACTCGCAAACATCTTGATCATGGGCATGCCTCTCCTTCGTCTGCACGATATTGTAGACGAGAACGGGCGCGCCCCAAGAGAGGCACGCCCGTCAGGCGAAAGATTGTCCTACACCGCGGCGGGGCCGTGTTCGCCGGTACGAATGCGGATAACTTCTTCGACCGGCTCGACCCAGATCTTGCCGTCGCCGACGGCTCCGGTGCGAGCAGCGTTGCAGATGATGTCGACAATTCCGTCGACATGTTCATCGGCGCAGATGAGGGTGAACTGTACCTTAGGGATCGTGTTGACAAGCAACTCGTTGCCGCGCACGTATTCCTTCCAGCCATGTTGCGCACCGCAGCCCTGCACCTGGTTGATAGTCATACCGCGAACATCAGCAGCAAACAGCGCGTCCTTAAGAACCTCAAGCTTCTCGGCACGAACGATCGCCGTAATCTTCTTCATAGTGAATTCCTCTCTTTAATAAAGAAATGAATTGTCATTCAATGACGCGGGTTTTCCAGGTGCCCGAGATTGCCCCGAAAGAGGAGCGCCGCGTACTTCGGTACGCAAGCGACGGTTTGAGGGGCAAGGTCGGGTGCCTGGGGAAGCCGCGCGACGATTGAACGGCAAGGTGCGGAGCTTGGGGAAGCTGCTAATCGAGTCCGGAGAACGAAGGGTAGGCGCTCTCGCCGTGCTGACTCGCATCCAGGCCCAGCGCCTCGTCGGCCTCGTCCACGCGCAGGCTGCCGTGGAACAGCGCCTTGACCACCGCGGCGATCACCAAGTCGAGCACCAGTACAATAGCGACCGTCACCACAATGCCCAAAATCTGCGAGATGAGCAGCGAGACATCGCCCGTGTAGAACAGGCCGCCCTTACCGGTCCACGAGAGCTCCGGCACGCAGAACAGCCCCGTGAGCACGCCGCCCAGGATGCCGCCGATGCCGTGGCAGCCAAACGCGTCGAGCGCATCGTCGTAGCCAAATTTGGTCTTAAGATGGCTGATGGCCAGGTAGCAGACGGGAGATACGATCAGGCCCATGACCAGCGCCGCCCACGGCTCGACAAAGCCCGCGCCCGGCGTGACCACCACAAGGCCCGCAACCAGACCGGTGCTGGCGCCCACCAGCGTGGGGCGACCTGTGTGCACGCGCTCGACGGCAAGCCACGAGACCATGCCCGCCGCGCTGGCCGTCACGGTATTGAGGATGGCAAGTGCCGCCACGGCGTCGGCCTTGAACTCGCTGCCGCCGTTAAAGCCAAACCAGCCAAACCAAAGCAGGCCGGCTCCCAGCGCCACAAACGGCACGTTATGCGGACGGTAGCTCACCATGCCAAAGCCGCGACGACGGCCGAGCATTAAGCAGAGAATCAGGCCCGTAAGACCAGACGAGATGTGCACCACGTCGCCGCCGGCAAAGTCGAGCGCGCCGATGATATCGCCAATAAAGGAGCCCTCGCCGCCCCAAGCCATGTGAGCGAGCGGCGCATAGACCACGAGCAGCCAAATACCCAGGAAGGCCGTCGTGGCACCGAACTTAACGCGGCCGGCCAGGCTGCCCGTGACGATAGCAGCCGTGATCATGGCAAATGCCATCTGGAAGGCGATGTTGATGATCTGAGGGTAGACGACACCGTCCGCAGCATTGCCCTCAGCCGCCTGCAGCACCTGGTTGAGCACCGGCAGGCACAGCAGCTGGTCAAGGCCTCCAATAAACGGACTCGAACCGTCGCCGCCATAGGCCAGAGACCAGCCGGCAACAATCCACAGCACACCAACCAGACCAATGGCGCCAAAGCACATGAGCATGGTGTTGATGACATTTTTGCGCCTGGACAGGCCGCCATAGAAAAACGCCAGACCCGGTGTCATTAAAAACACGAGCATGGTGCAGATGAGCATAAACGTTGTCGATCCCGTATCGTACATTCGCTCTCCCTTGGTCGCATGAACGTTGTCGGCGCCCATAATGCGGCCGAGGGGCAACTGGTGTAGACCAGATACGGCATTGTTAAACGCGGCGTTGTCGAATGGAAACGGCGCCGCAATCTTGGAAACGGCGCGGCAACGGACGCGAAACGAACGGGAAATACGCGAGCAAGGAAGCCGTGAGCGCGCCCGTCTCGGCTAGTGGCGGAACAGCTCGCGGGCTCGGTCGCGGAGATTAGTTGCTCGAATGACGCCTTCGTAGCGATTGATGCGCAGACGCGGGAAGGCGTTAAAGAAGCGTAGGTCGCGGCGGCTGAGCGACACGCTTGGCACCGGACGGCTTATGCCCTTGCCGGCAAGGCGACGACTGAGCGACGGACGCGGCATGCTCGGCGCGGCATCGGCCACGCGGCGGGCAGCAAGTGCCAGGCCGCGAGCACCATCCGCGATAAACGTCGGCATCGAAGCCTTCTCGCGCAGGGCATCGAGCGTCGCATCGCCCAGCTCGGCCAGCCACGCGTTAACGGCACGACTGCGGATATGCGTCTGTGCCACCGAGTCGATCGCCGAATCGGGAATACGTTCGAGCATGGAGTCGGACGCATCGGCAAGCGACTCGTTGATTCGGTCGGCAAGGTCGGCCCGGACGCGCTCCAGCTGATCGGATAGACGCCGCCAGCTCGCCAACGAGCACACCGCGTCGACCATCATCGCGACCGCGACGATAAAGGCGGACAGCCGCACAATCAGCACCGGCAGATGGGCAAGCAGGCCCAACACCGCCGGCTCCACCACGCGACAAATGCACAACGCACCCAGGCCAAACGCGCATGCCCAGTACAGACAGATGCGTCCGTGCAGGTTAAACGGCAGGTGCGAATAGTCCCAAAAGCGAGCGCCTGTTGTTTTTTCCAGCAGCACGCCCACGCTGTACTCAATCACGCTGCATACGAGCGCTGCAGCGACAAACTGGCTCGACGCGTCAGGAATTCCGCGCAACAGCAGCCAGCAGGCAATGCCGCCCGCGCCATAGATGGGGCAACACGGTCCCAGCAAAAAGCCGCTGTTGGCAAAGCGTCCGTGGTTGAGCATGGCGCAGACCGTCGATTCCCATGCCCAGCCGCAAAACCCGTAGAAGGCGAACGAGAGCACCAGTGCCGAAAGCGAACAGGCGGCAAGCGTCGCGCCGCCAAACGCAATATCAATCGCGGTCCCCACCGTCTACCCTCTCCTCTTTTCGCTCGAATCTTTGCTCGAGCCGTCACTCGAGCCCTCGTTCGAATCGTTCGCGCCGCCTTTGCGCGGCAGGCGGCCGGCGACCGTCTCACGCAGAGCACACCATTTATCCGCCAGGCAAACAATCCACGCCTCGCGACACGTCGGCGGCACGGGCACCAGCGGAAACATATGCCGCCCGATGATATTCCGCTCGCGCAACGTCAGCTCAAAATCTTCCTCGGCACGCGCCAGGGCAAAAAACGGATGCCGAAATCCGTGCAGGCGATGGCTCGGATCGGGATCGTGCCAGTCATAGAGAAAGTAATCGTGTAACAAGGCTCCGCGCAGCAGCGAGGCGCGGTCGATCGAAATGCCAGCACGGCCCAAGTGCTCGGCAAAGGACAGACTTGCCCGTGCCACCGAGGTCACATGTGCATAGACCGTCACGTCGCCATGCTGGATAAACTCGCGTGTCAGGTCCAAGCGGCCCGCCTGGGCGAGCTGGCGGGCGGCATCGTCGACCTCGTGCGCGATTTTCTCGGCACGAACGGCATCGGACATGCTGCCTCCTTCCAGCGGCTCACGGCGGCAAGCCACGGCCTGTGCACAATCGATAAAAACATCATGGAACAAATCAGTATGGCATCGGACAAAACGTTTTGCCCCACCAGTTGGCGAATTACCGCGCCGCCGTCACATATCAAACGCCAAAATGTGCGAGACTGTCTTGTGCAATTGTGCCGGCCGAGGGAGTGCCGGCGCACGATTCGCATGGAGTAACCCACAACGATGCTGCTTACGCAAACGACAACGCCCGAGGACGTCAAGGCTCTTAATCGCGCCGAGCTCCCGCAGCTCTGCGGCGAGATCCGCCAGGCAATCCTCGAAAGCTCCGCCGCCGTCGGCGGGCACGTTGCCCCCAACTTGGGCGTCGTTGAGCTTACGGTTGCGCTTCATCGCGTGTTTAACTCCCCCATCGACAAGATTGTCTTTGACGTTTCGCACCAGACCTACGCCCACAAGGCGCTGACGGGGCGCGCGTACACTTATATCGATCCGGAGCGTTATGGTGAGGCTTCTGGCTTTGCCAATCCCGACGAGTCCGAGCACGACCTGTTCGCCATGGGTCACACCTCGACCTCGGTGAGCTTGGGCTGCGGCCTTGCCCACGCGCGCGACCTGGCGGGCGATGCGTACAACGTCATTACCGTTATTGGCGACGGCTCGCTTTCGGGCGGCCTGGCGTTTGAGGGCTTTAACAATGCCGCCGAACTCGATAGCAACCTAATCATCATCGTCAATGACAACGACCAGTCCATCGCCGAGAACCACGGTGGCCTCTATCGCAATCTGGCCGAGCTGCGCGCCAGCAACGGCACCTGTGAGCGCAACGTTTTCCGCGCGATGGGGCTCGACTACCGCTATCTGGACGCCGGTAACGACGTGTTGGCCCTAGTCGACGCGCTGCAGGAACTGCGCGATATCGATCACCCCATCGTGCTGCACGTCTCGACCGCCAAGGGCAAGGGCTTTGAGCCGGCCCAGAGCGACCCCGAACACTGGCATCACGTGGGTCCGTTTGACATGGCAACTGGACGCAAGCTCTGCCCGGGCCATCCGAGCGAGCCTGCGCCGCGCACCTATGCCGACATTACGGGCGAGGCGCTCAGCGCCGCCATCGAGCGCGATTCGCAGGTCGTGGGCATCACGGCCGCCACGCCCTACATCATGGGCTTTACACCCGAGCTTCGCGCTGCCGCCGGCAAACAGTTCGTCGATGTGGGCATTGCCGAGGAGCACGCCGTGACCTTTGCCACCGCGCTTGCGCGCTCGGGCGCCAAGCCAGTCTTTGGTGTGTACGGCACGTTTTTGCAGCGCGCTTACGACGAGCTGTGGCACGACCTGTGCCTCAACGACGCCCCGGCAACCATTTTGGTGTTTGGTGCGTCAATCTTTGGCACCACGTCCGAGACGCACCTTTCGTTCTTTGATATTTCCATGTTGGGCGGTCTTCCCAACATGCACTACTTGGCGCCGGCCTGCATGGAGGAATATCTGTCCATGCTGAGCTGGTCGCTCGACCACCGCGAGCATCCCGCGGCGATCCGCGTACCGGGCATTGGCTTGGTAAGCCGTCCCGACCTTGCGCCTGCCGAAGACACCGACTACAGTGCCGTTCGCTACAACGTGGTGCGTCAGGGCCGCGACGTTGCCGTGCTCGCGCTTGGCGATTTCTTTGAGCTGGGCGAGCGCGTGGCAAACCGCTTGGCTGCCGAGTACGGTATCGAGGCCACGCTCGTCAACCCGCGCTTTGCAACCGAGCTTGACCGTGAGTTCCTCGACAGTCTTGCCGCCGAGCATCGCGTTGTCGTCACCCTCGAGGACGGCATCTTGAACGGTGGCTGGGGCGAGCGCGTCGCGTGCTATCTGGCCTGCACGCCTTTGCGCACGCGCACCTTCGGCATCGCCAAGGGCTTCCCCGACCGCTACGACCCCAACGAGCTGCTCGCTCAGAACGGCATGACGGTCGAGAACATGGCCGCCGAAGCCGTAAGACTACTCAACGAGTAAGAAAACCTCCGCAAGGAAAGCACCCCCCCCCTGCGGAGGTTTTTGTTTTCGCGACGCGATTATCTCAATCTGTAACATCCAAGGCCCGAATTCCCGTCTAACTGTTACAGATCTAGACAAGACGTCTTAGTCCCTGACCTTTGTCTCAATCTGTAACAGATAGAGACCTTTTGTCCGTCCAGATGTTACAGATCGAGACATTCGAATTCCCCTGAAGAGAAAATCTCGATCTGCAACAGTTAGAACCCATTTCCTCGTCTACCTGTTACTGATTGAGACAAAACAGCGAGGCGGGCCGTCCGAAAAGCACTATCTCAGCAGCAACAACCGACGTTTGTCCAGATAAAACCTGCCAAAATAAACCTGTCCCTTTTTGGTAGGTAGAATTACCCATAAGGTAAGTATGTTTCTGAGTTATTTCGTGTTGACCCATTTGAGCGCGATAGGGTATAACTCTACTCAACCGCTAGGGATTTTATTGAGAAAGGTGTTCTACCATGAGCAAGAACCTCTCCCAGCAGGTCGTTCTCGACCGCCGCGGCTTCGTTGCCGCCACCTTCGCAACCGTCGCCGGCCTTGGTCTTGCCGGCTGCTCCGACACCAGCGCCGAGGCCGACAAGGGTTCCGCCGCCGGTTCCTCCAAGAGCTCCGAGGATACCGAGGCTTCCACCACGCTCGACGCCAAGGCATTCGACAAGCTCGTCGACAACGGCCCCAAGGCCGATGACGATGCCGTCGCCGCCAGCACCTGGGCCACGGCCGTCAAGGACGCCGGCGTCTTTAAGATCGGTGGCGTTCAGACTTCCACGCTCTTCTCCCTCCTCAACGAGAAGGACGGTCAGACCCGTGGCTTCGATGCCGGTATCGCGCAGCTCCTGTCCAACTACATCCTGGGCGAGAACAAGGTCGAGATCACCCAGGTGACCTCGGACACGCGCGAGTCCGTCTTGCAGAACGGCCAGGTCGACGCCGTCTTTGCCACCTACACCATCACTGACGAGCGCAAGAAGCTTGTCTCCTTTGCCGGTCCCTATTACTACACGCAGCAGGCCATCCTGGTGCTCGCCGATAACGACGACATCAAGAGCGTCGACGACCTGGCCGACAAGAACGTCGCCGTCCAGTCCGGCTCCAACGGCCCCGCCATCCTGGAGGAGTTCGCCCCCAAGGCCAGCCAGCAGGAGTTCAAGACCGACGAGGAGGCCCGCCAGGCACTCCAGCAGGGCCGCGTTGACGCCTACGTCATCGATAACAACATGCAGCAGAGCGCCCTGGTCCGCGAGCCCGGTAAGTACAAGATCGCCGGCAAGCCCTTCGGCAGCAAGGAGCCCTATGGCATTGGTCTGCCGCTCGATTCCGACGGCGTCGCCTTTGTCAACGACTTCCTTAAGAAGATCGAGGACGACGGCACCTGGACCGAGCTGTGGCAGATCTGCATCGGCGACCGTACGGGCGACACCAATGTTCCCGAGCTGCCCGAGATCGGCGCCTAGGCAGCGAGCCTGGTAACGGCCGCAACGAAACCATATGGAAACGCACGATGCACTTTATTGCGATAAACTGTTTCCAATCTGAGTTGTCGGGGCTTCCGTACACACGGGAGCCCCTTTCCTTATCGGCGGGAGGTCCGCATGAGTCTCTCCGAACTCTGGTCGCTCTATGGCCAGAACTATATCGACGCGCTGCTAGCAACCTGGGGCATGACGCTTGAGTCGTTTGCCATCGCCATGGTGCTGGCCGTCGCCGTCACCGTGATGCGTGTGTCGCCGCTCAAGCCGCTGCGCGTCTTTGGCGACCTGTATGTCCAGGTCTTCCGTAACATCCCCGGCATCGCGCTGCTCATCATCGTCGTCTACGCGCTGCCGCCGCTCAAGGTCGTCCTGCCCTATCGCACCTGCGTTATCGTCGCTACGGTCCTTTTGGGCTCGGCCTTTGGCTCCGAGAACTTTATGAGCGGCATCAACACCGTCGGCGTCGGCCAGGTCGAAGCCGCCCGCTCGCTCGGCATGAGCTTCAGCCGTATCCTCGCCAAGATCGTGATTCCGCAGGCGCTGCGCTCAAGCGTATTGCCCATGACGAACCTCTTTATCGCCGTCATGCTCACCACCGCGCTCGGCAGTCAGGTGCCGCTTAAACCGCAAGAGCTCACCGGCGTGGTGAGCTACATCAATACCCGCTCGCTCGGCGGCGTCGCCGCGTTCTTTATCTCGGCGCTCGGCTACCTGGGCACGGCATTTGTGGTGAGCCACATTGGCAACTATATCGATAAGAAGGTGAGGATCCTCCGATGAGCAAGCACTCCTCCCCTGCGCTTACCATGCGCGATGCGCTCTACGAGGCTCCCGGCCCCAAGATGCGCGCCAAGATTCGCATCGGCACCGCCATCTCGCTTGTTGCCGTCGCCGCACTCGTCGTCCTGGTACTGCAGCGCTTTTATGTGACCGGCCAGCTTTCGGTCCACTATTGGTATTTCTTTACGCACCTCACCACATGGAAGTTCTTGCTTGCCGGCTTTGAGGGCACCGTTAAAGTCGCACTCACCGCTGGCGCAATCGCGCTGGTGCTGGGCTTAGCCCTTATGCTCGGCCGTACCAGCGACATTAAGCCGCTGCAGCTGGTCTGCCGCGTGCTCACCGATTTCTTCCGCGGCGTGCCGAGCCTTCTGTTCATCTACTTCTTCTTTTTGGTGCTGCCCCAGTACAAGATCGCGCTGCCGTCGTTCTGGATGCTCACGCTCCCTGTCGCGCTCGCTGCAGCCGGCGTGCTGGCTGAGATTTTCCGCGCCGGCGTCAACGCCGTGCCACGTGGGCAGGTCGAGGCGGCCCAGGCACTCGGTCTCTCCAAAGCTAAAATCACCTTTAAAATCGTGTTGCCGCAGGCTATTCGATTTATCATCCCGTCGTTGATTTCGCAGCTCGTGGTCGTAGTCAAAGACACCACCGTCGCCTATGTGGTGAGCTACCCCGACCTCATGCAAAACGCCCGCGTGCTCATTACCAACTACGACGCTCTCGTGTCGGTCTACCTGGTAATCGCGGTCATCTATATCCTCATCAACGTCGCGATCAACAAGGCCGCTGTCTACCTTTCGCACAAGACCGGCGCGACCATCATCCGCTAACGCTTTACCATTTCAAGTCATAAGGAGCCGAGCACCATGGCACAGAGCACTTCTACTTCTGGCAACCAGCCGCTTATCGAGCTCAAGCACGTCGATAAGCACTATGGCGATCTGCACGTCCTCAACGACATCAATCTGTCGGTCGACCGCGGCGAGGTCGTCGTGGTGATCGGTCCTTCGGGCTCGGGCAAGTCGACCATGTGCCGCACCATCAACCGCTTGGAAACCATCGACTCGGGCGAAATCCTCATCGAGGGCGAGCCTCTGCCGCAGGAAGGCAAAGACCTTGCCCACATGCGCGCCGAGTTGGGCATGGTGTTCCAACAGTTCAACCTGTTCGCACATATGACGGTGCTGCAGAACGTCATGCTGGGACCGGTCGACGTGCTGGGCGTGTCCAAGGAGGAGGCTCGTGAGCGCGCCATGGACCTGCTGAGCCGCGTGGGCGTGGCCGAGCAGGCCGACAAGGTGCCCGCACAGCTTTCGGGCGGCCAGCAGCAGCGCGTGGCCATCGCCCGTTCACTTGCTATGCAGCCCAAGGCCATGCTCTTTGACGAGCCCACGAGCGCCCTTGACCCCGAAATGATCAACGAGGTGCTCGAGGTCATGGTCCGTCTGGCCCAGCAGGGCATGACGATGATCGTCATTACGCACGAGATGAACTTTGCCCGCCGCGTGGCCGATCGCGTCGTCTTTATGGCCGACGGCCAGATCGTGGAAACCGGCACGCCCGACGAGTTCTTCGACCATCCCCAGACCAAGCGTGCCCAGGACTTCCTCAACTCCATCAAGGGCCACTAACCCAATTGCCACGCGGGCGAATTCATCAGTAACGTTTGTCCCGCGCCACCCCTGTGCCATGTCCACCCGGATTCGAAAGCCACACCCATGATCGGAACCCGTACCTCATCGTCCTACACCCCGCACGTCGACGTTGCCCCCGCCGACCGTCCGCTCATCCTGGTGGCGCCGCGTTGGGAAGAGGCAAAGCCGTTTTTAAGCGAGACGCTCTCCCCCAACGAGGAAATCGCAAGCGTCTTTGTCGATGCCATCCTTGCCGCCGGCGGCCTGCCGCTGCAGATGTCTATTACCGAAGACGTCGATGTTATCCGTCATTACGTGGAAATCGCTGACGGTGTCGCTATTCCCGGCGGCCCGGACGTCAACCCCAAACGCTGGGGCGACGAGCGTCCCTACGACCCCACGCTGTGCTGCGAAATTCGCGACCGTTTTGAGTTTAAGCTGGTTAACGAGGTGCTTCGCGCCAAGAAGCCGCTCTTTACCACCTGCCGAGGCACACAGCTGCTCAATGTCGCCACCGGCGGCACCCTGTGCACGGACGTGCCGAGCCTAGGTGCGCGCGAGGGCCGCACGCAGTGGCGCCATACCCACGTGCTCAACGATCCCGTGCACCCCGTCGAGGTCGTGCCGGGTTCGCTGTTGGAGCGCGCGGTTGGCGGGCACAGGCTGATCCAGACCAACTCCGCACACCACTGCTGCGTCGAGCGTCTGGGTAAAAGCACGCGCTTGGTCGCCAAGGCAACCGACGGCGTTCCCGAGTGCATCGAGGTCGAAGGCCAGCCGTTCTGCTTGGGTGTGCAATGGCACCCCGAGTACACGTGGAAGACGCTCGAGACCGACTTTAACCTGTGGAAGTCGTTTGTCGAGGCAGCAGCAAAGGTTAAGCAGGCACGCTAGCCTGCGAACCGCATAACAGATAAGGGCGCCCCGCCGGCCACATGGTCCGGCGGGGCGCCCTTTTGCCTATACGCGGCAGGCACACAGCCCAAGGCTCACAACCTCTTACTCGCCCGCCTCGCGCAGGGCCGACATCGTAGCCGCATATTGCTGCTGCAGTGCATGCATTCCCTCGCGTGCGCCGTCAACGGCATCGGCGCCGCGCAGCGCATCGGTCACCACAACCGCCGGCTCGTACAGATTATCGAATCCCAGGTTCTGGCTCACGCCCTTGAGCGTATGCACTGCCATAAACGCACCTTCAGCGTCTCCCGCCGCCATGGCAGCCTCCAGCTTGTCCATGCTCTCGTCATCCAAAAACTTGAGGGCAAAGCGGGCAAGCATTTCCTCGCCCATCAGCCGAGCGCACGCGTCATCATAATTAGCGCCGATCTTCTCATACGCCTCACGCATGGAAATCATGGGTTAAAAACTCCTTTGGTCAAACTAAATCGTGGGAAACGCGACGACGTCAGCGGGGCGTGCCAACGTCTCGGCAATTTGGTCCTGCACCTCGAGCAGGCAATCGAGCAGCAACGGGTTAAAGGTACCGCACTTACCGTCCAGGATCATCTGGATAGCCTCCTCGTGCGGGATGGCATCCTTGTACACGCGCACGCTCGTCAGCGCATCGTACACGTCGGCCACCGAAACCACCTGTGCGGCAATGGGAATTTCGTCGCCCTTAAGGCCATCGGGATAACCCTTGCCGTCCCAGCGCTCGTGATGCCAACGCGCAATCTGGTACGCATATTCCATAAGCGCATTGCCGGCGTGATGGCTACCCAGCTCAAGCAACATGTCGGCGCCGATCGTGGTATGCGTCTTCATAATCTCGAACTCCTCGGGCGTAAGGCGTCCGGGTTTGTTGAGAATCGCATCGTCAATCGACATCTTGCCGATATCGTGCAGCGCCGAAGCCAGGGCAATCGTGGAGCGCTCCTCATTGTCGAGGGAGATCGCGCCGCTACGCTGGACCAGACAGCCGAGCAGCAGCTCGGTCAGCTTTTCGATGTTCGTAACGTGCCTGCCGCTCTCGCCGTTGCGAAGCTCCATGACGCCGGCCATGATGTCGATGAGCATGCGACTGTTCTTGACGCGCTCGTTGTACTGCTGGGACAGCAGGTTCGTCAGGCGGCGCTGTTTGGCGTATAGGCGGATGGTGTTGCTTACACGGCGGCGCACGACACGGGAGTCAAACGGGCGGTTGATATAGTCCGAGGCGCCCAGCTCGTACGCGCGCAGAACCGCATCATCGGAATCTTCGCTCGAAATCATGATGACAGGCAGATTATCGATACCCGATCGGCGCGACAGATCGGCCAGCACCTCAAAGCCACTTATGCCCGACATGACAATGTCCAGCAGCACGAGCGATAACTCATCGCCATAGCGGTCGACCATGTCGAGCGCCGTACGACCGTTGTCGGCCTCGAGGATGCAATACTCGTCCTTGAGCATCTCGTTGAGAATGGCTCGGTTCATCTCGGAGTCATCGGCGATAAGCACCAAAGGCTTTTCGCTTTGGAAGGCCTCGATGGAATCGGCATCGGTCACGACCGTACCGGCTTTTGCCTTAGCGCGGCTCAGTAACTGGACAGCACGGCCAACGCCCTCATCGACCGTCTCGCCATGAATGCGAACGCCACCAACACATGCCGTCAAGCTCACGTACTCATGGCCCGGAATAATCGTGGAATGAACGGCTTCGGATACCTGATGCAGGCGACGGGCGAAGTCATCGGAGGGAATAATGGGCATGACGACCACAAACTTGTCGCAGCCATAGCGCACAAGCTCGTCAGTCGAACGAATTCCGCTGCGTATGGCTGTCGCCACAGCACCGAGTGCAAGGTCGCCGGCATGACGGCCACACGTATCGTTGAAGGCCCTAAAATCATCAAGGTCGATCATCGCAACGCCGGCATTCATGCGGGCGCTTCGGAGCTTTTCCTCGTAATATCGGCGATTGTGCACGCTCGTCAGCACGTCGGTATAGACAAGGTCCTCTTCTGCAGCCTCTTGCTCATCGATCGGACGCACCATCAGCAGGACGTGAGGCTCGCCCTCGACCTTCAGAGGGCGCAGATGAGCGCGGTACTCAACGCCATCGTTGAACAGCCGCTCCGATACACCATCGGAACCTGCCAAGGCCTCAAGACTTGAATGACGCAGGCAAGGACACCGATTGCCGGCGAGTAGGCAGTTAGGCTCGTTCTTAATCTGATCGGCCGACAGCAAACGCACCACGGGGTAGGTCTTCGCGACACGGGCGACCTCGGCGGCAGCCTCCTCGTCGGTTAGATTGACCTCGTGATTATTGAGCATATGGGGCCCTTTCTATCGTCACACACGGCAACGGTGCATACCAAATGGTACAAGGGTAACATCTAACAGCTGCAGGCAAACGCGCGATTATCGTTGCATTTTATGACCTAGCAAACGGCGGTAATGGAGCCGCGAGCGCGCGGTTATGGGTGCATTCGTTAACAATGACGAAACGCTAACAGTCCCCCTCCCCGCAGGTCATCGAGCGTGCTAACGCTCCAAGACATCGCGAACGGCGTTTGCCGCCGTAACGGGGCGATCGCGCAGACCGTTATGCGCGCCCGGGATCGTCACGAGGGGGCAATCGAGATATTCGGCAGCCGCTCGCGTACCAGCCTCGCGGGGCGTACCGATTGAAAGCTCGCCCAAAAACACGGCCGACACCGCCTTTGACGCGCGGGCGCGCTCCCAGTCGGGAACATATGTCATATTTGTTCCGTATTCATTGGCCATGAAGCAACGACCATTGCGCAGGGCATGTTTGGCTTCCGCTTCGGTCGTCCCAGGAGCCTCGGGGTCCAAGTCGCCGAGGGCTCCCAAGAAAAGCCGGAGCGCCCTTGAAACCTTTCCAGCCGCAATCATATCGAGCAAAACCGGAGCTGCGCCCATGCCGACACCTTCGGCCGATACAGCCGGCTCATGCAGAATCGCACGAGCGACGAGCTGGGGTTCGGTGCGAAGAAGCTCCAGCGCCACCAACGTACCGGCGCTGTGCGCAAGCACATTTGTCGGAGCGCCAACGTGTTCGATCACAGCTTGCAGGTCGGCGGCCTGGGCGGCAAGATCATAGCTGCCGTCTGCCGCTTCGCTGCTGCCACCACAGCCGCGGCGGTCGTAGGCAATTACGCGGTAGTTGCGGCTGAGCTCACAAGCGATGCCGTCGAAAAATGTGCCGTCGACACAAGCGCCGTGCACGCACACCAAGGCAGGAGTATCAGGCAACACATCCGGGCCGGCATATTCGCGACAGGCAATCGTGGTGCCCGCATTCTCGACTGTAAAATCCATGTTGTGCCCCCATCATCAACGCCCATCCAGTTGCACGTCAGTACGGTTGGATGGACCCGCGTTGCCATACGCCTTGTTAACAGATTAACTCTACCCGACCCGAGGCTTTTCATGACACGGCATAATGCGCGACGTGAAAAAACGAAACTTGTAAAGCAAGAGCCCGCACCTTGCTTTGGAGCCGATGCTATGCTTAGGCACAATTTTCTTGAGGAGCATATGCCTATGTCTACGTTTTTGAATGCCAGCCCCATCTTTGGGCCCGTTCGCAGCCGTCGCCTTGGTCTCTCGCTCGGCGTCAACATGATGCCGGCCAGCGGCAAAATCTGCACGTTCGACTGCATTTACTGCGAAAACGGCCTCAACGCCGAGCGCCCCTGCCATGAGCCGTACAACACAGCCGCCGTGGTACTCGACGCGCTCGAGGCAAAGCTGCGCGAGATGGCAGCTGAGGGCGAGCTCCCCGATGTGATCACCTTCGCAGGCAACGGCGAGCCCACCGCCGCACCGGAGTTTCCGCAGGCCATCGCCGGCGCCATCGCGCTGCGCGACGAGCTTGCCCCAAACTCCAAGATCGCCGTGCTCTCCAACGGCACGCGCGCCGATCGCCCCGAGGTGCACGACGCGCTCATGATGGTCGACGACAACATCCTCAAGCTCGATACCGTCGACCCGGCGTTTATCCAGCTGCTCGACCAGCCCGTTGGCCCCTACGACGTCGAGCACCAGATCGAGACGTTCGCGAGCTTTGACGGTCACGTTATTATCCAGACGATCTTTTTGACCGGCGAGTACCGGGGCAAGTCTATCGATAACACCGGCGAGGAGTACGTCGGCCCCTGGCTCGCGGCGCTTGAGCGCATTCGCCCACAAGAAGCAACCATCTACACGGTGGCGCGCGAGACACCGATCGCCGGCCTTGCCAAAGCGGCGCCTGAGGTGCTCGACGCCATTGCCGCGCGCGTCCAAGCCCTCGGCATTCCCTGCCAGGTGAGCTACTAGCAAAACCACGCAGCAGCTAGTGTCCGCCATCCCACTCCATCAGTTGCGGTGATATAGTTCCTATTTATGCTGTTAAACCGCTTAAATCGGAACTATATCACCGCAACTTTTATGGACGCGTGGGTGGGCTATACTAGCTGCGGATGAAAGGAAGTTAGCCATGTTTGACAACGGACCCGTGCCTGGCCGCAACGATGCTTGCTGGTGCGGCAGCGGCAAGAAATACAAGAAATGCCATAGCGCCTTTGATGAGCGCCTTGAGCGCCTGTGGGAAGAGGGCTGGGAGGTCCTGCCCCGCACGCTCTACAAGACGCCCGCCGATATCGAGGGCATCAAGCGCTCGGCAGCCATCAACGTGGGCGTGCTCGATTATGTGGGCGAGCATATCGCCGCAGGCATGACCACCAACCAGATCGACCAGATGATCTATGACTACACCGTCGAGCACGGCGGCACACCGGCAGACCTCAACTACGAGGGCTACCCCAAAAGCGTGTGCACCTCGATCAACGACGTCGTCTGCCACGGTATCCCCTGCGATACGGACGTGCTGCACGAGGGCGACATCATCAACGTGGACTGTTCCACGATCCTGGACGGTTACTTTAGTGATTCGAGCCGCATGTTCTGCATCGGCGAGGTCTCTGCCGAGCGCCAGCGCCTGGTCGACGTCACCCGCGCCAGCGTGGAGGCGGGCTTGGCAGCCGTCAAGCCATGGCTGCCGCTGTCCGTTATGGCCGAGGCCGTGCAAAAGACGGTCGAGGACGCCGGCTTTAGCGTGGTGCGCGAGTACGGCGGACACGGCATCGGTAAGGAGTTCCACGAGGACCCGTTTGTGGGCTTTACCACCGAGGCACCCGATGTGGACACCATCATGGCCCCGGGTATGGTCTTTACCATCGAGCCCATGGTCAACGCCGGAGCGCCCGACATCAAGATCAGCAAGGGCGATGGCTGGTGCGTGCGCACCAAGGACGGCAGCGATTCGGCCCAGTGCGAGGTACAGCTCGTGGTGACCGAGGACGGTTACGAGCTGCTCAGCTGGTAGCTGCGGATGCGCCGGATGCTGACGGGTACGCTCGTCTTGCATCCGGCGTTTTTATTTGAACGTTTTGCCTGATAAAACCTGCCAAAATAAACCTGTCCCTTTTTGGCAGGTCGAGCGGAGAGGACTGCTTGTGAACATCCTGGTTTTGTTGCCCGTCAACGACCGCCATCGCGCAATTCTTGAGTCGAGCGCTCCGGGCGAGGACTTTATCTACACGAGCCCCGACGCCGCCACGCGCGAGCAGGTCGCCGATGCCGACGTGATCCTGGGCAACATCGACCCTGGCATGCTCACGGCATGCGAGCATCTCCAGCTGTTGCAATTGCAGACCGCCGGCTATGACGACTACCTTGCCGCCGGCACCGTGCCAGCCGACGCTAAGCTTTCCTGCTCGGTGGGCGCCTACGGCCAGGCTGTGAGCGAGCACATGTTTGCCATGGTGCTGTCTATGATGAAGCGTCTGCCCGGCTATCACGATCTGCAGCGTGAGCATCGCTGGAAGGATTTGGGGCCGGTTACCTCGCTCAAAAACGCCAACGTGCTGGTGCTGGGCGCGGGCGATATCGGCGGCCACTTTGCCACGCTCTGCCGTGGCATGGGTGCGCACGTCCGCGGCATCAAGCGCCATCCGCTCGTCTACCCCATTGTGTTTGAGGACATGGACGGCATGGATGCCCTGTCTGAGCGCTTGGCGGAGGCAGACGTCGTCGCATCTTTTATGCCGAGCACACCCGAGACCCGCGGCCTGGCGAACGCCGAGTTCTTCGCCGCGATGAAACCGGGCGCCTTCTTTGCCAACGGCGGCCGCGGCGACCTTGTGGTCGCCGACGACTTGGTTGCCGCCTTGGAGTCGGGACATCTCGCCGGCGCCGCGGTCGACGTCACCGACCCCGAACCGTTGCCTGAGACAAGCCCACTGTGGGATGCGCCTAATATGCTCATCACGCCACACGTCTCCGGCTGGTTCCACCTGGCAGCCACGCTCAACAATGTGGTCGACATTGCCGCGGAGAATCTGCGTCACCTGCAAGCCGGCGAGACCCTGCGCTGTTGGATTGAACATTAGGGTTCCGCCGTTCTAACGAACGGCGGACCGGTCGACGCTACGCGCCGCCCAGAGCGACAATTTGTCATTCAAAAGGCAAGGCATGACCAGAAGGTCTATGCCTTGCCTTTTTCATGCCAACTTGTTCGCTCTGGACATCGCTCGCTGACGCTTGCTCAACCTGCGGTGTCATAACAATTCTGTCCAGCTGTTGGCTTTGCGGCATTTGCCCAGATAAAACCTGCATAATAAACCTGTCCCTTTTAGCAGGTTTTAGAGCTCCACGCTTTCGGCGCCGTTGATGGTTAGGTTTCGCTCGTAGAAAGCCGTGAGGGCGCGAATGGCGTACATCACGTCGCGTACGCCGCCGGTCTCGTAGCTTGAGTGCATGGCCAGCTGCGGCAGGCCCACGTCCACGGCATGCATGCTCGCCTGCATGTTCGACAGGTTGCCGAGCGTGGAGCCACCCGCCATATCGCTCTTGTTGGCGAAGGACTGCGTGGGCACGTCGGCGTCATCGCAAATAGCCTGGAACACTGCGCGGCTAAAGGCATCGGTGCAGTAATGCTGGTTGGCGGCTTCCTTGATAACGATACCGCCGTTGAGCACAACCTGATTGCGGGCGTCGCACTTCTCGGCGTGGTTGGGGTGCACGGCATGCGCATTGTCGCAGCTCACAAGCATCGAGGCAGCAAGTGCACGATGGTACGACTCGTCGTCAAAGCCCAGCGATCCGTTGATGCGGCGCAGTGCGTCGGCCAAGAACGTCGACATGGCGCCCTGCTTGGTCTCGGAACCAACCTCCTCGTTATCAAAGCAGCAGAAGACCGAGACGTCGCGCGCGCTCTCGGCACCCAAAAATGCCTGCAGTGAGGTGTAGGCGCAGGCCAGGTCGTCGAGCTTGGGCGTCGAGATGAACTCGTCAGCCCAGCCCCAAATGCGCGCATCCTGGCGGTTGACCAGGAACAGATCGCGGCTCAGGATCTGCTCGGGCTCAACGTCCAGTTCGTCGGCAACCAGGGCATCAAAATCGCCCTGCTTAAGCTCACCGGCGCTGATGAGCGGGCACAGGTCGACGGCGCGGTTGGGCGCAAAGCCCTCGTTAACGCCGCGGTTCATATGGATGGCAAGGCTCGGGATAATCGCGACTTCGCGCTCGGTGGCAAGCAGGCGGCTCTCAATACGGTCGCCTTCGCGTACCAACACGCGGCCCGCGAGCGCCAGCGGGCGGTCGAACCAGGTGTAGTCGATCATGCCGCCGTAGGCCTCGGTGTTCAGGCGCAGCGTCTCGCCTGCGCCGTCGAGCTCGGGCACGGCCTTGACCTTAAACGTCGGCGAATCGCTGTGCGACGCCGTGAGCTGAAAATGATAGTCACCGGCAACGCCGTCCTCGCCCCACGTCGCGGTCAGGTCCTCGCCCACCTTAAAGGCAATAACGCTCGAGGTATTGCGCTGCGTGTAATAACGCCCGCCCGGCTCGATGTCCCACGCCGCGTTCTCGGGCAGGTAGGTAAAGCCCGCCTCGTCGAGCTCGGCCATAATGGTCGCCGCCGTATGGAACATGCTGGGACATGCCTCGATAAAGTCGATGAGGTCGTTGGCGGCCTCGATATCGTCGGCCGTCACATGCGCGCGCTCGGGCGTTTCCTGATCCGTCATGCTCTCCCCTTTCGCTGGGTTGATGGTCCCCTCCAGCATACCCCGCCACGCCAGCGCCGCACTCTTCATTCCATGTTTAATCCCGCGCCGCTCACCAAGTTGAGCCATCATGCCCGCGCTCCTTTTGCGACAATTACGCTAACAGGACGAGAGGAGCCGTCATGAAGCCACGTAACATTGCCATCGCCTGCGGTGTCGCGGGAGTCGCCGTCGGCCTTGCCGCTGCCACCGGTATCGTTTACCGCAAGCAAATCAAGTCCGCCGCGTCGCTCAAACGCTTGACCGGCTACGCGGATAGCTATGACCTGTACGCAATCGACATCGCCTACGACTACGATCTTGATCGCATCATCGCCGCTGGCGTGCGCGACGACCAGGCCTACATCGATGCCGTGGTGGCGCAGGTGCTGCCCGGTGTGCCGGTACATGTCCAGGCGCCCCAGTTTGCCTGCAGCGCTTTTGTCGCCGTAGATGCCGAAGGCCGCGTGCGCACCGGTCGCAATTACGACTTTAAGGACGACACCTCGGCGCTGCTGGTGCGCAATCACCCACGCGACGGCTATGCCTCCATCGGGTTTGCCGCCCTTAACAACCTGGGCGATAACACTCCGCTTGACTCCGTCGGCGGACGCGCCGCCGCACTCATGGGCCCGTTTGCCCAGCTCGACGGTGTTAACGAATGCGGCGTGTCCATTGCCGTACTCACTCTGGACTCCAAGCCCTGTGACCAGGACACGCAGCGCCCCGTCATCAATACCTCGCTCGCCATCCGCCTGGTGCTCGACCGTGCCGCCACCACGCAAGAAGCTGTCGACCTGCTTTCCGCCTACGACATGCACGCCATGGCAGGACGCGATTACCACTTCTTTATCAACGACGCCGCCGGTGACGCGCGCGTAGTAGAGTGGGATCCGCGCGATCCGGACCGTGCTTTCAAAGCGACTCCTGTACGCCAGGTTACGAACTTCTACGCCTGCTATGGCGACGAAGTGCTGCCCAACCAAAAGAATGGCGAGCTGGGCCATGGTAAAGAGCGCGCCGTCGCAATCGCCGATGTCCTTGACGCCCATGTCGGTGCCCAGGACGAGGCAGTCGCTTGGAAGGCCCTGCGTGCCGCAGCGCAAGAGCCCAATCCGGAAGATATCACCAGCAACACGCAATGGTCGGTCGTCTTTGACAATACCGAACCTGCTGCCGCCATCACGCTGCGCCGCCACTGGGGCGACGTCGACGCCTTCGCACTGTAAGGAGCCAGGCCCGTCGACCTTACGTTCCCTGACGTTGCTTACATTTCCATACGCTTGAGCTAACACGTTTTACCCCCGTATCAACAGTGTGCGGGGGTAAACTTATGCGCATGTTATAACTTGCCCGGAAGGATTCATCATGCTCAGGATCGGTCTTCTTACCAGTGGCGGCGACTGCCAGGCGCTCAACGCCACCATGCGCGGCATTGTCAAAACGCTTATGACCAATAGCGAAGAGCCTATTGAGATCTATGGTTTTGAGGACGGCTACCAGGGCCTTATCTACAGCCGGTTCCGCGTCATGACGCCCGCCGATTTTAGCGGCATCCTTACCCGTGGCGGCACCATCCTGGGCACGAGCCGCACGCCGTTCAAGCGTCTGGATATTCCCGAGGCCGATGGCGTCGAGAAGGTACCCGCAATGGTCCACACCTATCATAAGCTGCAGCTCGACTGCCTGTTTATGCTGGGCGGTAACGGCTCCACCAAGACCGCCAACCGCCTGCGCGAAGAGGGCCTCAACGTTATCGCGCTGCCCAAGACCATCGATAACGACACCTGGGGCACCGAGCTGACGTTTGGCTTTACGAGCGCCATCGACGTCGCCACCAAGTGCATCGACGACATCCACACTACCGCCTCGAGTCACGGCCGCGTGTTCGTTATCGAGATCATGGGCCACAAGGTTGGCTGGATCCCGCTGTACGCCGGCGTCGCGGGCGGCGCGGATGTCATCTTGATTCCCGAGATTCCCTACGACATGGACCAGGTCATCAAGACCATTGAGCATCGCATGGAAACCGGCAGCCGCTTTACCATCGTGGCCGTCGCCGAGGGCGCTATCTCCAAGGAGGACGCGGCGCTGTCCAAGAAGGAGTACAAGAAGAAGCTCGCCGAGCGCACGAGCCCGTCGATCGTCTACGACATCGCCAAGGAGATCGAGGCCAAGACCGGTCGCGAGACCCGCGTCGCCATCCCCGGCCACACGCAGCGCGGCGGCCAGCCCGACGCCCAGGACCGCATCTTTGCGACCCAGTGCGGCGTCGAGGCGGCACTCGGCTGCCTACGCGGCGAGTTTGGCTACATGATTGCCCTGCGCGACGGCAAGATGTGCCACATGCCGCTCGAGGATGTCGCTGGCAAGCTCAAGTTTGTCGATCCCCAGAGTGATCTGGTGCGCGAGGCCAAGGCGCTGGGCATCAGCTTCGGCGACGAATAGCCTCGGCTGGAACCGCCCCCATCGGAGCCCCCAGGGCTTACCTCCCAAATCGTCCTCGGACATGTCAGGACCCCGCCGTGCGCTTCGCGCGGCGGGGTCCTTCCGTCCTGCGGAAAGATTTGGGAGGTAAGCCCTGGGGCCTCCTGCGGTAACTGGGGAGGCCGAGGCTATTCGCCTTCTTGCTGCGGATGCCTAGGGTGGGGTGCAGCGTGCATTTTTGGGAGTTTTCAGCAGCCGTGGGTGCCTGCATACTGGATTTTGGGCGAAAAGCAGGCGCCATGAGCCGCATACTGTAAAAATGAGCGATCCTTGAGGTGCCGAGGGCTCATAATCAAGGCTTTCAACGCGGTTTTGTGCACCCATTCCCGCGCCCGCGGACTCCGGGATGCTGAATACTCCGGGATTTGCACGCCGCCCCCTGGGGTACCCGTGGGCAAAAAGCAACCACCCAGCCGAAATATGCATCCGGCGGGGCGGTTTATGCAGTACAGCGGCGTTGGATGCGCATGTCGCTCAGCGTTCTTGCCGACCGATGCAACGTCGTGCGTAGCCATTAATGTCTTCGGTGAAACCGTCAAGGTCGTCGAGCGTGATAACGTTATCGGAAAGCAAGTTGGCTATCTCATAACGCATGGTGCTGCGGCGAATATCGTTCACAAGCACTCCTGAGGACAGCTTGTCCCTATTGATACGCTCTTCTAACGCCCAAAATCTACTGGACGCTTCACTGCCACCGTTCAGTATCTCGATGTACTGGCCGATGAGCATTTCCATATAGCTTTCTTGCCATTTTGGGAGCAGCTCTTTAAACAGCTTCCAGTCGCTTTCAGTTACCTCGCCCATATTGCCTCCGTTCACCAAACAGACTTAGCCATTCGATTTTTATTCTATTTGGTATTTTCGCTCACAGCCGTGGATGAGGGGACCATCGGTCTTCGAGTTCGAGCTTGAATGAACCGTTTGCTACAAAATGCGCCTAATTACTACGATGATTCGAATGCCTTCGACCATGCCGAAAAGGGTGAAAGTAAAACCGCAGGTAGAAAGCTTGCCGATTTTTGAAAAAGATGGGTGTGGTCGGCCTCATCGAGTTCATCGTAGTAAATCGGCCTTTTTCTTGGCATGCGGCGAGTTAAATGCCAGTTCCCGTGTTGGAATTGCCCTGTCCATTCGTGAGTTGCGGTGAAATCGGGACTGTTAGACGCTCCAAGGTCCTCAACGGTCCGTATTTCACCGCAACTTGGAAGGGGCGAGCGGCGTTGGCCAAGCATTGTTGACGGGTTGGAACGGCTTAGGCTTGTTTGCGGCGCTTCCATTGCTTTCGGCACCAGCACATGAGTGCCTCTATGAAGGGAATCGTGATGAGGATGACCCATGCGGGATGGGGCTGTGCCAAACAAAGCCACATATAGAGGAACCAGGCAATGGCGGCTGTTGCACAGACGACGCCGATCAGCTTGGAGAGATGATGTCGGTCGATAAAGTCGCCCATCGCCTCGTAGACGGGAATCAGAAAGACCAGAAAGAGCCCCATACCCCACGTGCCGCAGATGATGCCGAGCGCGAGATAGGCGAGGACGACAAGTGCAGGAAAGGGAAACTCGTTCCATGCGCGACCGATCTTGGTGTGGAAATGCTTGCCATGATGGTCGAGCTTGTCGTGTGCCTCTTTCCAGCTGGAAAACGTCTCGCCGTCGATGGTGACGGTGCCGTCGCCATTGGTACGCACGCTATGTCCATCGTCCTCTAGCGTATCGATATGCAATCCGCCCGGCCCCACATGGACCTCTTCACCCTTGCGCTCGTTAGCCACGTGGATACCGCTCCAACCAACATGAACCTCTTCACCTTTGTTGGGGTCGACGACGTGAATGCCGCGTGCAAGGGAAATGTCGACAAGTGGCTTGCCGTCAGGATCCACGTGCTCGGTAGAAGACTCGGTGCCTTCAGTCTCGTCGTAATTATTTGCGTCAACGTCATCGTCGGCCGAGGTGTCGACATCGCTAGCCGCTTCCCCATATAGCAACTCATCCAGTGACACGCCATACAGCGCGGCGAGTGCAATAAGGTTATCGGTATCGGGCGAGGATTCGCTGCGTTCCCATTTGCTGACAGCTTGGCGGCTTACGCCCAACTGGGCAGCAAGAGCCTCCTGGGAAAGACCGGCAGCTCTGCGGCGATCGACGAGGCGCTGTGCCATCGCAAGATCCATAGTGGTTCCTTTCATGTGGCGACCGTAATCGAATGAGCCGAGTATGCCGAGAATAACCGGTAGCGACCACCATTTCTAGTTAGAATCTGCCCCAACCCTACCGCAACTACGAGTAGCAACCCCCTAATGGCCTGCCATTTCATGACAAATGTTAGTACGCATAACAGCCAAGAGCCCTCTCAATACGTTGCGGTGGAATAGTTCCTGTTTCATGGCTCTGCTATGCCAAACAGGAACTATTCCACCGCAACTTACTATCAGGCCACGCACCCGCAGAGTAGCTACGGGTGCCTAGGGTAGGATGCGGCGTGCATTTTTGGGAGTTTTCAGCAGCCGAGGGTGCCTGCATACTGGATTTTGGGCGAAAGGCGGGCGCTATGGGTCGCGTTCTGTAAAAAATGGCCAGCTCTTGAGGCGTTGGGGCTCAGAATCAGGGCTTCCAGCGCTGTTTTGTGCGTCCGATCCCGCGCCCGCGGACTCCGGGATGCTGAAAACTCCAGAATTTGCACGCCGCCCCCTGGGGTACCTGCAGGCAAAAAGCAACCGCCCCGCCGAAATATGCAATCGGCGGGGCGGTTTATACAAAAATGCTGCTGCGGGCGCGTCGGCAGCTCGCTAGAACTTGAATCCCAGGACAGGCTACTCGGCGCTTTTGAGGGCGCCGACCATGTCGATCTTGTTGAGGGTACGATTGGTGGCGAGGTTGACGATAAACGTAAAGCCAAAGGAAAGCACCACGGCGAGCACGTAGCTTAGCGGCTCGACCTCGACGTCAAAGTACAGCGACGGCATCTGCAAAATGTACGTAAAACTCTCGGCCAGCAAGCCGCCCAGCGGCACGCCCAGCGCAGCGCCGATCGCCGTGAGGATCAACGTCTCCTTGTTGACGTAATGGTGCACCTCACCGCGACGGAAGCCCAACACCTTAATGGTCGCCAGCTCGCGCTCGCGCTCGGAGATATTCGTGTTGGACAGCGTAAACACCACCACAAACGATAGGCACGCTGCCATAAAGGTCACGAGCACAACGACCGAATTGATAATCGTAAAGTTCGCCTCATAGTTTTCCCAATGCTCGGCCGTACTCGAAATCGTAAGCCAACCGTCACTCTTAAGATTCTTGCTAAACGCAATCTGGTCGGCCGACGAACCCTTAAGCAGCACAAAGACGCCGTTAAGACGTGCGCTTCGACCGAACGCGCGCTCATAGGTGCCCTGCGTCATGTAAAGCGTGTTGCCCAGATAGTTAAGCGAAATGTCGCTGACTTTGACCTTGGCAACATTGAGCGACGAATCCTGGACGTGAGCCGTATCGCCCGGCTGAATCCCCAGCACCAGCTGTGAACTCTTGCTCAGATACACGTCTCCGTCACGCAAAGGCAGCGGTTCATTGGACTCATCCTCCAGACGCACGTAATCGCCCAAGTCACCCGTGCGGTCATCGGGCACCACGATCAGCTGCACAGTCTCGCTCTTGCCGCCAAATGTAAAGGTGACGTTGTCGGTCATAATCGGCAGCGTCGAAGTCACGGTCACGTTGGAATCATTGGACGCGCTGCGCCCATCCAATGCCGCGCACGTCTGTGAAAAATCGTCGGGATTGGCGACCGCCAGCAGATCGTAGCGCGTGACGTGGCCGTACTGCTTGGGCGACAGCGCGACCGACGTATCACGAATGCCCATGCCGCAAATTACAAGCGCTGTGCAGCCCGCGATGCCAAAGATGGTCATAAAGGCGCGCTTTTTGTAGCGGAACAGGTTACGCGCCGCCACCTTGTTCAAAAAGCCCATGCGACGCCAGATAAAGCCGATGCGCTCAAGCAAGATGCGCGAGCCGGCACGCGGGGCCTTGGGACGCATAAGCGAGGCTGGGGTCTCGGACATCTCGTGGCGGCAGGCGATAATCGTAGCGCCCACCACGCCCACGGCAAACAGCGCCACCGACACGAGCGACGACACGATGTCGTACGAAAGCAGCATCTGGGGCAGCGAGTACATGTCGTCGAACACCGTAAACAGGAACAGCGGCAGGCCCACAAATCCGATGATGTTGCCGAGCACGCCGCCGATCAGACACGCCCACAGCGAGTAGTCCACGTATTTGGACAGAATACGCCCACGTGAATAGCCGAGCGCCTTGTACAGGCCAATAAGCGTGCGCTCCTCCTCGACCATGCGCGTAGCGGTGGTAAGGCTGATGAGCACGGCGACGATAAAGAAGATAAACGGGAACACCGTGGCGATGGCCTCAATTGACGAGCTATCGCTTTCCACGCTCGAGTAGCTTGCGATATTGCCGCGGTCCTGGATGTACCACGTACATTCGCCTAGATCGGAAAGCTCGGCGCGGGCATCGGCGAATTGTTGGTTGGCGGCGGCGCGGCGCTGGTCCAACTCGGCCTGAGCTTGGACGCGCTCCTCGCTGCCCTCGGCCATACGGTCGATGTTGCCCTGTTCAATCCCAAAGAGCATATTCGCCTGGCGTTCGGCCGCATCTAAGCTTGCCGGCGTGTCAACCGTCAACTCCTGAGCACGTGCCTTCTCACGCTCCTCGCGGATCTTCTCGATATTGCCCTTGACCTCGTTGATCTTTGTCGTGTAGGCGTCCGAATAGGAGCTGAGGCTCTTGGCTCCCTCGACGATCACGTGGACCGAGGAGTAGGAAGAAGATGTCGCGGCGTCCTCGTTCACATAGAACTTATAGTCCGCAGCCGAAGCAGCGCGAAAGGCGTTGACTGTCGAGTCGGAGCTCACGTCGGTGGGATCGAGGACCTCGGCCGTAATGGTGTAATCGCCCGCGGCAAACTGGTCCTTAGCACTTTGGTTCGACGAGCTCGCGTCATTGGCGGCAAAACTCACCGTATCGCCGAGCTTTTTGCCCGAAGCCTTCAGGAACTTCGAAGTCACCGCGACCTCATCGGCGCTCTCGGGCAAATCACCGCTCACCAGCACCGGTTGATCGATATTCTCCTTGGAAAGACTTTGCACGATCACGCGCTCGCGTGTTGTGCCCACGGCGGTGTAGGCGGTCTCGGTGTAGATACCCTCGGCCGTCTCGACGCCGTCGACCTCTTGGATAGCCGCAAGATCGTCGCGCGTAAGGCCATAGGTCGACTGCACGTTAATGTCATAGACATTCTGCTGGTCAAAATAGGCGTCGACCGAATCGCGCAAATCTTCGCAGCCTGCCTTAAGACCGCACATCACGCTCACGCCAAGCGCGGTGATGACCACGATAGACAAGAAGCGCTTAAGACTGCCGCGGATTGTACGGTAGATGCCACGGCGAAAAACCGTCGGCACCATATCGTTTGAGCTCTGAGCGGTGCGGTAGGTCGCAAACTCCCGGTCGCGACCCGCGCGCTCCGTATCGTGGTTTTGGCTGTTTTGGCGGTCCTGGTCCATGGGCGCTACCACTCGATCGTCTCGATAGGCACGGGATTTTGCTGGACCGTCTCGCTCTCCACGCGACCACTCTTAAAGCGGATCAGGCGATCTGCCATGGGCGCCAGCGCGGAGTTGTGGGTGATGATAATGACCGTGATGCCTTGCTTGCGGCAGGTGTCCTGCAGCAACTGCAAAATCTGCTTGCCGGTTTTATAGTCGAGCGCGCCCGTGGGCTCGTCGCATAAAAGAAGCTTGGGGTTCTTGGCCAGTGCGCGGGCAATGGACACGCGCTGCTGCTCGCCGCCCGAAAGCTGCGCGGGGAAGTTGGCGAGGCGCTCGCCCAGGCCAACCTGGCGAAGCGTCTGTTCGGCATCGAGCGAATCGGGGCAGATCTGAGCTGCAAGCTCAACGTTTTCGAGCGCCGTCAGGTTGGGAACCAGATTGTAGAACTGAAAGACAAAGCCGACGTCGGCGCGGCGGTACTCCACAAGCTGCGCCTCGTTGGCAGAGCTCACGTCGCGCCCGTCCACTGTCACGGAGCCGGAGGTTACCGTATCCATGCCGCCTAGGATGTTGAGCGCCGTAGTCTTGCCGGCGCCCGAAGCGCCCAGGATAATGGCGAGCTCACCGCGCTCAACGGTAAAGCTCGCGCCGTCGAGCGCATGGATGCGGGCATCGCCCTCGCCGTATGCTTTGATGACGTCTTTGAATTCGATATAGGCCATCGATCGGTTCCCATCTGGTCGGATAACTCTTTAGTATTACCCATTTCACGCCGACCAAAAAGGGACAGGTTCATTTTGGCAGGTTTTATATGGGGAAACGACAGCCATAGATGAGGCGCCGGGGAGGCAGAGAAATCATCGACGGGGTCAGGCCGACCGCCAAACACAACGCACGCATCTCTATCTGTCAGCAAAATCATTCGAACAGCTGTTCGTTTCTATGATATGATTCCGTTATCTAAGCAGGCCAATACGCAGAAAGGCGGCCAACATGGCGTTCGACTTTAAGAAGGAATGCAAGGAGCTCTACAAACCTGCAAGCAAGCCGAGCATCGTAACTGTCCCGCCTATGAGCTACGTTGCCGTTCGCGGAAAGGGCGACCCAAATACCGAAGGTGGCGAGTATCAAAACGCCCTGCCGCTGCTTTACGGCATCGCCTATACCGTCAAGATGTCGAAGAAAGGCTCAAGGAGTATCAAGGGCTATTTCGACTTTGTGGTACCGCCGCTCGAGGGTTTCTGGTGGCAAGACTCCCCGAGCGGCGACATCGATTATGTACGCAAGGACGATTTCAACTTTATCTCGTGCATTCGCCTGCCCGATTTCGTCACCCGAGATGACTTTGACTGGGCAGTCGCGGAAGCCACGACCAAAAAGAAACTTGACTTTTCTGCCGTCGAGCTGCTTAAAGTTGACGAGGGCCTCTGCGTTCAATGCATGCACACCGGGCCCTACGACAACGAACCGGCGACCGTAGGCGCTATGAATGAATACACGACCGAGCAGGGCTATGTCCCCGACTTCTCAGACACCCGTTTCCATCACGAAATCTATCTCTCCGATCCACGCAAATGTGCACCGGAGAAACTTAAGACTGTGGTTCGTCATCCTATCAAGCGCGCTGAATAGCGTGGAGCGTCATCTCACGCGCTAGGTTTTAAGCCAGCCAACCAGCCGCCTCCTAGGCCGTCCGGTAATTATCTTGACGCGGCCCGTCGCATCTTATAAGTTTGTTTTGCTAAAGCTGGAAAGCCTCTCAACGATGCGCAACTCCATCTCTTTTTCTATCAAGAGGCTTAAATGAAATACCGGAAGTCGCGGATATCCATCAACGAACAAATAGCACTATTGACAGAATACAGGGGTCTTAAGTGCTCTGATCAAAGCGAACTCGAGCGAGCTTTGGTCGAAGTCGGCCACTACAGACTGTCGGCCTACTGTTTTCCCTACAAAACCAAATGCAAGTCCGGGATTACCATCTTTCGCGAAGGCACAACATTCGAAACCATCATCTACACGTATGAATTTGACCGAGCCCTCCGGCAGTTAATGTTTGATGCGGTCGGCAGAATTGAGATCTACCTCAAAAGCAGAATTGCCTATCTTGCCTCTGAGGAACGCGGGCCTTTCTGTTACCCAGATGTCGCCATAACGAGGCTCAACTCGGCATGTCCATCGCGCTTTGCGCCGCGCTGGGCTACGCAGCCGTCTTTGGCAGCGCCACCAATACGCTGCTCGCACCCATCCTGATTGGCTGCGAAGTCTTCGGTTTCGGTAATCTGCCGGCATTCTTCATCGTCTGCGTCGCGGCTTACCTGTTCAACATGGATAAGTCGATCTATGCCCTGCAGAAGCGGGCGTAGAAAGATGTCCAAGCAAGTGGTCTCAACCGGAAACGGCATCCCACTCTAAGGCTGTATTCCGGGACACGGTTTCCGTTTGGGACGCCATTCGGAAAGCGCATCCCGTTCTTTCACGGCGTCTTGGCTATGCAAAGTGCTCGAACGTTATTCCTCGTACGCGCCCTCGAGCCGAAGCAGCCACTCCTTGCGGTCAAGCCCGCCGGCATATCCGTTGAGCGAACCATCGGCGGCAACCACGCGATGGCACGGCACGATAATCGAAATGGGATTGCGTGCAACCGCAGCCCCCACGGCACGCGGGGACACAACGGGAGCCTCGTTTCCCGGCACACGATGTCGAGCCGCAACTCGCTGGGCTATCTCACCGTACGTAGCGACCTCGCCACGCGGGATAGAAAGCAGCTCAAACCAAACCTCGCGCTGAAACGCCGTGCCAATCATATGCAACGGCGGCGTAAACCGAGGCTCCTGCCCCGCAAAATAAGCATTCAGCCAAGCCCAAGAACGCTCAAGCACCGAAGAAGCCGCACCATTTGCCGGATCCACCGAAGACATACCGCCGGCGCCAGAAACCGCATCGGCACCTTCAACGTGCTCCGCATCTTCTTTGAGCAGCGTAGAGCCAAAGTGCTCCTGTCCCTCAAACCAAAGCCCCGTCAGACCGCGGCCATCAGCGGCAAGCAAGATTTCGCCCAAAGGCGAAGCAAACGTCGTCGTGACCACCTGCGGCTCCTTTCAAAACTCCGCAAACATAATACCGCGAACTGTGCAGACAACCCCGCAGATACGTCTGGGCGGGCTCGTAATTGTTTAAGCGAGGCTGTTTTCCCCAATCAAGCGAAGAAGACGCGGGGCATCGACGCCAGAGCGGTACCTCTATCAGCTGAGCTCTAATACTTTCCCGAGAAGTGAACGAGTAAAATCGAAGCCCCGGAGCATCCACACCTTTAGACCGCAAAACCGCAGGATTCGCGCAACAAAACCGCAGGAAATGGCGGTCAAAATATGCCAATGCTTCGGGGGTCCAAATAAGGTCGTTCACTTCTCGGAAAAGTATTAGACCTCGATTCGCACCAACCCCAAAGTCCCCGCAGGCAGCAGGCGCGACAGCGCCGCAGCTGCCGGCCGCGCCCCACAGTCCCCCAAGGCGGCAGGCGCAAAGCGCCGAGGCCGCCGCCGGGATCAGGGCCCGCAACGGCCACGTGCCCTCACATCAGCCCAGCGGCCCCAACCAACAACGGCCCCATCGCAGGCCGCTCGCAGCAGCGTCACCGCCGGACAGGTCACACTACTCGCAGAGCAGCTTAGCGATCTGGACGGCGTTGGTTGCCGCGCCCTTACGGATTTGGTCGCCGCAGCACCAGAAGGTGATACCGCGCGCGGCCTCGGGGTTCGAGATGTCGCGACGCACGCGGCCGACCCAAATCAGGTCCTGGTCGGACGTATCCATCGGCATGGGGAAGCGGTCGTGTGCATCCTCGGCAACCATATCGTCAACCAGCTTGACGCCGGGAGCAGCAGCCAGCGCAGCACGGGCCTCTTCCACCGTAATATCGCGCTCAAACTCGAGCGTAATGCTCTCGGAGTGCGAACGCAGCACGGGCACGCGCACGCAGGTGCAGTTCACGCGCAGCTCGGGCAGGTGCATGATCTTGCGGCCCTCGTTTTGCAGCTTCATCTCCTCGGAGGTAAAGCCTTCCTCCTTGACGCCGCCAATTTGCGGAATCAGGTTGCTCGCCAGCTGGGCGGCAAATGCGCGCGGCTCGGGAATCTCCTCGCCGCGGCCCAGGGCGGCCAGTTGGGCCTCGAGCTCGGCCATACCGGGAGCGCCGGCACCCGAAGCCGCCTGATACGTCGAGACGATCATGCGCTTCACGCCGGCGAGCTGGTGCAGCGGCCACGTGGGAACCAGACCGATAATGGTCGCGCAGTTGGGGTTGGCGATAAGGCCGTGATGCCACTTGATATCGTCGGCATTGATCTCGGGCACGACCAGCGGCACCTCGGGATCCATACGGAAGGCATGGCTGTTGTCGACCACGACGGCGCCGCGCTTGACGGCCTCGGGCAGCAGCTCCTTCGCGATATCGTCGCCGGCGGCTCCGAGCACAATGTCGCAGCCCTCAAAGGCCTCGGGGCAAGCCTCTTCGATCACGATCTGCTCGCCGCGGAACTCAACGGTCTTGCCCGCGGAGCGTGCACTTGCCAACAGCTTGAGCTTGCCAACCGGAAACTCCTGCTCGTTGAGGCACTCGAGCATCTGGGTGCCCACGGCTCCCGTCGCGCCCAAAATAGCAACCGTGTACTGTTTCATGCTTCCCCCTTTAAAGGTTTTGGCTTTTGCCCGCACGCCGAGCAGGCTGATTATTGTTGCCAGTGTATACAAGAACGGGGCGGGCACGAAACCCGCCCCGTCGAAACGAAACCGAAACGAAACGCCCCGCCGTAGATTTTTGGCACTTGTCCCAAAAATGCACCGGGACGGCAGCTACTTGCGGAGCGCGGCCAGGGCGGGATCGACCGGTGCGGGGACCTCCAGGTCGGAGACCTTCACAATGCCGTTCTCATCGGAGAAGGCACGGTAGATGGTCTGAATCGCCAGGTCGAAATCCTTCTCCTCGACACCGATAATGATGTTGATCTCGTCGCAGCTCTGCGAAATCATGCGCACGCTCACGCCGGCCTGGCCAAGCATGCCAAACAGATGGCCCGAGATACCTGCGCGGCCACGCAGGTTACGGCCGACGGTCGCGATGAGCGCCAGGCCCTCGACAACTTCGATCTCGAGCGGCTCGACCTCCTGCTGAATGTCGCCCACGAGCGAGTACAGCGAGTCGTGCACGTCCTGCTCCTGCACCACGGCGCCAAAGCGGTCGACACCGGTGGGCATGTGCTCGACGGAAACGTCATAGCGCTCGAAGACCGAAAGCGCGCGGCGCATAAAGCCAACACGGGGCTTGGTGCGGTCGCGGGCAACGTTGATGGCGACAAAGCCGCGCTTGCCGGTCACGCCGGTAATGATGGGCTCTGCCTCACCCTCATCAGCCGTCTCGCTAATGATGGTGCCGGGGTCCTGCGGCGCATTGGTGTTCTTGATGACCAGCGGAATACCCGCCTCGCGCACGGGGAACACGGCCTCCTCGTGCAGGACGCTTGCACCCATGTACGAAAGTTCGCGCAGCTCCTCGTAGGTAACGCGCGCAATGGGCTGAGCCTCGGGCACAATGCGAGGATCGGCAGAATAGAAGCCCGAGACGTCGGTCCAGTTCTCGTACAGGTCGGCACCCAGGCACTTGGCCAGGATCGAGCCGGAAATATCGCCGCCACCACGGTCGAGCAGCTTGATCTGGCCCTCACGCGTCGCGCCGTAGAAACCGGGCATAACAAAGCCGCCCTGCTGACCGTACTCCTGCACCAGCTCGGAGGTGCGATTCATGCTGAGCGTACCGTCATGATGGAACGCCACAACCGTCGCGGCGTCCAGGAACGGCAGGCCCAGGTACTCCGCCATCAGGCGAGCGGTGAAATACTCGCCACGGCTCACGAGCTCCTCGGTAGAGTAGTCGCCCGAGCGGGCGCGCTCGGCAAAGGCCGCGAACTCCTCGCGGATGGGATAGGTGAGCTCCAGCTCGTCAGCGATATCAAAATAGCGCTGGCCAATGTCCTCGAGCAGCTCCTCACACGACACGTGATACTTAACGTGCGCGTTAACCAGGTAGAGCAGGTCGGTCACCTTGGTGTCGCCCTTAAAGCGGCGGCCGCAGGCGGAAACCACCACAAAACGGCGGGCAGGGTCGGCATCGACGATGGCCTTGATCTTCTTGAAGTGTTCGGCGTCGGCGACCGACGAGCCGCCAAACTTGGCAATCTTAATCATGGGCTTGAGGTTACCTTTCTAAAAGCCTCTGCAAACCTGTTTTGCGCGCTCTGATACCATGGTTTCACCGATTGGGTCCAAGGCATCCGAGGAGCAGTGTTATATGGGAACTTATCATAGTACACGAGGACGCACTTTATCGTGCTCAAGTAAGGTGGCAATCCGCACCGGCATCGCTCCCGACGGGGGTTTGTTTGTCTCGGACGAGCTCGGCACCCAGCAGGTCGATATCAGCTCGCTTGCAGATAAATCGTACTTTGAAATCGCTCAAGATGTGTTGGGAATGTTACTGAATGATTACACGGCCGAAGAAATTTCGGCGTGTGTCGACGAGGCATACCGCGGCACGTTCACGAGTGAAGAGGTTACGCCGCTCGTCAAACTCGACGCTGCGCCGGGCGCTGACGCCCCCCAGACCTATGTGATGGAGCTCTTTGGCGGCCCCACAAGCGCCTTCAAGGACGTCGCCCTGCAGATGCTCCCCCGTCTGATGGCCCGCACTTCCGCCAAGGACGGCGGCGCCGAGCGCATCATGATCGTCACCGCCACGTCGGGCGACACGGGCAAGGCCGCACTCGCCGGTTTTGCCGACGCTCCGGGCACGGGCATCACCGTCTTTTATCCCGAGGGCAAGGTCAGCCGCGTCCAGAACCTGCAGATGTCCACGCAGGAGGGCGACAACGTCGCCGTCTGCGGCATCCGCGGCAACTTTGACGACGCCCAGAGCGCCGTCAAGCGCATCTTTGCCGATAAGGAGCTTGCCGAGCGCCTGGAGGCCGCCGGCACGGTGCTTTCGAGCGCCAACTCCATCAACGTCGGCCGCCTGGTACCGCAGGTCGTCTACTACTTTGCCGCCTATGCGCAGCTGCTGCGCGCCGGCGCCATCGAGGCCGGCGACGCCGTGGAGTTCTGCGTACCGACCGGCAATTTTGGCGATATCCTGGCCGGCTACTATGCCAAGCGTATGGGTCTGCCCGTCGCCAAGCTCGTCGTGGCGAGCGACAAGAACAACGTGCTTGCCGACTTCCTGACCACCGGCGTTTACGACCGTAACCGCCCGTTCTTCACGACCATCTCGCCGTCGATGGACATCCTTATTAGCTCCAACCTGGAGCGCATGCTGTACTTCCTGTCCGACGGCGACTGCGAGCTCGTTGCCGGCCTTATGGAGCAGCTTGCCCAGACGGGTCGCTACGAGGTTCCCGCCGACCTGCTGGCAAAGATTCAGAGCGTCTTTGGCTGCGGTTGGGCCAGCGAGGACGAGGTCCGCGCTGCCATCAAGAGTTGCTGGGATGCGAACGGCTACGTGATCGACCCGCACACCGCTTGCGGCTATCACGTCTTTGAAAAGGTCGCCCCCGCCGAGGGCGCCAAGGCCCGCGTGCTGCTTTCGACCGCCAGCCCCTACAAGTTCCCGCGTGCCTGCTGCGACGCCCTGGGCCTCGACGTTCCCGAGGATGATTTTGAGGCTATGCGTGTGCTCGAGCAGGCCACCAACACGGTCGCCCCGACCCAGCTCGCCGAACTCGAATCCAAGCCCGTCCGTTTCGAAGACGTCTGCGACGTCGATGAGATGGCAAGCTACGTCGAGTCCGCAGCAAAACGAATGAGCACCAACTAGATCCCTTATTAAGCGCCGGCGAAAGCCGGCGCACCTTCTATTTATTTAGCTTTCGGAATGATGACGAGCATGCGAGCGGGTCTGGCCGTTTAGTTCGTCGCGAGTTCCGCACGAGCCGGAAAGCACTTAATGTGCTTTCCGAGCGAGCCAGGACTGCCCGAGCAGCGAACTAAACGGCCAGACCCGCCCAGGAGGACCCACATGATCAAAATCACCGTCCCAGCAACCAGCGCCAACCTAGGCATCGGCTACGATACCCTCGGCATGGCCGTCAGCCTCTACTCGCACTTCACCTTCGAGCGCGCCGACAAGCTCACCATCACGGGCTGCCCCGAGGAGTTCCAAAACGAGAATAACCTGGTCTACGTGAGCTTTGTGGATGCACTGGCCGCATGGGGCGAGCCGGCCTTCCCCGTCGCCATCGACATTCAGACCGACGTGCCCGTCGCCCGCGGCCTGGGTTCCAGCTCAACCTGCGTCGTCGCTGGCATCATGGCGGCCGCCGCGCTGACGGGCCACACCGTCGACCGCGCCGAGCTCGTCCGCATTGCCACCGAGGTCGAAGGGCATCCCGATAACGTCGCCCCCGCTATCCTGGGCGGCGCCGTCTGCTCCTTTACGCCGACCGATTCGCTTCCCCAGTGCCTGCGCTACGAGGTAAGCGATCGCTTGCGTTTTATTACCGTGATTCCGCCCTACGAGGTACATACGAGCGAGGCGCGCAAGGTTGTGCCGCAGGAGATTCCACTCTCCACTGCCGTATGGCAAATGGGCCGCATCGCCGGTATGACGCGCGGCCTGGAGACCGGCGATCTAGACCTGATTGCCGCCGCCAACGACGACCGCATCCAGGAGCCCTATCGTCGCCGCCTGATTCCCGACTACAACGCCGTGCGCGACACCTGCCTTAACGGCGGCGCTAAGACCATCTGGATTAGCGGCTCGGGCTCGACCCTTATGGCTGTGACCGACGATACCATCGTGGCAAAGTTCCTGCAGGTCAAGCTGCGCGAGCAGTTCCCCAAGTGCGACACGCATATTCTGACGTGCGACACGGAAGGCGCCCAGATCGAATACCTGTAGTCGCCGTCCCGTATACTCGCCGGGGAGGCCAGGGGGCTTTGCCCCCAAATCGTCCTCGGACATGGCAGGGCCCCCGCTGCGCACTTCGTGCGGCGGGGGTCCTGCCGTCCTGCGGAAAGATTTGGGGGCAAAGCCCCCTGGCCTCCCCTATGTTAACTTCACCGGCGGCGGCTACAGGGACCTACGCTCTGGAAAGTCGCCGGGCTGATAGTTTTGTTTTTTATTGATAGGGGCTCTTGCTAGGCTGGAGCCCTTACTAGAGGCAGGCCTCGGCAATGCGGCGCTTAAGCTCATCGATGCCGGTGCCGGTCTGGGAGCTTGTGATGATCACGTTCTCGGCCGGAACGTTGAGCTGCTTTTTGATGGCTGCTGCCTGGCGGGCCTGCTGGGTGCGGCTGAGCTTGTCGGCTTTGGTGAGGCAAACGATAAAGTTGAACTCGTTGCCCTGTAGGTAGTCGATCATGTCGTGGTCGAGCTTGCTGGGGTCGTGACGAATGTCCACCAGCGAGACGACCAAGTTAAAGCTGCGCTCGGAGTCGAAAAAGTCGCCGATAAGCTCGGCCCAGCGGTCGCGCTCGGCCTTGGAGCGACGGGCGAAACCGTAACCCGGCAGGTCCACGAAATGCACGTCATCGGCCTCAAAGAAGTTGATGTTGCTCGTCTTGCCCGGCGTACTGGAAACCTTGACTAGGTTCTTGCGGCCAAATAGCTTGTTCATAATCGACGACTTGCCCACGTTGGAGCGGCCGACAAAGCTCACCTCGGGGCAGGTGGACTCGGGAATCTGCGAAACCTTGCCATAGCTGGCGACGAACTTGGCAAGCTGGTAGTTAATGGAATCGGCCATGGACACTCCTTGGTCGTAGGTTCTTACAAATAGACGCGCTATTGCGCAGCGGCAATGCGGCGGACGATATCGAGCGTGATGTCACTTGCGACACGCGCGTACTCGAACAGATCGAACTCTCGCTCGCAAATTGCATCGTACGCCTCGTCACAATTATCGCTGATAGCGCGCAACACCAGGCAATCGACACCATTTTTGGTTGCGACATGGGCAATTGCCGCGCCCTCCATGCCGACACAATCGGCATGCGTCGCCTCGATAGCGTCGTTGCGCATGGTGGCGCCCGTCACAAAGCGGTTACCCGTGGCAATCGTGCCGACCAGGAACTGCTTGGTGCCCTCGTTCGAAGCGACTGCATTTTTCGAAGCGTCAACAAACCCACGCTCAGCAAGCACGTCGGCGGCAATATCGACCAGCGCGGGCGTCGAGCCAAACTCCTCGAGCCCCGGTGCGGACTCGGCGATAAGCGCGGTATCGGTATCCAGATAGCGTAGGCGTTTGCCAATGACCACGTCGTCGATATGGAGCTTGGGGTTCAAACCGCCCGCAATGCCCGAAAACACAACAGCCTGCGGAGCATACTTGCTAATGAGGTGCTGTGTTGCAGCGGCGGCGTTCACCGTGCCCATGCCCGCCGTTGTGGCGACAACTGTCAGGCCGTCGAGCTCACCGCTCACAACGGTCAAGCCTGCCTCCCGTGCCTCGCAAACGTCGCTCAGCTCTTCCTTAATCTGCATGATCTCTTTTTCGAGCGCACCGATAATCGCGATGGTAGCCATACCATTCCCCAAACCTATACGAAATTCTCAACCAAGGTATGGTACCAGCATTTTGTTTGACCTCGCCAAACGAACACGCTAAGCCAGTGCAGCTCGCGTATCAAACAGAGCCTTTGCAATCGCAGCCGTAACCTCGCTCGAACGGTCGCTCGATGGCATCGATGTCATGACGCTCATGACATAGGTACGGCCATCGATGTCGATGAGGCCTGCATCGCATGTCGAATAGTAGCCGTCCTCGCTGATCCAACCCGCTTTGTTACACATCTTAAAAGGTAGTCAATTTGGGACGGGCTTGTTAGCCGATGGCCGACCTGAGCTCCGCACGGCGCTTTTTCATACCGGCCATAACGGCATTGCGCAACTCGGGCATGCGCGCGGTATCCATCTGTGGAACGCCCTCGAGCTTATAGGGAATCCCCAGCTGCTCGTATTTGACGACACCCATGGTGTGATACGGCAGCATCTCCAGGCCGACCACGTTATGCCACGGGGCGATTAGACGACCGAGTGCCTCGCACTCCTCCACCGTGTCGGTAATGCCCGGCACTACCACGTGGCGGATAACGACCTTAATCTTGCGACGCGCGAGCTCATCACCAAACGCCAGAATGCGTGCGGGATCGCAGCCGGTCAGCTTTTTATGCTCAGCCGGATCGGCATGCTTGATGTCGAGCAGCACCATGTCGGTCTCGTTGAGAACGGCATCGAACTTCTCGGGGCGGTTGGGATCAAACGCATAACCGCAGCTATCCAGGCAGGTATGCACGCGGCCATCGGGATTGTTGTGCATTGCACGGAATAGGTCGGCCAAAAACTCAGGCTGCAGGAGCGGTTCACCGCCCGAAACGGTAATGCCGCCGCTGCGGTAAAACTCATGGTTACTCTGAAACTCGTCCATCAGGTGTTCGACGGTCACCATGGTGCCGCCGTTGACCGACCAGGTATCGGGATTGTGGCAATACGCGCAGCGCATGGGACAGCCCTGAACAAACACCACAAAGCGAATGCCGGGTCCGTCGACCGTTCCCATCGTCTCGATTGAATGCACGCGGCCTAGGGCAAACGCGGAGTCCTCGGGACGAGCGTCCACACCCTCGAGCGTCATCTCAGCCATTCCCGCTACCTTGCCTCTCATTGGTTTTAGTTACATAAATGCCAGAGCCATTCTAGCCCATACGCATGATGGTGAAACGGTTTAGTGGTCAATTGGGTTGTTCTATTTGGCCCCACACAAAAGCGGCGGGAAGGTTGTCACAACCCACTCGCCGCCGAGGCAATAGATATCGATAGACGCCAGGCCTTACGCCTTAAGCGTAAGCACCGCGCCGAAGGCGGTCGGGCCGCAATGGCTCGATATGACGCCGCCGACCTGAGTCCAGGTAATGTCCTTAAAGCCCAGGTCGTGCGCATAGACTTCCATGTCGTCGCGCAGCTCCTCGGAAAGACCCACCGAATACGCCAGACCGATGTGCGAGTAGTCAATCTCGCCCTTGGCAACCATGTGATCAATAAAGGCGCGGGCGCACTTGAGCATGGAGCCGCGAAACTTCTTAGTCGCCACGAACTTGCCGCCCGTTACCTCAATGCAGGGCTTAATCTTGAGCAGATGGGCGCCCAGGAACGCGACGTTGGACAAGCGACCGCCCGCCTTAAGGAAGACAAGGTCCGTAGGAACAAAGCCCAGCAGCACGCGGTCCATGACGGAGTTCGTAAATGCAAAGATCTCGTCGACGGTGGCATCGGGGTGAGCCTCGATGTATTTGGCGGTCTCGACGACAACGAGCGACTGGCCCACCGAGACAAAGCGCGTGTCCATGGAGAACACGTAGTCGCGCCCCTGGGCCGCAATCTTTGAGGACTGATGCGAACAGGTCGTGGCCTCGGAATATGCAAGATGCAAAATAGTCGCGTCGGGTTGCTCGGCATGGATGCGGTCGTACACATGCGCAAAATCCGCTGGCGAACAGCCACTGGTCTTGGGCATCACACCAAACTCGTTGCAGCGCGAATAAATCTCGAGCGGATCGATCGAGCCGTCCTCGACGGTCTCGTCACCAATCGTGACATGCATGGGCACGCGCGCGATGCCGTAGCGCTCGCAGAGCTCCGGCGTCACATCCGACCCAGACTCAACCACGATTACATACTTGCCCATTCTTATCACGACCCATCTCGACATTGGCTTTTCAATACATGACACGCGCGTCCCGCTGTTGCACAACGGCATCTAAGCACCAAAGAGACGCCGCCCCTTGCGCACAACAAAGGACAGCGTCTCCCTGGAAAACTCCGTGCTTAGCTGAGATTCTACACGGTTTATTAAGGAGTGTTACTTATTCCGCAAACGGTCGCTATACGCGATAAACGGTAGTTGGCCGCGGCAACTGCGACACATTCCGACCAGCAAGTCCAATCGTGCTCCATGCACGGTTAATGAGCGAGGCGGTAGAAATCCATCGACGCCGCACCCTCGGCATGCAGCGCCATCGCCGGAACCGCCGACGAATAGGTACGGCTCGTAAGTGCTGCCTCGCCACCGTTGGCAAAAATCTCGACCATCGTAGTGTCCGAAAGCACGCGCAAATCGCGAAGCTCGCTGAGCTCGATCGACCTCTGGTCGCGCCCATAGCCTTCGTCACCCATGTCGAGGGTAAGCATCCCGTCCGTATAGCGCACAAAGACACCCTTGCGGATTTCGAGCTCGACCATCTTGGCTCCCTCACAGGAAACCACAAAATCAAACAGGCGGCCCGGCTCCTCAACGGTTTCACCGCCTGTCGCGCGAACGCAGTCGCCGCGCATTCTCTCAATCTCGTGCGCTGGCTGCTGGCAGAGCTTACCATCGCGCATGCTCAGCTCTCTCGGCACCGTCAACGCGCACTGCCACCCGCGCGCCACCGTCGGGCTTTCTGCCGTCGCATCGGGACAACCCGACCATCCGATCATCAAACGCCGACCCGCAGCATCCTCAAAGGACTGCGGTGCGTAGAAATCAAAGCCGGCATCGACCATCGGGGGCATGCTCTGCCCGGCGATCTTAAAGCTCGGCGCCTCCCAATCGGCCTCGATGGAAAACCACACGCACTGGTGCGGATTGCGGTAACGCCAACCATCGGCGGGCACGCCCTGCGGACAGCAGACGAGAATAAGCTCGCCATCAAGCTCAAATAGATCGGGGCACTCCCACATAAAGCCAAACTTCTCGCCCAGCTCAATGCGCGTCGCATAGCTCCAGTCCTCTAGATTCCGCGAGGTATAGACAAGCACGCAGCCACGATTGTCTTTCGTACGAGCGCCGAGAACCATGTAGTAGATACCGTCGTGTTCAAGGATCTTGGGGTCGCGCACGTGCGTACCGATATCCTCGGGGTAATCGACCGGCCCAACAGCTATGCGCTTCTCGCCCAATTCGTCGGGATTCTCGGCAACCATATGAATCTGGTTTTGCTCACGGCCCGTCAACACGTAGTCGTAATCATCACGGTCAAAATGCTTAACGTTGCCGGTATAAAAGTAGTGAATCTTGCCATCACGTACAAAGGCAGAACCAGAATACGCTCCACTCGAATCCAAATCGGAATCGGGGAACAACACGGGGCCGTGATTCTCGTACGTCACAAAATCCTTTGTCGTCAGATGGTTCCAAAGCACTGGACCGCCATGCGCAGCATCGAACGGATCGTATTGATGATAGATGTGATACGTATCACCAATCTGAACCAAACCGTTGGGGTCGTTGAGCCAGCCAAGCTCAGGCTCCACATGGAACAAAAGCCTATCGGGGTCGGACGCGATGCGAGCCGCCGTCTCATCCTGTCCAGCTCGCCACTGCTCATAGTCCGCACGCATCACCTTGTTTTTTTGATTAAACATCGCCATTGACCTTCTCGTCTATGGGAAAGGACGCTCGACTCACACGAGCCGAACGCCCTTCCTCAAATGGACTTATCCTCAGATTACGCTGAACGGCTCAACTAGAAGCTGACATCGAAGCCAGCGCCAGCGCCCTCTTCATCAGTGGTCGGCACTCCCTTTGCCTTGTTGTAGGCAAAGATCAAGACGATCGGCACGATGAAGGCGATGAGATTGCCAGCCACATACCACACGAGCGTCTCGGGCGTGACGATGAGCAGGCCAAGCACGCCGGTCAGACCCTGACCGATGGCGCGCACCTCAAAGAGCTTCACGAAGGCACCGCCGCAGCCTGCACCGATGCAAGCGCAGATGAACGGGATGATCGAGTAGCGCATGTTTGCAGCAAAGATTGCGGGCTCGGAGATACCGACCAGCGTCGGGATAAAGGACGACATGCAGATGTTGCGCTCTTTGGAATGCTTCTTGTGAATGAGGTACATGCCGATGGCGCCGCCACCCTGGGCGATGATGGAAACCGACCAGATGGCCTGGATGTAGTTGAAGCCAGTCGTGGCAACGAGGTTTGCCTCGATACCCTGGATGAACTGATGCGTACCGGTAACGACAAGTGGCTGCAGGAACGCGGCGAAGACAAAGGCACCAAAGACGCCCATCCTGTTGTACAGGATATCGATTACGCCGGCGAGGACGTCGCCGATCAGGTTGCCGAGCGGGCCGAACACGGTGAACAGGGCGACGTTAGCAAGAATCAGGGTAACGGTCGGGACAAAGACGAACGAAACGACCTCGGGGATGTACTTCTGGGCAATCTTCTCGACCTTGGCCATAAACCAGGCAGTCAGGATTGCAGGGAACACGCCACCCTGGAAAGCAACCATGGGAATGGAGAGCGGACCAAAGTTCCAGTACTCAGCACCCGTCGGGTCCATAACGAACGTGTTGCGGTTCATAAGGCTCGGGTGAACCATGACGATACCGACGAGGATGCCCAGAATCGGGTTACCGCCAAAACGCTTCACCGCGCTGTACATAACCAGGACAGGCAGGTAGTCAAACGTGGTGGCGATAATGGCAAAGAAGCTTGCGAGGTTCTTGAGGAACTCGCTGTGATCGGCAAGGCTGCCCTCCATGCCAAAGAGGCCGTTGGCAACGATCAGCGACTTAAGGCCGATGATGATAGCGGCGCCGACGAAGGCGGGAATGATGGGGATAAAGATGTCCGAGAATACCTTGAGGACCGAGAAGAACTTGCCCTTCTTGTCCGCCTCGGCGCCCTTGACCTCGGAAGCGCTGATCTCCTTAACGCCCGTCAGAGCCATAAACTCATCGTAGACCTTGTTGACGGTACCGGTACCGAAGATGATCATGAGCTGGCCGCTGTTGTACAGCACGCCCTTGACGCCATCGATGTTCTCGAGCTCGGCCTTGTTGTACTTGCTCGTATCCTTGAGCACCAGACGCAGACGCGTAACGCAATGCGTGGCGCCCTCGATGTTCTCCAAACCGCCGACGTTATCGACGACTTGCTGAGACACTACTTTGTAGTCCATGTTCCTCTCCATTCCTTTACGAAATCATAAGACGTTTTGATGCCATTACAGAGACGCGATCGTTGCATTTGCGCACTTGAGCGCACCGTCGGTGACGGTAAGCGCCACACCCTGGCCCTGCTTGTTGCAGAAGCGAGCGTTGAGCGCAACATCATCGACAAAGATGTGCCCTCGCGCAGGTTGGCGCGGAACTCATAGGCAAGACCAGTCTCGGCGTCCTCGGCGAACTTGACCGAGAAGCCGGCAGCGTTACCGCCGAGCTCAATGTCGGCATCGAGCAAGTAGGTGGAGCCGGCATCCGCGGCGAGCACCTGCTCGACCTTGCCCGACTCGCAGGAAAGCTCAAAGGTCTCGACAGCCTTAGCCTCGCCAAAGGCGCCAAGCATGCTGTCAGGAAGCTTGGTGCCGAGCGTTCCGTCGGCACGCTGAACGATCTCGAGGGGCATAAAGGTGCCACCCCACAGGTAAGAGCTGGGGTCACCGCCCTCGTCACGCGTAGGAACCCAACCAAAGAGAACGCGGCGCTCACCATCAAATGCGGTACGCGCGGCATAGTACGCGCGGCCATCGAAGGAATCGTCCGCAGGAGTGATCCAAGGACCGTTGATAGAGCGAGACATGCGGTAACGGGTCTTGTTGCCATCACTGTACTCGGAGAACACCAGATACCACCAGTCGCCCATCTTAAAGAGATCAGGCATCTCGAACATGGTGTACAGGCCCGGATTCCACCAGTCGCCCTGGAACTCCCAGGTATCCAGGTCCTTGGAGGTGAACTTGACCAGACGACCGGTCATCAGACGCTTGTCCTCGCCCACACGCGTGCCGAGGATGAGCATGTACTCTTCGTTCTCCTCATCCCAAAGCACAAAGGGATCGCGCCAGTTGCGGTCATCGTAACCCTCCTGGGGCGGAAGCAGCGTCTCGGCGATGTTCTTCTCCCACTTGACGGCGTCGTCACTCGTTGCGTGAAGAAGAACCTGCTTCATCAAGCGTGCCTTGACCTTATCGCGATTGCAACCAGTGTAGAGCGCATGGTACTTGTCGCCCACCTTAAACACCGTGCCGGCATAAACATACTGGTCGACTTCCTCGTCGCCGCCACGCTCAAGGCTCTCGCCAAAGTCTTTGTAATTGACGAAGTCCTTGGTTGTCGCGAGTGCCCAGCCAAACGGCTCTCCGAAAGGTCCGGGGTTTCGCGTGTCACGCTGATGATAGAGATAGAACGTGCCGTCCTCGCCGTACGGCATGATGTCGCCTACCCAAATTCCCTCAGGCTGGTAATACACCTTGTGCATCCGAGACTTCCTTTCTCACGAGATACTAACTCGGTACAACTGCAAGATATGTCAATCGTTTTCATATGTCAAACGTTTTCACACCGATACGTCTTTTCGCAGTTCCAGTCGTCGGCAAACGGTTGACATATGCCGGCGAACGGTCATCAGAGGTGTTTGAGGAATTCTTTTGGCACGGGATGAACTACGCGGTTTTACCCTCAATGAGTTCAACGGGGAGCTTGATATTCGATTCGGGCTTTTCGCCGTTAATAAGAGCAATGATGGATTGCGCCGCGAGCTCTCCGATGCGATCGATATCTTGACGTACGGTTGTTAAGTCAGGCATAAACGTCATAGTTCGGCGGGCACCATCCGCGCCCACGACCTTAATATCGTCTGGAGCGCTCAAGCCGCGCTGCTTCATCACGTTGAGACAGATGGCCGCCATCGTATCGTCTCCCGCAAAGATGCCGTCAATATCGGGGTTCTCATCGAGGATCTTCACAACGACCGCGCCCTTTTCGTCGTCGGGCTTAACGAACTCAACCTCACGGACAAGCGCGGACAAACCGGCCTGCTCAACAACATCGAGGTAGGCATCGGTACGCTTATTGGCAGGCATGCGCATGCGGCTATTGCTGCGCAGGCACAGGATACGCCTGCAGCCGTCATCAATCAGACGGCGCGTGGCGAGCTCGCCAATGCCATAGCTGTCACTTGCAATCTGGACAGAGCCCTCGCCGAGATCGCAGTCGATGCCAACCAGGCTCAAGCCCATCTCGGCATATGCCTCGGCACCGATATTGAGGGAGTTGACGATGACGCCGTCGACCATATTGCGGCGGAGCATGTCAATATAGGAACGCTCAAGATCGGGTCGATTGGCGCTGTTGCACAGCAACATCTTAAAGCCGTTTTCCGCTAACGTGCGCTCGACCGCCTGCACAACCTGAGCATGGAACGGGCTGCTCACAAAGGGAACGATCATACCGATAAGATTCAGGCGACCGTTGAGCATGGCACGAGCGATATCGTTGGGCGTATAGTTGATGCGCTTCATCGCGGCATGGACCTTATCGCGGGTCTCTTGGCTAATATAGCCACGATTATTAAGCACACGAGATAACAAAGCATACCCCAACAACAGCGGGATGACGGTAACAGTACAAGTAAGTAAACGACTCATCCAAATAATTAGGAGAGTTCCGCCTAAAGGGTGAATACACAGGACCCAGCCGGGGCTGTTTGGGCTACCTCCCAAAACATTCCGCAGGACGCAAAGAGGCTCCGCCGCGCAACGCGCGCAGCGGAGCCTCTTTGCATGTCCGAGGACACCAATTTAATTTAGCGTGGTTCCCTAAAGGACGACAACGCAGGAGACCCGGCAAGGCCGGGAGCACTTTGTCTCGCAAACATTCCGCAGCCGCGAAGCGGCGAGGACGTTTGAGAGGCAAAGTGCGTAGGCCTTACCGGGTCTCCGGTGGGAGTTGAGTTCCTTTAGAACTTGTCGTGGAAGGTACGCGAAATGACCTCGTCCTGCTGCTCCTTGGTGAGCGTGTGGAAGTTCACGGCATAGCCGGAAACGCGGATGGTCAGCTGCGGGTACTTCTCGGGGTGAGCCTGAGCGTCAAGCAGCGTCTCACGGTTGAAGACGTTGATGTTCAGGTGGTGGCCACCCTTCTCGGCGTAAGCGTCGAGCATGTGGACCAGGTTATCGGCCTGAGTCTCGGAAACTTCAGAAACCTTCATAATGTGTCTCCTTCGATTAATAGGCGCCGGCCGAAACCGGCGCGCTAATCAGTAATCGTTATTGTTAGTATAGCACTAACAATAGTTACTCGCCCAGCTGATCAAGGTCGATATCGCCAAAGAACACCTGGTCCTCCTTGCCGAGCGCACTCGGGATGATGGAGAAGGTGTTGGAGATGCCGTCCTGAGCATCGCGGAACGGGAGCTTGGAAACCGAAGACAGCGAAGCGATGGCGCCGTGGCTATCGCGCTTGTGCATGGGGTTTGCACCCGGGGCGAACGGCTGGCCAGCCTTGCGGCCGTCGGGCGTGGAGCCGGTCTTCTTACCGTAGACGACGTTGGAAGTAATGGTCAGAACCGAGGTCGTGGGCACGGAGTTGCGGTAGGTGTCGTTCATGCGGATGTACTCCATGAACTGGTGCACAACGTCGTGAGCGATCTGGTCGACGCGGTCGTCGTCGTTACCGTACTTGGGGAAATCGCCCTCGGTCTCGAAGTCGACGATGATGCCGTTCTCGTCACGGACGGGGTGGACCTTGGCGTACTTGATGGCGGACAGGGAGTCAGCCACGACGGAAAGGCCAGCGATGCCCGTAGCGAACCAGCGGTGCACGTGCTTGTCGTGCAGAGCCATCTGGATGCGCTCGTAGCAATACTTGTCGTGCATGTAGTGAATGATGTTCAGCGAGTTGACGTACACGCCAGCGAGCCACTTCATCATGTCGTTGTACTTGGCCACAACGTCGTCGTAATCGAGCGTATCGCCCTCGACGGCGCGGTACTTGGGGCCGACCTGCTTCTTGGAGACCTCGTCAACACCGCCGTTGAGTGCATACAGCAGGCACTTAGCCAGGTTGGCGCGAGCGCCGAAGAACTGCATCTCCTTGCCAATGCGCATGGAGGACACGCAGCAGGCGATACCGTAGTCGTCGCCGTGATAGACGCGCATGAGGTCGTCGTTCTCGTACTGGATCGAGGAGCTGGCGACAGAAGTCTTGGCGCAGAACTTCTTGAAGTTCTCGGGCAGACGGGTCGACCACAGAACGGTCATGTTGGGCTCGGGGCTGGTGCCCATGTTCTCGAGCGTGTGCAGGTAGCGGTAGCTCATCTTGGTAACGAGCGTACGGCCGTCAACACCCATGCCGCCGATGGACTCGGTGACCCACTGCGGATCGCCGGTAAACAGGGCCTGGTACTCGGGGGTACGGGCAAACTTGACCATGCGGAGCTTCATGATGAAGTGATCCACGAACTCCTGGATCTGCTCCTCGGTGAAGGTACCGTTGGCAAGGTCGCGCTCAGCGTAGATGTCGATGAACGTAGAGGTACGGCCGATGGACATAGCGGCGCCGTTCTGCTCCTTGACGGCAGCGAGGTAGGCGAAGTACATCCACTGGATGGCCTCCTGCGTGTTGGTAGCAGGGTTGGAAATGTCGAAACCATAGGTCTCGGCCATCATCTTGAGCTCGCCGAGGGCGCGGATCTGCTCCTGCAGCTCCTCGCGATCGCGGATGTTGTCGGCGGTCATGACCGTCGGGGTGGAAGCCTTCTGGGCCTCCTTGTCCTTGATCAGGTAGTCGACGCCGTACAGGGCAACACGACGGTAGTCGCCGATGATGCGGCCGCGGCCATAGCCATCGGGCAGACCAGTGATGATGTGAGCCGAGCGGCAAGCACGCATCTCGGGGGTGTAGACATCGAAGACGCCAGCGTTGTGGGTCTTGCGCTCGAAGGTGTAGCGCTCGACAACGTTCTCGTCGACCTTATAGCCGTGCTGGCTGGCAGCCTGGCAAGCGATGCGGATACCGCCGTTGACGTGCAGCGCGCGCTTGAGCGGCTTGTCGGTCTGGAGGCCGACGATGGTCTCCTTCTCGCGGTGGGCGTTATCGATGTAGCCAGCGGGGTGGCTCACGATACCCGTGACGGTCTTGGTGTCCATATCGAGGACACCGCCCTGCTCGCGCTCCTTAAGCAGCAGGTCGAGAACCTCGCCCCACAGCTCCTTGGTACGCTCGGTCGGGCCGGCGAGGAACGACTCGTCGCCCTCGTAGGGGGTGTAGTTCTTCTGGATGAAGTCTCGGACGTCAACCTCTCCCGTCCAGATGCCTTCCTTGAAGCCTTCCCATGCCTCCTGCATTGTGTAACCACGCTCCTAGTTACGTGTAATGCGGCGCTCTCTCACACCGCTGCTTATTGAATTCTTGAATGTTCGGCTTGCACTACCGGCTTCTTCCGTTCTTCACCACACGTTGGTGTAGGGAAAACGTTTATCCACCTTGGAACTACAACCCAAAACCCAAGATTTCACCCGTTTGAGAAGGATAACATAGCGACCCTCTCCATCTGGGCTGTTATATGTTTCTTTTTTTATATCATAATGGCGTTTTTTACAAACCCGCAGGAAATGCGAGCGCGAACAACTACCGTTCACCGATTTCTTTGGTATTTTTCCTTGCCTTTGTACGACGTTCACTCTAGCTGTTATGTCAGCTTTATCAGGGTAAAGTACCCCAGAGACCCTTCAGAAACTGAAGGGCGGCCACGGGATTTTCCCCGGGGCCGCCCTATGGCGTGGCTAGTTATTTAGCTTTGATTGCCGTTTGGCATTAGGCGGCTGCGGAAGCCTTGTCGGTCGTTGCCTTGCTGTTGCTCTGCTGGCCCTCAAAATGCTTGTAGCACCAGCTGGTGACCAGCGGGGTCAATATAGCCGTCACGATTGCGCAGGCAGCAACCTGTGCCGTAGCCGTCGCGAGCACGGCGCCACCGTACATGGCCCCGTTGACGCTTGCCATGGCAGCAGGCGTAGCCACATTGGCTCCGGCGCAGCTCGAAATGGCCGCACCTGCGACACCCGTGCCGCCCGTGAGCTTGTCGACCGCGATGACGGGAATTGCAAAGATCACCGAGCAGATCACGCCGAGCAGAATACCGGGAAGACCGCCATTAATGAGCTGGCCAAAGGTCATGGTCGAGCCCATGGCAAAGAAGACGAGCACGATGACGGCGGAAAGTGCCGGTGCCATCATCTTCTTAAAGCTGGGGAAGACGTTGCCCAGAATAATGCCGACGACGATCGGCAGGATGGCACCCACGAGCGACCAGCCGATCGGAGCCTGGCCGGCAGCGCCGAGCACGATCATCGTGACCGGAGGGCCGACAACGAGCGTGGTGATTGCGACAGCGCCACGCTCGGCCTCATTGCCCATGGTGCCCATCAGACCAGCGTACATAGCGTTGTTGGCGCCGGTGCAAGCCGCCAGCATCACCATGGCAGAGATGCCAAACAGGTTGTCGTTGAACACATAAAGGATGAGCAGCGACACGGCAACGACCACGATTTGCTTGACGGCGATGATGATGGCACCGCGGGCAGCGGCGGCAGGAGCACTCTTAAACGAAATCGTCGTACCGACGATAAGCAAAAAAGCGCCCACGAGCGGGCCTGCACCCTGCTGGGTCATGCCAAGCGTAAAGCTGCCGAGCGTTTTGAACAGATCGGGGAATAGCGTGTTGAGCAGGCAGCCCAGCAGAAGCGGCACCAAAATATTGGCACCCGGGATGGAGGACATCTTAAAGAACGGCTCCTTTGCCGCCGGCGCCTCCACCACAGTCGATTCACTCATTTATATCTCCTTTTGATGCGTGTGGCACGCGGTCGCACGCTCCTGTGCCAGAAAGAAGGCGACGGTCCCGAGTCGCAGGAGCCGTCGCCGAATAATCGTCGCGGAGTATTACCCGTCCAGAACGATGCCACCGTCGCAGTCACCGATCTCGCCGTTCACGAAGCTGGCGAGGTCGGAAGCGAAGAACAGCACCATCTGCGCAGGCTCGCTGGCCTGGGCGGCGCGGCCCAGAGGAATACCGTTGATGATGCGCTGAGAGTTCTCGTCAGAGAGAATCGAGGTCATATCGGTCAACGTGAGCGACGGGCACACGGCGTTACAGCGGACGCCAAACTTGCCGCCTTCCTTGGCGACTGCCTTGGTCAGGCCGTTGACACCGGCCTTAGAGCTCGCGTAGGCCGCGGTGCCGAGCAGGCCGCCACCGATCTTGCCAGCGACAGAGCTCACGTTGACGATAGTGCCGGCATGGGCCGCCTTAAAGTGCGGGTACACGGCGTTCATCATAGTGAAGGTACCGTTGAGGTTGATGTCGATGGTGCGACGCCACTCGGTGTCATCGATCTCGTCGAACTTCTTGGTGCTGATGACGCCAGCGCAGTTGATCAGGATGTTGGTTTGCGGCAGGTCCGTAAAAATCTGCTCGACGGTCTCGCGCGCCTTGGGTGCATCGGCGACATCGAGCTGATAGAACTTGTTGCCCTCGCCAAGCTCGGCCACCGCGGCCTCGCCCTTAGCAGCGTTCCTTGCGATGAGCGCGACGTGTCCGCCGCCCGCAACGATGCCCTTGGCAATCTCGAGGCCAATGCCCTGAGTGCCGCCGGTAACGATCGCGGTTTTGCCCGTGAAGTCAAATGCCATGACTCCAACCCCCTTGATTCAGGTGTCTCCTTGCGGGAAGTTGGAGCATCGCACGTGGCGATAAATGAGTCCCAGTCGTCATGGTGGTGACAACCCCTCGCCTAACCGCGTGCATGATAGTTCTTTAAAACGCTTCAGCAATTGAATGATTTTAAGTCTTTATGCGCTCTTTATATTGCCCACTGTATGAGGCCCGCGTATGGGGGTATCATCTTTCACCGAAAATAGTTTCTAGTGTTAGGGGTTTTCGGTGGAAGATACCGATTTCCATGAGCTTGGGAGTCAGCTCCTTACCGAGTTTGGCGGCATTCACCAGCGCGTTTCGCGCTTTGTGGACAAAGCTCTCAGCGGCGAGATGGCTGTCATGCGCGCCCTTATGCTCGCTGGCGGTTCGCTCACGCCGAGCGAACTCGCCGATCGCGCCTGGGTCTCGAACGCCCGCATCGCCAATATCCTACGCGCTCTCGAAGCCAAGGGTTGGGTTGAGCGTGAGCACTCAAAGACCGACCGTCGTCGCGTACACGTCATAGTGACCGACAAGGGATTCCAGGATCTCGAAATCAAACGCCGGGAATTCGAGGACCGCACCGCGGCTTTCCTCGAGCAGCTCGGCGAAACAGATACCCAAGAGATGGTGCGTCTTCTAAGGCGTGCCAACGAAATTATCGACCGCAATCAAGAAAGGAGAGATGCCGAGTGAGGATTCTCAAGCTCTTTAAAAAGCATATCCTGGCACTGCTCGCAGCTATCGTACTTATCGTAATCAGCTGCAACGCCGATCTGGCGCTGCCTACCTATATGAGCGACATCGTCGACGTGGGCGTGCAGCAAGGCGGCATCGCCTCGCCCGTGCCCGACACCATTCGCGCCGAATCGCTCGACGACCTCGAACTCTTTATGAGCGCCAAGGACGCCAAAGCTGTGGAGGCCGTGTTTAGTAAGGCGGACAATAACGGCATTCGAACGTACAAGGGCACCGAGGAGGAGCGCGGCGACGGCGACAAGATTGCCGACATCATGAGCCTGCCTGAGACCGTCGTGCTCGCCTTCAACCAGGGCATTGACGCCGACTCCATGGGCGACATGACCGGCGCATCCACCGAGGCAAGCGATGGCGGCGCCGCTCAGGCCATGCCCACCCCCGAGCAGATGGCAGCGATGACGCCCGAGCAGCTCGCCGAGATGCAGCAGAAGGCCGCAGCCGCGCAGAGCATGCAAAAGCAGATCGACGCCGACGGCGGTAAGATCACCATGAAGAGCCTGCGCCTAGGCGTTGAAGGCGGTCTTATCGATCAGGGCAAGCTCGTCGAGGGCGCCAACGATATGGCTGACAAAATGGGCTCCATGTCGGGCTCCATCGTCACCCAGCGCGCCGTGAGCTACGTGCAGGACGAGTACAAGGCACAGGGCATCGACCCCGCTGACGTGCAGAACGCCTACCTGGGCCGCATGGCGACCACGATGTTTGGTCTGTGTCTGGTGTCGCTGGTCGCCACCATCCTGACCGGCGCCGTGGCTTCGCGCACCGCCTGCTCCATCGCCCGCGACCTGCGCCGCGAGACCTTCAACAAGGTTATGCACTTCTCGCCGGCCGAGGTGGGCAAGTTTAGCCAGGCCTCGCTCATCACCCGCTGCACCAACGATATTCAGCAGATCCAGATGGCCGCAACCCTGTTTATCCGCATGTGCCTGATGGCTCCCGTCATGGGCATCGTCGCCGTCATGCGCGTCCTGGCCAACCATACCGGCCTGGAGTGGACCATCGCTGTGGCCATCATCGCCGTCTCGGCCGTCGTCGGCGTGCTCATGGGCCTCACCATGCCCAAGTTCAAAAAGATGCAGAGCTTTGTTGACCGCGTGAACCTTACCGCCCGTGAGCTGCTCGACGGCCTTATGCCCATCCGCTCGTTCAACCGCGAGGAGCATGAGCTCGAACGTTTTGACAAGGCATCACTCGACCTGATGACCACGCAGCTCTACACCAACCGCGCCATGAGCTTTATGATGCCGCTCATGATGCTCGTCATGAACTGCATCACCGTGCTTATCGTCTGGTTTGGCGCGCAGGGCGTGTCCGACGGCGTGATGCAGGTCGGCAACATGATGGCGTTTATCTCCTACACCATGCAGATCGTCATGGCGTTTATGATCCTCACCATGGTTTCGGTCATCCTGCCCCGCGCCGAGGTCGCAGCCGAGCGCGTGGAAGAGGTCGTCACCTGCCCTACGAGTATCAACGACCCTGTCTCGCCCAAACTGCCTGCTGCCAGCGCGCCGCGCGGCGAGCTCACCTTCCGCGACGTGAGCTTCCAGTATCCCGATGCCCGCGCCGACGTCATCAGCGGCGTGAACTTCACCACGCATGCCGGTCAGATGCTCGGCATTATTGGCTCCACGGGCTCGGGCAAGTCCACGCTCGTGCAGCTGATTCCGCGCCTGTACGACGTCACGGGCGGCAGCATTTCGCTCGACGGCATCGACGTGCGCGACATGACCCTTTCCGAACTGCGCCGCCGCATTGGTTACATCCCGCAGCAGGGGCGCCTGTTCTCGGGCACCGTCGAGAGCAACCTCAAGTTTGCCGGCGACATGGTGAGTGACGAGGATATGCGCCAGGCAGCACGCGTCGCCCAGGCGGAGGACTTTATCGCCGAGCGCGAGGACGGGTACGACTCCCCTATCAGCCAGGGCGGCTCCAATGTTTCGGGTGGTCAGCGCCAGCGTCTGGCCATCGCCCGCGCGTTGGCCAAAAAGCCCGAGGTCGTGGTGTTCGATGACTCGTTTAGTGCCCTCGACTACAAGACCGACGCGCGTCTACGCGAGGAGCTGGCCAAAAACGTTACCGACGCCGCGCTCGTGGTCGTGGCCCAGCGCATCGCGACCATCATGCACGCCGACCAGATCATCGTGCTCGACGACGGCCACGTAGTGGGCACCGGCACGCACAAGGAGCTGCTGCGCAGCTGCCCGGCGTACCTGGAGATCGCACAGTCGCAGCTTTCCGCCGAGGAGCTGGGGCTTACCCAAGAAGAAATTGCAGCCGTCATGGAAGGAGGCGAGCGCTAATGGCAGACGAGACCAAGACTCAGATTCCCAAGCCCACCCGTCAGCGTGGACCCATGGGCCGCATGGGCGGCATGCGTCGCGGCGAAAAGGCCAAGGACTTTAAAGGCACCATGAGGCAGCTGCTCGGCTATATTGGCCAGCACAAGATTGCCGTGTTTGCCGCCGTCGCCTTTGCCGTGTGCTCGGTCATCTTTAACATTGTGGGGCCCAAGGTGCTCGGCCAGGTTACGACTAAGCTGTTTGAGGGCCTGGTTGCCAAGGTCAACGGCACCGGCGATGTCGACTTTAACTGGATCGCCAAGACGCTCGGCTTTTTGCTCTGTCTGTATCTGGCGAGCTCTGTCTGCAGCCTGATCCAAGGCTGGCTCATGACCGGCGTCACACAAAAGATTTGCTATCGCATGCGCAAGGAGATCGCCGCCAAGATCGCCGTCGTGCCGATGAGCTACTTTAACGGCCACAGCAAGGGCGACGTGCTCAGCCGCATCACCAACGACGTCGATACACTCGGCCAGTCGCTCAACCAGAGCGTGACACAGCTCATCACGTCGGTGACGCAGATTATCGGCGTGCTCGTCATGATGCTTTCGATCAGCCTGCCGCTTACCGGCGTCACCGTGCTCACGCTGCCGGCCGCCGCGATTATCCTGACCGTGATGATTCACTTCTCGCAGCCGTACTTCCGCGAGCAACAGCAGGTTCTGGGCGCCGTCAACGGCATTATCGAGGAGGACTTTGCCGGCCAGAACGTCATTCAGGTGTTCGACCGCGCCGAGGCCTCGATTGAAGAGTTCGACCGTCAAAACGACCGTCTCTTTATTAGTGGCTGGCGCTCGCAGTTCCTGTCGGGCCTGATGATGCCGCTTATGAGCTTGGTGGGCAACATGGGCTACGTGGGCGTCGTCGTGGTGGGCGCGCAGCTCGCGCTGACCGGCAATGCCACGCCCGGCGACATCCAGAGCTTTATCCAGTACGTTCGAAACTTTACGCAACCCGTGCAGCAGCTGGGCAACGTGAGCAACACGATGCAGTCGATGGCCGCCGCCACCGAGCGCGTGTTTGAGTTCCTGGCCGCGCCCGAGGAGGAGCAGAAGGCCGACGCGCAGATTCCCGAGAAGCGCCCCGGCCACGTGGTGTTTGACCATGTCAAGTTTGGCTACACGCCCGACAAGACCATCATCCACGACTTTAGCTGCGAGGCGCAGCCCGGCCAGACCATCGCCATCGTCGGCCCCACCGGCGCCGGCAAGACCACGCTCATTAAGCTGCTGCAGCGCTTCTACGACGTGGACGGCGGCTCGCTGCGTGTCGAGGGCGTCGATGTGCGCGACTGGGACCGCGCGGCACTGCGCGGCGAGTTTGCCATGGTGCTGCAGGACACCTGGCTGTTTAACGGCACCATCCGCGAGAACATCCGCTACGGACGCCCCGATGCGACCGACGCCGAGGTCGAGGCCGCCGCACGCGCCGCACGCTGCGACCACTTTATCCATACGCTCGCCGGCGGTTACGACTTTATGATCAACGAGGAGGGCACTAACCTCTCACAGGGCCAGCGCCAGCTCGTGACCATCGCCCGCGCCATTTTGGCCGACCGCCCGGCACTGATTCTGGACGAGGCGACTTCCAACGTCGATACCCGCACCGAGGAGCTTATTCAGCGCGCCATGGATGCGCTGATGCAGGGCCGCACCAGCTTTGTCATCGCGCACCGCCTGTCCACGATCCGCAACGCCGACGTGATCTTGGTGATTCGCGACGGCGATATCGTCGAGAAGGGCACGCACGACGAGTTGCTCGCCCAGGGCGGCTTCTACGCCGACCTATATAACTCGCAATTCGACGAGGCGGCGTAAATTCTGCTGCAGGGAACGAATAACGCCCGAGAACGGGGACGCAGGACAACCTGCGCCCCCGTTTTTTCGTCCACGGCACTCGAATTAGCTCTCTTGGGGCCCGATTGACAGCCCCTTCCGGACCCCGTGGCCAAAAAAGGTCAAATATGAGTACTGTTACATTTTTAGTAGCAGCCAAAACCGCCTCAAATGACCTCTTTGCGGCTTCTATACGCCTTCAAATTAATCAAAACGCCCGTTAACATGCTTCTGTGTGCCAACGTTAATGAACATATTTGCTGTTATGCCTATTATCTTGTAAGCTCGATATGAGACTACGCCAGCAACAGTACTCATATTTGCCATTTTTTGCCCACGGGGTATGCCGCAGAAGATCCAACTTGCTCCAGCGTGCCGTACGCCGACCCCCTTCCGGCGAGTGCCGACATTTTCCCAGATAAAACCGACCAAAATAAACCTGTCCCTTTTTGGTAGGTTTCGGGGTGACAAGGGGTTGCACTTTAGCGTGCGACAGCGGATAATGCCGAGCATTCGACAATACGCTTATTGCTCTTTCTATAGATTGAGGAGACCCCTATGGCCATGGAATTCAAACGCAGGCTGCCGATCCCCATGGAGATCCGCGAGGAAATGCCACTTTCTGCCGAGCTTACCGCCAAAAAGCAGGCATTTGACGCCGAGGTCGCCAAAGTCTTTACCGGCGAGGACGCACGCAAGGTGCTCATCATCGGCCCGTGCTCTGCCGACCGCGAGGATTCGGTGCTTGAGTACATGAACCGACTGGCCAAGACCGCCGAGGAGGTCAAGGACAAGCTCATCATCATTCCGCGCGTCTACACCAACAAGCCGCGCACCAAGGGCACCGGCTACAAGGGCCTGCTGCACAACCCCAACCCCGAGGCTCCCGACGATCTGCTCGAGGGCGTCAAGGCCATCCGCCATATGCACCTGCGCGTTATTGAGGAAACGGGCTTCTTCACCGCCGACGAGATGCTCTATCCGTCCAACTACCAATACCTCGTCGACCTGCTGAGCTATGTTGCCGTGGGCGCACGCTCTGTCGAAAACCAGGAGCATCGCCTGGTGTCGAGCGGCATTTCGGTACCCGTTGGCATGAAGAATCCCACTGCCGGCTCTACCACCGTTATGCTCAACTCCATTTACGCCGCGCAGGCGCACCAGAGCTTCATCTTCCGCAACTGGGAGGTCGAGTGCGACGGCAATCCGCTCGCGCACGCCGTTATGCGTGGCTACATCGGTCTCGATGGGCGCACCTACCCCAACTACCACTACGAGCACCTGGAGCGCCTGGCCGAGCGCTATACCGAGCATGCCGGCTATGCCAATCCGGCAGCGATCATCGACTGCAACCATGACAACTCGGGCAAGCGTCCGCTGGAGCAGTATCGCATTTGCAAGGAAGTGCTCGACAGCTGCCGCCGCAACGAGTCCATCTCCAAGCTGGTCAAGGGCTTTATGATCGAGTCTTACCTGGAGGACGGCAACCAGCCGGTCGACGGCGGCGTCTTTGGCAAGTCGATCACCGATCCGTGCCTGGGCTGGGAAAAGACCGACTACCTCATCCACGAGATCGCGGAACGTATTTAGTTACGCGGTTTTACCAAACCGCGTAACGGCTCGACGCTGCAAACCCGCCAGAACGGCAATCTGCCTTTCAGCTTCGACGGCATGACCAAAAGGTCAATGCCGCCTCGTTTCAAGGCACCTTGCTCGCTCTGGCGGGTTTTCGCTGACGTTTTTTCGACCTGCATTGTTGCCAAGGTTGGCACCAATGACTAATGCGGTAACTAGCTACGTCGGTCCGCTTGACCGGCTGGGTTTCCGAGGTGCCCCAGGTCGCCGCGAGAGAGGAGCGAAGCGTACTTCGGTACGCGAGCGACGGTTTGAGCGGCGAGATGGGGTGCCTCGGGAAGCCGGACGATTAAGCGGACGGCTCCTGCTGCGTGATGCAGTGGATATTTCCACCACCGAAGACGACCTGCTCGGACTGGACGCCCACGCACTTGTAGACGCCCTCGCCCCAGACCTCGTCGTAGATCTCCTGGAGCGTGTCGACGGCCAGCTGGTCGTTCTCGTCGCCGTACTGCGGGACGATGACGCCGTGGTTGGTGACCAGGTAGTTCATGTAGGAGGCGATCAGCGGCTCGTTGGCAACGCGCGGCTCGGCGTTCTCGTCGGCGTCGATGGTGTCGCAGGAGGCCTGGTCCATGAACAGCGGGTTCACGGGCATGCAGAGCTTGTAGACCTTAATCTTGCGGCCCTTGGCGTCGACCGCGTTGGAGAGGGTCTCGTAGGCGGCGTGGCACTGGTCGTAGAACGGGTACTCGGGGTCGTCGGTCCAGATGCAGGCCATGACGCCCGGGGCGATGAACGTGGCGACGTCGTCGATGTGGCCGTTGGTCTCCTCGGGGTCGATGCCCTCCTTGACCCAGATGACCTTCTCGACGCCCAGGTAGTCCTTGAGGTGCTCGTTCATGTACTCGCGAAGCTCCTCGCTCCAGGGCTCGAACTTCTTGCGGTACTTGGGCCAGATGGACTCGGGGTCCTCTTCCTCCTCGAGCACCGCGGAGCAGGTGCGGCCGGGGGACAGGAGGCACTGGTCGGTCACGACGAGGGTGCCCTCGCCGTCGACGGTGATGGAGCCGCCCTCGAGGATCATGTCGTCGGGACGGTAGCGGCGGCAGCCGGAGAGCTCGGCCATCTTGAGGGCGATCTGCTCGTCCTTGTCCCACGGGAAGTACAGGCCGTCGACCAGGCCGCCGTAGGCGTTGAAGTGCCAGTGGTTGGCGCGCTTCTCGCCCTTGCCGTCGATGACGTAGGTGGCGGCGGTGTCGCGGAACCAGGCGTCGTCGGTGGTCATCTCGATGACGGTGACGTTCTCGTCTTCCTCGAAGACGGCCTTGCAGTTGGCGTAGTCGGCCTGGTTGGCGCACATGGTGACCGGGGTGAACTCGGCGATGGCGCGAGCGATGGCGGCATACTGCTTCTGAGCCGGCTTGGCGCCGTGGGCCCAGGTGTCAGTGCGGTGGGGCCAACCCATCCACACGCGATCCTGCGGGGCGAACTCAGCGGGCATAAAGAAGCCGTCGGCCTTGGGGGTGGACTCGGACTCGGTGATCGTACGCATAAGATTTCCTCCAAATCGAACGATCGCTTGCCGCGGGCGGGTTACCCGCGGCCTAAAACCAAGGGATGGTAGGCGCCCGTTCCCCGGCAAAGGTCGGGGCGCCCGGCGCCGGTTTTCACGGAGTCGCACCGGCGAGCGACGACGTAACCCAGTGCGCGGAGACAAAACGCACGAAGGATACGGAAGAGAGATTGGGGCGGGTGGTGGTTACCGGAGCAATCGCTCTCACCCACCCCAGGGAGTGGTAAGCAAACCTGTCGCTTGGACACGCCTCCGAAGAGGCTAGAGTGCCCGGAGTCGGGAGCGACAAACCCGACGAAGCGCACGTTGGTACGCGAGAAGGGTTGGAGCCCCGAATCCGGGCGCTCTAGTCCTCTTCGGCCTCCTCAGCGAGACGCTGAGCAGCCAACTCGGGGGTGAGACCCATGTACTCGGTCTCGCGGCCCTTAGCGCTGACGACGCGAACGGCCTCGCCGATGATCATGAGCACGATGAAGATAACGATCATCGGGGCTTTGTCAGCAATTTCGGCGGCGGAGAACGGGACCAGCGTTGCAACGATGGCCAGGATCAGCTCGATGCAAGGGATGGCGAGCATGACCTTCATCATGGCGCCCTTAAACGGGAACGTGAAGATGCGCTCACGGTTCGGGTCGTTCTTGCGAAGGTTGAGGAACGCCGGGAACATCGGGATATAGGTGAGCAGCAGGAAGACGACGGAGGTGCCGAAGAGCATCCAGAACACGCCGTTGGAGATGGCGTCGATGGGAACCAGCTGCAGGCACAGCACCAGGGAGGCAACGATGGCGTTGACCAGGTTGGCGCCGTTGGGCATGTCGTCGTCCGAGATCATCGAAGCAAAGACCTTGGGCATGTTGCCGTGCTCGGCAGCGTAGCGAGCAACGGAGTTAACACCGAAGGACCAAGCAGCCATGTTGGCGAACAGGGTGATCAGGAAGGCAATGCAGATGACCTTAAAGATCATGGAGTCGCCCACCATGGTCTGGACTGCAAAGATCATGCCGTAGTCGGGGTCGATGGAATCGGCCGGCACAGCAGCGCCAATGCCAAAGCCAGCGAACAGGTAGATTACGGCGATGGACAGGCCACCAACGATGATAGCCTTGGGAATATCGCGAGCGGGATCGGCCATGTCGTCGGTCATGGTGCAGATGACCTCGAAGCCCATGAAGTTAAAGATGATGATCGACAGGTAGCCGAGAGCGTTGGTGTTGGTCAACTCGGGGAGGAACGTGGCAGCGGACATGTCGTTCGCAAAGCCGTTCTCCATGGCATACCAGATGCCCAGAGCGCCGACGATAACGGCAACGGCGACCTTGATGATGGCGCCACCGTTAAGGACCCACTCGGAGTCGGCCGCCTTGGAGCGACCCATGAGGTAGACGATCCACACAAAGGCAAGGTCGATACCAATCTTGGCAATCAGATTGAACTCGACGCCAAAGACCATGCCCAAAATGTCCGGGAACATAGTGGCCAGCGAGGCAATCCACAGCGGGTAGTTAACCCAGTAGTAGTACGAAATGCGGGCGCCCCACTTGTCGCCCAGGCCATCGCGTACCCAGTCGTAAATGCCACCCTCACCGTCATAGGTAGTGCCGAGCTCGGCAACGACCATGCCATAAGGGAGCAGGAAGGTCAGAATCAGGAAGATCCACCAGAAGAACTGCTGGTTGCCAATGGCAGCAGCAGGTGCGGCGGCCTCGCAAACGAAGACGACGCAGATGATGGTCGAGATGACCGTCAAGAAGGAAAGCTTTTTCTTTCCGTCGCTCATGATGAGCTCCTTCGCTCAGTCTTGGACAAATCGAGGTCCTTAAGATATTAAGGCAATTGCCGGGCCTCGGTGAGCGGGCGACAGGAGACGAGCATCCGCCGCCCGCAAGCGTGCTTCTACGATGAAGTTACGCGGTTTTACCAAACCGCGTAACGGCTCGACGCTGCAAACGCCCCTAAGCGGCAATCTGACGTTCAATCGTCGGTCGCGTACCGAAGTACGCTTCCCTCCTCTTTCACGTCACCTTCGTTTTCGCTGACCTATGGTCAACCTACGATAATTCCAAGCTGAACGAGTTACTCGCTGTAGCGGGTGGCGATGGCGGCTCGCACCATGCCGGTGCTCATGAGGTAGGTCACCAGGAAGTAGCCGCCGTAGGCTGCCAGGAAGATTGCACAGGTGAGGCCCACGGTGCCACCGATGCTCATATTTCCGAATATGCTCACCAGCTCGATGATCACCTTAAGTGCCACAAAGGAGTGCGCCAGGCCCACTGCCAGCGGGAACAGGAAGAATACCGCTTGCTGCGCCATCACCGAATGGCGAATCTGGCGGTCCTCACAGCCGATCTGTGCCAGCACACGATAGCTGCGGCTGCCGTCGGCCACGTTGGAGAGTTGCTGGATCGACAGAATCGCCGCGCATGCAACGACCAATACAAAGCCAATGTAGATGGCCAGATAGCTAATCATGCCGTTCATTTGCGCTGCTTGCGTGTACATCTCGGAGCGTGTGATGAAGATTCCCCATGACCCCGGCTCCTTGCCGTCAACGAGCAGATTGTCGAGCAAAGTGTATTTAATGCTCTCGTCTGCCTCGGTCGTATCCATCCCCTGTTTGTAATTAACGAGCAGGCTACTGGAATACGGCTGCAGATTAAGTTGGGACAACAGCTCGTCGGCAACGACGACGGTACCCGGATTACTGCCCATCGCCGAGTTGGCGATGGCCGCCGTGTCCTTGTCCGACTTATCGGTTGCGGGCTTGAGCTCATGCCCGCCCAAGGTGAGGGTATGGCCGCCGGCCATGTACTTGGTGTACAGGTCGCCCAGCCCACCGCTCATATCACACGTAAGCAGGTACTGGTCGCGGCCAATGCTCACCGGCTCCTCGCCCATCATCTGGCGCAGTTTGTTGTACTGGCTCGCCGGCGTCACAAACAGACCCATCGTATCGGCATTGCTACCCACGAGCGCCTTGGGGAGCTTTTCGCCCATGGTCTTGCACATCTCACCCGCAGACACCGAAGGATTCGAACCGCCAAACGGGTAACTCAGATACGAATCGATCTGAACATGCTCACCGGCAACATCGGCGATATTGACCTTCTTGCCGGTCTCGTCGTTGTTGTCCGCCGACTTGCCCTTGCCGTGCCATGCGGAGTACAAATCGACCGTTGTATCGGCTAGCACCATGCGGTCGGCTTCAGACGGATTGACATATTCTTTGTAGTAGTCGAGCGTATCGGGCGTGTAATAGACATACGTCTGAGACACGTCAACAGGGTTATAGCGCTCCAGGTTTTCGTTCATCACATTGGCAATCGACATACCGCACGTCACCGAGGTGATGGCCAAAAACAGGAGCATCGCGATGACGCCCATCGAAAAGCACACCGTGTTGACCTTGGCCGCAAGCTGGCGCACGGTAAACATGTTGAGGCCGCGCCAATACACGCTGCGCAGGCTCTGCAGCAGCTTGATGAGCATGCCCGAGAGTCCCCAGAACAGGGCAAAGGTGCCCACGGTAACCATAGCGGTCGTAATACCAAACTGGTTCATGGCCTCTTGCAGCTTGCTGTCCGTCTCGGTTAGCGGGAACCCATCACGTAGCAGACGGTAATAGGCCACGCCCACAAGCACCACGCCCACGGCAAAGATGGCAATCGCAATCCAGGGGTTGCACGTCTTGATGCTCTCGTTGCGACGCTCGGCACCCATAAGCTCGATGAGTTTGGTACGACGCACGGCGCGAAGGTTCAGCAGTAGCGTGAGCACAAACATTACGAGCATGCAGGCAAGAGTCAGATTGAACGCATGCACCGAGAAAAAGAAGTGGAAATTGGCAATCTGTGTCTTAAAAAGCGAGGCCGTAAAGAACGTCATGAGCTGGGAGAGTCCCACACCCAGCACAATGCCGGCGACAAAGGCCACGACCGAGACAATCACCGTCTCGAGCGCCATGATCGTGGCGACGCGTCCGCGCCCCATGCCGAGCACCTGATACAGGCCAAACTCCTTCTTGCGGCGTTTCATGATGAAGTTATTGGCATACACCATCAAAAAGGCCATGACACCGGCCAAAAAGTACGTCAGGTCGCCGAGCATGCTGCCCATAACCTGCGCCAAGCCCTCTTCATCGATTCCGGCGATGTCGACCTGCATCGAGATGGTGTTAAAGGCATAGAAGACCGTGACGCCCAGGGTGAGCGTCAAAAGGTAGACGAGGTAGTCGCGGCCGGCGCGGCGGACGTTGCCCCAAGCGAGTTTACAGAGCATCGGAGCCCTCACCGCCCATCATGGCAACGACCTCCATAATGCGGTCGAAGAACTCTCGGCGGTCGGTGTCGCCGCGGCGCAGCTCGGTGAAGATCTTGCCGTCGCGAATAAACAGCACACGGCTCGTGTAACTGGCGGCAAAGCTGTCGTGCGTGACCATGAGCACGGTGGCGCGTAGGCGGCGGTTAAGGGCCTCTAGGCTCTCGAGCAGCAGGCGAGCGCTCTTGGAATCGAGGGCGCCGGTGGGCTCGTCGGCCATAATCATGGTGGGGTCGGTGACGAGCGCGCGAGCCGCGGCAACGCGCTGCTGCTGACCGCCGGACATCTGGTAGGGATATTTGTCGAGCACCTGACTGATGGACAGGCGCGCGGCCACATCCTGCACGCGGGTCGAGATCTCTGCCGAGTTTGTGCGGGCGATGGTGAGCGGCAGGGCGATGTTCTCGCGTGCCGTGAGCGTATCGAGCAGGTTGGAGTCCTGGAAGATAAAGCCGAGCTCCTCGCGGCGGAACTGCGAAAGCTTAGCCTGCTTCATGCGTGTTACGTCCTGCCCGTTGATGCGGATCGTGCCACTTGTGGCGCTATCGATGGTCGACACGCAGTTGAGCAACGTCGACTTGCCCGAGCCCGAAGCGCCCATGATGCCAACAAATTCGCCGCGATTGACGGTAAAGCTGACGTCGTTGAGCGCGCGGGTCACGTTGCCCAGCGCTCCGTATACCTTTTCGAGATGCGCGACCTCCAGTACCGGGGTCGCCATGTGCGTGGTTTGCATACCGAGTCCTTTCTTGCGATTAGTCTACGGCATCTATAGTCGCAAGAAGACGAGTCGGCTACCATCGATATGGCTTACGCTTGCCTTACCGTTGTGTAAGGTACGGGTAGCCGCCCTGCCACGTGTTGATGTTGAGAGAGGACTCCTGTTGAAGACTGTTCATGTTGCCGCTGGAATCATTCGCAAGGAAGGATCTGACGAGCTGCTTGCCGTGCAGCGCGGCTATGGCGATATGCAGGGACTTTGGGAGTTCCCCGGTGGCAAGCTCATGCGCGGCGAGACGCCCGAAGACGCCGTACGCCGCGAACTCATTGAGGAGCTGCAGGTAAAAGTCACCAACCTGCGCGATTTCTACACCGTTGAGTATGACTACCCCGATTTTCATCTCTCCATGGAGTGCTACTACTGCTCGCTGGCTAAAGAGTCCGACGAGCCCCAGAAGCACGACCGCCAGCTCGATATCCGCTGGATTCCGCGCACTTCGCTTGCCACGGTGGAATGGATGCCCGCCGATAAGGGGCTTATCGATGCTCTGATTGAGCTGAAGGAAGATCGGCTTGAGGCCAACGGCACTGCCAACGACGCCGAGGCCACCACGACCGACGAGCCCGCCACCAAACCCAAGCGCGCACCGAAGCGCCGCAGCAAAAAGCGTCCCAAGCCTGGCCTGCTGGACGGCATCGACACCTCGGACCTTTCCGCCGACGAACGTGAACTCGTGCGCCGTCGCGCCGCTATAAAAAAGTCCATGAAGGGTAACAAGCGCGCCAACACCAAGCCCGAGCTGCTCGTACGCCAGCGCCTGCGCGCCGCGGGCCTTACGGGCTATCGCTTGGAATGGAAGGTTCCCGGCAAACCCGATATCGCCTTTCCCGGGCGCAAGATCGCCATCTTCGTCAACGGCTGCTTTTGGCATCGCTGCCCCAAGTGCAACCCTAGCCAGCCCAAGCGCAACGTCGAGTTTTGGGAGGCAAAGTTCCGTCGCAACGTCGAGCGCGACCGCGCTGCCATCAACGCACTTACCCAAATGGGCTGGACGCCCATCACCGTCTGGGAATGCGAGCTCAAGAAAGACCGCATCGATGCCACCATGGAAAAGGTCATCGAGCAGGTACGGGCTGCAGAGCCGCAGCGCTAACAGCGAGCATTCACACGCTCCGCACGTCCGCGCCACGTCTACGCCACAAACCTTAGAAAGCCCTTAAGCTCAAAACCTTTCAAGAGTGTTACTCAATAGCCTTGACCTGCGGTTTCATCGTAACACCAAACCAGGTTAAGCCTTTCTTTAGCGCTTCTTTGCAGCAACCGCGGCATAATACTGCCAGCGCACGGGACCTAGCAGCACACCCCGTGCGCAATCTTTTGGTGGACATCGAGGAGGCCGCATAAGCATGCATTCTTCCAACGGCGCAGCACAGCAGCCATCCCTAAATCATGCAAACCTTTTCTCCTTCCCCCCGACACAGAGAAACGGCCTCCTCGACTCCCCCACCACAAAAGCCAAACGCTCAACCGACCAGAGCCACAACTTGCGAGCATCGTTCGAAAGGCTCCAAGCATCCCTAGACAAGGCGTTCCCCGAACAGGCAAGAGCAATCTAAGCCCATCGCGCTTTATACTGATGCCATGCGAAACATGGATCACATAGAATTGCACCGCGGAGGACGCGAGGAAGCGTTTCCCGAGACCGCCGAAGACTGGCCCTATATTGCCGAACGCGCAGAATTCGCTCGCTATCCGGACAATTCCGTCCCCTGGCACTGGCATTCCGAAGTTGAGCTTTTCTACATGGAGCAGGGAGCGATTGACTATCGAACGCGCGCGGCTCATGAGCACGTACGCTTTGAGGAAGGGTCCGCCGGCTTTATCAACGGCGGCGTTTTGCACAGCACGCTGCAATCGCCCAATTCGGCGCCAGCCATTCAAATGCTGCATATCTTTCAGCCGTCGATGCTCGGCGATCCCGCGGGACGTCTCCAAAAGCGCTACATCAATCCATTACTTCAATGTCGAGGCGTCGATGTGCTCAAATGGTCGCCCACCAACCCCGACGATATGCCCTTTATCGATTTGCTGAAGAGCTCCTTTAGCCACGACCTTCAACGGCCGCAGAACGAGATGGCGCTTCGAAATAACTTGTCAGAGCTCTGGATTCAGATTTACGCCAAGGCCGAACCGCTCTTTTCCTCCGACGGCGCCTCTTGGATGACCAGCCGCGACGTACAGTTCAAGGCAATCCTGGACTATATCCGCGCAAACTATGCAGCCGCTATAGATGTGCCCCAGATGGCATCTGCAGCCGGCGTAAGCGAAAGAGAGTGTTACCGCATTATCGAAGCTTGCGCAGGAACGACCCCGGCGGCATATCTGCGCGCATACCGCGTAAACCGTGCTTGCGAACTTTTGGCACACACCACGCGAACGGTCCAGACAGTCGCGCGCCAATGCGGCTTTGCGACAGCAAGCCATCTTGGCCAGGTATTTAAAGAACAAATGGGATGCACTCCTTCGAGCTATCGAGCAGCGAGGCAGAATCTCGATAGTACCAGGCAGAAATCCCGCTAGCCCTTCTTCTGTCACTGCATCAAACTTGCAGGCAAACAATGGATAGGAGCTACTATATGAAGTACTTTGACTATATCGTGTTTGACGTTGATGGGACATTGGCAGATACAGAAGAAAGCGTGCTGTCATCGCTTGACCAGATTGTCCAAGAAGAAACCGGCAAAACGCTCCCCCGACACGAGCTTGAATTTGCCCTCGGCATACCCGGCAAGAACGCCCTTGAGAAACTTGGGATCTACTCACAGGCAACGCTGGATCGCTGGTGCCAAGTTGCCGCCAGCTTTAAAAGCACCATCAGCGTGTTTCCCGGCTTGCACCAAGTTATCGCAACACTCTCCGACAATGGCTGCAAACTTGGCATCGTCTCCTCACGTGCGCGCGACGAATACGCAGAAGAAATTGCACCCCTTGGTTTCGATAAGTATTTTGAGCACATCATCCTTGTCGAAGACACAACCGAACATAAACCCGCACCCGCTCCCATGCTCGAATATCTCCGGCGTACGGGCGCGAATCCTGGCAACGTCGTCTACGTTGGCGACACCGTCTACGACGAACAATGCGCAACTTCGGCAGGGGTCAGTTTTGCCAGAGCGGCATGGGGATCACACCAAGACATCCCAAATGCCACCTACAACCTCGAAACCCCCAACGACCTGCTAACCCTAACAACCAAGTAACCCCCGCGCCCCACCCTTTCAGCCCCAACACCACAAGGGCGATTGAGCAGGACGGTTTGGGCGGGTCCCGTACTTGGTTTCCAAAATCATTCCGCAGCGCGAAGGCTTCTTATTATTTTCAGACCTAACGCCACAAGGGCGACGACCTCGAGTAGGTCAACCTGGGAGGGACGAGGGCTTAGCTCCCCAATCTTTCCGCAGGGGGCAAAAAGCAACGTCTTATTTTTCCGACACTAACGCCACAAGGGCGATTGAGCAGGACGGTTTGGGCGGGTCCCGTACTTAGTTTCCAAAATCATTCCGCAGCGCGAAGGCCCCCGTTGTCAACGCTTCGAAGAAGGGAGACAACGGGGGCCTTCATGCGCGAGGACGTTTTGGAAACTAAGTACGGGACCCGCCCAAACCGTCCTGTGGGATCAGAGTACCCTTGCTGTTACTCTGCTTTGCCCACAGAGTTGAGGTTGGTCATGCGGATCTTAACCAGCTCGGTGATCTCACGCATGCCCTCCTTGGCCGGCTTCTTGGGATCGAAGCAGGCGGGGTTCTCAGCCATGTAGGCCATGAAGCCCTTGGTGTAGGCCTGACGCAGCTCGGTGGCGTAGTTAACCTTGCAGATGCCGTTCTTCACGGCCTCGGCGACCTGCTCATCGGGCACACCGGAGGTGCCGTGCAGAACCAGCGGCACGTCGACGGCGTCGCGGATGGCCTTGACCACGGACTGCTCGATGTGCGGATCGCTCGTGTACACGCCGTGGCTGGTGCCAACGCCAATTGCGAGGGAGGTGCAGCCGGTACGCTCGACGAACTCCTTGGCCTCGGCCGGATCGGTGTAGGGGCTCTCGCCCTCAACCGCAGGACCGTCGTCCTCCTTGCCACCAACCTTACCGAGCTCGGCCTCGACGGGCACGCCCATGGCGCGGCCAGCGTCGGCGACGGACTTGGTCAGGGCAATGTTATCCTCGAAGGACTCGTGCGAGCCGTCGATCATGACGGAGGTGTAGCCGGTGCGGAAAGCCTGCATGCAGCGGTCATAGCCGTCGCCGTGATCGAGGTGCAGGGCAACGGGCACGGAAGCGCGCTCGGCGGCAGCCTTGACCATGCCGTAGAAGTAGTCCAGACCAGCGGTCTTGATGGTGCCCGGGGTGGTCTGCATGATGACGGGGGACTTGGTCTCCTCGGCAGCGGCCAGAACGGCCATAACAAACTCGAGGTTCTCGACATTGAACGCGCCAACGGCGTAATGACCGGCCTGAGCGTCCTTGAGCATCTTTTCGGTGGTAACAAGTGCCATGAGCGTTTGCTCCTCTCCCTCGCCCGCATCTGGACATCGGGCGTAGTTGTTCACAAGGCGTTTTACCTTGCCTTTTTTCGCGCTCATTGTATGAAATTCAGCATCTTTGCATGTGCGAGATATTGAGCCCATGCAGGTCAATACAGTCGTTTTTGAAAAGTAAACGGAAGGAATTGGAGCCGAGTGGGCGTGTTCGATATTGAATTTTGAGCGTTGAGCGTCTTTCTTTTATAGAAAAGATAAGTAATCGAAAGGTGTTTTCTTACTCAAAAAGAAAATGAACGAAAATAGAGTCAACACAATTCCTGCAAATTTAGCCGAGAATGGAGCAAACATGGCCCAAGCTACCAACCGTGCCTTCGCCGATGAGCGTCGTGCCGCCATCATGGAGATGCTTGAGCATAACGCCTCGGTGCAGGTGGCAGAAATTGCCCAGACCTTTGGCGTGTCCTCTGTCACCGCTCGCGCCGACCTGGACGCACTCGCGGAGTCCGGCAAGCTGCGCCGCACGCATGGCGGCGCCGTATCGCTCCACAAGCGTCTGACTGTTTCCACACAGGATCGCCGCATCAATGTCAACGTCGCCGCCAAGCAGGCCATCGCGCAAAGCGCCATCGAGCTCGTCAATGACGGCGACACGCTGCTCGTTGACTCGGGCACCACGGCGCTCGAGTTCGTCCGGCTCCTCGATCAGCGCGACGGCATCACCGTTATCACGGCCGACATTACCATCGCCGATTACATCGACGAAAGCATGCCCTCGGTCGATGTCGTCATGCTGGGCGGGGCGCTGCGCAAAGGTCATCGCTATCTGTACGGCCCGCTCACTATGCAAGCGCTCCAAATGGTCCACGCCGATCTTGCCGTCATGTGCCCTGGAGCTTTTGTTCCCGGCTGCGGCTTTACGACCGACTTTCCGCAGATGGCCGAGACCAAAGCGGCTATGGTCGGTGCCGCCCGTCAAAGCGTCGCCCTTATGGACGCCAGCAAGGTTAACGGACGCGGCATGTACCGCTTTGCCGAGCTGACCGATGTCGACACCATCGTGATGGACCGTGATCCCGATGGCGCCGTCGCCACCTCAATCGCCGAGACCGTCGACGACGCCCGCCCAAATCTCGTCATCGCCGGCGCTTAAACAAAAACCACCACAAAGGTGCCTGTCCCCTTTGTGGTGGTTTTGCTCGTTAAAAGCGAAATATCGCTACTTGGAAAGCTCGTCGGCGAGGACCTCGATCTGAGCGCGCGAGGCGTCGTTGAGCGAGCCCAGCACGGTCACCTTGTTCTGCGCCAAGGTGATGTCCTTCATGCCCTCGAGCTCCTTGGCCATAACCTTGGCAGCGGTGGGCGCCCAGGAGCCGGCCTCGACGAGTGCCACCGTACGGTTCTGATAGGCGTGCTCGGCAAGCGTATGGATAAAGGTGCTCATGAACGGGAAGATCTCACCCTGATAGGTGATGGAAGCGAGCACCAGACGGTCGTAGCGGAACGCATCCTCAACGGCCTCGGCCATGTCGTCGCGAGCCAGGTCAAAGACGGAGACCTTCTGGCCGCGAGCCTCAAGCGCTGCGGCGAGCTCCTCGACGGCAGCCTTCAGATGGCCATACACACTCGCATAGGCGATCGTGATGCCCTCGTCCTCGGGCTGATAGCTCGACCAGGTGTTATAGGTGTCGAGGTAATAGCCCAGGTTCTCGGTCAGTACGGGGCCGTGGAGCGGACAGATGATCTGAATGTCCAGGTCGGCGGCCTTCTTGAGGACGGCCTGCACGAACTTGCCGAACTTACCGACGATGCCAAAGTAGTAACGGCGCGCTTCGCAAGCCCAGCCCTCGGGATCCTCGATGTCGTTGGCGCCAAACTTGCCAAAACCGTCGGCACTAAAGAGCACCTTGTCGGTGGACTCGTAGGAGAAGAGCACCTCGGGCCAGTGAACATTGGGGGCACCGACAAAGGTTAGGCTGTGGCCGCCCAGGTCGAGCACGTCGCCATCTTTGACGACCATCTTGCGCTCGGGGAAGTCGGTGCCAAAGTAGTTGACCATCATACGGAAGGCGCCCATGCTGGCAACAATCTGCGCCTGGGGATAGCGCTCCATAAAGGCGGCGATGCCGGCGGAGTGATCGGGCTCCATGTGATGGACGATCAGGTAGTCGGGCGTGCGGCCATCGAGCACGGCCTCGAGGTTGCCGAGCCACTCGTCAACAAAACCGCCGTCGACTGAATCGGCGACAGCGATCTTTTCGCCCAAGATAACGTAGCTGTTGTATGCCATGCCGTTCTCGGACACATCGTACTGGCCCTCGAACAGGTCAATGTCGTGATCGTTAACGCCAATGTAGCGGATATCCTTGGTGATCTCCATCAGGCAAAGCCTCCTAGATAGACAAAAGAGCCCGTCTATCATAGCACTCGTCTTCATAGCCACGGCTATCTGCCAGCATCCTTATCGATTGTTATTGAGGCGGAATATATCGCCATTGACCTGCAAAAACTATGTGCGCGGAGCTGCCGTGGTATGTCGAACGATAAGCTGGCCGGGAATACGAATGGCAACGGTTTTGTCCGTTGCCCCCGCCTTGGGAACCGCGTGCTCGAACACCTCGCGTCCACGCTGATGCAAATCGAATCGAACGGTCGTGAGCTCGTTGTGTGCCACAAAATCATCGAGCGAATCGTCGACGCCCACCACGCTCACGTCCTCGGGCACGCGCAGACCGCTATCGCGCAGCGCTGCAATCGCGCCATTTGCCATCTGGTCGTTTGCCGCGTAAATCGCCGTCATGGTGCGATCGTGCTCGGCCAGGTACCTGCCGGCCTCGTAGCCGCTGTTGGCAGACCAGTCGCCCTCGAGCGGCTCTGCCGGCTCGATGTGTTTACGCTCGAGTGCATCCTGCCAACCGGCGCGACGAAATTGCTCGTCGACCGAGAATGACGGGCCGCCAATATAGCGAATCTGCTCGTGCCCTAGCTCAAACAGGTGATCCATAAGCAATAGCGAGCAGCCGTAATGGTCGGAATCGACCGTGGTCACCCGCGGGTGCGCGTACATGGTAACGATGACCGTGCCAATGCCCGGCAGTGGATCAAACGTCTCAAAATCGGGCGCCATGCGACTCATACCGATGATGATGCCGTCCACCGGCAATGCGGCCATACGACGCGTGGCCTCGGCAAGCGAAAACTCCTCGGTCTTGGACATCTCGACCAGCGTGATGGCGCAATTATGCTCGCGAGCAGCGCTGGCGATGCCGTCGATCATTGAGAGGTTGCCAAACTTGGTGACATCGTTGACGCACAGGCCGACCGAATGATAACGGCCGTCGCGCAGCGAGCGACCGGCATAACTCGGACGAAAGCCGAGCTTTTGCATAGCGGCCTGCACGCGCTGGCGCGTCTGCTCGTTAACGTTAGGCAAGCCGTTGGCGACGCGCGAAACCGTCTGCTGCGAAACGCCGGCAGCGCGGGCGACGTCGGCCATGGAGACCGGACGCGAACTGGTATCGTTGGACGGGCGCCTTGCCACAGGATCACCTTCACCCTTGCGAGATCTGAATAGCGTGAATGCCGGCCCGGGCAGAAATACATCCCGCGCCGAGGCCCGCTATCGTCGGACGCATGTTAACGTACTCTACTTTTTCTATCTGCATCTCTTCTGCTTTATAAGTCCATACGGCAGTACCGTTCACGGCTGAATTTCTACCGATTACCAGATTCTCAAAAAGTGACAAGCGATGTGTTATGAGTACGTTAACATAGCCCGTAACGTGCGGTATCGTGAACACTTGGTTCATGCCGCTTTAAGTTGTTAACGTACTCATAACGACGCAAAACCCACCCGGGCGCGCCAAGGAAAGGACTCCCATGACCACCCCCGACGAAAAGACATTCGCCACGCTCACCAAGCTGTTCGAGGAGGAGTTTGGCCCCATCGGCGACCGCCAGGTGCTCTACGTGCACGCGCCCGGCCGCTCCGAGATCAGCGGCAACCACACTGACCACGAGGGTGGCCACGTTATCGCCGGCTCGCTCGATGTCGCCGTCGACGGCATCGCCGTGGCAACCGATTCCAACAAGGTTCGCGTAGCCGACGAGGGCTATCCCACGTTTGAGATCGCGCTCGACACGCTAGACGTTCAGGAGTCCGAGAAGGGCACGTCCGCGAGCCTCGTCCGCGGCATGGCCCACGAAATCGCAGCCCTTGGCGTTGAGCCCAAAGGCTTCGACTTTGCCTTTACCTGCTCCGTCCCCTCGGGCGGCGGCCTTTCCAGCTCTGCCGCCGTCGAGGCGGCATACGGTCGCGCCATGGAGACGCTCTGGGGCGCACCCGCCATCGAGCCCGTCGCGCTCGCCCAGATGAGCCAGCGCACCGAGAACAACTATTACGGCAAGCCCTGCGGTCTGATGGACCAGGCCGCCGTTTGCTTGGGCGGCCTCGCCTACATGGACTTTGAGGATCAGGCTCAGCCTAAAACCCAGAAGCTCGAGCTCAACTTTGAGGATCACGGTTATGCTCTCGTGCTCGTTAAGGTCGGTGCCGACCACGTGGCCGCCACCGAAGACTACGCCGCCGTTCCGCGCGAGATGCAGGACGTCGCCGCCGAGTTTGGCAAGGCACGCCTGTGCGAGGTAAACGTGGCGGACTTTGACGCCAAGCTCCCCGAGCTGCGCGCCAAGCTGGGCGACCGCGCCTGCCTGCGCGCCGTTCACTACTGGTACGAAAACGGCCTGGTCGATAAGCGCTGGGCTGCCCTGAACGCCGGCGACATCGATCAGTTCCTGGTCCTGACGCGCGAGTCCGGCGCCAGCTCTGCCATGTACCTACAGAATGTCGTTGCCAAGCTGGGCTCCGAGCAGCCCTCGATGTATGCCCTGGCACTGGCCGAGCACGTGCTCGACGGCCGTGGCGCCGTCCGTATCCACGGTGGCGGCTTTGGTGGCACCATCCAGGCCTTCGTGCCGCTCGACCTGGTCGACACCTTTATCACCAAGATGAACGGCTGGCTGGGCGAGGGCTCTGCCCGCCACTACGCAATTTCTGACAAGGGGGCTTACGCGGCATGGCTGTAATGACTGACGTGCGCGAGGCCGCGCAGAACCTGATCGAGTACGCTATCCACCGATCGATGATCGGCCAGGACGATCGCATCTGGGCGTATAACACCATTCTCGAGTGCATCGGTGCTACGGGCCCGGCGCTCGACATGGCCTGGGCGCTCCAGGCCGAAAAACTCTCGCTCTTGCACCCCGACACCCTGCCCAACTTTGACCTTGAAGGCACACTTGCCGCGCTTGCCGAGGCGGCTGTTGCCAACGGCGCCGCCGAGGACACGGCATCGGGCCGCGACCGCATCGCCATGCGCATCATGGGCGCGCTCATGCCAAGGCCTTCGGTTGTAAACGAGGAGTTCAACGGACGCATGGGCGTCAACGAGCCCCGCGCCGCGACCGACTGGTTCTACGGCCTGTGCTGCGACGCCGGCTACGTGCGCCGTGCCGCCATCGCGCGCAACATCAAATGGAGCACCCCCACCAACTGGGGCGACCTCGAGATTACCATCAACCTGTCAAAGCCCGAAAAGGACCCGCGCGATATTGCCGCGGCCGGCGCCGCCAAAAACACGGGCGAGAAGTATCCCGCCTGCCAGCTCTGCATCGAAAACGAAGGCTATCCCGGACGCTCCGCTGCAGCCGACGGCGGCGCCCATCCCGCCCGCCAGAATCTGCGCGTTATCCCCATTAAGCTCGACGGCGAGCGCTGGGGCTTCCAATACAGCCCGTACGCGTACTTTAACGAGCACTGCATTGCCATGAGCTCCGAGCATCGTCCGATGCACGTCGACCGCAAGGGGCTGACCTGCCTGCTCGACTTTGTCGACCTGTTCCCGCACTACTTCATTGGCTCCAACGCCGACCTGCCCATCGTGGGCGGCTCGATTCTGTCGCACGACCACTTCCAGGGCGGCGCGCACGAGTTCCCCATGATGCACGCCGCCGAGGTCTCGCAGTTTAGCGTGCCGGGCTTTGACCAGGTCATCGGTACCGTGTTACAGTGGCCGCTTTCGGTGCTGCGACTACGATCGCACGACCGCGCCCAGCTGCTCGACGCCGCCGAGAAGATTATCCTTGCCTGGCGCGAGTGGACCGATGAGTCGGTTGGCGTCATCGCACACACGGCCGACGGCGTGGCCCACAACACCGTGACGCCCGTCATCCGCCGCGTCGACTCCCGCGGCAACGCCGGCGGCGAAATCTACGAGGCCTACCTGGCGCTTCGCTGCAACATCACGACCGACGAGCATCCGCTGGGCGTATTCCATCCGCATGCTGAGTACCACCACATCAAAAAGGAGAACATCGGCCTGATCGAGGTCATGGGCCTGGCCATTTTGCCGCCGCGCTTGGTTCCCGAGCTCGGCGCTGTCCGCGAGCACCTGCTGGCGGCCAAGGCAGATGCCAGCTACGACCTTGCCGGCGCGCTCGAGGGCGACGACCTTTGCCGCAGCCACGCCGCATGGGCTGAGGACGTCTTTGCCCGCCGCGCCGACGAGCTTACGGCCGACAACGCCATCGACATCCTGCACGAAGAGGTCGGCGTGGTGTTTGGCCACGTGCTCGACAACGCCGGCGTCTTTAAGTGGGACGAGGCAGGACGCGCCGCCCAACAGCGCTTTATCGACTCGCTATAGCATGCGAGCTCGAACGCACGCACTCAACAAATAGCGTCTACACGACAACGGCGCCCGCCGGCAACATCGCCGGCGGGCGCCGTTTTCTGATGCAAGGGTAACTAATTTGCACCAAAACAAGGAGTGTCCCAAACTGCCGGCAGAAAAAGAACGTCCCCAGATGCCGACCTAAACCCACACATTATTCGATGGAAAAACGTGGTTGCCTCCCACATTATTCGATGTAAAAACGTGGTTCATTCCCACATTTTTCGATGGAAAGACCAACACGGTCTTATACTAACCATGATCGTTAGGAGGCAGTATGCAGCGACAGCTAATGGACGAACTCATCGCTTGGAAATCTAGGGCAAACCGCAAGCCCCTCCTGCTTAAGGGGGCCCGCCAGACGGGAAAAACCTGGCTTCTCAACGAATTCGCAGGCCAGCAGTATCAAAACGTCATCCGTTTTGACTTTATGCTCGAACCGGGCGCACGTTCGCTGTTCGACGGAAGCCTAGACCCCAAACGCATCATCTCCCAGATAGAGCTCCTGCGCGGCCAGACCATAACGCCGACAGACACGCTCATCATCTTCGACGAAATCCAAGAGGCACCGCGTGGCATCACCTCGCTCAAATACTTCAACGAGCTGGCGCCGGAATACCATATCGTGGCAGCCGGCTCCTATATGGGGCTCGCGCTCCGACGCGAAAACGAGTCGTTCCCCGTCGGCAAGATTGACCAGCTTGCCATGCGCCCCATGGGGTTTGTCGAGTTCGTTCGTGCCGTCGATGGCGATCCGCTCGCAGATGCCATCCTTGCCGCAGACATGGACCTGCTGGCAAACGTTTCCGAAAAGCTCGAGCGCCTGCTCAAGGAATACCTCGTTGTCGGTGGCATGCCAGAAGTTGTCTCCGCTTTCGCCGCCTCCCACGATTTCATCGAGGCCCGCAGGCTTCAGCAGCAAATCATCGAAGCTTACGAATCCGATTTTGGCAAGCATGCGCCAGCCCGCATCGTCGAGCGCATGAGGCTGGTTTGGAAATCCCTTCCCGGCCAGCTCGCAAAGGAAAACAAGAAGTTCGTCTACGGCGCGCTTCGTCCCGGGGCGCGCGCACGCGATTTTGAGGAAAGCCTCCAGTGGCTCATGGACTATGGAATCGTTCATAAGGTACCACGTGTTTCCGCCCTAAGAGCACCGCTCACAAGCTACGAGGATCTCTCGGGCTTCAAGCTGTTCTGCATCGACACCGGCATCCTCGGAGCACTCTCCGGCCTCACGCCAGCCATTGTTCTGAACGGGCCCGCTGTTTTTACGGAGTTCAAAGGCTCGCTGACCGAGCAATACGTCGCACAGGAGCTTTTGCTCCAAGGCAATACTCCCGCGTATTGGTCATCCTCCTCCGGCAATGCAGAGACTGACTTTGCCGTCGACCATGCGGGGACCGTGCTTCCGCTCGAGGTCAAGGCGGCAGAGAATCTCAAAGCAAAGAGCCTGAGGATTGCCTGCGAGAAGTTCAAGCTCGAGCGCTGCGTGAGAACATCGTTAGCGGCATATAGAGACGAAGGCACGCTCGTCAATATTCCGCTCTGGGAGATTGGGCAAATCGACAAGCTGGCATAGGCGCTGTGGAGGGGGTGCCCCGTAAGGAGTGTCCCAAACTGCCGGCAAAAAAGGAACGTCTCTATCTGCCGCATTCCCGAAGCAAGGCAACGCCGATGTTTTGGCAACGGCAGCGAGCGGGCCGCATTTGAGACAAGGTGACGTGAAACGAAAGGGCGCTGACCTTCTGGTCGCGCCCTTGAAGTTGAACGTCAGATTGTCCAAATGCGGCCCGCGCAGCGTCGAGCCGTTACGCGGTTTGGTAAAACCGCGTAACCCTAAAGCTCCGTTACTTCAACGTTGTTGAAGATCTCGTCCCAGCGGTCCATGACCAGGTGACCGGTCTTGGGATCCATAGCGTTGAGTTTGCCGCAGGTATTGGCGGTCTTGAGCACCGTGACGTCGTCGGCGCCAGCAGCAATGGCATGTGCAAAGCCGGCGATGGTCGAGTCGCCGGAACCCGTTGCGTTCACAGCCGCAATCGCGGGCGTCTTGGCGCGGAACGCGCGACCCTCATGGAAGCCAACCGAACCGGCAGCGCCCATCGAAACGACAACCCAGGGGATACCGGCAAAACGGTCATCGGCGGCGAGCGCCTCGCGCAGGGCATCGACATCATCGGTCGTAAAGGACGTACCCAGCAGGCCGTTAATCTCGGTCAGGTTGGGCTTTACGAGCTCAGGCTTAGCGTCGGACTCCAGCGCGGCCTCCAGCGATGCGCCCGAGGTGTCGAGCAGCACCTTGGCGCCCGCCTCCTCGGCGATCTTGACGAGCTCGGCATAGTAGCCGGCATCGACGCCACGCGGCAGCGAGCCCGAAAGCGTCACGACGTCCGCCTTCGCTGCGAGCTCGGCGAACTTGGCCGTAAAGGCCTCGAGCTCGGCCGGGGCGATCTGCGGGCCGCTCTCCAGCAGCTCGGTCTGATTACCCTCGTGCAGGATATTCAGGCAGATGCGCGTCTCACCGGCAATAGGCACAAAGTCGTTCTTGACGCCGTCGGCATCCATAAGCTCGGCCATATAGGCACCCATGTGGCCGCCGAGCAGGCCGGTCGCGAGCACGTCGTCACCCAGCTGCAGCAGCACGCGACTCACGTTGAGGCCCTTGCCGCCAGCGGTCTTTTCGGGTGTCACACGGTTAACATCGTCGATGATCAGCTTGTCGAGCTGATAGCGCGTATCAATCGACGGGTTCATGGTAACGGTCAGAATCATGTTGAACTCCTGTTCCGGGGCGGCATAACCCGCCCCAAACATACGATAGCTCGTTAAAGGATCTCGATCTCAAAGCCGCGGGTGACGGTCTCTCCCGGCTTGGCCACCAGGCAGCCGCGCTTGTGCTCCAGAATATCGTCCTCGTCGGAGCAGGTGGACAGGCCGCCCCACGGTTCCACGGCCACAAAGTCGCCCTCGGGCTTGCTCCACACAATCAGGTATGGCATATCGGGGAACGTCAGGCGCACGCCCTTGTCCTCGGTTTTCTTGGTAAGCGTAACCACGTGGCTCTCGAGCACGTCAAAGATGGTCTCTGCGAAGTCAAAGAGTTCGTGGGTCAGCGGCAGGTCATGGCCAACCATCGGGTTCTTGCTGCGATGCTCAACATCAATCAGGCCCGTCGAGGGAACGGCAGTACAGAGCTCGGCGGCCTCGCGCTGCTCAAAACGGAGCTCGTAGTCGTCGTAGGACTCGCCCTCGTCAAGCGGGCACTTAAAGCCAGGGTGACCGCCCACAAAGAACGGCATGTCCTCGGTGCCCTCATTGGTCACCTCGTACGACACGGCCACCTTCTCCGCATCGATCGTGTAACGAGCAACGATCTTAAACGGATACGGGTACTGCTCGAGCAACTCGGCATGGTCGGCAGAGCTTAAGCTCAGCACAACCATGTTGTCGCTCTGCTCCTCGAGCTTCCACTCCTGCTTGCGAGCAAAGCCGTGGCGGGCGAGCTTGACCTCGCGGCCGCCCATGGTCATTGCGCGACCGTCACGAAGGCCGCCGCAGATCGGGAAACAAATGGGTGCCTGGCCCGACCACACCGCCGGGTCGCCCTGCCACAGGTACTCACGGCCGTTGGCCGTAATAGAAGTGAACGACCCGCCCGCCGCGCTCAGTGCCACGCGGATAGAACCGTTATCAAGAACAAACTCCATAGGAGCCTTCCCTTTCTTACGACAGCCCGCCAAGTCAATAGGGCTGATAGAAAACCGGCCCGCGCCCCCTCACAGAAACGCGAGCCGTCAATTGAAAAGCTGCAGAATACCGGGTCCCGCCAAAACGAAGCCCACAAGCTCAGCAAGCAAACGTGTTATCGGAGCAGCTTACTGAACCAGAAAGCTTCGCAACAACAGCGGTAACCCCACAGGTACCCCCAACGTCAGCGAGAAGTCAGCTGGCGAGGCAAGGTGCCGTGAAGCGAGGCGGCATTGACCTTCTGGTCATGCCGCCGAAGCTGAACGGCAGATTGCCCGCCAGATGGCTTCGCAGCGTCGGCCGGTCCGGCGTTCGGTAGAACGCCGGAACCCCTTAGTCGTGGTACTCGCCGCGGTCCCACTTCTCCAGGAACTCGTCAAAGAAGTGCGGGTCAGCCTGAGCCTCGGCGTCGGCCTTATTGCAGGCGTCGATCTTGGCGATCAGGGCGTCGTGCTCGGGAGTCTTCTCGTAGGGCTCCTCCAGGAAGGCAAGCATGATATCGGCCATCAGGAACTCGCCGGTGATCTTGCCACCAAAGCCCACGATGTTGGCGTTGAGCTCGCGACGGGCATACAGGGCAGAGGTCATGTCGCGGACCAGGGCGCAGCGGGCGCCGGGAACCTTGTTGACGGCGTTGGTGATGCCGATGCCGGTGCCGCACAGGGCCACGCCAAAGTCGGCCTTGCCGCTGGCAACAGCCTCGCCCACGGCCTTGCCATAGATGGGATAGTGCGTACGGGTGTGGCTGTAGGTGCCGCAGTCGAGCACCTTGTAGCCAGCCTGCTCCAGGCGGTCGGCCAGATAGATCTTCTCGTCCGTAACGATATGGTCGCAACCGATTGCGATGGTCTTCTTCATCAGAACGTCCTTTCGTCTGAATTCACAAGTTGAGGTAGAAGTTCGAGTTCTCGGTGGCTCTCGTTAGGCCATCTTGTTGAGCATGTCGACACGGATCTGGTGACGGCCGCCGGCGTACTGGGCACGCAGGAACTCGCGGGCGATCTTCTTGGCGACCTCGGTGCCCACAACGCCCGGGCCCATGGTGACCATGCGCGAGCCGTTGTGCTCGCGGGTCATGTAAGCGGAACGCTCGTCGGAAATGTTGGCGACGACCATGCCCTTGATCTTGACGGCGGCCATATAGGAGCCGACGCCGTACTTATCGAATGCAAAGCCCTGGGAATCCTTGTGCTCCAGCAGGTCCTTGGCAACGGCGGTCGCGGAATCGACAAAGTCCGCGGCAGGGGTCTCGGAATAGTCGACGACCTCGTGACCGTCGGCGATGAGCATCTCCTTGATGGACTCCTTCATCGACATACCGTCGGCATCGGAAGCGATTACAACCCTCATGACATCCTCCTTGAGAGATACGCAGGTGCGTAGTTTCTGTTTGGAAGTGTTGAATCGCGTTCAGGTCCGGGCATCTGAATGTGCGGTTCTTCACTGTTCGTGTTTATTTGAACACATTCGAACACCGACTGCAACAATAATTTGTTTATCTTTGTTCTTTTTTGAACAAACACCATTCACGGATGATTGCTGACCGTTTGAGCCCGGCGCGGACGTAGCGCCCACGTGTTCAACAAACAAAAGGGCGACCGAGAACGTGTCTCGGCCGCCCTTCTTACGGTTGATCTTCCAAAGATCGCTTTGCCGCCTACTCAGACTGCCCGCTCTTCTTGGCATGTCTGGACGGAGCGCTCAAGAAACGACCCGTCAGATAGTTCGCGGGACCGGAGATATCGATCCCCAGCAGCACGTGTCCTAGCCATAGGAACGCCACGAGCACCAGTAGAGGAATCACACACGAGGTCACGATCATCACGATGACGCCTTCGATCAGATCGGTCACCTGATGCACGATCTCATCGGTCATCTGCTTGGCGCCGCTGGTCACCGACGTAACAAGGCTCGAGGCCCCGTCAGTCAACTGCTCGAGCACGTTTTTGGACTCCTTGGCCTCGGATTTTTTCTTGTTCGATTTTGAGCTGGTCTCGGCTGACTTGTCCGTGGCATCAGCCGTCTTTGCGGCATCGCTCGCCTTTTGCTCAGCTTGCTCAATACTTACGCGATACGTTTCATCGACCTTCTGCGACACCCATACGCTCGCGGGTACGAGCGCCATGCCGATCACGGCAACCACCAGCACGCGTGTCGCCACACGGCGCAGGACGGCGCTCGTACTCCAGCGCCCGTGAATGCCGAGCGACACCGCAAAGAGCACCAACGCAAACGGGATTAGGACGCCCAAGCCAACCGACCACAAAATCGTGAGCAAATATTTCTCTAGGTATAGCACGGCAAGCACGATACCAAGGTTGCCTGAAAGCTGCGCGAGCTGCTCGGCAACCGGCGTTCCCGTATCACCCGGCAGCGCGGTAATGCCCGCAGATAGAGCAACGCATGAAGCCGTGAGCGCCAAAACGTTGCCCTTCTTTTGATCGATGACCTCGATGGTGGAGTCCCAAGTTTTGGTATCGGCGAAATGCGGACGAGCTACAAAGCCCGACAGCAGCGCCAGGACCACGAGCGCAACGATAAAGCCAATCTGCAGCTTTTTGTTTGCGCACACGACATCGGACAGACTGGGCTGCAGCTCGGTTACCGCCGTGTGCTCGGTTATCTGGACAGGACGCCCATGAGCCATCTCGTGCGCATCTTTCTTTTGAATCAATCCGTTGTCCGGCATTTGGATACCTCCTCATTCCGGGGCTTAATGCGAAAGGAAGTATACCCACCGAGCAAAAAACGAACGGGAAGACGAACAGAGCGCACCAAGACTGTCCCCAATGACTATCTCCGGATGAGTTGCGGTGGAATAGGGATTGTTTTGCGCCCGTCGGCCCCTATTCAGTCCCTATTTCACCGCAACTTGGAGGAGGACAGAAAAAGCCCTGCCGCGGGTAGCGGCAGAGCTTTTGGAAGGGGACTTGGTTGTGAGGGCTCGTTAGGCGAGCTTGGCCTCGAGCTCGGCGATGCGCTTGTAGGCATCGATGGTAAAGCGGGCCTGCTTCTCCAGGATCATGGTGGTCATGAGAGTATCCTGAGCATGGGCCATGATGAAGGTCATCTCCATCTCGCCACCGCCGGCCTCCTGCGAAAGCAGTTTGGTCTGCGTGTCGTGGGCGCCGATAAGTGCATCGCTGGCATCCTTGTGCAGCTGCTCAGCCTTCTCAAAATCACCTTCGCGAGCAGCATCGAGCGCTGCAAGCAGATCAGTCTGGGCGTCGCCCGCGTATGCGACAATCTCGAATCCAACCATCGAGATTTCTTCTTTGGTTGCCATATTGCGTTCCTTTCACATATGAACCAACGGAGAGCATCGCGTCCGGGCATACGCGCTGCGTTGTGTATGGCAGAAACAGTAACATTCAAACAAAAGAGAACAACGCAAAACGCATTTTCGAGCTATGAACGGTTGCTTTTCAGCCGTGAACGGCTTTTAAGCCAGTCCGAACAATATCAAACACAATTATCGGCAACCCAAACAGGTCCGCACCCTAGCGTACATCGCGCACCGTATCGCCCTCGACGAGCACGCCCGGAAACAGCCTGTGCTCCACACCGGGTGCAACGCCCTCGGCGCCGGCAATCTTGTCGACCGCCCACATGCCGACGCGCTTGTTGTCAAAGCGCACCGTGGTCAGGCGACGGTCGGGCACGATATCGCCCAGCGCGCGACTCGAGCCCACGGATACAGCCATATGCCATGGCATCGTTGGAGGCATAAATGGCCGTGCAGGTCGGATCATCCGCAAGCACCTGGCCGGCAGCATATCCACTCTGCGCCGTCCAGTCGCCACGGACGAGCTGCGGTGGCTCAATGCCGTGCGCACGCAATGTCTCACGCCAGCCTTCCTCGCGCCGCATGCCCGAAAGCGAGCGCTCGGGGCACGAGATAAAGTGCACGGTCTTGTGCCCCTGCTCCAGCAAGTACTCGACCACCTGGCGCGAGCAATCGAACTGGTCGTTATCGACCGTCGAGCACAGCGGGTGCTCCAGCATGGTAACGAGCACCGTCTGCATACCGGGCAGCGGCTCAAAGGTGCCAAAGTCCGCCGGCATGCGGTTCATAATCACGACTATACCGTCCACCGGCAGTGCGCTCATACGCGACGATGCGCTCTCGAGGGTATAGGGGTGTCCATCTACTTTAGTGAGGGTGATGGCATAGCCGTGTTTGTCGGCCGCGGCGGCAAAGCCCTCCATACGGTCGAGGTTGCCGGTGCCGGTAATGTTGAACATGGCGACGCCGACGGTCTTAAACTTACCGCGGCGCAGCGATCGACCGGCAAAATTGGGGCGATACCCCAGCTCGCGCATGGCGGCACGCACGCGCTCCTTGGTCTCGGGGCGCACGCTGGGCGAATCGTGCACCGTACGCGAGACTGTCTGCTCCGAGACGCCCGCGAGACGCGCCACATCCTTAACGGAAACCGATTTTTTAACAGCGGCCATAGGTCGATCTTTCTATGTCGACGATGCCATTGGTGGCACCCTACGCAGTCATTTTTAACGCCTTCAAGTATATCCAACGCCTCCCCCACCATACGCTCACCACCCAAAACCTACCGTTCACCGACATTTTTGCTTCCCCAAACGGCTTTTGGCGCCCAAATGTTAACGTTGCCATTGTGCAAACACAGAGCCACCGGGCGGCTCAAACGTTTACGCATAAGGAATCGACGGTTCGCAGGCACAGGAACCACCGGTTCGCGTCTTTTTTTGTGTCGCAAAATGGCAACGTCAACATTTTGGCAACCGAACGCCAAAAGCTACCATCGTTGCTAACCCACCGACTCTTAGGAGCATTGCATGGAGCAACTCATCGCCACCATCGAAAAAGGCCAGCCCTTTTTCAACGCGATCGCCCGCAACAAGTACCTCAAGGCGATCCGCGACGGCTTTATCTCCGTCATCCCCATCATCATCTTCTCGTCCATCTTCTGCCTGGTAGCCTCGGTCCCCAACATCTGGGGTTTCTACTGGCCCGATGACATCAACAACGCCCTGTGGAAGTGCTACAACTACTCCATGGGCATCCTGGCCATCGCCTGCGCCGCCACCACGGCCAAGCACTTCGCCGACGCTCAGAACCGCGACCTGCCCAAGAACAACCAGATCAACTTCATCTCGTGCATGTGCGCGGCCATCATCGGCTTCTTGCTCCTTTCGAGCGACACCATCGCCACGGACGCCGCCAGCGGCTTCAACACCACCTACCTTGGTTCCAAGGGCCTGCTGACCGCTTTCATCGCTGCGTTTGTGACCGGCATCATCTACAAGTTCTTCATTAAGCGCAACATCACCGTCAAGATGCCCGAGCAGGTTCCGCCCAACATTTCGCAGACCTTTAAGGACATCATCCCCTTCTCCGTTTGCATCACCGTCTTTTGGGTGTTTGACATCGTCTTCCGCGCTGCTTTTGGCTTCTGCTTTGCCCAGGGCGTCATCCAGGTGTTCCAGCCCCTGTTCACCGCTGCCGACGGCTACATCGGCCTCGCTGTGATCTACGGCGCCATGAGCCTGTTCTGGTTCGTCGGCGTCCACGGCCCCTCGATCGTCGAGCCCGCCATCGCTGCCGCTCTCGTTGCCAATATGACCGACAACCTGGCTGCGTTCCAGGCCGGTCAGCACGCTTCCGCTGTCCTGACCCAGGGTGCCCAGTACTTCGTCGTCTGCATGGGCGGTACCGGCGCCACCCTCGTCCTGGTCTTTATGTTCTGCTTCCTGGCCAAGTCCCAGGAGATGCGCGCCGTCGGTAAGGCCGCCATCGTCCCCGTCTGCTTTGCCGTCAACGAGCCGCTGCTGTTCGCCGCGCCCATCGTGCTCAACCCCGTCTTCTTTGTCCCGTTTGTCTTTGCCCCGATCGCCAACATCTGGATCCTCAAGATCTTTATCGACTTCTTGGGTATGAACGGCTTTATGTACACCCTGCCTTGGACCGTCCCCGGCCCCATCGGCACCATCATGGGTCTGGGCTTCCAGCCGCTCGCCTTTGTGATGCTCGCCCTTATCCTGGTTGTCGACTTTGCCCTGTACTACCCGTTCTTCCGTGCCTATGACGCCCAGAAGTGCGCCGAGGAGGCCGAGATTTCCCAGGAGGAGCTCGCCGCCAAGAACGCCGAGAAGGCTGCCAAGCTCAACGATGCCTTCCAGGGCAAGGCTGACGCCAAGAGCGTTGCCGCCGGCGCTGCTGCCGATGCCGTGAAGGCCGACGCCGCTGCCGCCTCCGCAGCACCCGCTGCCGAGGCAACAACCGCCAGCGACCTCAACGGCAAGCGCGTGCTCGTGCTCTGCCAGGGCGGCGGAACCTCGGGCCTGCTCGCCAACGCACTGGCCAAGGCCGCCAAGGAGCGCGGCATCGATCTTGAAACCGCTGCCGAGGCATATGGCAACCACGTCGACATGCTCCCCGACTTTGACCTGGTCGTCCTGGCCCCGCAGGCCGCGAGCTACCTGGCCGACCTGCAAAAGGACTGCGAGCGCGTGGGCAACAAGTGCGTCGCCTGCCGCGGTAAGCAGTACATCGAGCTTTCCCAGAACGGCGATAAGTCTCTCGCCTTCGTAAGCGAGCAACTCTCGAAGTAAGTAACGCTCAGGGCCAGCCGACCATCCAAGACCGGCTGGCCCTTCGATTTAGACGATTGGATCATCATGTCCGTTAACCCTGCTAGCGTCACCAACCCGCCCGCACAGTTTCCCGAGGACTTTGTCTTTGGCGGCGCCACCGCTGCCTACCAGGTAGAGGGCGAGACCCGCACTCACGGTAAGGGCAAAGTCGCCTGGGACGACTTCCTGGAGGCCCAGGGGCGCTTTTCCCCCGATCCCGCTTCGGACTTCTACAACCAGTACCCCGTCGATCTGGAGCTGTGCGAGGAGTTTGGCATCAACGGCATTCGCCTCTCCATCGCCTGGAGCCGCATCTTCCCCAACGGTATCGGTGAGATTAACCCCGAGGGTGTCCAGTTCTATCACGATCTCTTCGCCGAATGCCACAAGCACCACGTTGAGCCGTTTGTCACGCTGCATCACTTCGATACGCCGCTTCCCCTCTTTGAGAAGGGCGACTTCCTCAACCGCGAGACCATCGACGCCTTTGTGGACTTTGCCACCTTCTGCTTTAAGGAGTACGCCGACCAGGTGACCTACTGGTTCACCTTTAACGAGATCTGGGCCGACGCCTCCAACACCTACATCGAGGGCACCTTCCCCGGTGGCGTCAAGGCGCATCTGGCCGAGGCCTTCCAGTGCGAGCACAACATGATGCTCGCCCACGCCAAGGCAGTACTGGCCTTCCACAACGGCGGTTTTAAGGGCAAGATCGGCGTCATTCAGTCGCTGGAGTTTAAGTATCCGCTCAACGAGAACGACCCCGCCGACATCAAAGCCGCCAACAACGAGCACGTGCTGCAAAACCAGTTCTTGCTCGACGCCACCTTCCGCGGCGACTACGCGCCCGACACCCTCGAGTGCGCCAACCGCCTGGCCGCCGTCTCGGGCGGTACCATCGAGATCCTAGACGAGGATCTGGAAATCATGCGCGAGGCCGCCCTCTACAACGACTACCTGGGCGTTAACAACTACCAGTGCCGTTTCTTGAAGGCTTACGATGGCGAGAACGACCTGCACCACAACGGTACGGGCGAGAAGGGCACCGGCCGCTGGCGCGTCAAGGGCATTGGCGAGCACGTGAACAAGCCCGGCATCCCCACCACTGACTGGGACTGGATTATCTATCCCGAGGGTCTGTTCGATCTGCTCGTCTACATTAAGCAGCGCTACCCCAACTACAAGCAGATCTTCATCACCGAAAACGGCATGGGCTACAAGGACCCCTACAAGGACGGTTTTGTGGACGACCAGCCGCGCATCGACTACATCGAGCAGCACCTGCGCTGGTTGCTCAAGGCCATGGAGGTGGGCGTCAACGTGGGCGGCTACTTCCTGTGGAGCCTGCAGGATCAGTTCTCCTGGACCAATGGCTACAACAAGCGTTACGGCTTCTTCTACGTTGACTTTGAAACCCAGAAGCGCACGCCCAAGGCAAGCGCATACTGGTATAAGCACGTGGCGCAGACCCGTCGTCTGGACTAGTTAACGCCATCTGCCGCCGTGACCATCACGCTGCCGTGCACCTTACCATTCCCGATCGCATGGGCGCTGCGTCCATGCACCTCTTTCCGTGTGGCGGATACGACCTTCCCGGTGGATGCCTCAGCATTCTTGGTCGTATCCGCCGTATTTGTTTTTGGGCGGACCGAGGGCGGGCCGTTTGTCTCAATCTGTAACATGTAGACCACTTTTGACCGTCTAGTTGTTACAGATTGAGACAAACGGAATAGGCCGAGCACGTCTACGCCCGCAGGTCCTTTACGCTGGAACGCTCGACCAACACGCCCGAGACGAGCGTACGGCTTCTGGAGCTCGGGGCTTCCAGACCTGCGACGACCTCGTTGAGCGCACGGATGCCCAGCTCGCGGTGGCGAAACTTCACCGACGTCAGAATCGAGTTGGGAATCGTCTTATAGAGCTCATCGTCGAAGCCGATCACGGACACATCATTGGGCACACTGAGCCCTTTGTCACGTAGAGCCATCATCACGCCGTTTGCCATGCAGTCGTTAGCAGCGAGGACCGCCGTGCAATCGGGCTTATCGGCAAGCACAAGGCCCGCGGCATAGCCACTATCCGCATTCCAATCGCCTTGCAGAGGCTCGGGCGGCTCAATGCCACGCGCCTCGAGTGCCGCACGCCAACCTTTCATACGGCACTGGCTCGACAACGACTCTTTCTTACCAGAGACGAAGTACACGTTTTTATGCCCGTGGTTCAAGAAGTACTCGCACGCCATGCGCGCGCCGCCCTCTTGGTCGTCACTGACGGTGGAGCAGGTAGGATGTTCCATCGGTGTGATAATCACCGTCTTGAGGTCTTTCGGTGCCTCAAAAGTATCAAAGTCATCGACCATCTGACGCAGGTTGAAGATCATGCCATCAACAGGCAGCTGCGACATCCTACGCGCCGCTTCGGCAAGGGTCATCTTCTCCCCCGCCCGCTTTTTGATCATCGTGAGCGCAAAGCCGCGTTCTTCGGCGGCATCTGCGATACCGTCAATCATGTCCACGGCACCGCCCGACAAGTGGAACAGCACCACGCCAATGCACCCGTAACGGCCCAACTTGAGCGAACGCGCGGCAAAGTTGGTTCGAAACCCGAGCGCCTCCATTGCGGAATGAACCTTATCGCGTGTCGACTCTCGCACGCTATCGGGCTCGTTGATCACACGCGAAACCGTCTTGAGAGAAACACCCGCAGCAATCGCCACATCGTTCATTGAGACATTTTTCTTGTCCATCGTTGCCACTACTTCTCCAGTCGGTTTTGCATCGCTTGCTTTTTGCGTTCTAGCATACACTACCTGCCCGACTGACAAATCAACCGTTTACCGGACAATATCGACCGCTCACCCGTATATCCTTGTTGCTCTTCCAAAAATGTCTTACGTTGTCATTAACGAAATGACAACGTTGTCATTTCGCAATGCCTTCCTTAAGCAGGAAGGTTTCCGGGCAGTCCTGACCATCCATCGACGACCAGTTCCATCCACATGCATCGCGCATCAAGTAGCAAAGGAGCTCTATGGACGCCATCGTAAAGATGCTCGAAAAGCATCAACCGTTCTTCGAGAAGATCTCGAGAAACATCTACCTCCAGGCCATCAAAGACGGATTCCTTGGGTGCATGCCCATCGTCCTTACCTCTTCGATCTTTCTGCTGATCGCCACCCTTCCCGGCGTAGTTGGAATCACGTTGCCCCAGCCGCTCATCGACTGGTGCAACAAGCTGTACAACTTCACCATGGGCGTCATGGGCATCATGGTTGCCGGCACCACCGCCAAGAACTTTACGGCTTCCATGAACCGTCGCATGCCCGCCGGCAAGGTGCTCAACGACGGCTCCACCATGGTTGCCGCCCAGTGCAGCATGCTGCTGCTCGCAGTCACGCAGTTCACCACCAAGTTCAACGGCTCCGAGCTTTCTGTCTTCGATTGCACCAGCATGGGTACGCGCGGTCTGTTCTCGGCCTATATCGCCGCGTTCATTACCGTGTGGGTCTATAAGTTCTGCGTCTCGCGCGATCTGACCATTAAGCTGCCCAAGGAGGTTCCGGGCGCCATCGCACAGAACTTCCGCGACATCATCCCCTTCGGTGGCGCTGTCATCATCTGCGGCATCATCGATGTCATCGTGCGCAACCTCATGGGCGTTCCGTTCTCCGAGCTGCTTATCAAGCTGCTCTCCCCGCTCTTTACCGCTGCAGAAACCTATCCTGGCCTTATCCTTATCCAGGCAGCCACCGCGTTCTTCTGGTTCATCGGTGTCCACGGCCCTTCGATTGTCCAGCCGGGCATCGACCCCATCCGTCTTGCCAACCAGGCCGAGAACCTGCAGGTTCTGCTGGCCGGTGGCCACCCCGCCCACTCCCTCACCTTTAACATGTCGCTCGTGGGTGAGTTCGGCGGCACCGGCGCCACGTTCATCGTTCCGCTTCTGCTGATTCTCTTTATGAAGTCCAAGCAGCTCAAAGCCGTCGGTAAGGCCTCGATTGTTCCTGTTGCCTTCGCCGTCAACGAACCGCTGCTCTTTGGCGCGCCCATGATCCTCAACCCCTACATGCTCATCCCCTTTGTTGCCGCCGGCTGCGTCAACGTAAGTGTTGCCAAGTTCTTTATCGACAACGTGGGCATGAACGGCTTCTCCTTCGTGGTGCCTTGGGCTACCCCTGCCCCCATCGGCATCTTCATCACCACGAACTTCCAGCTTATCGCCCTGGTATTTGTCGCGATCATCATCTTGCTGGACGCCATCATCTACCTGCCGTTCTTGAAGGCATACGATAAGCTGCTCTGCGACCAGGAAGCCGAGCGCGCCGCCGAGCTGGGTCTCGAGTCCGATGGTGCTGCCACCATCGCCGCCAGCACCTCTGCGCCCGCTGTCGAGCAGGCCACCGCTGCCGTCGAGCCGACCGCCGCTGCCGCTGACAGCAAGCCTGTCGCCGATCAGCCCGAGCCCGCTGCCGATGCATCCGCTAAGAAGGATGTCGACGGTCTGAAGGTCCTCGTCCTGTGCGCCGGCGCCGGCACCTCTGCCATGCTTGCCAACGCCATCAAGGAAGGTGCCGCGCAGACCGGAGAGAACATCGCTTCCTCCGCAGGCGCCTATGGCCAGCACACTGCCATCATGGATCAGTACGACGTTATCGTGCTTGCCCCGCAGGTCCGTAGCTACTACAACGACATGAAGGCCGACACCGATCGCCTGGGCATTAAGCTGCTCGCCCCGCGCGGTAAGGAATATATCGACCTTACTCGCGACCCCGCTGGCGCCATCAAGTGGCTCCGCGAGAACCTCGACTAGGTTCCTCCCTCTGTTGGTGCCCGGATCCCCAGTTCGGGCACCTCTCCCTATTCGAATCCCACAGAAAGGATGACTCATGACCAACCCCATGCAGTTCCCCGACGGCTTTGTGTTTGGCGGCGCCACCGCCGCTTACCAGGTTGAGGGCGAGACCCGCACGCACGGCAAGGGCAAAGTGCCCTGGGACGATTTCCTGGCAGCTCAGGGTCGCTTCTCCCCCGACCCCGCAAGCGACTTCTACAACAAATATCCGGTCGATATCGACTTGTGCCAGCGCTTCGGCATTAACGGCATTCGCGTCTCCATCGCTTGGAGCCGCATCTTCCCCAATGGCACCGGCGAGATTAACCCCGAGGGCGTCGCTTTCTATCACGAGCTTTTCGCCACCTGCAACAAAGCCGGCGTTATCCCCTATGTCACGCTCGATCACTTCGATACGCCCGAGGCCTTTTACCAGAACGGCGGCGAGGGTTTCCTAACGCGCACGACGATCGACGCCTTTGTCGAGTATGCCAAGTTCTGCTTTGCCGAGTTCACCGAGGTCAAGCACTGGTTTACCTTTAACGAGATTCCCGCGACCGCCGAGGGCAGCTTTATCGTCGGCAACTGGCCGCACGGCGAGAAGTATCGCCTGGACAAGGCTTTCCAGCTCATGCACAACATGATGGTGGCCCACGCCAAGGCCGTCGTCGCCTTCCATGAGGGCGGCTTTGAGGGCGAGATCGGCATTGTCCAGAACCTAGAGCCCAAGTATCCCCTCGATCCCAACAGCGCTGCCGACTGCGAGGCAGCCCGCATGGCCGACGTCATCAACAACCGCTGGGTGCTCGACGCCACCTTCCGCGGCCACTATGCAGCCGACACCATGGAGGCTGCGACCAAGCTGGCCCATATCGCCGGCGGCGAGCTCGACGTTCGTGACGAGGACATCGCCGCGCTGACCGCCGCGCTCCCCTACAACGATTGCCTGGGCGTCAACACCTACAAGTGCCAGTTCCTGCGCGCCGCCGAGGGCGAAAACGACATCAACCACAATGGCACTGGCGACAAGGGCTCCTCGCGCTGGTTCCTCAAGGGCGTGGGCGAGTCATGCGTGCGCGAAGGCGTACCCACCACCGATTGGGACTGGATCATCTATCCCGAGGGCCTGTACGACCTGCTGCTGCGCATTAAGAACGATTACCCCAACTACAAGAAGATCTACATCACCGAGAACGGCATGGGCTATAAGGACGACTTTGAGGACGGCTTTATCGACGACGCCCCTCGCATCGACTACATGCGTCAGCATCTCGCATGGATCCTCAAGGCAATTGACGGCGGCGTGAACGTCGACGGCTACTTTGTGTGGTCGCTGCAGGACCAGTTCTCCTGGACCAACGGCTATAACAAGCGCTATGGCCTGTTCTACATCGACTTCGAGACCCAGAAGCGCTATCCCAAGGCGAGCGCGTACTGGTACAAGAACGTCGCGGAGACCGGCCTGCTCATGGCCTAACTTTTGCCGCATACCCCCTGTCGGCCGCATGCGAATCCCTCCACGGGTTCGCATGCGGCCTTTTTGTTTTTGGTGAGCCCGTGCAGGCCGTTTGTCTCGATCGGTAACATCTAGCAGGGATTTTCGGTCTTAAATGTTACAGATCGAGACAAACGGAACGCCCGAGCAGAAATATCTCAATCTGCAACATGTAGACCACTTTTGACCGTCTACCTGTTACAGATCAAGACAATAAGATAGTCAAACCCAAACTTTCCAAGCAGTTATGAAACATGGTTTCTAGTTTTCGGTATAACGAACATACTTTCGGTATCATTTAATGGTATTATGATATCGAAAGTATGTTCGTGATACCGAAAGGAGCCGCATGCGCCAGTTCGATTACGCCACAGTCCCAGCGGAACTCGAAGCAACTCCAATCACCAACCTCCTCCTCTCGATACGCGAGCATAAAGGCCGTCAGCTTGCTCTGAGTCAAGTCAAACCCGAACTTCTATCGTCCCTTATGGAGGAAGCTAAGATCCAAAGCACCCAATCCTCCAACGGACTTGAAGGAATTATTACCACCCAAAAAAGACTCAAAGCGATCATGGCGTATTCCGCCAAGCCAAGCTCCCGCGCAGAGGAAGAAATCGCTGGATACCGAGATGTGCTGTCGCTTATTCACGAGCAACACGATTCCATTCCCGTAACGCCATCGGTCATTTTGCAGTTGCATCGTGACCTCATGGCGCACACGGCAATCTCGTATGGAGGCCATTGGAAAGATAGCGATAACGAAATCGTCTCCATTGACGATCAAGGTAATCGATTTGTGCGCTTTAGGCCCCCTTCGGCTCTAGCAACCCCGGGACTTATTAAAGAAGCCTGTCAATCCCTCAACGATGCTTTATCTCGCCAAGTTTGCGACCCCCTCCTTATATCGCTCCGCTTTATCTTCGATTTTGTTAGCATTCATCCCTTCAACGATGGCAACGGCAGGATGAGCCGGCTCCTTACAACGCTGCTGCTCGAAAAGACTGGATACGACGTTGCGCGTTACATCAGCATCGAACGACTTATTGAAGACAACAAAGCGCTTTACTACAACGCCCTCGCTGCAAGCTCCACTGGATGGAATGAAAATCAAAACACCGAAGTACCCTTTATCCGTTTCATGCTCGGAACAACCCTGGCCGCCTACCGAAAGCTCGAGCAGCGTACCTTAATTGAATCAAGCACTCGTCCCATGTCGAAGCAAGCGCGCATCGCTGTTCTATTTCAACAGAGACCCGGCGTCATTAAGAAATCCGACATCCGATCAAACTGCCCCGATATCAGCGAGGTTACCGTTAAACGAACCCTCGGTCAGCTTGTTAGCTGCAGCGCAATCGAAAAAACAGGAGCGGGTCGTTCGACGGGCTACATACTCAAAGACGTCCATGCTCTAGAACTATTCTTGCAATCCACAATACCCGACAGCGAGGCCGCAATAACAAAAGAGGCTCCAAAGGATAAGCTTCTTGAACGTGTAAACCGCGCCGAGGATGAAAGCAGAGAGGGGCTCTATGAAGACTACGATTCATTCTCAAGGGACATAAAGACGAAATACGGAGTCTAGTCATATCCCAGAATAGTCTCATCCTTGTTGCCCAAAATTATTTACGCGTCATTGTGAAGCGATAATCCCCGCGCCGGCAGGGGGCAGAAGTATCGCCTGCAGCGTTAGCTAGCAGATGACCTGCGTGTGTTCCTCGATGGCGGCACGATTCTCAGCGGCGATACCCGGTTCGCACACCACGGCATCCAGGCTGTCCAAGCGACAGAAGGTGTAGAAGTCGCGCTTGCCAATCTTGCTGGAGTCGGCGATCAGATAGCGCGAGTCTGCCTTGCTAAAGGCGAGCTGCTGGATACGGCCCTCGTCCATGTTGGACGTAGATACGTCGCCATCCAGAATGCCGTTGGCGCCGATAAACGCAGCGTCGATACCCAGTGCACGCAGGGTATCCTCGGCCGTTGGTCCCACAAAAGCGGCGGTGCGGCGACGGTACATGCCGCCCACCAGGCACAGGTCGCAGTCTTCGCGCGCCTCGAGCAGGTTAAACACCGAAAGCGAATTGGTCACAATGCGCAGGCGAAACGCCGGCAGCATCGAGGCCATCTGCTCAACCGTGGTGCCCGTGCCCAAAAAGATGGTCGAGCCTTCCTCGATAAGCTCCACAGAACGGCGCGCAATCTGCAACTTTTCCTCGGCATGCTTCGTGCGCTTTTCGCTGTGCGAATACTCATGGCGCAGCATAGCGTGTGGACGGCCCTGCGCACTGCGAGCTCCGCCGTGCACGCGCTCGATCTCGCCCAGGCTCGCAAGCTCCTCAAGGTCACGGCGGATCGTCATATCCGAGACACCTAACGCATCCGAAATCTCCTTGACCGAGACCGTTCCCTGTTCCTCGAGCAGCTGCCGAACCTTATCCTGTCGCTCCGCTTTAATCACGATGAGTCCTCGCTGTTCCACGCTCACGTCAATTCAAACAATAACGAACAAATTGTATCAGACTCGCGCGCGTCAGAAATGAACGCCCGCACAGCTCCAATCATCACTTTTTTGAGAAAAATACCCCCTGCTTTAGTGGGGTGTAGTGATAATCTCGCCTGTTCGCGCTACAGTTTGTCCGAAATACCTCGATGTTAGGAACCAAATGATCACTTCCGAGCTTTTCGGCACCGCGCCGTGCGGTACCCCCGTTCATTGTTACACCCTCAACGGGCCCGAGATCTGCGTTCGCATTATGGACTATGGCGCCACCGTGTTGGGCATCGACGTGCCCGACATCCCCGGCAACGCGCGCGATGTGGTGCTGGGCTTCGATAAGCTCGAGGATTACTTTGACAACCCCGCCTGCTTTGGCGCGACCATCGGACCTGTGGCCAACCGCACTGCAGGTGCCACGATCACCATCGCCGGCACGGACTGGCATATGCCCGCCAACGAGGGCACCAACAACCTGCACAGCGATCTTGAGCATGGTCTGCACAAGCGCGTATGGGACGTTGAGCTCGACGAGGTCCACAATGCCGTGCGCATGACCACCTCGCTTGAGGACGGTGAGCTGGGCCTTCCCGGCAACCGCACCTTTACGGCCGTGTTTACCGTGACGCGCACCGGCTGCTTCCGTATCGAATATGGCTGTGAGAGCGACCGCGCCACGTACGTGTCCATGACCAACCACACGTACTTTAACCTTGCCGGTCACAACGCCGGCATGGACTGTGAGCACTTCTTTGTTGCTAACGCTGCCCACTACCTGCCCATCAACGAGCAGAATATCCCCACCGGAGAGATCGCTCCGGTCGAGGGCACGCCGTTTGACTTCCGTGAGCTGCGCCCCGTCGCGCCCGGCATGGAAGCCGACGACCCGCAGATTAAGCAGGCCCGTGGCTACGACCACTGCCTGTGCATCGATGGCTATCAGTACGGCCGTAATCTGCGCCGCGCGATGCACGTCGAGGAGATGTGGACCGGCCGTGAGCTGGACTATTACACCACTGCCCCGGGCGTGCAGCTCTACACCGGCAACTGGCTGGGCGACGAACACGCCAAAGACGATGCCAACTACGGTTGGGGCGCCGGCTTTGCCCTCGAGGCCGAAATGTATCCTGACACGCCGCACCATGCGCTGTTCCCCCAGGGCATCGTGGGCCCCGGTCATCCCTACAGCAATGTGATCGAATACCACTTTATGAGGCACTAGGCCCACAACGCGACATATCGCACAGCAACGCCCGCCGGCACACCGCCGACGGGCGTTTTTCATCTTTTGGGCTCTTTTTCGCTGTGACTGTATGAGTGACATATCAAAACTATGCCCATTTACTACGTTTAGCCCGGGATGCTCGACCATGCACCGGTTTTTGTTAAATGCGCGAGCCGTCTACCTGCGGTTTTTTTTCACAAATTCGACATGCTCGGCGATAACCGATCAAACGTAGTAAATGGGCATAGTTTTTGACAGGCGGCATCGCGCGCGTCCCTCGCAAGGGCAAAATGATCCGTTTTCCTCCGTCCCCAAGGGATCAGTTGAACAGATTGTCGATGGGATCGGGGGCGGAACTGGGGAGATAGCGGATTTCTAGCTCTATGCCGAGTTCTTGCAGCTCTTTGAAGGCGGCGATGTCCATATCGTCTACGGCAACGGCAGGCGTTGCAGAGCGTTTGCCCTCCCCTGTCTGCATATGGCCAATGCTGATCTTGGTTATTGGCACACCACCCTTAACCAGCGCGAGCGCATCTGCGGGTGAGGCCACCATGACCAGAATCCATTGACGCGGCGTTGCGGTATGAATGATATCGATGGTCCTTTGCACCGAGAAAAACCGTGTCCAAACGCCTTCTGGCGCCGCCACCCTCATGGGTGCCCATTGGCGCGAATCCGCCGCGATCTCATCGTTGACGATTAGGACAAGGTTGGAACCAGTCGCCTCGTTCCACAGCTCAATGTCTTGCCCGCAAATAAACCGGTCGTCGATGCGTGTGAGAAGAATCTTGGGTTGAGCCATCGCCACCCCATTCTGTTTGAGACCCGTAAGAGCAAGACATCGCGTCTCCAATATTAGTGCATTTAAAGTGAGAAAAGCCGTCAGAACACTTGCGCGGATGTGCGATGTCCCGTATCATAGACAGCCGTTGACGCCTCAGTTGCGTCATCATATGGCCGCCAGCGTAGCTCAGTTGGTAGAGCACCGCTCTCGTAAAGCGGGGGTCACCGGTTCGAGCCCGGTCGCTGGCTCCATTGCATTAGTGCAGCTCAGAAGCGTAATTGCTTCTGAGCTTTTTTGTTTTCGCGTCTCTTTCCTCCTTCTCCGAGGAGTGAAAAAGGGGTGAAAAACTTTTTTAACTGTTTTCCATAAATAGTTAGCATCATCCAACGTTCACATTAGATCGAACAACAATCCTGTTACGCATAGCCTAATTCCGCTGAGTATCAGAGAAGAACGTCCGGATTATATGCATCCAGCTTCGCTTCTCCAGTCGCCAGTGACTCCTCCAGTCGGTCAGCATATTCAACAATAGAGCCGTAGAATATGGGAGTAAATCCGAACTTTTCGATAAAGAGGGGTTCCGCTACGTCAATCCTCTTCTTGGCAACCGCGGCCTCATCCTTTTCATAGTACCCAGTGCCAGGAATCCGCTCGTTTGCCTGCGGCAAGCACTTAAGCTGCCTACACAAGCGCGCCGACCCCTTTGAAAGACCCATAAAGGTGATAGCACCAGAGATTACGCCACCGACGCCCACAACAACCTTGCCAGCGGCATTCCCCACCGTCTGCTTTGTTATCTTGATACCCATGAAGCTCAAGAGCTTCTTCAGGATCGGATACCAACTGGTCTTGGTTAGCGACTGGCGAGCGACCTTTTTCGCGACCGCCTCTTGGGCGTTTTTGGCGATTACGGTTAGCATCGAATTCGCGCTGCCTACACCCATCATCACACCGAGCAACACTGCCATTTCGTAGAGAGTCTCGTCATCAACGTCGTCACATTCTTCAAAAAAGGTCTGCCAGCCATACAGGTATGCCAGTTTCTGCATAATCCTGAATGCGTGCACGTAGTATTACGTAATATCGGCAGGAATGGTGCCCACCATCGCGACACCTCCGGGAAGACCCGCTGCAAAGGAAAAGGCGGTTGACTTCTTTGCCTCATAATCAATTACTTCTCTAGCAATTCTATCGATCAGGCCCACATCGATTCCGGCGGTAACGGGGGTCGTTTCCACGGCAAACTCGACGACATCTTTATGGACACCCTTCCTCCTCAGCTCCGAGCGGAGGAAATGGGGCCGATCAATTCTCACTCCCTTTAGCCGAGCAACTTTTTTCATAAAGTCAATCAAAAATCTCTGGGCCTCCGCCAACTGCTCATCGCTCTTGTCTTTTAACTCTGCAAAAGCCGAATCAACGAGAACAGCGACCCCAAGGCCCTCGCCCTCGTTTTTCTTTCCAAGCAGCCTGACGTCCATACAGCCTTCCAATCAATGCGCCGCGCGGGCTATCGCGTTCTGCGACAGGCCGGACGCACGGAGCCTGAGGGCCTCCCTGGCCCTTATCCTTCTCGCCATGCTGTACCTCCTTGGTCTCGGCTGCATGGACAGCCGGAACGTACCAGGGGGACGGTGCCGACGGGAATATCGGCGGTGCCGAACGGCAATATTCGGGATGTGAGCGGACGGTGTGTAAGCGCAATATCGCCGGTGTCAAAGAGGACAATTACTCAAACAGGTGAAGGAGGGCATCGAGGAGGATAAGTAGATTTACGGTGGCAATTAAGAAGCCAACTCGCCGCGTCATGCCCGTTGGAGAGGCGAGCATGACCCTCATGGGTAATCAAGACACACGAAACAAAGGGGATTCGACAAGTCGCAAGAAAGGGGAGTGCATCACCTTTTGGGTTACGGAAGAGCAGAAGCAAGAGATGAGCACCTACGCGGCGGAACACAACACCACGGTATCAAGGATCATCATCGAAGGCCTTGAGATACGCATGGGTAAAGGGCAATCATTATAGCTTAGCCTTCTGCAATTGCTGCGACTCGATGCGGTCCTATCGATTTGCGCAACGGTGTGACGCGTTATCTAGACTGACGATCGTTTCCGCTGCATTTGCCAGCTCATTATCATGTGAAACAATGATAATGAGCTGTTTCAATTTGTTGTTTCTGACATACGAAGCGAGTTCGGCTCGGCTTGTTTCATCCAATCCAGTTGTAGGCTCATCGAGCACCAAGACTGATGGATTACGGGAAATTGCCGACCACAAGTATACACGGCGCAGCTCACCACCCGAAAGTTCAGGACAACGTTTCTCAAGCAAGCCCTCTATGCTGGTTGTCAACGACGGTAGCTCATTCATATGCTGGTGCTTTGTAAAAAATGGGGTGTTGAAATAATCCAACAGGTCCCGAACCGTCTCATCTGGAGCGAAGCACGGTTGGGGGCAGCACGATATCGTGTCTGAACGTATGTAATCCAAATTGCATTTTTCAATCGGCATGTCGTTGTATGTTACTTTGCCTGCCGATGGATACAGCCCAAGGAGCAGGTAAAGGAGCGACGTTTTTCCTCTTCCATTTTCTCCGGTTATGCAGTATGTTCCAGGGCCGGAGAAATCGAAGGAAAATCCGTCAAGAACCTTTCGGGGAGATCCGTCTGGAAGGGGTACCGTAAAATCCAACTTGGAAACAGAAATGCGATTTATTGTGTCAATCTTGACTAAACCTGTCTGATCTTGCTCTGGTTCCGGTCCCACCTTTCCCATGGCGCTCATCCTGTCCCACGAAGCCTTGGCATCCTGATAGGACTTGAACAGGTTCATCGTGTTTTTCAAGGTTTTAAATAGGACGGCAAAATATGCACCGACGATGGTGTATTCGCCTATCGTCATGGTTCCATTGATGATTCGCACTCCGGATACGATGAGTATTATCGCTTGAAACACGGCAGCAAAAAGGCTGTCAATCGATGTTAGTGAGAATGAGAGCTTTCCCGAGTGCAAGACCTTTGGAAAATACTTTTCAAATCCGGTGTCAAGTGCTAGCTCGCTTTTATTGTATGAAGACGTTAACTGAATGTTGAGAATCTGATTCAACTGCGATGCTATTACGGCATAGAAAGCGCTATCTGCCTCCTTCTTCTCGTACATGACTTTATATAGAAGCTTTCGCAATCCGGTAATAACGAAGAGATATGCCACAAGAAGGAGGATGGAGAATAGTGCGAGGAGTGGATCAACCGACCATATGACGAGCAACACGAAAGGAATGGCGACAACAGACAGGGGAGCGCTGATAAAGTTTGTTAGAACGAAAGAAGAAACAACACCTGAGTCAGTGAAAATCCTTTGCGTCGTATAGGCTGAGTCGGTTGTTCGGTTCGTCAGAAAATTAACTCGCTCAAAGCGCAAGACGGTTTCCCTGAGTAGGTCAAAAGAAAGCTTTGTGGATATACGGATAGATAACGTTCCTGCAAAATATGAAAATAAGGCAGAAAAGACCCCTATTGAAGCTACGAGGAGCGCAAAAAGCACAGCATCCTTCTCGCTGCGATTGGCAAGAAGGAAATCTAAGAACTTTCCGTTCACATATGGTGCGGCATAGGAAAGGGCGATTCCAATCGTCGTGATGGCAATGAACGTGAAAGCACCCTTTGTTTTACTAAACTTCGATAAGACGTACCGAATCAAGAATGGCCCCAATCTATCAGGTATGAAATACCAACTGATGACACCTTACACCGCGGTTCGGTGGAAACGAAGCGGCGACTAATCGGCACGAGCGCTTCCATAGAGAGTCTTTGCGAGCTGGATCCTCATAGAAACGGGAATTTTATGTTCGATCAATAGGCCGCGCACGGCAGTCGGACGGCTGAAAAATAAAACAGCCGTCCGACTAAAGCTGTAAATTTTTTCATTGTTTGTTGGGCATGCGCCTGAAGTTTCATGCAATAGGAAATCCATTATGACCATGGTCGAAATGTGAACACTACGATCGTTAGCAAGGAGACGCCAAGACCGGCAAAGATTATGATGAGCGGCAGAATGAAAGCCGCCGATGCCGATAATGGGATTTGGGACGCAAAGGCAATGATGCCCGCGAGAACGAGACCGGCTCCCGTCAACGCTATTCCGAGTCCGACCAATCTGGCAACAAGAGGAATCTTCTCGCTTGGAATATGAGCGATATGGTAACTGTGAATCAGGCCGGGATTGCCGGTCTTTACCATTAACACCCCGACAACGAGAAAGCAGATTCCTCCTACCATGCCGCCAATGGATGATCTTAGCGCTTCAGGACTCATTGCTCGTCTTGGCCACCTTGCTCGCTGAGGGGAAGTGCTGCGGCAAAAGTGATGAGGACCAGTTCATAGGCTCCAACTGCGGTGACTCCGACCGCCACATTTGCTCCCCACACGATGTAATACATGTCGAACCAAGTTTCCGTTCCAAGAGTCGATGCTCTGGTCGGATTCATGTTGTCTACTACGGGCTTCTCGTACATTTAACCCAACATCTCCTTCAACGATGAGTTCAACAGTTCATCCGCGGTATCATCAATCAGGTCAACGTGTAGATCACCTCCCATATCTATATCGCAAATTGTGTCGGACATACGCTCCATGTCGTCAATGGTCCACATGTGGTTACAGAGGTCTTGAACCAGTTTTGTGGACCAAATTGAGCTAAGTCCGTTGTTCCAGTAATCCTCAAGAGGGTGGTTTCTGATGTTGCCAACCACTAACGGGATATACGGAGAAACGACGATGTCGCCGTTTGCGTGCACTGAAACCTGATCTAATAGATATCGGTTATCAGAGAAGCGAATTAGATGGTCGACGGGGTCGCCCCATTGCGGTCGGACATTCGGGTGCTTCCGAAGGAAGTCGTCCTCTTGAATGGTGTGAATCAACGTACGGTATTGGGAATAGTCCGGTCTAATAAATGTGTTCTTTCGCGCACGGCCCAAAACCATGAGGGGTTGGACACGTAGTTCGATAAAGTCACCCGGCGTCCTCTTCGGCCTGTTAGATTTGGTGAAAATCTCATCTAATAGTGAGATGACATCGGGAAACTGTTCGGTGTTGAACGACGTGGGCGTAAATGCGATAGCAAGGTGCAAATCGGAATGGTTGAGTACGGTGGCAACTGCTTCTTCGACGATTTCGAAGGCTCCCTCATGTCCCCTCAGCCTATCGTGAGCTGACCCAATGCCGTCTAGGCTAAATTGGATGCTTTTGAGTCCGGAATCTTCTAAATCTCGGAGAAGGGATTCCGTGAGGAGAAGCCCGTTGGTTACCAGGCTCGCTGCAACATTCCCATCTCGCAATATGGGAAGGCAGCGCAAGATATCTTTACTGCGCAACAAGGTTTCTCCTCCACAGAAACACATGCTGTAAAGCGACATGTCTGCCATTTCCTTTGCGAAAACAAAAAGTTCATCTGAGGTCAACTCGTCGTGCATGACCTCATTCTCGCCGCTGCTGTTATAGCAGTGCAGACATCTCAAGTTGCACTTGTTTGTTATGTCAAGGGCGACGTGATGTGGCGCTCTGAGAACGTTGGTGTACTTGTTTTCCGAAACTCGTCCCATGGTTCCTCTTAACAGACTTCTGAAAAACAGTATACATTCATGCAGTCGCCGTCGCTGCACTCACCTGGAAAAGTGCCAGCGCAAGTGAATTCTGGCTCATTGATAAGATTTCGAATTCCTTCGTTTGATGCAATTTCCTTGCTGGTTAGGTTCAGGTGGAAAAAATTGGGAACATCGCAAAATTCTTGACGATAGAAGCTGGCCGCAGCGGCAATACATTGAACGGCGATGCTTGCGGGGCACAAAAGAAGACAGATGTCTGCGTATCTGAGTAAAGGATTGCTGGAGGGGGCGAGGCCGAGTAGACCGGTTGGTCTCCCTGACTCATATACAATGAAAAATTCCTTGCTCAGATTGAACAATCCGTTTCGCACCTCTAGCGGTCGTTCATACTGCTCGACGGAAAGAGGCCAACCGTAGACAATTGTGGGACTTTCTGGTTCTGATGAGCTCGCCTGGCTTGCCAGGGAGCAAATCAGGCGAATATCGTTTTCTTGGGCAAGCCGTATATGGGTCCCATTGTCCACGCAAATCTCATCGGCAATGGGTGTGCCATTTTCGATCGGAGTTTTGACCCATCCTATTAGTCTCGATACGCTGAAACCTCTCATTGCCGAGGCTAAGTCAGATTTGAGCATGTCCGGATTGGCGTCTGGAAACTTGTCGCACATCCGATTAAGGATTGTTTCGACGGTGTTTTTACCATCGCACAGAGAGACGATGTAGCTCCCGCTTCCGTTCAACATGATATAGTTCAGCTCATCGCGTCCGGTTAGAACAGAGCGGTACCCGTTCTTTTCCTCTCTTGAGTATGGGAGAGAAATCGATTTCGGGATAAATCCCCTTATTTCGTCAAAGCTCCATTCCATAATTAATCCCTCCTTGTGTCTGTTTGAATATGAGCCGATTTTAGGCTCTTCGGTAGTTTCTGTGGGCGAGACATCATTTTTTCCGCAGGTGGATGCAGAAAAGTTCCGCATATAAGGGAAACGGCCCCGAGAGGGGGCCGTTTCCGCGCCGGGCAGGGTAGGATTTCGCTTGCTACATCAACCTACCGGAAAGGCCCTGACGCATGAACAGGATACTAAGCCGCGCGCTCGCGCTGGTCCACACCGTGATCGAGTACGCCAGCATCGACGGCGGCAGGATAATCGTCGGCGTCAGGCCGTGGACGAGTTTCGGGCTGCGGTGCCCCGTCTGCGGGAGGGCAGCGAATGCTACGACAGGTCGCCAAGGCCGCGGCTGTGGCGCGCGATGGACCTGGCGAGGTCGACCTCTCCGCGCTCGGGCTGCACGAGATGGCGGCGTCCCTGCCCGACTACGTGAGGATGGTCGCCGCGGGCGAGCGGGGCTTCGCCTCCGCCTTCGAGGAGATGACGCGCGTCGAGGTCGCCGCCCGGGAGGTCAGGATCACCAACCAGCGCATTCGGTCGTCGGGGTTCCCCTACGTCAAGGGGCTGGCGGACTTCGACTGGGACTTCCAGCCGTCGGTCCCGCGCGCCGAGATCGAGGAGCTCGCGACCCTGAGGTTCGTCGAGCGGGCCGAGAACGTCCTGTTCGTGGGGAGCCCCGGCGTGGGCAAGACGCACCTCGCCGTCGCGCTGGGCATCGAGGCGGTCAGGGCGGGGCGCGAGGTCAGGTTCGTGGACTGCGCCCGGCTCGTCGAGGACCTGGAGGACGCCTCGTCGCGCGGCATCCTCAAGAAGAGGCTCAAGCACTACGCCCACTCGAGGCTGCTGATCATCGACGAGCTCGGCTACCTCGACGTCGGCAGCGTGGGCGCGGACCTGTTGTTCCAGCTGATATTGACGCGCTACGAGCAGCGCTCGACGATCATCACCGCCGACGTGGGGATCAGCGGCTGGGGCAGGGTGTTCGGGGACGACGTGGCGGCGAGCGCGATCGCGGACAGGGTGTGCCACCACTGCCACCACTGCCACCTGGTCAAGATAGCCGGCAGGTCCTACAGGCTGAAGGACCTGCCGAGGGACGGACCCGTCAAGGCGTGACCGGAATCGGTGAAAATACGTTAGCGCAAGCGGTGAAGCCGCCTTTGCGCGAACGGCGCGTTTGATTAGTGAAACTGGTGAAAATTAGATTGACGCTAACAGGGGCGTGCCCGTCGCGGCGTTTCACGGGGATGTCTCGCGCCATCCCCGGACCCCTTCGCGCCAAAGGGACGAGTCCCCTTGGAACCCCGGGCCGCCGCCGGCGGGCCGTGAACGGCGGGACAATCACTCGGCTTCAACTCGCGATCGCCCCGCCGGCTCTCGCTCCGGCTCCGTTCGATGGCTCCCCTGGGTCGCCATCACTGCGCCTCCGCTCACCTGTCCCGTTGCACTCCGGTCGATTCGGCCTACGCTTCTCGGGGCATGCAAGATATGTATTCCGTGCAACGGAATATCTTGCCCGGCCGAAGCCGGGATGTGCGAACCGCTCCAAAGTCGCTCCCGCAGAACCGTGCAACAGGCTTACCGGCTGTTGCACGGACCTCAGATATGAAAGTCAGTCCCGGCCTCTTTCGTCATCCACACCCTCGCGAGCCAGCTCCCACGCGGCCCGTATGGCAAGGTCGATTCCCCTTGCCGTGAACCTCATAATCCGCCCGGTCGAGCGGTTGACGGCGTAGCCGAGCCTCGCGCCGTTGATCTTCCTCGTCTTGCCGAGGGACTCCGAGTGATAGCGGTATTGCAGCGCCCCCCGCTTGGATCGGGCGATCTCGATCCCATCCGATTCCAACCGCCTTGCAAACTCTCCGAAGCGGTCGGGGCAGCTCTTGAGCCTCCCGACCTCCTCTGCCCTCTGGGCGACAATCGCTCGGACCCTTGCGTTCTCGGATTTGTCGGATCTCCCCTTCTTTGCCATCTCGCGCTCCTCGCGACCGGGCTGGCGCGCGTGCACCTTCGAGTTCGAGAGGCCCCTTTCGAGCTGGCTCAGGCCGTACTTCGTATCGAGCTCCTTCACCGTTCTCACGCGGGATTTCGCCGCCGCCCTCGCCGGCCCGTCGTTCAGACGCCGCCCAGTCTCGAGGTCCGTCCTATTGATGGCGAGGTGAGCGGCGAATCGGGCCGATCCATCCGACCTGCACCTCTCCTCATGCAGCACAATCACGATCTCCTGGTTGGGATAGCGCTTGGCGATGTAGTCCCTCGCGTACTCCATGCAACGCGAGGGCGTCATCGGCCCGCCGTTGCAGGAGCACTCGTCCGGGTTGAAGCCGATCACCTGATGCTGCATGTACGTGCACCTTGAGCCCTGCTTCCCGGGCCGGTTGTGCCCGGCCGCCTCCCGGGTGGCGTCCATTTCCTCGAACCATCGATCCTCATCGATGATGTGCTGGATATCGTGGTCCAGGACTTTCTCCCTGTCCCAATCGAAATACCGCTTGAGGTTTTGGAGGTGCTCCCCGCTCATGACGCTCGCCTGCTTGATTGCGGTCATTTTCCAACTCCCTTCAAAAACCGCCGTCAGTCGACGAAGAGGCCGGACCATCCGTCGGCAACAGGCGGCTCCGCGGCCTCTTCCTCGAATTCGGGAGTCCAGAGATCGACGCCGTCCTCCCGACCCATTTGCCTTGATATCAGCCTGGCCTGGTATTCCATCCTCTTGGCCGCCTCGTGCTCGCGCGTCCCCAGATCGAAGTGCTCCTTCGTCGGCATCCGCGTGCAATCGCAGACAGGGGCCCGGAAGCACCCCGCATGTTCCCTGCCCACGCCGTTCTCCGCGGTCTTCACCACGATGACGCCGTCCTTGTCGGGGGACATCTCCGTCCACTCCCAAGGATGAATCAGGTCGTCGGCGTGCTCGCTGTAGGATGTCGACCCCGTACCGCCCGAAGGCCCCCTGCTCGAGCTGGTTCCCATGGTGTGCCGCGTCGTCTTCCCGACTAGCTCGGTGAAATACTGGCGGTCCTCGGCCTCGCCCAGTTTCATGGCGACCTTGACGCCGCAGTTTGCCAGGATCTTCTTCCGTCCGTCGCGCTCGCCGTACTTGTTCAGCTGAGAGATGTTCTGGACTGCGCCCATCCAGAACAGGTCGTACGAGCGCCCAAGGCTGAGAAGGCTAGGCAGGCACTCGACCTTCGGCAGGTTCCCCCATTCGTCGCCGAGGATGGACACCGGCCGCGGCAGCTTTCCACCAGCTGCGTCCGCGATGGAATACACGGCAGCGTAGAGCTGCTCGAACAGGACCGCCGCGATCGCGTTGTAGGGGGAGCCCTCGTCCATCACGTGGAGGAACAGCGCGGTCTTCTCGCTCAGGATTCTACTCGGATCGATATCATCGCCCGAGACCATTCGCGCAATCGGCGCCGAAGCGTAGATCCTCAGGTTGACCTTTAGCGTGGAAACGATGCTCCTCAGCTCGTTGCCGCCGCTCGAGATGAACTGTGAGGCACGCGAGCGGGCCGGATGCCCCTGCGGCAGGGAACGGAACAGGCCCTTCAGCGGCTCACACGGATCCTCGCCGGCCCCCTCCGTCCCCAGGCACATGATGTGGTAGACCGTCGCGAGGTGCTTGCAGCCCCGCGGGCAGCCCTCGTCCAGCACGACCAGAAGGATCGTCGCGGCGAGCAGCGACCGCGCGGATTCCGTCCAGTGGCTCGCCTTCGCATCGCCCTCCCCGGCGATGAGCGTACGGGCGACGGCATCCGCGGCCTGCTCAGCCCCCGGCAGATTCCCCCCGTTCGCGAGCCTATCGACCATTTCCAGTGGATTGAACGTGTCGCTCTTCTCGGGATGCTGGGCGTCCAGCAGAAGCACCCGGTACCCGCGACGCTCCAGCTCGTCGCCCGTCAACTCGATGAGCTCACTCTTCACATCGGACACGATAATGGTCTGCGGCCTCGATTCCCCGTCATCCGCCCCATACGTCAGCAGATCAATTGTCGGGATCAGCAGCGATCTTGATTTTCCGGCACCCGTTGAGCCGTCGAGGAACATGTGCCGCCTCGGTTCGAACAGATACTTGGAGCCGAACAGCGTCTTCTCAAACCCGTACACGAATCCTCTGCTTTTCGGCTGTCCGTGCCCGTCCCAAATCTCCGAGCCCCGGATGGTCTCCGGCCCCGTTTTCACCCGCGCCTCCCCAAGTACACCTCCGTCGGCGGCTCGCTCCTTCGAGGAAGCCGATAGCTGCATGAGCACGAATACCGACAGGAACAGCGCGAACGAGGCGAGACAGCCAGGGACGCAATGAGGCCCCACGTTAATCCACCACCAAATGGTGTTATCCACGCTCAGGGTGAATCCGATCGAGCTCAGCTCGATTGGAAATCCGAGGATCATGCAATCGAGGGGAATGGCGATAAGTGGCGCAAACCCCGCGGTAAGCAGCGCTGCGAAAACCAGCGCCATGACCAGCTTCTCCTTCACGAGAACCACCTACTCTCTCGCACGGGCGAGTAGGTCGTTGACCCAGCCCACCGCCGTCGAGACGATTGATGTCGCCCGGTTGAGATTATTGAGGACGACCGGATCGGACCCGTAGGTGTTGAGGGCGCGGACCGCCTGGTTGAGGTTCGTGCCGATCTTCTTCAACTCAGTCCTGATACCGGCAAGTTCCCCCGCGTCGGCGACCCTGACCGGCTTCTCGCCGCAGAGCAGGGCGGCATCGCGCATGAAGGAGGACGCCGGCATGTTCATGGCCGCCGCCTTCTCCTCGATAGCCTTACGCTGCGACTCACTCATCCGTACGTTGATATGCGTATTCATGGAAGTCATAACCATCCAATCCGAGCGGGGCCGACGCATCGGCCCCGCCCCTTTTATTAAGTTGAAATTGTTTGGAGCATCTGACCGATGCGCCCAATCCTCACCCTCGCCCAGACATCGAAGGGGACTCCCGGCAAGCTGCCGAGATATATACGGTATGGTCGCCATTGTTCTCTATAGATATCGAGAGCATCGAGCAGGCGCTTCCATTCCCAAATGAGCTCATCGGCCGAGAGCAGAGGAAGATCCCTGTTCTCGGCGCGCGCGAGCTCATCGGACGACAAGCATGGATTGGGAGCCCGGTATCCACCAATGTAGGGTCCGGGCTCCATAATTAGCCGATTTCGGTAAACATCGCTGCTGGTGCGTTGAACTCAAACTCGACAATACCGCAGGAACCGTAACGGTTCTTTGTGATTGAAGCAATGACGGGCCGTTTTTTAAGCAACATATTGGCATTACGCTCTTCGGGCTTATCGCCCTTAATAGAAAGCGACATAACGAGATCTGCCGAATACTCGAACATGTTGCACCCGCCTATCGCCTGAAGCCCGGTGGTCTGCTTGTCGTAATTAACGCGGTTAATTGATGAGATAGCGAAGAGCGGACAATGGGCCTCATCCACGATTCGGCGGAGCTCGGAAGCGACGAGCTTGAGACCGATACGCTCGTCGGCAATGCGCAGTTCCTGCGGCAAAGAGACGATTTGCGCGTAATCAACAATAACCAGTGGCGGTTCGCCATGTTTATCGGCAACCTCTTCGATTGCCTTTCGCATCCCGGCATATTTAATTTCACCAGGAATGATATACATTCGCTCGGCGATGCTGCGGGCGTAAATGTCGAGAACCTTCTCGAAGAGCCCGCGTTTGTCCTCAGACATGCCATCGCCGTTCATATCATCGTGCGTGAGCTCGCCGCCCGAGATGCGGGTGAGGCTCTTCGCGAGCATGCTGTCTCGCCCGAGCTCGCCCTCAAAGATGACCACCGGATGGCCAGCAATGGCCCATCCGTCGGCGATTTGCTGCATAAACGTTGTTTTACCCGTACCGGGTCCGCCGGGGACGATGCACAGGTATTGACGAAGACCTCCGAGGATAGTATCCAGCGCACCGTGTTCGATATGCCCAAGCGGCCTATTCTTTAAGATACGCAAGGCGGTCTCGTCGAGGCCGACGCTCATGGGATTTAAAGCCGGCACGGTTCGCTCGCCTCCAATTCATGGAGGTATGCAAAGAAGCTCGATTCAAGGATGTAAATGCGGCGGTGCAACGCAATCGCGCGCCCGCTCTCCTTCATCATCTTCGAGGCCGTAACCGGACTCAAGCCGGTTATCTTGCACACTTCAGCGATGCCAAGAAGGCGCTCGTGGCCCAAGTTGGAATCAGAAGAAACCGCAGTTGATGCTTGTACGGCAGCGTACGGTTCAGGCTCTACAATCATGGTAGAATCCTTTCAGGCTAGCTCGCCCCTCCCCCTTCGTCGCCAAACTTAGATAGGGAAGGGCGGGCGGCTTTTTAATCAATGACCGAAAATAAAATAACTCCTTTCAAACAAGCTGGTCAGGCGCTTACTGTTTATATTGTAACACTGTCTGTTGCACAATCATATCTAGTTACAGTTCTAATTTCTAATTCACTTTCTGACTGTATAGACTTTATTGTCTGACTGATTTAATATATATACAACGATGATTGGAGTGGTTATGGGACGTTTACCATTATCCGGAAGTAAGATGCGGAAAATTAAGTTCGGAACAACTGTTCAGGCGACGACCCCGGAGAAAATCGAAGAGCTACGCCTCAAGAACCCCGAATCAGTCAGAAGCACCGGCGAGGCTATCGACTATCTATGCAACCTGCTCACGGGGTTGCAGCCGAGGGTCGCCAGGGCCCTCGATGAGGCGTGCCTCAGGGAAGCTCGGCAAATCACCAATGAAATGAAGGCCCTTCCCGTTGACGGATCAGAAGAAATGAGTTTTAGTCAATTGGAACTTTATCGAGAGCAATTCCAGAGGCTCCACGACCATTTCTCTTTATATTGCGAGAAAGAGGAGAGGCCCCAGGGAATGAGACGGGTCGATCTCCTCGGCGGCGATTACGCTGTCCTCCCCTCCTCTTGGACTTTATTGGAAACAGAGGAATGCGCGAAGTCTTGCAGCCAGGTCGGAATTATCGAAATTCGCGGCGGCGCAAAATACGATGCGCCTCATTTTGCCTTCTTCCATAACGGAGAGTACAGTCAAAAGGACAAATTGCAGCGCGCAACCAAACTCTGGCCCCGCATGACCGACGTGATGCGCGACGAGGTCAAACTGGTCACAGATGATGAGGGACATTACCTAAATATGGACGAGCACCTAGCCGCCCCCATCATTTGTTATTTCAACCTTCTAGATGCCAGCTACTATCAGTCTATGGAGCTGGAGCCGCCATATGGCGCAATGATCTACCGAAACAATGTCGCTTAAAAAAGAGGCCCCAAAGGGGCCTCTTTTTTAGCCCTTTTTAGCCCTTCAGCAGATCATCCAGCACTGATGCTGCCTTCTGGTCATTTGCCTCGATAAAGTGGCTATAGATAGACAGCGTCGTCGATGGGCTAGCATGGCCCAAACGCGCCTGGATCGTCTTAATGTCCGCATTGGCACCAACGAGCAAAGTCGCTTGCGTATGTCTAAGCTCATGAGGCTTCAGCCCGCTATAACCCGTATAGCGGGTACGTTTGACGCCGTCACTCCCAATGACTTCCCTGCTCTCCTTAAAAGTACCGAAGCCGTTTTTCGCCGCAAACAGCCTAAACGCCCTTGAATAGTTATGTCCATCCATCCGGGTCACAAGAGCCCGTTTGCCGTTGGCGGCGTCAACGATCCCAATGGAATGGACAATGGGCGTTTCTCCAGTCTGCCCCACTGCAAAGGAATCGAACTCACTCCGCTGAATGGCTTTCCACCTGTCCAGATAGTCGGCAAGTTCATTTCCAACCGAAATCTTACGCCTGCTCATCTTTGATTTAGGCGGCCTCAATGTCCTGTCGTTCGTATATTGCTTTACTATCCTCAGAGTCTTGGCGTCGGGGTCATAATCCTCCCATGAGAGACCAAGGGCCTCCCCCTTCCTCAAACCGCAGAGAAGTAGAAGCATTGTGCATGTGATAAAGGAAGATGGCTTCTCCTCCAAAAGGACCGCAAGAAGCCTTGCCGCCTCATCGGCGCTCAGCGCCTTACGAGCCTCGACATTCTGCTTGGGCAGTTTCACTCCCCTACAAGGGTTTTTGCCCACGAGGTCGTTATCGACGGCATCCTCCATTACCTGTTTGAGCTTGATGTGGATGCGGCGAATTTCACTTTCGCTGAATCGGCCTTCTTTTCTAGCCTTGGCATAAGCAGTGCGAACGTCATCCGATTTAAGCCGAGTGAGATCGGGATTGCCGAACAGCTCGCGTATGTGACGAATGTCCAAACCTTCACGCTCATAAGCAAGAGGTGATCCCATGGTCGACTCCCTGTTCGCGTGAAACCTGTCCGCATAATCTGATAGGCCCAGAGGACCATTGCCACGGTTGGAAGCGCCCTCAAGTTCAGCTCTATAGGCCTCCAGCGCCTTGGCGACTTCACTCGGCCAGTTTTTCGGGTTCTTGCTTCTGCAGTGAACCCTGCGTGACGGACTACGGCGGTACCGTCCTGTCTCCGGATCTTTTCCCAGGGAAAAATAAATCCGATAGACGCCTTTGCTCTTATCGATGCATTCCGATGTGCCGCGAGCGGTCTTTTTTATCAATCCCTGCAATCATATCCCTCGTTAGATTTTCGATTAGGCTTGCTGGCAAAGCCTTTAAAGCTTTGCCAGCAAGCCTAATCGAAACTTTTCACACTTTCAAGTCTCTCTAAGTGTGAGAATAGTGGGAAATATGATTCTAATAGCTAGCTCAATAATTGTTAGTTACCTATTTCTACCTGCGCTTCCTTTTAATTCAGTGAAATTGGCCTCATCTCGTTAAATGCCGAATTCACGTACTCGTAAAGCGGGGGTCACCGGTTCGAGCCCGGTCGCTGGCTCCATTGCACAAGATAGCCGCCTTTGGGCGGCTTTTTTGTTGTCGATTATGGGCGCGCGCCAATCCACGCATCGCCACGTCGATCGCTTCCTACTCAAAAACAGAAAACCCCACCAAACGTGATTTCCCTTAGGGAAACACGCTTGGCGGGGTCGTAGCGTGATTCCCCTAGGGGAATCACGCCATCAGACGAACAGCTCAACCGAGCAGCTCGTTACTCCTCCCAGTAAGCGTCGGCAAGCAGCTTACTCGGCGAACGCATTACCAAAGCTGTTGCCGCCCACATACGTCTCGACCAGGGTAAGGTCGGGATTGAACACGACTGTGTCAGCGTCGCGCCCCGGCATAATGCTACTGCACTTATCGTCGACAGGAGCTAGCAAGCGATGCCGGGGCCGTCACCCAAACTCTTACAGCTCGGTCACGACAACGCCGTTGTAGACCTCGTCCCAACGGTCCATGACCAGATGGCCGGTCATGGGATCCATGGCGTTGAGCTTGCCGCAGGTGTTGGCGGTACGCAGCACCGTCTCGTCGTCTGCGCCGGCAGCGATGGCATGCGCGAAGCCTGCGATAGTGGAGTCACCAGAGCCCGTGGCGTTAACGGCAGGGATATCGGGCGTCTTTGCGCGGAACGCACGGCCATTGTGGAAGCCAACGGAGCCGGCAGCACCCATGGACACGACGACCCAGGGGATATCGGAGAAGCGGGCATCAGAGGCGAGCGCGGCGCGGAGCTCGTCCACATCGTCGGTGGTAAAGCTCATGCCCAGAAGGCCGTTGATCTCGGTCAGGTTAGGCTTGACCAGCTCGGGCTTAATTTCGGACTTAAGGGCGGCCTCGAGCGAAGCACCCGAGGTATCGAGCAGCACCTTGGCGCCGGCGTTCTCGGCAATGCCCGTGATCTTGGCATAGTAGTCTGCCTCGACACCGCGGGGCAGAGAACCCGAAATGGTGACGACGTCGGCCTTGCCCGCAAGCTCAGTAAACTTGGCGGTAAAGGCATCGAGCTCCTCGGGGGCAATTGTCGGGCCACTCTCGAGCAGCTCGGTCTGGTTGCCGGCGTGGAGGATGTTGAGGCAAATGCGAGTCTCGCCCTTGATGGGCACAAAGTCGTTGTTAATACCGTTGGCGTCCATGAGCTCAGCCATGTAGGCGCCCATGTGGCCGCCGAGCAGACCGGTTGCCACAACGTCGTCGCCCAGCTGACCCAGCACACGGGCCACGTTGAGGCCCTTGCCGCCGGCGGTCTTTTCGGGCGTCACGCGGTTGACGTCGTCGATAACGAGCTCGTCGAGCTGATAGCGCGTATCGACAGACGGGTTCATCGTAACGGTGAGGATCATTTTTAGCTCCTTATCTCGCAGGCTCCTTGTGCCTCGCGATACGAGTCGACAAAACGGAATTACAGAATCTCAATCGTGAACGAGCGAACGACGGTCTCCTTGGGCTTAGCGACAAGGCAGCCGCGCTTATGCTCAAGTACGTCGTCCTCATCGGAACAGGTCGAAAGGCCGCCCCAGGGCTCAACCGCCACAAAATCGCCCTCGGGCTTACTCCACACAATGAGATACGGGAAGCCCTCAAAGCTCAGGCGGACGCCCTTGTCCTCCCCCTTCTTGGAAAGCGTGACCTGACGGCTCTCGAGCACATCAAAGATGGTCTCCGCAAAATCGAAGAGCTCATGCGACAGAGGCAGTGTCTTTCCCACCATGGGGTTCTTGGAGCGATTGGTCACGTCAATCAAGCCAGTCGAGGGGACGGCAGTGCAAAGCTCCGCAGCCTCGTCCTTCTCAAAGCGCAACTCGTAGTCCGTATAGGCCTCGCCCTCATCGAGCGGACACCTAAAGCCGGGATGACCGCCGATAAAGAACGGCATGTCCTCGGTTCCCTCGTTGGTCACCTCATAGGAGACGCGCACGGCAGCGTCCTCGAGCGTATAGCGAGCGACAAGCTTAAACGGATACGGATAATCGCTCAGCAGCGCGGCGTTATTCTCCGAAGCCAGGCACATCACCAGCTCGTTTTCGCCTTGGCTCAGCAGCTTCCACTCCTGTTTGCGCGCAAACCCGTGGCGAGCGAGCTTTACATGATGCCCGGCAAACGTCATGGCGCTGTTGTCGCGCAAGCCTCCGCAAATCGGGAAGCAAATCGGTGCCCGGCCGGACCACACGGCGGGATCGCCCTGCCACAAGTACTCGCGACCTCCAGCCTCAATCGAGGTAAACGAACCACCAGCCGTGGACACCTTAATAGAAATCGAATCGTTGGAGAGAGCGTATTCCATTGCCCATCCTTTCGAACAACTGCTTTTGCTCGCAAGTACCTGTCTCGGCCCTGACCAAAGGACAAACCCGCACGTTCACCGATGCATCCGGTATCCCAGGCATGCAACGGGGCACCATACAGACATTGATGCAATTACAGCTGAAAGGCCTTCTTATGCGAACCATCATCCTCTATGCCTCGCGCCACCACGGCAATACGAAAAAGCTCGTGGACGCCATCGTCGAGGCGCACCCCGAAATCGATACCCTCGACGTCAAGGCGCTTGGCAAAAACGAGTACCCCGACCTGCACGAATACCATCTGATTGGCGTCGCCACGGGCATCTATTACTCCGAGATCGACAAGGACATGGCACGCGTGCTCACGAACGTGCTGCAGCCGCAGAACAAGGTGTTTGGCCTTATGACCTACGGTGGCAAAAACAAGTGGTACGGCAAGGATATCGATGGTATCTGCCGCATGAGGCAGGCCATCTTTATGGAGGTCTACGGCTGCCCCGGCTTTGATACGTGGGGGCCGTTCAAACTCACCGGCGGTGTCCAAAAAGGACACCCGACCGCTGAAGAAATTAAGGGCGCCGTCGACTTCTTCGACAAGATTGAAGACGAGTACGGCGACATCATCGTCGAAGAGTATGCCAAGCGCGAGAAGCGTCTAGCCTACGAGAAGGAGCATCCTGCAGGAGGCCTGGTGGCCGGCGTCAAGCGCACGGCAAAGAAGATCGCTAACAAGCTGTAACTGTAAAGGTGCTTTTGAGCGTTTAACCCATACGGCGGGTCCGAGCAGATTCGGGCCCGCCGTTTTTTCTATCGTTACTCGGTAAAGGCGTTGCCGACGCTCTGACCGCCAACATACGTCTCGACGAGGGTGAGCTCATGGTCGAACACGACAAAGTCGGCGTCGCGACCCGGCATGATGCTGCCGCACTTATCCTCGATGTGCGCAGAGCGAGCCGGCACCTCGGTTGCCATGCGAATGGCGATATCGGCGCTGGCGATGCCCCAGTCGACGATGTTCTTGACGCCCTGGGCAAGCGTGAGCACCGAGCCGGCAATGCTCTTGCCGTCGGCGAGCCAGCACAGGTTGTCTTTCATGATGACGTCCATGCCACCACTGGTGTAGCTGCCCTCGGGCATGCCGCCGCAACCCAGGCAGTCGGTAATGAGCACCGTGTGCTGCCAGCCCTTGGCCTGCAGCAGCGCCTTGATGGCAGCAGGGTTAACGTGCTTGCCGTCACAGATGATCTCGGCGTAGGTCTCGGGCGTGGACATGGCAGCGCCCACGACACCGGGCTCACGGTGATGCAGCCCGCGCTGGCCGTTATAGGTATGCGTAAAGCAGCTGGCACCGGCGTTGATGGCAGCGATGCACTCATCGTAGGTGGCGTCGGAGTGACCGATGCTGGTCACCACGCCCTTGGCGTTCAGAGCAGCCGCATAAGCAGCGGCACCGTCGCGCTCGGCCGCCATGGCGCTCTTGACGATGCGACCACCCGCAGCCTCCTGCCACTGATCAAAGATCTCCTCGGAGGGATCGATAAGATAAGCGGGGTTCTGCGCGCCCACGTGCTTCATGGTAAAGAAGGGGCCCTCCAGGTAGATGCCCTGAATGCGAGCACCGCAGAAGTCGGGGCCGCGACCCTCGTCCGCCTGAGCGATGGCAGCGCAGGCGTCCTTGATCTGCTCGACGCCATCGGTGAACGTCGTGGGCAGCCAGCTGGTGGTACCGCGACGGGCGAGCTCGGTCGAGCTGATATCGATGCCCACGGGATCATTATCGGTAGTTGAGTGGTTGTAGAAGCCATGGATGTGAGTATCGACCATACCCGGTGCGATCCACGACCCCGTGTAGTCCTTAATCTCGCAAGAGGGCTCGTCGGCCTGCCAGGCGCCAAAGACGCCATCCTCGACCATAAGATAGCCGCCCAGTTGCGGGCCTGCCGGCAAGAAGAACTTGTCAGCCTTAATTGCGTACGTGCTCATATGCACTCCTTGCTTCTAAAGCAGTTGACTGTGGTGATGCTATGCCCAGCTCAGGTAAAACAAAAAGCGCCCGCCCGCCGTTATGAGCGGACGGGCGCCCTTACAGAGGGACGCGATCAAGCGGTGAAGGGGTGAATCGTCACGCCCTTGACCACGCGATTGACCGTGCCGGTGGGGCTCGGCGTATCGGGCGTGTTGCCCACACGCACGGAGTTGAGCAGGCTGATAGCCTGGGCAAACATCACGAACGGCAGAGCAAGGTAGCCCTCGGGAAGTGCCTCGTAGCCCTTAAAGGTGAAGGACTCACCCTCGTAGACGGTGGCACCTTCCTGCTGAACGGCGACGGTGTGCTGAGCGATCTCGTCGCCACCGATCTCGTTGAGGATGTCGATGTCGTACTGACGGGTATAGGCATCGTTATTGACGAACACGAAGACGAGCGTCTTATCGTCGACGAAGGACTTGGGTCCGTGACGATAGCCCATAGAGGTGTCGTAGGAAGTAGCGACCAGACCGTGAGCGAGCTCGAGGATCTTGAGCTGGCTCTCCTGGGCAAGGCCACCGAAGGAGCCAGAACCCAAGTAGGTCACGCGGTTGAAGTCGCCAGCCAGGTAATCGGCGATCTCAGGCTCACGAGAGATGACCTCCTCGCCCATCTTGGCAATCGTCTCGACCCACTCGGCCTTCTGCTCGTCAGAGGCCGTATCGAAAATAAGGGTAGAGAGCAGGGTCATGCAGGAATAAGAACCGGTCATGGCGAAGCCCTTGTCGTTGGCGCGCGGAATGAGCAGCGTCAGCGCGTTGGGATCATCGGCAGACTCAACGGCGAGCTTGCCCTCGGGAGCGCAGGTGATGTTGAGGAACTTGACGTTGTGGACGAGCTCCTTTGCAACGGCAACGGCGGCAAGGCTCTCGGGGCTATTGCCAGAGCGGGCAAAGGAAACCACGAGCGTGGGATCCTCGGCGCGCAGGAAGTCGCGCGGGGCGCTCACGATGTCGGTCGTGGCGATGGGCTTAAAGTCGTAGAGATCAGTGTTGCCAGCGTGACGCAGGTACGGGGCGCAGGTATCGCCAACGTAGTCGGACGTACCGGCACCGGTGAAGACAACGGACAGACGACCCTCGCCCATAGCGCGAGCCTCGGCCAGGAAGGCCTCGATGGCCTCCTTGTTCTCGCGATAGATGTTGAGCGTATCACGCCAAAGCTCGGGCTGCTGAGCAATCTCGGCCGTGGTGATCTGGGCGCCGAGCTCGGTGAGCTCCTCGACACTCTTCTCGAACATTTCTAATACCTCTTTCTTTACTAAATTGCCTGATATACAAAGACTCAACCTGAAAAGTCAAATCGAGTAGTAGTCATAGGCTGTTTTTCTTTCGTTAGCACTCGTATCCGATCACACAGTATCTCGATAGTGAGAGATTCTGTACTTGAACTTGTCCGCGCGAGCCACCGAAAGCGTGAACTCGACAACATCACTTTGGGTGTTGTGAGTAGTTCGGACTATGTCCAGAACTGGCGCACCCTCACTAATACCTAGAAGCCGAGCGTCACATGGACGTGCTATACCCGCAGAGAACTCCTCATCTGCTACTCGAATTTTCTGCTGATAATCCTGCTCAATGACATCGTAAAGGGGCTTCTGTTCGAGTAGAGGACGCTTGAGTGAAATAAAGAGCCTTGCTGGAAGATAGCTACGCTCAACCATCATAGGTATACCATCTGCCATCCGTAAACGTTTGAGTTTTAACACCTTTTCACCCAAACGAATCCCCATTTGTATCGAGAGCGTTTTATCTGCTTCCATTTCACAGAACTCTAAGATGGTTGTTTCTGGCAGCCGGCCCATCGCTTTCATCTGTTCAGTAAAACTGTACGATTGGGTAAGATTTGTTGCTTGAGCTAGTCGATCGGCAACAAACGTACCGCGACCTTGTTTTCGCACAATCCGACCAAGATACTCAAGTTCCTGAATTGCAAGTCGGACAGTCGATCGCGAAAGCCCGTAGCGTTCGGCAAGCTCACGTTCGGACGGAATCAAATCACCTGGCTGATATTCATGATCAATTTTTTCGATCAGAATATCTACGAGCTGGTCATATAGCGGTTGTCTGTGCCTCGTGCACGTCATGATATTCTCCACGTAATGAGCAATTGACCAATACTTCAGCCTTCAGGTAACGCACCAACATGTCCAATAAATGGGCTAATAGCGACACTACATCTCATCGTCTTCGTCAATGTCAGCACTCTCGAGTTTCTTGAGATCGACTCCCTCACGACCAACGACCCGTGCGCGTTCGGCAAGTTCATCAAGCGTTGGGTCTCCAAACGCACGCGTCATAACGAGCTCCACCAACATAGGTAGATTTGTTCCGGTGACAACGGTCACGTTATCGAGCTCAGTCGTCATTGGGATAGCTTGATTGAACGGAGTACCGCCAAGCAAATCAACAAACACCAATACGCCATCACAAGCTTGACGCATCTTGGCAATGCAGGTTCGCAAATCATCACCAAAAGTAACCGCCTCCGAGCCCGCAAAAGGAACTACCTCAAAATTAGGCTGTTCGCCGGCGACCATATCCACAGCGCTTTTCAAACCAGGTGCAAACTGACCGTGACCAGTTAGTACAAATCCAATCATTCTATCTACCTTTCTACCGTTCGCTTTCTCTAGCCATAGAACCCCTCAAAAGGGCTCTTACGACCACTGCATCATTAAAGTTTAGTGAGTATTTTGTTTTATCGTGGGAGGTCTGTGAGCGTCTCTAAGCTGCTTTTCAAGGTTGCGATATCTACGTGCTTCGCTCTTGTTCCCGCTACTCTCATATTGATATGAGAGCAGCAGATAGAGCTTTCCGCGTAACCCAAGGTCGTTCGTATCTAGCATGGCTTCCATCTCATCGATCTTATCATGCCGACGGCGAAAGACTATGTCGTAGGTCAATTGACTGTCCGCCAAAATACCCTTCGACACGACGGGACGCATCTCTTCCAACATGGACGCCGCCCGCTTGCGGTCACCCGTCTTGATATAGAAATTAAAGGCGCGAACCGCAAGCTGTCGACGTTGCTTATCGCTGCACGACATCTCCAGCAAGTGGTCAAGCATTCGATCTGCATATGCGTCCATATCAGCAGCTTCGTAGATAGTGAAACGAAGGTAATACTGCTTATACGTAGACATTACTATACGCGCTAGTTTGCGATCGAGCAGGTCTATGCAATCTTGGTATAAGCCCAAGTTAAACAATACCTGCAATTTCATATCGAAGTATTTTTTCGCTCCTTCGGTCACAGCGAAATAAGCCACGACAACACAAATGAACAGGACAATCCAAAATGGCATTGCACTATATTCCCTTCAAGGCAGCCTTAATGAATTAATCGAACACGATGACTGCATAACCGCCTATGAACAGCGGTGTCCGACAAAACAAAAGAGGCGCACACTCCAGGGGATATGGCGATAAAGTCGCCTTGGAGGTGTGCGCCACATCTTAATTGAGGATCAAATGTCGCGACAATATGGGGTACTTAGCCCTTGCAAATGATACCGAATGCACCCAAGGCAATGGACAGAACCAAGACGATAAAGATAGCCTTCGTCGAGGTCATGCCCTTCTTACCAAGGAGCCAGTATACGAAGCCGACGAGCGCGGCAGGAACCAGCTTGGGGCAAATCATATTGCAGATATTCTGCAAGTCAACGGTAACGCCACCGATAACAGGCTTCGCTGCAATGACGATACCGACATTGGTTGCGACCAGGGCACCGACCATAAAGACACCCATTACGGAGGCCGCGTCGGTCAACGCGTTCAGGCGGTCGCTCATGGTGGTGACGAGCTTCATACCCTGCTCATAGGCCATGTGGGTCTGCTTGCAGCGGAACCAGTCAACAAGGATGTTAACGGCGACCCAGATGAAGATACCCAAGGGGTTGCCGTTCATGGCCATATTGGCAGCCAGGGCGCCAAAAATGGTCGGGAGCAGCGAACCGAAGATGGAATCGCCGATGGAAGCCAGCGGTCCCATGAGACCAGTCTTGAGACCGGCAACAGCCTCGAGGCCCTCAATGCCCTCCTCTTCCTCAATCGCCAAATCGATACCGGTGATGATCGTGTTGAGGAAGTTTGAGGTGTTGAAGAACGGTGCGCACTGGGCGCGGCAGGCTTCTTTTAGCTCCGGCGTGCCGTCACCGTACAGCTTGCGCAGCGTGGGCAGGATAATCCAGAGATAACCAGAGTGTTGCATGCGCTCGTAGTTCCAACCATCCTGGAAACCAAGCAGGTTACGACGGTTGATCTGCGCAAGGTCGTCCTTGGTAATCTTGTAGCCAGTGGTGCCATTGGCGAGTTTCTCATTAGAGCTCATCGTCGTCGTCTCCCTCCGCAGCGCCAGCAGCAGCGACGGGACGCTGGTTGTTCTTGTAGTACAGCAAAGACAGAGCAAAGCCAATAATAGCGATCGCCAGCATCGACATGTTATTGAACATACCGACCATATCCACGGCGCCCTTACCAAGCGCACCGTTCACAGCGACGATGTTGGCGTTGAGGTTCATGATGCTCGTGAAGGCCGTACCAAACAGGGCGGCGACTACAAAGCCGAGCAGCAGGTAGGCGACGTGCTTTTTGACCGGCAGGTAACGGAGCAGGATGGCGAAGCCAACGGCGGGCAAGGCACCGCCAGCAACAGACAGACCGTCACCCAGCCACTTCAAGTCGCCGTTAAGGGCGGTGGTGATGCCCTCGACCAAGCCCTGGCCAAATGCGAGAGCCAGGAAGACCGGAATCATGCGGGACAACATCCAGGAAACGGCACCGAGCAAGTAGTGTACGTTGTAGGCGCCCCAGTTCATCTTCTCGATATCGGCATCGCACATGTGACCGAAGAACGTGTTGGCGAAACGACCGGCGATATCGGTGTAAACGAGAATGGCAGCGACAGGTACGCCGATAGCGGCAAGAGCCGTCTCGGGATTCATGCCCGCGCCCACGGCAAAGGCCGTGGCGACCAGAGTGCCGGAGTTGGCATCGATACGAGAGGCGCCGCCAAAGGTACCAACGCCCAGGACGGTGAGCTGCATGCTGCCGCCGATAAACAGGCCAGTCTGCAGGTCACCCATAATCAAACCGGTAATCATACCGGAGAAGACGGCTGAGCCGGCACAGGTGTACCAGTTCAGCTCATCCAGAATCTGATAACCCGCATACAGGGTTAACAGAAGAATCTGCCACCAAGCAATCATGGTTAACTCCTTATTTAAGGTGTAACAGTTTCTACAATACCAATACGCTTATATAAACCGTGCATCCCCCTTCACGGCCTAGCGTTAATTCGACTAGAGCGTGAGAGCCTCTGGGTTATCCTGCGGCGTCAGCTGAATGACAATAGGAAGATTATCGGCCTTGAGTTTGGCAAATGCGTCAAGGTCCCCCTGGTCGCAACTAATGTTGCGATTCAGCTTCTTGACCGGCTCCATTGTCGTCATATTACCGACGATGAGCTGCTCAAGCTTAACACCTTGTTCCAAAAGTCGAACGTAGACCTCAGGCTTTTTCGCAACAATGAAGAGACGTTGCGCATCATATTTGCCAGCAGTGATGTTGGCAGCGGCCTTGTCGACAGGAAGCACGGACAACTTCACAGTTGCCGGGCAAGCCATGCGAAGAACCTGCTTTTGGGTAGCATCTTGCGATACCTCGTCGTCAACTACCATGAAGCGGCTTACCTGACGGGCGTTAGACCAGAGGTTTGCCACCTGTCCGTGAATCAAGCGAAAGTCGATTCGTGCGCCTACAATCATTTCTACTCAACTCCTTCTTGTTCAAGTGTACGGATAACGGGCTCAGAGCGAAGGGAGATTTTCGCATCATACACGCCCTCTGTTTCGAACATAACGAGTTCATTGGTACCAGGGTGTAATAAACCGTGCGGAACATAGAGCGTCATGATGGGACCCTTATCCCAAAAACGTCCGACATTCGTTCCGTTTACGAATGCCACACCCTTTCCAAAACCCGTAGTGTCGATAAAGGTATCAGCCGGCTCAGATATATCAAACTTTGCGCGATAAAAGGAAGGTTGCCCCTCTACCCAGCCGGCGGAATAATCAAGATTATCGATGTTATCGAGTGGCAGACAACGCATCTCCCAACCGGTAACAAAGTGAAGATCAACGCAAACTCCTGTCCTAATGCCCTTATGCTGCGTATCAGCGAGCAATTTGTGACCATAATTGACGCGACCCATATCCTCGGTCAGAACATCCAGGCGGTTGTGTTCACAGGGAAGAACGCAGTGAATATCTTCCCCGATGTGCTCCTGATACTGCGTCGCCACCTTGTCACCGTTCACAAACACCTGAGCGCGGTCGCGGGCGTCAATAACCCGAATACGCTCTTCATCTGCACGGTCACGCTCGACAGTCGTGGTATATAACGTATATCCATACGACTGACCCATCTCTTCCATGGGCATAGGATATTGGGCTTCAATCGGCTCCGAAAGAATATCGAGCACATTAAAGAGACTTACGCGCTCACTCACCGAAATATCGGGCATGGAAAACGCCTTTTTTGTTAACGGCTTGCTTTGCGCGATATCGGGATACAGCTCGTGAACTGTCCTTTGAATTGCGAAGTATTTCTCGGTCGGGTTGCCCTGTTCGTCCAATGGAGCATCGTAGTCATATGATGTCACCTGGTGCAGGTCATGCGTATGGCGTGCAGAACATCCGTTCATAAATCCAAAGTTGGTGCCTCCATGAAACATGTAGAGGTTTAAAGATCCTCCAAGCTCGAGCACCTCGCGAACGCAAGAGGCAAGATCTTCGGGATCGCGTCTGATGACGTTCTCCCCATAGCGATTGAACCAGCCGTCCCACAACTCCATGCACATAAGAGGCCATTGTTTTCCATGCTCCTTGTGAAAAGCAGAAAGAGCCTCAAAGTTCTCCTTTGCATGAGAACCAAAGTTGCCGGTGCACAACACATCATCGTCAATGAGCGTACCGGCACGAAGGCACCCACGCCACGGGCCATCGGAAGTACAAAGGGGCACGGAAACCCCACGCTCGACCATAAGGCGACGAATCGCGCGAAGATAGTCCTTATCCTCGCAATATGATCCATACTCGTTTTCAACCTGCATCATGATGATATTTCCGCCCTTGTCAATCTGACGCGAGACGAGTATCGGCATGAGATGGTCGTAGTACTGCGCAACGTGAGCAAGAAATTTGGTGTCGCTGCTACGCGGCCTCATATCATGTTCGCGCAGCAGCCATGCTGGCATGCCGCCAAATTCCCATTCTGCACAAATAAACGGAGAGGGCCGAACAATTGCATACAGACCGAGCGATGCTGCCTCATCAAGAAATGCCGCCAAATCGATTGAGCCAGAAAAATCGAAGACGCCAGGCTTTGGCTCATGAAGATTCCACGGTACATACGTTTCGACCGTATTAAACCCAAGAGCCTTAAGGTTATAGAGCGAGTGGTGCCAGTCGCTCGGATGAACACGCATATAGTGAATCGCCCCCGACAAGATGGTGAACGGCTCATCATCAAGTAGGAATTGATTGGAGATCTTAAACGAATGCATGCTACTCCCGATCTTCGTGCTCTACGACGCGGATGCCGGTTCCTCGGCCCTCGGCTAAACGCCTTGCCTATTATGGACGCATTAACGCAATTATGTAGACAGAATCTGAAGTGGTCCGTAAACGGTAGCGAAATGGCGATGAACGGCTTTAATGAACAAAATATAAACCCGCTGGTAAATTACTTTTTAACTATAGATTTCTAACGATTCTATATTTGAAAGGTGGTATGTACCAGCTATCCACTATTTCATACTAGTTACATTATGTTTCAATCGCATTTCTTCAAATGCTTATCTACTTTGTTGTTGCCGATTTGAGTGCGCGTGCGCCAACCCAAGCATCGTCACGGCTTCAGTTCCCCTATTCATAAACATAAAACCCCGCCAAACGTGATTCCCCTAGGGAAAACACGCTTGGCGGGGTCGTAGCGTGATTTCCCTAGGGGAATCACGCCATCAGGCGAACAACTCAGCCGAGCAGCTCGCTACTCCTCCCAGTAGGCGTCTGCAAGCAGCTTAAAGCAGATCTTCTTGACCGGCTGCGCGCCATCGCCCGGGAACTCGAGCGTGGGCATGTGAGGCTCGCCGGCAACAAACAGCGCGAACTTGTCGTCGGCAAGATCGCCGGCGATCGAAGTGTCGGAATCGACCAGATCGTAATCGTCCTTCTCGTCAAACTCCTGGACCAGCGTCAGGCTACCCGTAGCGACCTTAAAGGCCTCGCGACCCTCGACGTCGATCTGCAGATCGTGATAGCGCTGATGCGTCTCATAGTGAGCCTCGTCCTCGGGACGCGTCGTGGGAGCCATGACGTTCGCAAAGACCTTATCACCCAGAATCGGATGGCTTCCGACCTCGAGCTGCGCCGGGTCGTTCTCCTCGAGCCAGTCGATCAGCACGTCGAGGCCCTTGAGCATTCCGCGGTACTCCTCGATATCGCCCAATGCACCGTAAATCATCTAAATCCCCTCTCGGTTCGTTTCTTTGGCGGCTACTCGGTAAACGCGTTACCGACGCTGTTGCCACCCACATACGTCTCGACCAGGGTAAGGTCGGGATTGAACACGACAAAGTCGGCGTCGCGGCCAGGCATAATGCTGCCGCATTTATCCCCGACGTGAGCAGAACGCGCAGGCACCTCAGTCGCCATGCGAATGGCGATATCGGCGCTCGCAAGGCCCCAGTCGACGATGTTCTTGACGCCCTGTGCGAGCGTGAGCACCGAGCCGGCGATAGCAGAGCCATCGGCGAGCCAGCAAAGGTTGTCCTTCATAATGACGTCCATGCCGCCGCTGGTGTACTTGCCCTCGGGCATGCCGCCGCAACCCAGGCAGTCGGTGATCAGCACCGTGTGCTGCCAGCCCTTGGCCTGCAGCAGGGCCTTGATAGCAGCGGGGTTCACATGTTTGCCGTCGCAGATGATCTCGGCATAGGTGTTGGGCGTGGTCATAGCGGCCCCGACGACACCGGGCTCACGGTGATGCAGACCGCGCTGGCCGTTGTAGGTATGCGTAAAGCAGCTGGCGCCAGCATTGATGGCGGCGGCGCACTCATCATAGGTGGCATCGGAGTGGCCAATGCAGGTCACGACACCCTTGGCGCTCAGAGCCGCGGCGTAAGCGGCAGCGCCATCGCGCTCGGCCGCCATGGCGCTCTTGACGATACGACCGCCGGCGGCCTCCTGCCACTCGTCAAAAATTTCCTCGGACGGGTCGATCAGATAAGCGGGGTTCTGGGCGCCCACGTGCTTCATGGTAAAGAACGGACCCTCCAGGTAGATGCCCTGAATACGAGCACCGCAGAACTCGGGCCCACGCTCTTCGTCCGCCTGTGCAATAGCGGCACAGGCGTCCTTGATCTGCTCCACGCCGTCGGTAAAGGTCGTGGGCAGCCAGCTGGTGGTGCCACGACGAGCGAGCTCGGTCGAGCTGATGTTGATACCCTCGGCATCGTTATCGGTCGTGGCATGGTTATAGAAGCCATGAATGTGGGTGTCCACCATGCCCGGCGCAATCCATGTACCCGAATAATCTTTGATCTCGCAAGCGGGCTCATCGGCCTGCCAAGCGCCAAAGACGCCATCTTCGACCATAAGGTAGCCGCCCAGCTGCGGCCCCGCCGGCAAAAAGAACTTGTCGGCCTTGATAGCATACGTGCTCATCTATGCTCCCGTACCCGCAGTGCGTTTTAGGGCGGATCAAAAACCACTGCATTGTTAATTCGAGCGATTGTTCGTTGCCTTCTACCGCTTGGCACATTTTGCACCCGCCGCAAAACACGCCAAGCCGTTTATACCCAATAACTCTAGACTGCGCGGTTGTGGTAGACCTTGTACTTAAACTGGTCGGCGCGCGCAACCGAACGCGTATACTCGATAACCTCGTTGTTCATGTCATATGTGGTACGAATCAAATCCAGGACCGGTGCGCCTTCGGCAATCTCGAGCAGACGAGCGTCGGAATGGCGGGCGATACTCGCGTAGAATTCTTCCTCTGCCACGCGAACTTTCTCGTGAAAGTCCTGCTCGATCATGTCGTACAGCGATTTGTTCTCAATCATGGGGCGCTTAAGCGCAAAGAACTTGCGGCTCGGCAAATACGTGCACTCAATCATCAGCGGCACACCATCGGCAATACGCAGGCGCTTGATCTTGTACAGACGCTCGCCCAGGCGTGCGTTCATCTCTGCCGCAATATTCTTATCAGCCTCGACCTCGGTAAACTCAAGAATCGTCGTCTTGGGCACACGGCCGATCGCCCTCATCTGCTCGGTAAAGCTATAGGTTTGCGTGAGGTTTGCCGTTTGCAGAGAGCGGTCGCACACCATGGTTCCACGGCCGCGCTGACGAACCACCAAGCCCAAGCGCTCAAGCTCCTGCAGGGCAAGGCGAACCGTTGTACGCGAGAGCCCATAGCGTTCCGACAGGTCACGCTCAGACGGCAAATAGTCGCCGGGTCGAAGCTCGTGATCGATTTTATCGGTCAGCAAATCGACGAGCTGATCGTACAGAGGTTGTTTGCGCGCTCCCATTGCCATAATGATACCTGCCGGATAAATGACTCGAAATTGGTTGTAACCAGACACCACGTACTATAGCAGTTTTAATGGAATAACAGCAGGTCAACCAGCATATTTCAATATTGTTTGCCGGTTGATAGCCTGCACACTGTAATACCAATTACATCACTGCATCAAGTATTGAGGTAGCAAAAAGGGCCGCCCCCGCGGAGCGGGACGACCCTTTGTAAGACTGATACGTCTTTAAGGCTTAGAGAAGCTTCTTGAGCTCCTCGGCAACAGCCTGGACCTGCGTGCCGATGATGACCTGGGTAGCACCCTTGTCCATCTTCATGACACCCAGAGCGCCAGCCTTCTTGCAGGCGGCCTCGTCGACCAGCTCGGAATCGCCAAGCTCAAAGCGCAGGCGAGTAGCGCAGCAGTCAACGGTCTTGACGTTCTCCTTGCCACCGACGGCAGCGAGAACAGCAGCGGCCAGAGCGGCGAACTTGTCGTCGCCAGCGGCAGCGGAAGCGGAGGTCTCCTCGACATCCTCGTCCTCGCGACCAGGGGTCATGAGGTCGAACTTGGTGATGGCGAAGCGGAACACGAGGTAGAAGACCACGAAGGCAGCGATGCCCAGCGGGATGATCATCCAGGTGTTGGCAGCAGCCGGGAGGCTAGCGGAGAACAGGAGGTCGGTAGCACCAGCGGAGAAGCAGAAGCCGGCACGGAAACCAACAAAGTAGGTGATGACGGTGAAGACGCCGTACAGGGCAGCGTACACGACGTAGAGCGGGAAGCACAGGAACATGAAGCCGAACTCGAAGGGCTCGGTGACGCCGCAGACGAAGGCGCAGATGGCAGCGGAGACAACCAGGCCGATAGCAGCCTTCTTGTTCTTAGCGGTCTGAACCATAGCCAGGGCAGCACCCGGGATACCGAACATCATGCAGGGGAAGAAGCCGGACATGTACATACCGAGGCTCCACTTGACGTCAGCGGAGGTCTCGCCAGCCCAGAAGTGGGTCAGATCGCCCAGGCCGATGGTGTCGAACCAGAACACGTTGTTCAGAGCGTGGTGCAGACCAGTCGGGATGAGCAGGCGGTTAAGGAAGGCGTAGATGCCAGCGCCGATACCACTCATGGCGGCGATACCCTCACCAAGAGCAACAAGAGCACCGAAGATGAGCGGCCAAGCAAAGAGCAGGACGACGGAGACGACGATGCAGATGACGGCGGTCATGATGGCGACGCAACGCTTGCCGGAGAAGAAGGCCAGCCAGTCGGGAAGACGGGTGTCCTTGAACTTGTTGTAGCAAGTACCACCGATGACGGCGGACAGGATACCGATGAAGGAGTTACCAGCGATCTTGGAGAACGCGATGCCCTCGGTCGTGGCAAGCCAAGCGGTCTGAGCATCGGCGTCCATACCACGAATGGTGCCAACAACAGCGGGGTTCAGGAGCTGCTGGATCATCAGGAAGGCGACGAGGCCAGCGAGGCCAGCGGTGCCATCGTGATCGTCGGCAAGGCCGACAGCGGCGCCGACTGCGAACAGCCAGGCCATGTTATCGATAAGAGCGCCGCCTGCCTTGATGAGCAGGAAACCGGCGGTATAGGCAAAACCGGTAGTGTCACCGGCAGCACCCATGACTGCGGGAGCGAGCAGGTAGCCCACACCCATAAGAATACCTGCGACGGGAAGCGCCGCGACGGGAAGCATCAGCGCTTTGCCGAGCTTCTGGAGGTACTTCATCATATGGTATCTCCTCCAACCTTTCTTTCGTTGTTCACCAACGAGTTCCATGTCCGCGCCTTGTGCATACCGGCTTCTCCGCTTGCCGGCATTGGTGTGCAAACTTAGACAACCCAATCCCTATTTGGGGTTGCCGGTATGTACGGTAGCACACACTCAATTCAAACGTCCACCACATTTCGTTCAAATTACTATATCGTTGCCAAACGGTTATTTTTAGCCCGTAAACGGTAATTTCCGCAGGTAGACATGGTGCATTTCTTTCGTTATCAAACTAATTCTTAGCAATTTCCATTCGATTTCGTCTCAAAATTGGTTACTACCAGATGAACAGTGGTACCACATTGTTACTACCAGTTTGGCCGAAATCATTTTCACTTTACATGAATAAAGTCTTCAAGAATTTGTATATAAACCCCTCCCCTACCACTCTCTTCCCCGCCCTTTCTTACAACGCAAAAGCCCGCTAGAACGGCGTTCGTTCTAGCGGGCTCAATCAGATATATCGGCTTCGTACTCGAAAGCTCAGGCGATCTTTATGCAAACAGGCCGTAGATGCTGATGTTGGCCTTGGCGTAGAGGCCGTTAGCATACTCGGTCCACTTGGAGCTGGCGCTCGAAGCCTGCGAGGAATACTGCTGGTAGGCGGTGTAATAGGCGGTCATGGCCTGCTTATAGGTAGCGCTATCGGCCGTAAAGGCATCGTCGGCAAAGGCCTTAGCGTAGGCGCTATCGGCGTCCTTCCAGGTGCCTTTCTCGCTATCCCACTCGTCGCCGGCAAGGTTGATGATGTAATCGGCGTAGTCCTTGCTCGCGGTCTCCTCGTTGCCGTCAGCAGGCTCGGTCGGGGCGGTCGGCATGCTTGCGGAGCTATCGCCCACCTTCTTCTTGTAGAGCTTCTGCAGCGTCGCGGACTGGCGGACGATCTGCTTGGCCTGGTCCTTGGACACGCCATACTGCGTGGCCATGGTCTTGTAGTCCGAAGTGCCGATGGATTCCTCGGCGTACTGCTTCATCTCCTTAGAGGAGACGGTAATGCCCTCGTCCTCGGCAGCGTCGAGCAGGATCTTGTTGCGCACGTAGGACAGGATGACGTCGGCAGAAGGAGCGGTGTAGTTGCCATCGCTATCCTTGACGGTGTCGAGGCTGTACTGGCTCTCGATGGCCTCGCGCGCGGTGATGTCGCTCTTCTTGCCGTTGTAGCTATAGCTTGCCACGGTCGAATCGAGCTGGTCCTCGGTCAGGGTCGACGAGCCGACATCCTTGCCGCCAAAGCCGCCACTGCCAATAAAGAAGCCGACCACGGCGGCGATCACGACGGCAACCACAAAGGCGGCAATCATCGTCTTCTTGTGCCTGGATGCATGGTCGTCTTCATCGGAACCCAGAATATCGTCGTCCTCATCCTGGGCCTCGGGCATCAGATTCTCGTCAGCGGCATCCGCGGCAATCTGAGCCTCCAGTCGGGCGTCCTCCTCCTCGGCCGTCGTGCCGGCGGCAATGTGCTCGGCAGACGTACCGGCGACCAGATCGATCTTCTCGTCCTCGTCACCGTCGGGGCCTTCGCCGCGCTCGATGATCTGGATGCCGTCGATCTCGTCCTTCTCGTCCTTCTTTTGAATCAGACCCATATCAGTTACTCCTTGTTAGGAAACATAGTCTTCAATAGAATACGCCCGACAGAGTGCCGGGCGTATTGATTCTTAGGTTATACGCAAACACTTAAGTACTATTTAGGCGTTTGCAGCCTGCATGTCTTAGGCCAGGTGCGCGATAACGGCATCGGCAAAGGCCTGCGTGCCCACGGCGCCCTCGACGGAGCCGGTCTGGGCACGACGTACGTCGCCGGTAACCTGCTTACCCTCGTCGAGCGTGGCGGACACGGCGGCGCGGATACGATTGGCCGCATCGTTCTCGCCCAGATGATCGAGCATCATAGCCGCAGACAGAATCTCGGCCGTGGGGTTGGCGATATCCTGGCCAGCGATATCGGGCGCGGAGCCATGCGTTGCCTCGAAGATGGCGCAGTCGGCACCGATGTTGGAGCCGGGGGCCATACCCAGGCCACCTACCAGGCCGGCGCACAGGTCGCTGACGATATCGCCGTACAGGTTGGGCAGCACCAGGACATCGAAGTCGTTGGGGTTCTGGACCAGGCCCATGCAGGTGGCGTCGACGATCTTGTCGTTGAACTCAATATCGGGATAGTTGGCGGCCACCTCGCGCGCAACGCGCAGGAACAGGCCATCGGTCGCCTTCATAATGTTGGCCTTGTGCACGGCCGTCACCTTTTTACGGCCGCAGCGGCGGGCGTACTCAAAGGCGTACTCCACAATGCGGCGGCTCTTGGCGATGGAGATGGGCTTAATTGAGATGGCGGAATCGGCGGCGAAGGTCTTCTGACCCGAGCGCTCGACAAGCTGTGAGAGCTCCTCGACCTCGGCAGCGCCCTCATCGAACTCGATGCCGGCATAGAGGTCCTCGGTGTTCTCGCGCACGATAACCAGGTCGACGTCGCGGAAGCGCGAGCCGTCGCCCGGCTGCGACAGGCAGGGGCGCACGCAGGCGTACAGGTCAAAATGCTTGCGCAGGGCGACGTTAACGCTGCGGAAACCCGTGCCGACCGGCGTGGTGATGGGGCCCTTGATAGCAACCTTGGTCTCGGCGACCGCATCGAGCACATGTTGGGGCAGCGGCGTGCCAAACTCGTCCATGACGCCGGCACCGGCCTCCTGGACGTTCCAGTTGATCTGGACACCAGTGGCCTCGACCACGCGGCGCATAGCCTGCGTAATCTCGGGACCGATACCGTCACCAGGAATCAGGACTACATCGTGCGCCATAATCTGTTACTCCTCGTCTTCGGCGTCGTCAGATTTTTTTACGCTAGCACGCTTCTTCTTTTTGGAGAGATCCAGGCCAAAACGTTTAACAAGCATTTCGCAAATCTCGCTCGAACGGGCCTTGAGATAGCTACCCTTGCCGTTCTCGGCATCGAACTTAAGGCGCAGCGCGAGCTTCTCGGCGACCTCGGCGTCAATCTCGCCCCGGCCAAACTCGTACAGGCAACCGAGCATGTCGCGATACTCGAGGTCGCCGTGGTAGCACTGGATGGCCTCGTCCAGGATGGGCCAAGCCTCGCGCGAACGCTCGACGCTCGTGGCGCCCCACACGCACAGCAGGCGGAAGGCGGCATAGCGCAGCGTGGACGAAATCTCATCGAACAGCGCGGTCTCGGCGCCCTCAAAGGCATCGCCCAGCTGCTCGGGGCAGGTGGTGGCGAGCGCCGCCAGGGCATCGAGAGCCTCCCAGCGGGTCTGAGCCTCGGGGCGGTCGAGCGCCTCGATCAGCGCGGGCACGCAGGGCACGACGCGCTGCGGATCGCGCTCGGCAAGCAGGTGCAGCACGCGGGCGGCAAACTGACGGATGCGGCGCGTGGGGCAGCCGAGCTCCTGGACCAGGCGGTCGACGGCGTTCTCGTTCTCCTCTGCCAGCTGGAGCTGTGCCAGCTCCTCGTCGGTGAGCTGTTCGTCTTTGTTTTCTGCCATAGTTACCTCTTCTTACTATTTCTTAGCGTGCTTGTCAGCACCCTTGCTGTCATCGGTGACCGAGATGAGCTGTCGGTCGGCCGCGCCATTGCGACGCGCACGGCGGCGCTCCTCGGCATCGCCCGCGTCGGCGGCGGCGCGGTGAGCCTTGTTAACGTTAAAGACCTCGTCGTGTTTGCGCCACGGACCGACGGACTCGCCAAAGCTCATCTTAAGGCCGGCGATAAAGCCGCCGAGCCAGCCGATCGGCGCAAACTGCACCAGCGGGAACAGCGAGAACACCCAGGTCAGCAGGATGACTGCCGCCGCTCCCGCAAAGTTGGCAATCCAGTAGTCGCGCTTGGTGATGACGCGCTTTTCGCACGCCCACTGGCCGCACAAAAAGCCAATGTAGATCGCGAAGAGAAAGAGCACCAGCGCAAGCACCACGAACGTCCAGCTCATGGGCGCTACTCCCCGTGATGGTGGCCGCAGCAGCACTCGTGGCCATCATCATGGCCGTGGCCGCCGCAGCACTCGTGGTCCTCGCCATGGTGGTGGCCGCAACCGCACTCATGGTCGTCGCCGTGCTCGCCGCAACCGCAGCCGTCCTCGTGAGCACCGTGCTCTTCGGGACGATACTGCGACCAGTCCAGACCGGCGGCGATGGCGTCGGCCTCCTCCTTATAGAGGACCGTGATGGCCTGGGTGCCCAGCTTGGCACCACCGATGGCATCGAGCATGTCGTAGAGCGTAAAGGCCACGTCGGCGCCGGGCAGCGCAAGCTCGCGATCGTCGGCATAGGCGAGCGCCAAGCGCAGGTCCTTGATGAAGTGCTCGACCATAAAGCCGGGCTTGTAGTCGCCGTCGAGCGCCTTGGTAGCCAGGCTCTCCATGGCGCCGGACTTGCCGGTACCGCCCAGGATCATCTGGCGGGTCTTCTCCAGATCAAGGCCACTCAGCTCGGCAAATGCCATGGCGTCTGCCATGCCGACCATGCAGGCGCCCAGCGACACCTGGTTGGCGAGCTTGGCAGCCTGGCCCTTGCCGGCGCCGTCGAAGCAGCAGATGTTGGCCGCAAAGGTGGCAAGGATGTCGCGGACCGGCGCGATGTCGTTCTCGGTAGCGCCCACGATAGCCGTGAGCGTACCGGCGACAGCGCCCGACTCGCCGCCGGTGACGGGGCAGTCAAACGCCATGCGACCAGAAACCTGGGCGGCCTCGGCAATGTCACGGGCAAGCTCGGGCGAGCTCGTGGTGAGGTCGATCAAGACCGCGCCGGGCTTAGTGCACGCGAGCAGGCCGTCGCCCGCCAGGTAGAGTTCCTCGACCTCGGAGGGATAGCCCACCATGGTAAAGACGACATCGGCGTTCGCCGCGGCATCGGCCGGCGTATCCGCCCAGACGGCGCCGCGCTCGATAAGCGCCGCCGCCTTGGACTTGGTGCGGTTGTTGACCGTGACGGGATAGCCGGCGTCCAGAATGTGGCCGGCGATGGGGGCACCCATGATTCCGGTGCCGATGAATGCGACGGAGAGCTTGTTTGCCATGAAACCTTTCCTTTTGGGTTGGGTGTTGTTACCAGGTTGAATACTCGGTGCCAGCGTTTGGGCTGTGAGTCGAGGGCGATTACGGACGCAGCGCTTGCCTACTGACCGCGCACGCGGCGGGCGATACGGTCGGAAAGCGACGCCTTGTCGGCGCGGTTCTTACCCCAAAACGCGCAGCCCACCATGCCGGGGCCCACGTGCGAGCCGATGGTGGGACCCACGGAGCCGCGAATGATCGTGACGTCGGCGCAACCCTCCTCCTTGCGGATGGCGGCTTCGAGCCAGTCACCATCCTTTTCGGCATCGGCCGTCATGATGGCGATGGGCATGGTGCGATCGGGCACGTAGTTCTCGCGGAACGACTTGAGGATGGACTTGAGCGCCTTCTTGCGGCCGCGGTTGACGCCGATCAGCGACAGCGAGCCGGCCAGGTCGTAGGAGAGCTCGGGCTTGACGTCGAGCTTTGCCGTGAGCTGCGCCGCCGCGGGCGGAATACGGCCGCCGGCAGCCAGCGCATCGAAGCTCTCGAGCGTAAAGTAGCCGTGGACGTAGGTCTTTGCCTCGTTTGCCCAATCGACCAGCTGCTTGGCGGTCAGTCCCGCCGAACGCTGGCGCACGGCCTCGAGCGCCAAGAGCGCGCCGGTCGCGCAGGGCAGAGCGTTGTCGACCACGTACAGCTCAAAATCGGGATACTCGGCGCGCACGGCATCTGCCGCCTGGCACGCGGAGTTGTAGCTCGACGACAGCGCCGAGGTAAAGCACAGGTAGACCGTGGGCGTGCCCTCTTTGGCGCACTCGGTAAAGAACTCGATATAGCGACCGAGCGACACAGCCGAGGTGGACACGCGGGCACCAGCGCGCATGCGGTCGTAAAACTCCTTGGGCGTGATGCTCGACCAGATGTCATCCGTGCGCTCCTCGCCATCGATAATGAAGGGGAAACCCAGGATATCGACATCGAGGTTCGCGGCGACCTCGGGGCTAAAGTCGCAGCAGGTATCGACGACGATGCGGCAACGGTCCGAATGACCGGTAGATGCGGCCTTGTCCATCAAAGCGACTCCTTACGTAAAAAGGCGGCCACCCGCATGGGATGGCCGCCAACCGTTAACTCATGCAAGTTAACGTATTTTACTCGTCAAGTGTTTCGATGCGGGGCTTGATGATGCCATATCCACCATTCTTACGGTGATACACCACATTGATAAGGCCGGTCGTCGCGTTCTCGAACACGTAGAAGTCGTGGCCGAGCAGATCGGTCTGCACCAGCGCCTGCTCCTCAGTCATCGGGGTGACGTCGATAACCTTCTCGCGGACGAGCAGGTCGTCCTCCTCCTCGGGCAGCAGCAGGTCGGCCAGATCCTCGACGCGCTCGACCGGCGCGACATCCGCGGCGCTGGCACCGCCCTGGCGGTTGTCCACGACCTTGGTCTTGAACTTGCGCAGCTGGCGGGTGACCTTATCGGCGGAGAGGTCGATGGCGGCGTACATATCTGCACCGTGCTCGGCAACGCGAATCACCGAACCGCGGGCACGAACCGTGACCTCGACGATTGCCGGGTTGGGGTTCGAGGGGTTCTTCTCATAGCGAAGTACAACGTCGACCGTCATGGGCTCGATATCGAAAACCTTGAGCGCCTCGCCGATCTTCTCATCCACATGCGCACGCAGAGCATCGGTTACCGTCGTCTTGCGTCCAGAAACCTTGATATCCATACGTGGCTCCAATCTGCCTCGGGGACTTACCGTACTGGCTATGTACCCATTGCCGTGTATTTAATCACGCGGATTCCTAAAGACCCGAATAACGATTGCTTGATACCGCATACCGAAGTCTCGCACTTTTCTGTGGCAAAGTGCGCTATAGGAGGGAGCCGACAGATTTGTATTTGGTCCCGAAAATTAGCTTTGACCTGCTGGTTTTATAGGGATGAAAAAGCCGGACTCCCCTATTGGAGAAGCCCGGCAGTGCGTGTTGAAACCGTGAAGAAGTGTCCTTTCCAACGTATAGGAGACACCACCCCTAGCAATAACTAGCTATTGAGTTTGTTAATGTCGTCGTCGGTGATGGTGCCTTCCTGGCTGGACGAGTTGTCCTCGGAGGATGCGGTCTCATTGTTGGAATCGGAGGACTCGCTGCCGGAGGACATGGTCTCACTGGACTCAGAGTCACCCGGCTGCACGCTAGCGCCCGAAACCGTCTTAGTGGTGAGGTCGTAGGGCATCGTGCCATACCAGACGCAGTGGACTGCCTCGAGCGTACCGTCGACCGTGATGTCGTCGAGGGCGTCGCTCACGGCACGGCACAGTTCGTCATTGGACGAGGCGCCCGCAACACCAAGCGTCGAGGGCGCCTCGAGCGCACCGACATAGGAGACCTCGCTCATCAGGCGTGCAAGGTAGCCGCCGGCCGTGGAGTCGCAGATCACATAGTCGACCTCGCCGGACTCGAGCGCCTCAAAGCACTCGTTGATGTTGGAGTAGGTCTTTTGGTTGGCGGTGATGCTCTGCTTAGCAAGCGCCTCCTGCGAGGCCGAGGACATCTGAACGCCCAGGGTGGACGTGTTAAGGGTATCGGTGGAAACGCTTAGCGACCCACCATCGCTAGTTTTACCGAACACGGAAGTGGCATCGTACAGGCAGGTGCCGAGCGAGCTAATGTCCCCGTCCGTGGAGTTAATCTCGCCGATAAAGATATCGGCCTTTTTGTCGCCGAGCGCGGAACCTGCCGAAGACGCATCGACAAAGGAGACCTTAAGGCCCATGCGGCTTGCGAGGGCGCGGGCGGCGTCAACCGCATACCCCGTGAGCTCGCCGTCGGCGTCCTGCATGGCCTGCGGCGCATCGGAAGTATCGAGGGCGACCGTCAGGGTTCCGGGAGTGACCAGGGCGTCGTCCGACACCGCCGGCGTGACGGTCTCGTACTCGATCTGGTCGATCGTGGGAGTCGTGAACGTAGACAGCGGGTTGAACGCGCATCCGCTCAGGCCCAAAACGGCGATGACCGCTGCGGTCCCAGCACCTAACCGAGCCGCGTGCATCAAGCTGCCCCTCACCATGTCCACTACCCTACCTTCTGTGTCGTATACGATCCGTGCGTTGCACGGAATATCAGGTTGTTCCCACCAGCTGACCTGGTATTTGACCCCACACTTGCGCACCGGGGTGTTTGCTCGGGAGGCCGCAGCCACCTTCACGACTGGCCCGCTCGCCCGCGAGGCGGTATTGCCCCAAAGAAAGTCGAACGGACGGTGCGGCTTACATCTAGGACGCGCCATGATCGCGCCGCGCGCACGCGGTCGCTTACGTGGATCCCTTTGACCGCGTCTGTCTTGGACTAGGACGGGCATTTCGTCCGTCCGCAACCACAGCCTGGTAGGAACGAAGCGCATTATAGCTAAGTTCAAGCTAAAGTTTAAGGTTAGGGGCGTTATTCGCATCGCGAGTACAGATTTCGCAGGTCAGGACGGACCGCACGTGCTCTGATTGAGCCCGTCGCTCCCCTATGGAAAGCCCCAACACACCCGTCTTAGGGCGCCGTGGCCAAAAAATAGCAAATATGAGTACTGTTACCAATTTAGTAGCAGGAGTTTTTGGCTCTGCAAGCTGTTTTCACGCTCTATAACGTCAGATTGATGCCAGAATATTCCACATTTGTTTAATAACTTTCTAATTTACCCCCTCTTCCAGTCCCAAAATCCCTGATTTTGCTGTTACTGAATTTGTAGCAGTACTCATATTTGCTATATTTTGGCCAGAGCATATATCCAACCCTCTGTTTCAGAGCATTGTTAGGCGGGTTTAAGCCCAAAACACGCCCGCAGCGTGTTAAGCAGCGCCTCTTGCTTTTTCCTGCGGGCATCGACACGATTCCGGTACCGCTTTCGCATACGCTGGTGCATGCGCCATGCGAGCGCCTCCATTGCTTCCATGTCGCAGAGCATCTCGTTATTGACCGTCGCGACCTCGATTCCCATAGTAATCAAGCCCGTGTTGCGTTTTTCATCATGGATACGTCCCCTCCGGGAGGAATGGCCCAGCTCACCGTTGTATTCCAGGTCAAACTGGGCTGCTTCCTGATACGCATCGCAAACTGCATGCGGCATCCCCGAGATTGCCTGCGCACGGTCATCGAACTCGATCTTGTAGTCGGTCTTAAAGGGACCGCAGGCAAATCCGCCATAGGAAAACGGAAGCGAAAACAGAGCGAGCATGATGCACTCCATGGGCGAGCGCAGATTTTCTGACAGGTAGGGACACAGGCGCAGCAGCTGTTTGGCCACATTCCCCTTGCATGCCGCGAGGTAATCTACCAGGCAATCGGGTGTCAGCACGGACTCGACCTCAAAGTAACCGACATCTGGCGGCTGGTCTTTGTCCTTTGCCAATTTGTTCACGACAGGCGAGGTGTAGGGAGGCAGATACTTCCCGCGGTCACTCAGTGAAATCTTAGAGCACAGCTCCTGGGCCAGGGCAAATGCCTGGATGCAGCCGACCTCGCGCGCGACGGCTACGCAAAGGGCCTCGGGAGATAGACTGTACACCCCCGGTTCCACCTCTAGAATCGAGCCGGCGGGCAACTCGGAGCATACGGACCAGCTCACGCCAAGAATACGGCGGCGCTGCGCTGCAGATCCTACCAGCAAGCACAAATCCTCTTGCACCTCGCCGCTTGCGGCCCCAATCCGCACCAAATCGGGAAGATAGATGTCCTCGGTCGAGGGCGACGACGTGCGCAGCACACGGCGCTCTTCATCGGGATTAAGGTCCTTCCAGCTTATGTAGCCCATCTGCCGGCGCTCGGCGCGCATCATGCGCAGCGCCGAGGCACCCGTCAAAATTACGGAAGCAGCCAGCTGCTCGCTTGCAGGCTTGCCACGCTGCCCGATCTTTATTGCCATCTGAACCACCCCTACCAAACGCGTGCGATAGCGAGGCCATCAACGGCCGCAGCGCCGGCGCGCTTGAGTTCCGCCGAAGCCGCGGCCATCGTCGCACCCGTAGTGATAACGTCGTCGATAAGCAGCAGGCGCTTGCCCTGCACGTCCTCAACGGTCTCATACATGCCTCGGGCGCGTTCACGGCGTTCTTCACGACCGAGTTCACGCTGGTCGCCATGCCCGTACTTGACGAGAGCATCGAGCAGGGGAACACCCGACAGCTCGCAAAATGGACGCGCAATAGCCTCCATATGATCAAAACCACGCCGCCGAAACGCTGCCGCCGTCGCAGGCACAAACACCACCGCATCCGCACCGGACAGCACACCTCCATAGCGATCGGGCGCTACGACCTGGGCATGCAGGGCGGTGTCGTAGAGCAGCTCCGCCAGATACGGAGCCAGACGTCGCTCGCCCGCATCCTTGTACGCTTTAATGATGCGCGGCAGCGGATGCGCATAGACGGCGCACGCCAGGCAGCGGTCGAGCGCCTCCGTCATTGCCGAGGACGTGCCCTCGACCGAACACTCAGTGCACAGCAAATCCCCAAACGGGGCGCTGCATCGGGTGCAGCTATGACGTGGGTCGATGAGCGTGAACGCGGCAAGGCAGTCTTGGCAAATAAGCGCACCGGCGCGCTCGCAGCCGGCACATCGTGTTGGCGACAATGCCTCGAGCGCCTCGCGTGCCACCCACTCGGCAAACGGTAGCAATTCGTCCGCAAACGGTAGGGCACCGGCACCCTGCAAACAGCTCAATATGTTCAGATGGCTCTTCAAGACACAACCCTCCCTACGTTCGGCCGCAGGGAGGGTTGTTGATTCGGCGCTATGATACCCCGATGCGCTCGGGGCAAGGCGGGCTAAATCCGCTCGCGGGCGTTATTCGCCGGCAGGCGGTTGTGGTGCGGACGAAGACGGGGTCGAGCCCTCGCCACCATCCTGGCGCGGCTTGCGGGAACGGCGACGGCGACGGCGCTTTTGACCCTGGTCGGCCGAGCCCTCGCCACCGCGATCCTCGCGCGGCTCGCGCTCGTCGCGAGCCGCGCCACGCGAAGCCTTGGCAGCCGCTCCCCCGCCATCTCCGGGACGACGGCGCGTGACCTTGACCTCGCCATCCGAGACCTGATCGGCCACGGAGGGCACTGAGGGCTTCTGCTGCGCGCCCGAGGAATGGCGACGGCGCGGACGCGGCGCGCGCTCCTCCTCGCCACGTGACTTGCCGCCCTTGTCGACAGGCGCATCGGAGGCCGAGGCGCCCTTGGAAGCGGCACCGGCCTCGCGAGCAGCTGCGGCGCGAAAGGCGTCCTCGCGCTCCTCGCTCGACAGATGACGACGGCGGCGACGTGTGGGGTTCATGCCACCGCCGCGATTCTGCTGCTGGGGCTGCTGAACCTCGCGCTCGCGAGAAGCGTTCTTGCCCGCGGCTGCAACCTCGGTAGCATCGCCCGAGCCCGCGCGCTTGCGACGGCGACGGCCACCGGCGGCCTCCTCGGCCTCGGGTGCCTCGGCCTTACCGCGGCCCTTTCCGCGGCCACGGCCCTCGCCCTGACCCTGACCGGCGCGAGCATCGGATTCAGCATCGCGACGACGGCGCTTGGGCATCGACGTGCCGGCCAGACGGTCGGCACTCGACAGGCCATCGCCCACATCGACGCCGTTTTCGCGATCGAGCTCCATGAGCGCCAGACGCATCTCGGGCGACTCAATGCGCTCGAGCACGTCGCGCGTCACGCAGTCGGGGCGGCAGTTGCAGCCCTGCTCGGCGGCCTTCTTTTTGCAGCCCTCCGAGCACGTCATATCGGCCAGGTTGACCTTAAAGACTTTGCCGTTCTCCAGGCGCAGCACCAGCTGCTCACGCGGCGTGTCATACTCCTGGATACGCGCCTTGCCAAGCGGCGTATCGATGAGCGTCTTCTTTTTGGGCGCACGGCTCTTAAAGTCCTTGTAGGCCTCGAACTCGTAGCGCAGGCAGCACATCAGACGACCGCACACGCCGCTGATCTTGGAGGAATTGAGCGGCAGGTCTTGCTCTTTTGCCATGCGGATCGAAACCGGCTCAAACTGTCCGCCAAAGCGCGTGCAGCAGAGCTCCTGGCCGCACTGGGCATAGCCGCCCACCAGGCGGGTCTCGTCGCGCACACCGATCTGGCGCATGTCGACGCGAATGTGCAGCGTCGAGGACAGATCCTTGACGAGCTGGCGAAAATCGACGCGCTCCTCGGCCGCAAAGTAGAACACGGCCTTCTCGCCGCCAAACAGGTACTCGACGCCCACCGGCTTCATCTCGAGGTCGAGCTCCTTGACCAGGCGGCGGAAGTCGACCATGGCCTCGTCGCCCTGAATGGCCAGATCGTCGGCAAGCTGCAGGTCGATGTCGCTCGCCACGCGCAGCACGGGCTTGAGCGGCTGACCGATCTCGTCTTGCGGCACCTCGAAGGGATCGGCCGTAACCAGGCCGATCTCGGTTCCGCGCTCGGTAGAGCAAATGGCATAATCGGCCTCGAGGATATCCAGATCCTGCGGATCGAACCACAGGTCGCGCGAGGCGTAGGTAAACTTAACGGGTACGACTAACGGCATTTCAGTGCCTTCCTGATATCGAACAGCATGACCTCGATGGCCAGCTGGGGAGTAACGTTTCTAGCGATGTTGCGCTCGGCGGTCGCGACTGCCTCGAGCGCCCGTGTGGCACCCGCAACATTGGTCGCGGCGGCAAGCCGCCCGATCGTGTCGCACGCGTCTTCGTTCACCACGTCGGCTGCCTCGTCCTGAAGTGTCAGCAGCACATCGCGCATGAGCGTCCGCGCGCTCGCCAGCGCTTCCATGATACCCGAACGCTCGCGCGCGTTGAGTTCGCGCTTGTTGCGGTCCTCAAGCTGCTTCAATGCTCCACGCGACAGGTAGTCGGCGTTTTGCTCGAGCACCTTTTCCTGTGTGGACTTGACCTCGGCGAGCGGCGCCTTAACGGCGACGATGAGCGACTTGGCGCGGCTGAGCACGTCGGCCTCGTCGGCGGCAATGAGTGAGTCGATGGCACGGACCATCTGACGGCGGGCGTCCTGGCGCTCGGCACTCTTAAGGAACTCGATGCCGCGCGTGGGGCTGCCCGCCACGGCGACGGCCATGCGACAACGCGCGATATCCTGACCAGTGGCACGGCTCACGGCGTGCGCGGCGACGGCGGGTGACACCAGCCGAAACGGCACGCACTGGCAGCGGCTCACGATGGTGGGCAACATCACGTCTGCCGAGGTGCCCAGCAAGATAAACATAACGCCCTCGGGCGGCTCCTCGAGTGTTTTGAGCAGTGCGTTGGCGGTGTTGGCGCGCAGCTGCTCGGCACGGTCAATGATGTAGACCTTGGCCTTGGCGCGGATGGGCGCCAGGGGTACGTCGTCGAGTAGCTCGCGCGTCTGGGCGATGAGGTAGCCCGTGGCGCTCTCGGGCGTGTAATAGTGCACGTCGGGGTGCGTATGGCGGGCGACGCGCACGCAGCTATCGCATGAGCCGCAGCCATCCTGCTCGCACAGGAAGGCTTGGGCGAGCGCCCACGCGGCGTCGAGCTTGCCCGCGCCGGGCGCGCCCAAAAACAGGTAGGCGTGCGATGCGCGACCGCTGGCGACGGCATTGGTCAAAAAGTCGCGCACGCGCTCTTGGGTGTCGAGCTTGGCCAGCAGGCTTGCCTGAGCGGGGGCCATGTTACTCGGCCTCCTTGGCAAGCGCGGCGGCGACAGCATCTTGCGAAATGACGAGACCGTACGCGCGAATCTGCTCGACCGTCTTCTCGAAGACTTCCTCGACGGTCGCAGTGGCGTCGATGAGCTTTACGCGGTTTGGCTCCTCGGCAGCAATGGCGCAAAATCCCTGGTAAACACGCTCCTGGAATGTCATGCCTTTTGCCTCCATGCGATCTGCCGCGCCACGGGCTGCCATGCGTAGCGCCGCCTGCTCGGGCGTGATGTGATAGACGAGCGTGAGCGCCGGGTGCGTCCCCGCGACGGCCAGGTTGTTGGCATCGCGTACTATCTGGCGATCGAGGCCATCGGCAAACGCCTGATAGCAAGTTGTGGAATCGTAGAAGCGGTCGCACAGGACCACCTTGCCGTCAGTAAGGGCAGGCGCGATGACCTCGTGCACCAGCTGGGCGCGCGCGGCCTCGTAGAGCAACAACTCGCAGGTGTCTCCCATCGTCGTATTGGCGGGGTCGAGCAGCAGAGCACGGATCTTTTCGCTGATGGCGGTACCGCCCGGCTCGCGCAGGCTCACAACCTGGTAGCCAGCGAGTTCGAGCGCGCGGGCAAGCAGGCGCGCCTGCGTGGACTTGCCGGCGCCATCGACGCCCTCGAGCGTGATAAAGCTATGTTGAGCGGGCTCAAAAGCCATGGGCGCAGCCCCTTCCTACAAGGCGCGTAAATGCAGATATATCAACCAAGCCATGATACCCCAGTGCTCGGCGCGTCCCAAATCCAACCTAGCCATCGAGGCATCCCCGAAGTTGCGGTGAAATAGGGACTGATTGAAGCTCTGAGACCGCCAAACAGTCCCTATTTCACCGCAACTTATGATGGAGAATTTTGGACGCTGGGTATAATCGTCGTATTGCATTGAAATGTGGCGAAAGGAGTGGCAATGTCTCGGTATTGCGCCTCGTGCGGCAAGCTTCTTGCAGATAATGCCAAGTTCTGCACCTCGTGCGGTGCACCCGTTGAGCAAACAGCCGCGAGCGATAGCCAGCCCGCTTTCGAGCAGACCGGTTCCCTCGATACGCCGCAAGCCAAGGCGGACGACCCCCTCGCCTATCGCCCCGACCCCGCCGCAGGCCCCGCGGCCGTCGAGACCACGCAGCGCATACCCGTCGCGAGCGGCTCGCCCCAACAGCAGCCGGCTCCCGCATACGCGCCCGCTTCGCCACAGACCCCCGCTCCCAAAAAGAGCGGCACCGGGCCGCTTATCGCCGTTATCGTTGTGCTGGTGGCGATCATCATCGCCCTGGTCGTTTTCTTTGTGATCAAGCCTTTCGACAACGCCGCCACGCAGACGACTGCCGAGGTAGCTAAGCTGCACCATGACGTCGATGACGATGACCTAAAGCCTCTCGGCGATCCCAACAGCCTGTACGACGATGATGACGATGACGACGAGGATGGCGGCGAAGCAACGCTCTCCGAGCAGAACCTCTACCGCCGACTGAGCGAATACTACGACTTGCTCGAAGACCTCGACAACTACGTCCGTGGCTGCGCACAGAACTTCAACGGCAGCTATCTGGAAGAGGATCGAACCACCCGTCAAAATCTCGCCGACGTCGCCGAGCGCACGGAGGACACCATCGAGCAGTATTACGACATCGTCGAGGACCTAGACGTCCCGACGAGCTCCAAGAACTACAGCTCCTGGAAAGACATCGTTGCCCTGTACGACGACCTGAATCACCGCATTGACGCAATCTGTGATGCCTGGGAGATCAGCCTGAAATACGCCAAGCCTGCGGACCACAAGAATGAGATCGTGGCGCCGCTGTCGCGCGACAACGTGGCGGGCACCAATGACAATAAGTACCGCCTAGACTTTGAGGAGCGCTATCCCGGCGCCAAACCCGTCGAAGTGAACTAGCGCTTTGTCGTTCCCGAGCCGGCAGTTAGGGACGTTCCTAAACTGCCGGCAGAAAAGAAACGTCCCTAACTGCCGGATAAAAAACGAGCGAGGATTTTGAGGTCCTCGCTCGTTTTTGTTTTGGGCAATGTTTCGACTGCGCCGCTACTTGTCGGCGGCTGCTTTCTTGGCAGTCGACTTCTTCGCGGTCGTCTTCTTGGCAGCAGTCTTCTTTGCCGCCGTCGTCTTCTTGGCCGCCGTCGTCTTCTTGGCCGTGCTCGCCTTGGTCGTGGTCTTGCGACCGCGGGCGGGCTTCTTCTCCTTGGTCGGGCAGTCCATGTTCACGCAGATGCGCCACGGGCCGCGCGCCGTGTTGACCACCACGATGGGGGCGCCGCATTCGGGGCAAGTCTCACCCGTCGCCTCGAGCTTACCGCGCGCCGGCAGAGGATAGCTCACGCCGCAGTCATCGTAGTTGGTGCAGCGGATAAAGCGCTTGCCGCTCTTCTCGCTCTTGTGCGCGATCAGGTCGCCATGGCGTCCGGCCTCGGCGCACACCTTGCACTCGCCCACCTTAAGGTCAGGCTCGTAGTTGGTGGGGCACGTGGGGTTCACGCAAATCTCGAAGGCCTTCTGGCGGAACGGCTGGCACTTAATGCGCGGCGCGCCGCACTCGGGGCACACGGCCGCCTCGCCCTCGAGCGGGCTTACCTTGACGCCGCTCGGCACCGGATAGGTCACGTCGCAGTCGGGCCAGCCCATGCAGCCGATAAAGCTACCGCGGGTCTTGGCGCTCGTCTTCATAACCAGATCCTTGCCGCACTTGGGGCAGGCGCCCACGCGCGCATCGGCCGTGACGGCGTCGCTGATAGCATCGCCCAGTTCCTGCGTATGCTTGAGCAGCTCGTCGAGCACACCGGCCAGCAGCGCGCGCGAGTGCGTCACGACATGCTCTTCGGTGTCCTCGCCGCGCTCCACGCGGGTCATGTCGCCGTCGAGCTCGCTGGTCATATCGGGGCTCGTGATGCGCGGGGCAAACTGCGACAGTGCATCGATGATGGCGATGCCCAGCTTGCTCGGCTCCACGGGATCGTTTTTGAGATAGCGCACGGCGTACAGGCGCTCGATGATGCTCGCGCGCGTGGACTTGGTGCCCAGGCCGCGCTTTTCCATCTCCTGCACGAGCTTGCCCTGGCTGTAGCGTGCGGGCGGCTCGGTCTGCTTGGCCTCGAGCTTAATGTCGAACACGTCGACCGTATCGCCCTGCTCCAGCGGCGGCATCTGCTCGTCGCGCTTGAGTCCATACGGATACGCCTCGCGGAAACCCGGGGTCACGAGCACATCGCCCGAAGCCACGAACGGCTCACCATTGACGTCGAGCTCGAGCTTGGTGTTCTCGATGGTCGCGGGACCCATGAGCGTTGCCAGGAAGCGACGGGCGATGAGGTCGTAGAGCTTGCGCTGGCCACCGTCGAGCGCGGACGGATCGCCCTCGCCCGTGGGATAGATAGGCGGGTGGTCGGTGGTTTCGACTTTGCCGCGCGTGGGCTTCATGGGGCCGGCGAGCACCTTTTTGCACACGGGCGCCAGCGCCGGGTTGATCTTTGCAAGGTCGCTCACCACGGCGCCCAGATCGAGCGTCGCAGGGTACACGGTATTGTCGACACGCGGGTAGCTGATGAGACCGGCCATGTAGAGGGACTCGGCGATGCGCATGGTACGCGCAGGTGAGATGCCCTCGGCTGCGGCGGCAGCCTGCAGCGAGGTGGTCGCAAACGGCGTGGGCGGCTGCTGCTTGCGCGAACGCTTGGTCACCGCGGCGACGGTTGCCGTCGCAACGCCGTCAACGTGGCCGTACGCCGCCTCAGCAGCATCCTTGTCGGTAAAGCGCGCCGTCTTGTGCGCAATCTTAAAGCGGTCGTCCTCGGCAGCACCCTGTGCGGCGCCCATGCCGCGGATCTGCCAATAGTCCTCGGGCACAAACGCCATGCGCTCGCGCTCGCGCTCGACCACCAGGGCAAGCGTCGGCGTCTGCACACGGCCGGCAGAGCGCACGTTACCAAAGCCGCCAAACTTGGCGAGCGTCAGGTAGCGCGTGAGCACCGCACCCCAAATGAGGTCGATGTGCTGGCGGCTCTCGCCGGCGTCGGCCAGATTCTGGTCGAGCGAGACGAGATTATCGAAGGCCTGCGTGATCTCGGCCTTGGTAAACGAAGAATACTGGGCGCGGGCGACCGGCAGGTCGGGCGCAACCTCGCGCACCTTGTTGAGGGCGTCCGAACCGATCAGCTCGCCCTCGCGATCGAAGTCCGTGGCGATGATGACACTGTCGGACTTCTTGGCGAGGTTCTTGAGCGAACGAATGAGTTCCTTCTCGGCCGGTAGCTTAATGACGGGCGCCCAGGTGAGGTAAGGCAGGCTCTCGAGTTTCCAGCCCTTGATTGAGATGCCATCGGCAAGAAACGGCTTGCGCTTGGTGTCGTAGGGCGGACGCGCCAGGCCATCGGGTATGTCGGCCGGCAGCATCTCGCCGTCCTCGGTGACCGAATACCAGCCCAGCTTTTTATCGAACAGCACGCTGTCGCAAAAATCGGGCGCTAGGATGTGACCGGCAAGGCCGATGGTCACGCACTCCTCGCCCTTCCACTCAAAACGGTAGATGGCGGTGTTGTACACCTTGTCCTTTTTGGGCTTGCCCGTGGACAGACGCTCGGCAATCTGACGCGCGGCGTCGTTTTTCTCGGCGATGATGAGCTTCAAAAGAGGCTCCTATCTCGTATCTCTGCGGCTACGCCCGCCCGTATGGCGGCCGACTTACGCCCTTGCTTGCTCAATCTGCCCGATGAGCCAATCGCACCAGGCATCCATGCCCTCGCCCTTGCGCGCGCTCACGGCAAACCGCGGCGCCTGCGGATTGAGGTCATCGAGTGTCTTAGTATACCTATCCATGTCAAAATCGAAAGCCGGGGCCACATCGACCTTGTTGAGCAGCTGCGCGTCGGCGTGCTGAAAGATGCCCGGGTACTTGATGGGCTTGTCGTCGCCCTCGGGCACCGAGAGAATCATGATGGACAGGTTTTCGCCCAGGTCAAAGTCGACTGGGCAGACCAGGTTACCCACGTTTTCGATAAAGATGACGTCGATGTTTTCCAGACCCACGGCCTGGTCGAACGCGTCAACGGCCTCCATGATCATGTTGCCCTCGAGGTGGCACAGGCCGCCCGTGTTGATCTGGATGGCAGGCATGCCGGCTTCCTTCATGGTGATGGCGTCGACGTCCGAGGCGATATCGCCTTCGATGACGGCGCAGCGCAAGCCGGCCTTGTCGCGCAGGCGCTCGTTGGTGCCCAGAATCGTTGTTGTCTTACCCGAGCCGGGGCTCGACAAGACGTTGATCACGTAGGTGTTTGTCTCATTAAATCGCTGACGCAGCTGATCTGCCAGGCGCTCGTTGCGCGACAGGATCGGCGACGCGATATCAATCGTTTTCTCGGCCATACTCGGCGCTCCTTACTTCTACCATTTATACCCCGTCCCCAGGTTGCTGGCGGGCTAATCGTCGGGGGTCTCGATCTCGATACTTGCGATGTCGAGTTCGCGGCCGTGCAGCAAACGCACGTTGGAGCCGCCACACTGGGGACAGCGACAATGGAAACGGTCGTGATCAAAGACCTCGCCGCAGTCCAGGCACTCGCTTTGTGGATGGACCTCCTCCACGGCAAGCTCGCAGCCGCGCGTGAGCGGGTCCTCGTCGCGAAACGTCTCCCAGGCAAAGTCGAGCGCCTCGCGCACGACCTCGGTCATATCCCCGATACGCAGCGTTACCAAAACGGCGCGCGAGGCCCCCGCCCCACGCGCCGCGCGAATCACTGTATCGAGTATGCCGTTGACAATGCCAACCTCGTGCATACCGATTTACTCCTCGTCGTCCTCATCGTCCGAGAACAGGTCCAGACGACTCACAAACAGGCCCTCCTTGCCCTCGCGCGCGGTAATGACCACACGGGCGATGGCGAGCGAAATCTCGTAGAGCGAGAGCAGGGCGCCATACATGAGACCCAGCGTAACGGGCGAGCCGTCGGGCGTGATCACAGCCGAACCCACGAGCAGGCCAACGTATACATAACGCCAGGCACCGCGGAAAGCAGCGTAGGACACGATGTGGAAGACGGACAGATAGAAGATGATGAGCGGCAGCTCAAACGCCACGCCAAAGCCGATCATAAAGAGCAGCTCCATGTTGACGTAGTTCTCCAGATCGGGCAGTGCCGTAGCGACGGCCGAGGTCTCGCCGATGAGCCACTCAAAGCCCGCAGGAATGATGATGAAGTAGCAGAAGATGGCACCCAGGAAGAACAGCACCGTCGAGGCGAGCACCGTGGGCACGACCCACTTGCGCTCGTTGGGTCGAAGCGCCGGCAGGAAAAACGCTAGAATCTGCCAGATGATCATGGGCGTGCACATGACCACGGCCATCTTGATGGCCAGCGAGAAGCGCAAGCCAAAGCCGCCGAGCGTGGTAGTGATGTAGAACTTACCGTCCGGCACAAAGGAGCGGATGGGGTCTTCCAGGATGTCGAGCACAACAGGCGTGGCGAAATACAGCACGATAGCGGCGGCAAACACCGACACGACCACGATGGTCAGGCGGCGACGAAGTTCTCCCAGGTGATCGAAGAGCGGCATACGCGCAGGTCCGATAGGCATTACTCATCGCCTCCCTTCGAGGCGTCGGCGGCGGCAGCGTCGTCCTCGGCCTCGAGCTCGCGAGCGAGCTGGTCGACGACGGCCTTGCGCTTGCGGGGACGACGGGCGTAGAGATCGGCCGTCGTGGGCTCTGCCGGCTCGGGCTCGGGCTCCGGCTCTGCAGCAGGTTCGGGATCGACGGTGGCAGCGGCAGGCTCGGCCTTGGCGGGCTCGGCCTCATCAGCAGCGCCTTCGCCCTCGGTGGCACCCTCGCTTGCGGCCTTCTCGGCGGCAAGGCGGGCACGGCGCTCGGCAAAGGTCTCCTTCTTTGCGGGCGCAGCCGTCTCGACGGCATCCTCGTCCGCATCGGAATCATCATCGACGGCAGCCTTCTTGGGCTTGACCGGGGCCGACGCGGCCTCGCTTACCGGGTCGATGATCTCGGACTGAACAACGGCCGTCATCTTTTCCTGCGTCTCGCGGAACTGACGGATGGCACGGCCGATCGTACGGCCCATCTGCGGGAGCTTATCCGGGCCAAACAGCAAAAAGCCGAAGACCACGATGATCGCGAGCTCACCCTCTCCAATACCAAACACACATACCTCCAAGGCTCGATGTGAGTCGAGCCCGCACCGCGCCATTCGGCCGGAACTCGTCTATTCATTCGGTCAAGTATAGCGCCCGGACGCCAAAACGTCCGAGCGCATCACAAACATATGCCAAACGGCATGCCCTTTTGGGGGCAAAGATTATGCCGCCGTGATCGAAATCTCCTGGTCGACGCCCAGCAGCTGAACCACGCGCATCACCGGGGGCTGCACATTGGTGCAGCTAAAGCGCTTGCCGTGGTCGACCGCGTGGTGCGCGGCGCCCACGAGCACGCCAATGCCCGTCGAGTCGATGTAGCTCACCTGGGCAAAGTCGAGCTCAACGGCCTCGGTGGGCTGCTCGAGCGCCAAGTCGATGGCGTTGCGCAGACTATCGGCATTGGAGATATCAATCTCGCCGGTTACCTTAATGGTATAGAGCTCTGGCGTGGGGTTGGTGGAAATACCCAAATCCATGTATACGCTCCTTTACGTATCGAAAGTGCGGATAGTACGGGAAGCCGCGCGTTAGGCGCGCTCGGCACGCGCAAGCTCGGCAGCGACCAGCTTCACAGCCAGCACCAGCACATCGAGCGCGGCCTCCAGGTCCTCGACCGTGGGATAGCTCGGCGCGATGCGGATGTTGGTGTCGCGCGGGTCCTTGCCATAGGGCCAGGTAGCACCGGCCGGCGTGAGCTTGACGCCCAGGTCGGCGCAAAGCGCGGCGACCTTCTGGGCCGAGCCCTCGGGACCATCGAAGCTTACAAAGTAGCCGCCGCGGGGGTGCGTCCAGGTGGCACAGTCTGTGTCGCCCAAGCCCTCGGTGAGCTTGCGCTCGACGGCCTCAAAGCGCGGACGCAGGAACTCGGCATGCTTTTTCATGTGCTCCTTGACCGCCTCGATGGTGGGAAGGAAGCGTACGTGGCGCAGCTGGTTGAGCTTGTCGGCGCTGATAAGGCCGGCCTTCAGGCACTTGGAGAACTCCGCGATAACCGCGGGGCTCGCACCGATAAAGCCGATGCCGGCGCCCGGGAAGGTGATCTTGGACGTCGATGCAAAGGCCACCACGCGGTCCTCGGTGCCCGCCGCGCGAGCGAGGTCAAAGATGTTGGCGAGCTCGTCGGTCTCGTCGTACAGGTCGTGCACGCAGTAGGCGTTGTCCCAGAAGATGCGGAAATCGGGCGCGTCCGTGGGCATCTCGACCAGGCGACGCACGGTGTCCTCGCTAAAGGTGATGCCCGTGGGGTTGGAATACTTGGGCACGCACCAGATGCCCTTAATGGAGTCGTCGGCGGCAACCAAGCGCTCGATCTCGTCCATGTCGGGGCCGTTGTCGGTCATCGCGACGGGGACATTCTCGATACCCAAGTCGGCAGTGATGCCAAAGTGGCGGTCGTAGCCGGGAACAGGGCACAGGAACTTGACCTTCTTGCCGTCATGCGCGGTCTCATAAGCCTCCCAAGGCTCGCTGCCGCACGAGCCGCAGCGCCAGAACATGCCGGCGATATCGTGCTCGATCAGCAGGCTCGACGAACCCAGTACGAGCGTCTGCTCGGCGGGGCAACCCAGGAACTCCCCCGCCAGCTTGCGTGCCGAGGGAATGCCCTCAAAGCAACCGTAGTTGGAGCAGTCGACGTTGCCGTCGTGCAGATCGGCATCGGCATTGAGGATATCGAGCATGGGTCGAGAGATGTCCACCTGGGAGGGCGACGGCTTGCCGCGGGCCATGTCGAGCGCCAGGCCCTTGGCCTTGACCTCGGCGACCTCGGCTTTGAGCGCCTCGATGGCGGCATCGAGTTCGGTGGTTTCCATCTTCTGGTAGATCGTCTGCATGGGTGCGACCTTTCGCGAAGCGGGACGTTGCAGTTCGTCTAAGTATAGACCGCCACCGCCGCAACGGTATGAAGCCGTGATAGATTAAGTCCATCGCAATAAATTACGAATCGCCGCGCATGCCGGTGTGGGGCGCCCAAGGAGGCACTATGGAGTACGGATCGTTCCAGGCCGAGGAATTCGGCGACCTGCAGCGCCTGGTCGACGGACTGTTTTATGACCGCCGCGCCATCGACCGCCTGGATCTCATCGTGCAGGCCGAGATCTTGGACCTCGCGCCCGACCTCATGGAAATCGTCAACCTTTTGCCGCCCGGCTACTACGACCGCCAATCGCTTTGCGACCAGCTCAACTCCGCCTTGGCCGCCCACGGCTGGGGCGCCGTCTACGGAACGGTGGAATAAACCTAGTCATTTAAGAACGTCCCCATTGACTAAAACGCCGCTTGTGATGGTGTTCACAGGCGGCGTTTTCAAACTTGTATGTGCTTTTACTCGCCCTTGGGCGCGGGGTGTTTGCAGACCACGCTCATGTAGATCATGCCGAGCACGGCAGCGGTGACCGAACCGGCAAGGATGGCGGCCTTGGCAGCAAGAACCTCAAACTGGGCCGTCGGGAAAGCGAGGCCGCTGATGAGGATCGACATCGTAAAGCCGATGCCGCCCAGAATGCCCACACCGGCAATCATGTGCCAGTTGACGTTGCGCGGCAACTGGCAAGCCTTGAGCTTGACCAGGGTAAATGTCATGCCAAAAATACCAATCGGCTTGCCCAGCAGCATGCCAAAGTACACGCCGAGCGTCACCGGGTCGGTGAGCAGTGTGCTCATGTCCACGCCCACCAGGCGAACCTGTGCGTTCACGAACGCAAAGATCGGCAGAATCACAAAGTTGACCGGTGTGGAGATCAGACGCTCCATGCGGATGAGCGGCGGGGTCACGCGGTGCATGACGCGCTCGACCCTGGTGGTCGAGACGGTAAAGTCATGCTGGCCCAGGATGTGTGCCTCGTCGTCGTAGCGGTCATCAAGCAGCGGCAGGCACTCGCCCAGCCAGTCAGTCAGACTATCGAGCTTGACGCCGCACTTGGCCGGGATGGTAAAGGCCAAGATAACGCCGGCAAGCGTGGCGTGCACGCCGCTCTTAAACATGCAGAACCACAGCAGCAGGCCCAGCACCGAATACGGGGCAAGGCGGTAATGCTGCGTCTTGTTGAGCCACACGAGCGCGCAGGTCACCAGCGCGGCGGCGCCCAACCAAAACGGATTGGGGCTCTGACCGTAGAAGATGGCGATGGCAGCGATGGAGATGAGGTCGTCGGCGATGGCGAGCGTCGAGAAGAACACGCGCACGCCGTTGGGCACGCGATTGCCCAAAAGCGACAGCACGCCCAGCGCAAAGGCAATATCGGTTGCCATGGGGATGGCCCAACCGTTGCGGGCGCCGACATGGTTAAAGATCAGGTAGATACAGGCGGGAACGACGACGCCGCCCACGGCCGCCAGCATGGGAAGCATGGCCTGGCGTGGATTCTTGAGCTCGCCGACCGTCATCTCGTACTTAAGCTCAATGCCCACCAACAAAAAGAAAATCGCCATGAGAAAGTCATTGACGAAAAGCTCAACGGTAAGACCGGCCGTAAGGTTGCCCAGACCCACATACAGCGGGGTCTCCAAAAAGTGATGGATGGCCTCGTAGGCATCGGTGTTGGCGCAAATGACGGCGGCGATAGCGGCGATGACCATAACCGCGGCGGAAATCGTGCCGTTCTCGGCGATGCGCTCCCAAATGTCGTGGCGTTCAAAGCGCTTGCGCTCACGGACGTTGAACAGCTGCTCGGTTGCTGCCATGGGCGGCTCCTTTCACGGGAAAGCTCCCGTCTTAAAAAAGCACGGCCCGCCCAAGTGGCGGCGCCGCGCTCTAACGTATTACGCTTGCATCTAGCCTACCCTGCACGACAAGCACGCAGGCGCGGCCGAAAAGCGGAACCACAGGTTGAACATTATTTGCTCAACGGCACGGGCACGCCTGTCCAAGAGACGACGCGGCGCATGCACAAAAAACGACCGGAGCGCGGGGCGTCCGCGATCCGGTCGTGGCGTTCGGTCAACTAAACCCAGCAGGCGGCCATGATGGGGGCAGCGACCTGCTTCTTACGGGAGAGGACGCCCGGCATCCAGACGCCGTCGTGCTCATCGGCAATGCCCAGGCCCTTCTGAGCAGCCTCGGTCTCGCCCTCGAGCAGGACCTGCGAGCCCTCCTCCATGATGTCGGTGATGCACAGGACAATGCCGTCAGCACCCTTCTCGGCGGCGTAGGCGCGCATGGCCTCGCGGATCTCGTCAATCATGCCAAGCGCACGGCTCTTGTCGACGGTCTCGTACTGGCCGATGAGCAGCTTCTTGCCGGCGGGCTCGAACATCTTGATGTCGTTGCCGACCATCTCGGCAGCGGTGAAGGAGCCGGACGGGCGGGTAAGGAAGACCTCCATGCCAAACTTGACCGGGTCGACGCCCACCTGCTCGCCGAGCTTGGCGGCGACGGCGCGGTCGACATCGGTGGTGGTGGGGCTCTTGAGCATGAGCGTGTCGGTCATCATGGCCGAAAGCAGCAGCTTGGCCTGGACGTCGGAAAGCTCAACGCCGAGCACGCCGGCGAGCTTGGTGACGATGGTGCAGCTGGAGCCCCAGGGCAGGCAGATGTAGTGCAGCGGGCCGGCGGTCTCGAAGTCGCCGATGCGGTGATGGTCGACAACACCAAAGACCGTGGCGTCCTTAAGGCCGGCGACGGATTGGGCGGACTCGTTGTGGTCGGTGAGGACGACGAGCTGACCGGCCTCGACGGACTCGATCACGCGGGGCTCGGCAATGCCGGCATCGGCGAGCAGCTTGGCGGACTCGGCCGGAAGCTGGCCCAGAGCGCAAGCCTCGTAGGTGTTGCCGGCATACTCAACCTGGTTAAGCAGCTGGGACAGGACGACGGCGCTCATGATGGCGTCGTTATCGGGGTTCTGGTGACCAAAGACAAGAACGTTTGCCATGGATATCCTCCACTTGATATGTGTACTTGGACGTAGCTATGGTAGCACGCCGATGCCGAGCCTTCGCAGACGGAAGGGCCACGGCATATTTTGTGGCAGGTATGGGGGCCAAGGCTGTCCCTTTTGCACCATGTTGGTGCAAAGCAACCTGACCCCCTTGCACCAGCTATTTACCGGCGGCGCGCAGGGCTACGTATGCGGCACCGATGATGCCGGCGTCGTTGCCGAGCGAAGCGACCTTAATGGGCGTCTCGCGCGAGGCGGAAAGCGCGTGCTGCTTAAAGTGCTCGCGAACCTTGTCGAGATAAACATCGGCCGAAGCGGACGCGCCGCCACCGATCAGGAACATCTCGGGGTCGACCACGTTGGCGATAAGCGCCAGGGCGCGGCCAAGGTAGTCGGCCATGGTGTCGGCTGCGGCCAGCGCAAGCTTGTCGCCCTCGCGGCAGGCCTGGAACACGTCCTTGGAATCGGAGGGGCCGGTGAGCTCAATGGGCTCGACGCCCGCCTTCTTGCACTCGGCAAGGTAGTTGCTCACCACGCCGGTGGCGCTGGAATACTGCTCCAGATGGCCATGGCCGCCACAGCCGCAGGTGCGCTCCTCGGCCGGGTTCAGGCACATGTGGCCAATCTCGCCGCCGGCGCCCACAACGCCCGATACCACGTCGCCGTTAACGATAACGCCGCCGCCCACGCCGGTACCGATGGTGACCATCACCACGTTCTGCACGCCCTTGGCAGAACCGAGCCAGGCCTCGCCCATGGCAGCGGCGTTGGCATCGTTCTCATACTTAACGACCGCATCGGGGCAGTGCTTCTGAATGGCGACCCTCAGCTCGGGCAGGTTAATGGCAATGTTGGCCTTGACCTTGGCATCGCCCGACGCCGGGATGGGACACGGAACGGCCAGGCCAATGCCCGCCACAAAGGCACGCGGAATCTGTGCCTTGGCGACCACCTGGTCGATAGCCTCGGTCACCGCGGCAAAGCCCGCGGCGTCAACGATAGGAGGCGTGGGCACGCTGGCCTTGGCAAGCAGGTTGCCGTCCTCGTCGAACAGGCCCTCCTTAACCGAAGTGCCGCCGACGTCGATGCCGATGTAGTACTGCTTAGGTTCCATGGGAGCCCACCTTTCTCGTTTAAACATTGCCTGTATGGTACCGCTCTCAAGGCAAAAACCTACCAAAAAGGGACAGGTTTGTTTTGGCAGGTTTTATCTGGGGTAACGCAATTGGCTGCCCAACAGGCCGCGCAAGACCATCCCCAAAAATAAAGGCGCCGGGAGGCGGAGACTCCCGGCGCCCGTCAAAGGGACTGTGTTGTCTGTTGGACCGCACGGCCCATCGCGGCGATAACGCCGACTAGGCCTGAAGTACCTGCAGCTGCTTGTGAATCTCGATGAGCTCCGTCGCCATGACGCGCATGGTCTCGGTACCGGCCATCTGGTCCTCGGCATGCAGCAGAATCAACGGGGCCTCGCCGTTACGCTCGCCGTTGGCCTCCTTCTTCAGAAGCCCCATGTGAACATCGTGGCCACCGTTATAGGCCTCGTCGCCCTGCTTGATAAGCTCCTCGGCGGCGTCAAAATCGCCCTCCTTGGCCTTTTGCACGGCATTGATGTACATGCTCTTGGCGGTACCGACGTAGCTGATGATCTCGAAGCAGGTCATCTGCAGTTCGTTCATATCCTCCATGCGGAGCACCTAGCCCATCACGCTGACGCAGTGGTCGATGATGCCGGCAGCGTTCATGCGGCCGTAGTCGACCATGTTGATGACCTCGACCGGAAAACGACCGGCGGCCTCCTTCTCAAAATCGCCCTTGGTGTAGCCGATCTGCGGACCAAGCAGCAACATGTCGCACTCGTCCAGGTGATCGTGGGCCTCGTTCATGGGACGAGCCTCGACCTCAATATCCAGACCACGGTTTGCAACCTCGGCCTGCATCTTCTGGACCAGCAGGCTCGTGGACATGCCGGCATTGCAGCAGAGCATGATCTTCTTCATGGTTTCCTCCTTATAACTGCGCGGCGCGCAGACGACAACTGGTTGTATTCCTTGCGGCTATTGTGCCCGCTCCCCTGTATCTTTACGCAAGGGAGAGAGCCGCGGGCACCGGCACCGCGTACCGGCGCCCGCAAAGGTGAAAGGGACGAACGTTAGGCGTTCTACTCGGCGAGAGCCTCCTGCTTGGCGATTGCCTTCTCGGAAATCTTCATAAAGGGCAGGTAGACGGCCATGCCAATGACAATCTCGAGAGCCTGCCACACGCCGGCGCGCCAGTCAAAGCCCGTAGCGAGCAGGGCATTGATGACGGGAGGCATGGTCCAGGGCACCTGGGCGATGCAGGGGCTGATGATGCCTGCGCAGGTAAGGCCATAGGTGATGCCGATGAACAGATCGGGAAGAAGGACGAACGGGATCATGAGCGGCAGGTTGTACACGATGGGGTAACCGTAGATAACCGGCTCGTTGATGTTGAACAGACCAGGCAGGATAGCCATCTTGGAAACGGTCTCGGAAGCCTTGTTCTTGGAGAACAGGAGCGTGTCGAGCAGAAGCATGAGGGTGCAGCCCGAGCCGCCGATGAGGGCGAAGCTGTTAACGATCTGCATGTTCATGTAGTGATCGGGCTGGATGGTGCCACCGGCGGCAAAGGTAGCCATGTTGTCGACGATGAGCATGGTCAGGATCGGCTCGACGGTAGCGCCAGAGATGGTGGACTGGTGAATACCGACGCAGAACAGCAGGTTAGCAAGGGTGTAGATGAGGATAACAGCCCACGGACCAGCGTTCATGATGCTCTTGAGCGGGTTGGAGATGCACGTGGAGATGATGGTGCACAGATCGGTGCCGGCGCACACGGCGAGCAGGGCTGCGGCAAGAGCGAAGACCGCGAGGTTAAGCAGCATCGGAATCATGACGTTGAAGGAGTTGGAGACCGCGGGAGGCACGCCCTCGCCCAGCTTAACCTTGAGCTTCTCGACGCCAGAAATCTTGATGAAGAGCGAGACGGAAAGCAGGGCGATGATAATAGCCGAGAACAGACCGTTGGTGCCGGTGTTGGCAGTCGAAAGGGCGCCCGTGACCTCGGCGGAGGTGATCTTGTCGGTGAGCAGTGGGCTCGTGGCGGCAAGCGTGGCGGTGATCTGCTGCGGCATCATGATGACGAAGGCAGAGATAGCGACGACCATGCAAGCAAGCGGATTATCGAAGCGCTTGTTCTTAGCGAGGCTGTAGCCAATCAATCCGGCCAAGATAATGGCAGAGACGTTGAGGGTGCCCAGCGTAATCGCCGAACCCCACGTCTGAAGGTTGGCAAGGCCCGCCGCATCGAGCGGGAACAGAGGGAACACGACGTTGTTAATAAGAACCGCGATACCCGCAAGGATATAGAGCGGCGTGATGGTCGCGAAGGCGTCACGCAGGGAACGCAGGTGAACCTGGTTTCCCACCTTCGCAGAGACCTCGGCAAACTTGTCGAGGAAGCTCTTTCCGTTGTCACTGGCCATGATTGCTCCTAACTTTCAAATCCGGCCTTTCCTATGCGCACGGTGGTCTGTCGCCCTCTGCCACCAGATGTGCCATGTGTTGCGCGCGGCGGCGCGCGGTCTGGACGTTCGTCCGGTCGCTAATCAACCACGTGGGTCGTGGCGACCTGTTTGAGCCAGGCCGCCGACTTCTTAAGACGGCGCTTATAGCCATCCATCAGATCGACCTCGACAAAGCCATAGCGATTCTTAAAGGCATTGGCCCAAGACCAGTTATCGATGACGGCCCAATAATGGTATCCGCGGCACTTGGCGCCCTCGTCGATGGCCTTGGCCACCCACTCCAGGTGCTGACGTACAAAGTCGACGCGGTAGTCATCCTGGATGGTTCCTTCGGCGTCACGGTTCTTGTATTCGTCCATGATGCCGATGCCGTTCTCGGAAACGAACCACTCAAGATCGGGGTAGTTCTTAGCGCAGTCCATGCCAAAGTCGTAGAGGCCCTGCGGGTAGATCTCCCAGCCGCGGCTCTCGTTCATAACGGCGTCGGGCCACACGTACTCGTCGGCAAAGTGCGGCAGACCGTACTGGTCGATCTTGCTCGCCGGCGCCTGAACGCGCGTGGGGTGGTAGTAGTTGCAACCGAGCCAGTCGACAACACCCTGCTTAAGAATCTCTTGGTCGCCGGCACGGAACGGAAGCTTAACGCCGCCCTCGGCCAGGCTGTCGAGCACGTCGGCGGGAAGCTCGCCCTTGGTAATGAGGTCGAGCCACCAGCGGTTGTTGATGCCGCTGGTCATACGCATGGCCTCGAGGTCCGCCTCGCTGGGGTTCTCCTTGGTGTAGACCGGGGTAAAGCAGTTGATCATGCCGATCTTGGCATCGCTGCGAACGGCGCCCTCGTCATAGGCGCGACGGTAGTTGGCCACGGCCAGCGCATGTGCCAGCGAGATGTGATACTGCACGGTGCGAGCGCGGCTAAAGTCGTGGAGCTGCGGGAACCACACGCCCTCCTGATAGCGCTGCTCGGGCTCGACGATGGGCTCGTTAAAGGTGAACCAGTACTTGATCTCCTGGCCAAACTCGTGGAAGGCGACGTCGGCGTAATGTGCGTAAGCCTCGACAACCTCACGGCTCTCCCAGCCGCCACGGTTAAAAAGGTAGGTGGGCATGTCAAAGTGGTACAAGTTGACAAACGGCTCCAGGCCGGCTTCGCGAGAGGCGCGGAACAACTCGTGATACCACGCGGCGCCTTCCTCGTTGAGGTTGCCGTCGGCATCGAGCAGACGGCTCCACTGGATGGAAGTGCGATAGGTATCCAGGCCCAAGTCCTTCAAAATGCGAAGGTCTTCCTGGTACTTGGCCATAAAGTCATTGCCGGCGTAAGAGCCAACGCAGTTGTAGAACGAGCCCAGATCCTGGATGGACCAGGTGTCCCACAGGTTCTCGAGCTTGCCGCCCTGGTTCCACTGACCCTCAGTCTGCGGGCCGGACATAGCAGCGCCAAAGAAGAAGTCGTTGGGCAGCTGATACTGTGCCATCAAAGTCCTCGCTTTCGTGTTCTAGAGCTTCCGGTTGGAGACGGGTTTGCTTTGGCAGGTTATCCGGCGCGGGCGCGCACCGGTCATACCGATATCCAACCCGCCAAAACAAAACCGTCCCCAAACGGTCGATCCTGTTCTGCGGAAAGATTCCGTTCGTTGCTTAAACTATAGCGCTCTAATTCTAAAAGTAAAGCGTCTTTTTCTTTTTTCTTTCTCGAGCTTCTTAGATAAAGGTTATATGGGTGCCTTGTTAAGGGTTATACTTACTTGCGTATTGATATATGTCGGAAAGGAGGTTCAATGATTCCCAAATACGAGGCGATAGCTGCAGATATTCGTCGAAGCATCGAGGATGGCACTCTTAAACCGGGCGACAAGCTTCCCACCGTCGTTGAGTTCTGCGAGCTCTATAGCGTTTCCAAAATCACCGTCAAACGAGCTATCGAGCAAATCACCGAGGAAGGTCTTATTACCAGCCGACGCGGATCGGGTACCTACGTTAAGGACACGGCGGGACTTCCCGGTCAGGCGTTTTTCCAGGGCAAAAACGACCGTGCCCAGGGCTTTTCGTATGAGCACCGCGGGGAGAAGGTGACCTCGGTGGTCTACGATTTCTCGATTGTTAATCCACCAGCGGACATCGCAGCCCAGCTGGGAATTGCCGAGGATGACTTTGCCTATCACATCGTGCGCGTGCGTCAGGCCGATGAGAAGCCCATCGTTATCGAGTACACCTACATGCCCCTCGAGCTGATTCCAGGCCTTAAAAAGAAGGACCTGTACGGATCGGTCTACCACTTCATCCGCGAGCAATGTGGGCTGAAGATTTCGAGCTTCCACCGTACCATTCGCGCCGTGGCAGCAACCGAGGAAGAAGCCGAGCGCTTGGACACCAAGCCTGGCTCTCCCCTGCTCGAGCTCACCCAGATTGGCTTTTTGGACAGCGGCGCCGCCTTTGAGTATTCGGTCTCGCGCAACGTTGGCGACCGCTTTGAGTTGCACAACGTAACGTTGGCATAGGTTTTTGTAGTCATCCGGGCGCTCGCTTTGAGCTGTTTTGTGCAGCGCCCGCGCAACACAATGGGGGTATGAACATGTCCGATTTGATTAAGCTGACGCCGATCTTCCACGAGAAGATCTGGGGCGGTCGCCAGCTCGAAACCGTATTTGGCTACGACATTCCCGATGGCCCCATCGGTGAGTGCTGGGCCATCTCGGCCCACCCCAACGGCGACTGCCAGATTGCGGAGGGCCCGTATGCCGGCCACACGCTGTCGTGGCTGTGGGCCGAGCATCGCGAGCTCTTTGGCAACTGCGAGGGCAAGGAGTTCCCGCTGCTCATTAAGATTCTGGACGCCAAGGACGACCTTTCGATCCAGATTCATCCCAACGACGAGTACGCTGCCGAGCACGAGAACGGTAGCCTGGGCAAAACCGAGTGTTGGTATGTGCTGGACTGCGAGCCCGACGCCACGATCATCGTCGGCCAGCGTGCCAAGGACCGCGCCGAGGCCGCACAAATGATCGAGGAAGGACGTTGGGACGACATGCTCAACGTGTTGCCGATTCACAAGGGCGACTTTTTCCAGATTGATTCCGGTACCGTGCACGCCATCAAGACCGGCACGCTCATTTTGGAGACGCAGCAGTCGAGCGACGTGACGTATCGTCTGTACGACTACGACCGTCCCGGCACTGACGGCAACCTGCGCCCGCTGCACATTGAGCAGAGCCTCGACTGCATCGACTTTGATGCTCAGGCTCCGACCGACGGCACGGTGACCGCGCCCGAGGTGGACGGCGTGACCGAGCTCGAGTCCAACCCCTGCTACACCGTCGATCGCGTGCGCGTCAACGGCAGCAAGACCCTCGACCAGCGCTGGCCCTTCATGTGCCTGTCGGTCATCGACGGCGAAGGCACCGTCTGCGGCGACCCCGTCCACAAGGGAAGCCACCTGCTGGCCCCGAGCACCGTCAGCTCCATCGACCTCGAAGGCAAGATGGAACTGATCATCAGCCACCTGTAGGCCACAACAACAACCAAAACGAAACAAGGGGCTCCCCCGTTCATCAACGGAGGAGCCCCTACTCGTATCTACATTTCAGCCCACCCGGTTCTCCAAATCAAAAAGCGGACGAGCAGAGCAACGTTCGCAAGCTGCAGGCCAAAACGCCACAAGGAAGAGGGCGCGCCGGGGGCTTTGGTCGATCGCGAGTTCCGCACGAGCCGGAGAGCACTTAATGTGCTCTCCGTGCGAGCAGGACTGCCCGAGCAGGCGACCAAAGCCCCCGGCGCGCCCGGTCAACCTCGCAGCTAGGCATTCAGCTTGACAATTGGAGCAAAGCCCTTCATAAGCTTTTTGGTCTGGCCGGTCTTTTCGAATTGAACCTCGATCATGTCTCCAGCGACCGAGATCACGGTGCCCGTGCCAAAGGTCTTGTGGCTCACGGTATCGCCCGCAGTAAAGTCCTGCGATGCGCTGGCGCGATCGACCTTGCGCTCCACCGTCGGCGACACCTTAGATGACGGCTTTTTGGCTCGCGGCGCACCCGAACCAAAGGTCGAGGCAACACGGCCGGCGTCGGGCGAGACCCCACGATGGCGCTCGGTCCCGTAGCTGCTGCCGCCAAAGAAATCGTCAAAGCTCGATCCGCCGCGCGAACCGGAACCGCCGGTCGAGCGCGTATGCGAACCGAACACCTTGCCGCCATACATATCCGAACCCATACCCGAGCCAAAGGTGCCGTGACGGTCGCCGCGCTTCTCCCAGCCCGTGCCCTCAAAACCGGCAGAACCGATGCCGCTAAACTCGATGTCCTCAAACGGAATCTCGTTGAGGAAGCGCGAGCGCGGATTGGCAGAGGTCGAGCCGTAGGTACGACGCGTCGCCGCATACGTCAAGAACAGGCGCTTGCGGGCGCGCGTGATGGCGACGTAGGCCAAGCGACGCTCCTCCTCGAGCTTGCCCGGGTCATCGCTGCCGCCAAAGTCGTGCACGTGTGGGAAGATGCCCTCCTCCATGCCGGCCACGAACACCGCGGGGAACTCCAGGCCCTTGGCGGAGTGAATGGTCATCATGGTGATGGCATGCGTCTCGCCGGCCAGGGAATCCAAGTCGGAGCGCAGGGCCAGCCACTCCATGAGAACAGGAAGTGCCTTGCAGGTGAGCGGGCCGTAGGTGCGCTCGATTTCGCCGGCATGCACGGCGCCCGCCGGTAGCTCCGTCGGCGCGGTATACGCATTGCCCGCAATGGCGGCAGCCAGGGCATCCTGCGGCGAGAGCGCTGGGGCCGCCAGGCTGTCGAGCGGATTGGAACCCGCGGCATCGCGCGCGCCGACAAGCGCCTCAAACGAAGACGCGGGCGCAGACGGCCCCGGTTCGGGCGCAGGCGCGCTCACCACGACGGGCTCGGGCTCGACGTCGGCAGGCACATCGGCAACGCCGGCTGCGCGCAGCTCTTCTAAGCTCTCGAGCGTACCCTCAATATCCTCGTGCGTCTCCTCAAATTCGGCGGCGACGCCCAAGAATTCCTGAATGTTCTCGGCGCGGCTCTCGGACTCCATGGTGCCTTCGGCGCGGAAAGCCTGCAGCAGGCCCGTCTTATCGACGATCATCTCGACGACGTCCTTGAGCTCGCCGTCCATGCGGCGGCCCTCGCGCACCAGCGACACAAAGCTCGACAGGCCGTTGCGCACCTTGGCGCTAAACATGCCCGTCTCGGCGCACGCGATCTCGCAGGCCTGGAAGAACGAGCAACGGTTGTCACGCGCCAGCTGCTCGATCTTTTGAATCGAGGTAGAGCCGATGCCGCGGCGCGGCGTGTTGATGACGCGCTTGACGCTCATCTCGTCGGCCGGGTTCACGATCATCTTGAGGTAGGCCATGACGTCGCGGATCTCGGCGCGGTCGAAGAATCGCGTGCCGCCGACGATCTTGTAGGGTACGCCTGCTCGTAGGAACATATCTTCGAGGATACGCGACTGGGCGTTGGTGCGATAGAACACGGCAATGTCGTCGTAGCTCATGCCTTTGGCATGCAGCTTCTCGATCTCGCCGGCAATCCAGCGGCCCTCGTCGCGCTCATCGCTCGCCTGGAAGGCCTGGATCTTCTCGCCATCGCCCTCGGCCGTAAACAGACGCTTGTCCTTGCGCTGCGAGTTGTGGCGTACCACGGCGTTGGCGGCGCTCAGGATATGACCCGTAGAGCGGTAGTTCTGCTCGAGCTTGACCGTCTTGCAGTTTTTAAAGTCCTGCTCAAAGTCCAGGATGTTGGTGATGTCGGCGCCGCGCCAGCTATAAATGGACTGGTCATCGTCGCCTACGACCATGAGGTTTTGGTACTTGGCGGCCAGCAGGTTAGCGATTTCGTACTGGACGTGGTTGGTGTCCTGATACTCGTCGACGCTAATGTAGCGGAAGCGCTCCTGGTACTTGTCGAGCACCTCGGGGCGGGTGCGCAGCAGCTCGAGCGTGCGCACGAGCAGGTCGTCGAAGTCCATCGCGTTGGCGGCGCGCAGGCGGCGTTCCAGCTCCAGGTAGACCTGCGCGGCCTTTTTGTCATTGGGGCTGTCGGCGGATTTGAGCATGTCCTCGGGGCCGATCATGGCGTTTTTGGCCGAGCTGATCTTGCTGCGGATCATGTTGATGGGGAACTGCTTTTGCTCGATACCGAGCGCCTGCATAATGTCGCGCACCATGCGCTTTGAGTCATCGTCATCGTAGATGGTGAACTGACCGGTGTATCCCAGCAGGTCGGCGTCCTCGCGCAGCATACGCACGCACATGGCATGGAAGGTGCATACCCACATGCCACGGGTGCCGCTGGGAATGAGTGCCGCCAGACGCTCACGCATCTCGGCCGCGGCCTTGTTGGTAAACGTGATGGCAAGGATCTGCCAGGGCTTAACGCCCAGGTCGCCGAGCATATGTGCGATACGGAAGGTCAAGACGCGGGTCTTGCCCGAGCCGGCGCCGGCAAGGACCAGCAGCGGGCCCTCGGTGGTCAGGACCGCCTCGCGCTGAGCGGGATTAAGGCTGTCGATGTCGACGAGCGGCTTGGCGGGCTTGGGCGCCGGCGCGGGAGCGTCGTAGATGTCGAGCGGAACGAGCTCGGGCTCCGGCGCAGCAGGGGCGGTGTATGCATCGAGCGGCACGGGTTCCGGCGCGGGCGGCACAGGTACCGCGACATTCTTTTCCCAGGGCAGGGGCTGGGTCATGGGCGACTCCTCATCTGACGGACGGCGCGCCTGCGGGCAGCGCCATAGTTTGAGCCGTACCAGTATACCGAGCCGCGCGGACACCGACGCAAATCACACCACGACTCCGTCCGCCACCATCGGGCCCGCCCCAGCGGATTTGGCGCAATGGGGTCAGATTTGTCTGCACCAAGCTGGTGCAAAGTAACCTGACCCCATTGCGCCAATCACAGAGCCACCGATGTCACGGTAGCAGCAGCGAGCGGCGGCCAGAGCGAACAAATTGGCATGAAAAGAGGGCGGCATAGACCTTTTGGTCATGCCGCCCTCTTTGAATGACAAGTTGTCGCTCTGGCCGCCGCGCAGCGTCAACCAAGTTACAGGCCGAGCATAGGCTCCAGAACGAAGAAGTATGCGAGCACTACGACGCCCAGGATGATGCGGTAAACACCGAAGCACTTGAAGTCGTGACGGCGGACGAAGCCCATGAGCCACTTGATGGCGATGAGCGAAACCACAAAGGCCACAACGCAGCCCACGCCCAAGATAGCGACCTCGTTGGCGCCGAACGTGCCGCCCTTGATGAAGTATTTGACCAGCTTGAGTGCACTCGCGCCAAACATGACAGGGATGGCCAGGAAGAACGTAAACTTGGACGCCACCGAACGCGTACAGCCCAAAAGCAGGCCGCCGATGATGGTAGAACCGGAGCGAGACGTACCAGGCACCAGCGAAAGCACCTGGAAGCAGCCGATACCCAGCGCAGTCTTCCAGCTCAGGTCCTCGAGCGTGGCGATGGAGCCAAAGTCCAGATTCTCGTCATCGTCCTCATCCTCAGCGGTAGCCGCGGCGGGCGCCGCAAAGTGCGCACCGGCGGGACGTCCACCCGACACCACAGCACGCGAGCCAAACGAACCGGCAACGGCCATTTCCTCGCGCTTGCTCGCGCGCCAGTTCTCGATCACGATAAACAGCACGCCGTACACAATGAGCGCCAGCGCCACGACGGGAGCATTGTAGAAATGCTCCTCCATCCAGTCGTTAAGCGGCAGACCGATCGCCGCGGCGGGAATGCAGCCGAGCACAATCTTGCCCCACAGCACCCAGGTGTCGCGACGGCCCTCCTTGCCCTTGCTGGGCGAGAACGGATTGAGCTCATGGAAGAACAGCACACAGACGGCCAGAATGGCGCCGAGCTGAATCACGACCAGGAACATATTCCAGAACGTCTCGCTCACGTTCATCTTGACGAACTCGTCCACCAAGATCATGTGACCGGTCGACGAAACAGGCAGCCATTCGGTGATGCCCTCGACCAGGCCCATGAAGGCAGATTTTAGAAGCTCGATAATATCCAAAGGGACCCCCTCGTTAGACACCCGCCGATATTGTTCTGCGGACGGTGCGGGCGATGTCCCATTATCAACCGTTCGGGCGCGTCTACGCCTACCCTTACCAAAAAACTCGCCCGTTCACAGAATTGCGAGCGGTCAAACCCAAATCCTTGGGTATAACTGCAACAAGATAAAGTGTCCGGCGGCCAACGCGCCCGCGCCCGCCCGATGCACGAGCCCCGCGCCCGTGCGATAGACCAAGGAGGAAACCATGAACGAGGGCTACACCAAGGTATTTGTTTCACTCGACGGTACTGAGCAGCAGGATTTTGTGCTCGCACGCGCCATCAAGGTCGCCGCGAACAACGGCGCCAAGCTAATCATCGGCCACGTTATCGATTCCACGGCGCTCGAGAGCGCCGGTTCCTATCCGGTCGATCTGGTCAACGGCCTAGAGGAGGCATTTAAGAACTCCATCGCCAAGCAGCTCGAAGAGGCCAAGGCCAATCCCGATATTCCCGAGGTCGAGGTCATGATTCGCGCCGGCCGTATTCGCGAGACGCTCAAGGACGAGATGCTCGACGTGGTTAAGCCCGACCTGGTGCTCTGCGGCGCCCGCGGCCTGTCCTCGATCAAGTATGCGCTGCTGGGTTCGATTTCGACGTTCCTGCTGCGCAATACGGACTGCGACATCTTGGTCGTGAAGTAGCAAACGTACGCCTAACGCATCGCGGAGCGCAAGCCCACGTGCCCAAGTCTTCCAAGAGCGGGACCACCATTACGGTGGCCCCGCTTTGCTTTAGGCTGAGAATTGCTCCAGAACCCTCATTCTCTCAACGGAATCCGTCTGAATTTTCAGAGCGACCCGACCCAAATCTCCGGTTGCAGAGGCAAGTTCTGCAAGCTGGGCAGACACCTCTTCAGCCACTTCCGCCGCGATGTTCTTGATCATCTTGAGTGGCAGATGCAAATCTTGAGACATGAATTCGAAATCTTCAGGAGTCACCCCATCGATCACCCGGTGATCCCCAATATCAATCCCAAGATTATGGTCGTATCCCATTATCGTCGTGCAAACAATATCGTATGCAGGGGCCAACCTCTTTTCCCGCCAACTCGGACTATAAAGAAACGAATGGTTCTTGAGATGCGAGTCGCAATTCCCCAACGCATAATCGACCATTACCTGACGAGCGAACATTTGAGTATCAGCAATTACGTTAGACGATTGCTCTCTTATCAATCGGCCGCAAAGAGCCATATAGCAGCTATCGGGACGTGTCTCGTATTTCATATACGAAGGCCAGCCAACCGCTTGGCAAAAATCCTCCTGATGCAGCCTCAGAGGCACATCGAATCCGCTCATCGACGGCGGCTCATTGCTCCAGATTCTGTCATAACGCTCGGAAAAGAACGCACCAGGAATCGTATCCGAAGCTTCTGAACGGGCAATTTCAAGCCCAGCAGCAGACGCTGCCGTCATGCAAATTAATTCGTTGAACGGCAAATCCGGATGTTTAGTTGAAGCAATCTTGACTATGTGAGTCGAGGGGGCAGAGCCGAGCGGCAGCATCCAATCCCCCGACCCGGCCTTTTTTGCATCTTTACCGCGCGGTAAAAACCAACCGGTTTTAGACTGAGCGCCCGCCAACGACAGCCTCGAATCCTGCATATCATTTGCAATCTCAAACACTTCCGCCTTAGAAAGTGCCTCAAAATCCTCGTCTTGCAGAGGACGATAGCCCGGATCGTAGCTCGATTTCTCATCGCCGAGAAACCTCAAGGCACCAACGCACTCATCGCCCAAACGCTCGAGCATCGATAAATAGTCTGACTGGGGGATTTGAAAACGCATCGACAGCTCATGCCGAACCGGGCCCTCGGGAAGCATGCCCGAAAAGAAGGCCGAAAACTCATTGCTGGCATATGGCTCATGTCGCAAGGGAAGAGAAGCTGAGAGTGCGGCAGCATCGTCGCGTTCAAGATATCCCTCATCATATGCAAACGTCTCGTTTACGGGGTCGGCCCTCTCAAATTCTCCGACCAGCTCAAACGTTCCCCGATACTCACGATAAACCTTTAATGCCATGAGCCGTCGCCCCTCTCCCTCAGGATCAAATCGACCCCCAAGCTGTTAGCGATTTGAAGGGTTTGGCGAAGATTGGCACCCGCCTTTCCACGCTCAAGCTCGCTCACAAAGCGCAAACTGCACTGGTTGAAATCAGCCACATCGCGTTGGGTATAACCGAGCTTCTTCCGGCGCTCACGCAAATATGCACCGAGTTCAGCTGGGTCAAAAATCGTTCGCTCATTCCAGTCTTGCATGCTAATCCCCTATGATTATCCCAAACGGGATAATCATAGCACATCATGATGGAATTATCCCGTTTGGGATAATTGTCTTAACGTGAATGACGCTCCGGGACGTTACACCGCGACGACTACTCAAAGTATTGGAATTTGTTGGTCGAGAAGGCAAACGTGACGACGAAGCCTTCGCCGGGCTCGGATGCCGCGGTGACGTCAATGCCCATCTTGGAGCACAGGCGTGCCACCAGGTAGAGGCCGATGCCCGTTGCGCGCTTGGTGGCGCGGCCGTTGTCGCCGGTAAAGCCCTTCTCGAACACGCGCGGCAGGTCTGCCGCGCTCACGCCGCAGCCGTTGTCCGCAACGGTAAGCTCGATGCGCTCGCTTGCCAGGCCCTCGTCCAGCAACGCGCCCGAAAACACGATCTTCGCGCCGTCCTCGCGCGCGTATTTAATGCTGTTCTGGATGAGCTGCCCCAGAATAAACTCGAGCCACTTCTCGTCGGTAAAGACCTCAAAGTCAAGGTTCCCGCACACCGGCGCCACGTGCGCCGCGATGAGCTCACGCGCGTTGGCTTTAATCGCGCCCGTCACCAAGGTCTTGAGACCCCAGCGGCGAATCAGGTAGTCGCGCTCCACGACTTCCGAGCGCGCGTAGTACAGCGCCTGGTCGATATAGCGCTCCACGCGAGCCAGCTCGCGGCCCAGGTCATCCACACGCGACAGGTCGTCTTCGCTGCCATCAAGGTTTTCCAAAATCAGGTGAGCCGCCGCCAGAGGCAGCTTGGCCTCGTGGACCCAGCTCTCGATATAGTCGCGATAGTCATCGGTCTGACGCCGGCCTTCGGCAACCTCGTCGCAGGCGGCTTTGCCCACCCGGCGCAAGACCTCGTACTCGAGCTCGCCCTCGGCATAGGTCGGGCATTGCACCATCTCCTGCACCCATGCGGGACTCTCGAGCTCCTCTGCCGCACGCTCCAGCTGGCGCAGAAAACGACGACGGCGCGCGTACTCGATCACGATGCCGAGCATACCAAAGATAAAGGACACGCCGACCGCCACGACCACGATAGATGTCGAAGCACCAGCGACCGTCAGCACAAAGCAGCTCAGCAGCACGCCGCACGTCCACACGGCGACGGGGAGCAGCGCGTCTTTAAAGAACTTGGCAAACGACATAGCCGTCCCCTAGACCGAATAGCCCTGGCCGCGGTGCGTCGTCAAATACCCCTTGATGCCGATTTTTTCGAGCGTGGTGCGCAGGCGGTTGATGTTGACGGTGAGCGTGTTGTCGTCCACGAAGGCATCGGAGTCCCACAGGTCCTGCATGATGGCCGAGCGCGAAACGATCTTGCCCGCGCGGCTCAGAAGCAGCGAGAGGATACGCAGTTCGTTTTTGGTGAGCTCGGTGCTGGTACCGGTTTGCGTATTGGTGACCATGGAGCGGGCGAGGTCGAGCTCCAGCCCCTTGTGGACAAGTGTGCTGCGCTCGCCTGCCGCCGCGGTGCGACGCAGCAGGGCATTGATGCGAGCCACGAGCACGCGCGCGCTGTAGGGCTTGGGAACAAAGTCATCTGCGCCGAGCGTCATGGCCATGACCTCGTCGATCTCGGTCGTGCGCGACGTGAGAACGATGATGGGGACCTCGGATTCGCGACGGACCTCATGGCAGATGTGCTGGCCGTCTTTGACGGGGAGCGTGAGGTCGAGCAGCACCAGGTCGGGCGCGGCGGCGAGAATATCGCGCGAGACGTGCTCAAACGATTCGCAGACCTCGACCTCAAAACCGGCACGGGCAAGGATATCGACAAGCTCACGACGAATGGGCTCGTCGTCCTCAACGACATAAATCAGCGCCATGGATTTCGCTCCCCTCTTGGTTGTCTTGCCACCATTATGGCTGCGAAACTGCAGGTGCGCACCGCGCGCGGTGCCAAGGTGACAGAACTGTTCGCGAGCGGGGGCGTTTTGTCCGCCTCGCACTCGCAGCGGCGGCGGGGACCAAAATGATTCTTTAATCCCCGTCCCAGAAAAATCATTTAGCGGCGGGCACGGAGCTTTTCGTAGCCTTCGGCGAAGAAGGCAACCGTGGCGGCGTCGGCCTCGGCGGCGTTCGTCTCGGTCGCGGGGACCACGCCGTGCTCGTCGCTCACTAGGAACAGCGCGCCCTTGAGCTGCGCGGGAATGTCTACGCGCGTGACCGGGATTCCCTTGGTCTGGGCCAGCTGCTCGATGAGCGTCGCCGTGCCGCACAGGCACTCGTCCGCCGGCGCCACAAAGGCAAGCTCGCCATTGTTGACGGCGGCGAGCAGCTCGGGCGCCACGCCGGTCTCGTCGGCCTCGGAGCGGGCCTCGGCGGAACGGGCACGCAGCGCCTTGGCCGACGTATCGGCGAGCGGCTCGTACTCCCCCACCGTCATGGCGGCGTTGCCATTGATGTCGATCACCAGCATGAGCACGCCGTCGCGTGCGGTGTAATCGCCCTCGGCAAGCGACCACTCAACGTGCTGTTTGGCCCAGCTGAGCATGTTATGGGTGAGTGGCTCGCCCTGCACCAGGCGCTCAGACAGCGCGCGGATGTGACGGTTGAGCATGGGTACCTTTTTGTTGGACATGCGCCAACGGCAGACAAGCGCGGGCTTGTCGAGCGTAAACTTCTCGACCGCCTCCTGATTGGCGCAAAAGTCCTCGTACGCACGCTGATCCTCGGCATTGCCAAACAGCTCGGCATCATCAATCTGGGGCATGGTCATACCTTTCGTGTTAGTCATTCCGTCCTCTTATACCAAAAAGACGGCCCTCCAAACGGAGCGACCGTCTTTTGCAGAGATTATTTTAGAAGCGAGGCCAGTCCAAGGGACGAGATAACATCCCATCCTCCCCAGTCAACCTAACAGGTCGGCGAGGGTTGCCCAGGTGCCGCAGATTGCCGTGAAAGAGGAGCGACGCGTACTTGGGTACGCGAGCGACGAATGAACGGCAAGGTGCGGTGACTGGGCAAGCCGCAGCGCCGCTTCCCTACTTAGTGGCGGAAGTGGCGGGCGCCCGTAAAGACCATCGCGATGCCATGCTCGTTGCAGGCCTGGACGCTCTCGTCGTCGCGCTTGGAGCCGCCGGGCTGGATGATGCAGGTCACGCCGTGCGCGGCAAGCACGTCGACGTTGTCGCGGAACGGGAAGAACGCGTCGCTTGCACAGGCAAAGCCGCCCTTCTCCACGCCCTCGCGCTCGCAGAAGTCCTCGGCGCGCTCGCAGGCAAGCAGTGCAGAGTCAACGCGGTTGGGCTGACCCGGGCCCATGCCAATGCCGGCCTTACCCTTGGAGACCAGGATGGCGTTGGACTTGACGCCCTTGCAGACCTTCCAGGCAAACTCGAGCTCGGCCATCTCGGCGTCGGTGGGCTTGCGGTCGGTGGGGAACGTAAAGGTCGCAGGATCCTCGGTCACGTGGTCGACCTCCTGCACCAGCATGCCGCCGTCGACGGAGCGCAGCTCCACCTGGGCGCCGTGGTCCACGCCGCCGGTGGCCAGCACGCGCAGGTTGGGGCGCTTGGCCATGCGCTCGAGCGCCTCGGCAGTGTAGCTCGGAGCGATGATAACCTCGACGAACTGCTTGTTCTGATCGGCAAAGTGCTCAACCAGCTCATAGGGAACCTCGCGGTTGCAGGCGATGATGCCGCCGAAGGCGCTCTTGGGATCGCAGGCGAAGGCGCGGTCGTAGGCGGCCGTGATGTCCTCGGCCACGGCGGAGCCGCAGGGGTTCTGATGCTTGAGGATCACGCAGGCCGGCTCGTCGAACTCGCGGACCAGGTTCCAAGCGGCGTCGGCATCCAGATAGTTGTTGTAGCTGAGCGGCTTGCCCTGGATCTGCTCGGAGCCCACGAGCGGGAACTGCGAGCTCGCGGTATTCTCGCAGCCCTCGGCAAAGCGATAGACCGTGGCCTTTTGCTGCGGGTTCTCGCCATAGCGCAGGTCGTCGACCTTCTCCAGCGAGATCTCGAGCTTGGCAGAGGTGTCCGCCACGTCGCTTGCGTGGGCGGCGAGCCAACGGGAGATAGCCGTGTCGTAGGCGGCGGTGGTCTGGTAGACCTTCACCTGCAGGCGACGACGGGTGGAAAGCGTGGTGCAGCCACCGGTCTCGCGCATCTCGGCCAGGACGGCATCATAGTCGGCCGGGTCGGAGATGACGGTAACGCTCGCGGCGTTCTTGGCGGCAGAGCGCAGCATGGAAGGACCGCCGATGTCGATGTGCTCGATGGCATCCGCGAAGGTGACCTCGGGGTTGGCGACGGTCTTCTCGAACTCGTACAGGTTGACGACGACCAGGTCGATCAGCTTAATGCCGTGCTGTGCCGCCTCCTGCATGTGCTGCTCGGAATCGCGGCGGGCCAGCAGCGCGCCGTGAACCTTGGGGTGCAGGGTCTTAACGCGGCCGTCCATCATCTCGGGATAGCCCGTGAACTCCTCGATGGGGGTTACGGGGACGCCCGCGTCCTCGATGGCACGAGCCGTGCCGCCCGTAGAGATGATCTCGACGCCAAAGTCATCGACCAGCGTCCGTGCGAAATCGACGACGCCCGTCTTATCGGTAACCGAAATCAACGCGCGTGCGATCTTCACATCAGATCCCATGCAGTCCTCCTGTCTGGTACGCCGCCGTGCTCTGTGAGTCGGTGATACGTCGATCTGCAGCGCTCGCGCAGCGGCATTGAAAATACTGATTCAATGTAGCGCATCGAGCGCATCGATGCACCCCGCAACGGGCGCATATGCAGAAAAAGTTTGCGAGCGGAGGGGATGGGCACGGCACCGGGCACGGTGAGTTCATGGAACACAGGGGCACCATAATTAGATGCCAATAGCGTGGTAGAACTGTGCTCGATATGCATCCGCAAAAGAAAGAGGCACCATGGTCTCGCGGGTTCTCTACCGACCGTTTGATACCGAAGACTTCGACGCCATCGCGTTGATTCTGCAGCAGCTTTGGCATAACAATTCGGATAACGATGAGTACAACCGCCTCGAGGCCGCATGCGACCTCGCCTATTGCCTTTCGTCTTCGACGTTTTCGCAGGTTGCCGTAATCGACGGTCAGGCGCGCGGCATTGCGCTCGCGCGTGCGGGACAGAGCTCCGGCGCCACCGTTAAGGAACATTGGCTGGATACCGAACGCGCACTGCTATCGCAAATGCGCGAGCTGGAGCCCGATGCCTGCGCCGAGTATCTCTCGTTTGTGCGCGCAACCATCCGAACCAACAACCGCCTGCTCGAAAGCAGCCCGTTGCCACACGACAACGAGGTCACGCTGCTTGCCGTAGATCGCGACGTCCATGGCCTGGGCGTTGGCTCGGTGTTGCTCGACGCCGCAGTCTCGTACCTATCCTCGCGCGGGGCGACGAGGGCGCACCTGTACACCGACTCCAACTGCTCGTGGAAGTTCTACGAGCTGCATGGCTTTAAGCGCACGGCCACGCACCGCGCCAACCGCGAAGAGCGCCGTCACGACATGCCGCGCGAAAGCTTCCTCTACGAACTCGACCTAACAGCCTAGGCCCAGCAGCCATACCTAGTCATTTAGGAACGTCCCCAGTGACTAGTCGTTGGGGACAGTCTTCGTAGGTAGCGCATAAAAAGGGATGGGCTTCCCCCGACGGCTGTCGAGAAAAGCCCATCCCATAATTTACGACCGCTAGAACGTTCCGCCGCCGCCTCCGCCGACGCCGCCGCCTCCGCCGCCCGAGAAGCCGCCGCCTCCGCCGCCGCTCGAGCTGTCGGAGCTCGATGCCAGCTCACGGATGCTCTCGTGATACACGCCGTCGAACGAATCGAGCGGCGACTCGGTACCGTAATGATGGTAGTACCACCAGTAGCAGGGGTAATTGTCGTAGAAACCGTCGGCCTCGCGCACCTCGGGAGGAACAGCCTCGGCAAGCTGACGCAGGACTTCCTTCGAAACACCCAGCGCCGCACCCATCACCAGAAGTTTATTCCACAGGACCAGATCGCCGGGGACGGCTTCCTTTAGACGCGTGAAATCCTCAAGCCAATGCTTGAGCGCCTTGCAGCGAGCCGCCACCTCGGCGCCCTCCGGCGTAAAGCGGCGGAACGTAAGGCCCACGCCAATACCCACCAGCACAATCGGCACCGAGATAACCGCGGCGATAATGTTCGCCTGTGCGCCGTCGGTAAAGAAGATGGATCCCGCGGGAATACAGGCGATCAGAATACCAAGAACCAGGCAAAACACCATTGCGACAATGCCGTCCGAGGCAATGTACTCGCTATCGGCCAGCTTGCCCTTAACGGTGTTCTGATAGTCCTCGAGCTTGTCGCCCACGGGTGTAGCGTGCTGCTTGACGTAGTGCTGCAGCTCGTCGAACGTGCGCGAGCGATCGCCGTTCTCGTCGGGCTTAGCACCGGCAAAGAAGACCTTGAGCACCATGTGGTCAATGCCCTTGGCCGACTTCCAGCCCGCATCACTCACCGTCACGCGATACGTCTGCTCTTCTTTTTCACGCCCCAACAGACCCTTCTTAGCCTTAGTCACGGTCGCCTGCTCCAGCTTAATCACACGGTCGTCGGTGAGCTTCATGAGCGTGGCGATATATGCCTGATCGGGCACCTCGTTCCAGCTCATGAGGGCCGAAAGCACGGCGGGATGGTCGGCCGAAGGCACATCGCGGAAATATTCGTCCTGGAAAAGCGGCTTGGGCTTGCGGCGGCGCAGCTTGAGCACAACGATTGTGCCGGTAAAGGCCACCGCCGCGACAACACTTAGTACGGCAAGTACATTGGCAATCATGCGAGCGTGAGCGCGGCGGGCGTTAGCCTCGTCGGCCCATGCCTTCTCCTCGCTCAGGATTGTCGGCATGCGCTCCTCGCTCGAAGCGGAAAGCCAAGGCACCCAATCGCTGGGGAAGGTGATGCGCACCTCGGCGAATTCGCCCTGATGCACGCAGGGAATGGTATAGGTGACCATGGGTTCATCCGCATCGAGCGATACGTCGCCCGTCAGCGGGCCGTGGCCCCATGCGCGGAAGTTATCGCCCTTGACGGCCGCCGTCCCGGCGGCGGCATTTGCGAAGCACACTTCCATCTCGACATCATCGGAATCCGCAGACCAGCCGTCGCCCACAAACTTCCAGTAGAGCTCGGCGGTATCGGACCAGTTCATAACCGCACCGGTCATGGTGTAACTCACGTAATAGATCGCGCTGTCGCCGCTCTCGTGGGGGCTGAACACCTTGATTCTTACGCCGCTGTCGGACTGCTCAACCGTATAGACGCCGTTGTCGCCTTTGTTTGCGCTGTCGACCTTGTTAAACGCGGTGTCGTCTTCCTCGACGCTCAGCACATTGACGCCCGCCGCGCCGCCCTGCTGGTTAGAGCCTGTATTGATCTCCCAAAACACGCCGTTGATGTCGTCATCGAAATCAAACTGGCGTCCCTCGACAACGGTCAGCGAGCCGTCGGCCTCGACCGTGGCACCGATATAGGTTTGGGTCATGGAGTAGCCGTCGGCACGTGCAACGGCGGGCAACAGCAGCAGTGCGCACGCGACGAGCGCGCAAATGGAAACAAATCGCGCAAACGGGCGGCGCTGCCGGCTGACTTTGGCGGCGAGGGTGTTCATAGGCACATCCTTTGTCTGTAAAACCAACAGCGCCATTGTCCCACGTTTGCGGGTACGCATGACGAATATCTGGGCCAACGGAACGTTAAATGGGACAAAAGTCCCACCCGAGTCTGGCACTTAGGGACGTTCCTAATGATCTATTGGGGACGGAGGAAAACGGATCATTGGGTTGAACCGACGGACTGCAACAAATTTGTCGTTTGGGACGCTCTTTGGCCGAGTCCTGCGCCAGCAATAGATACCACTTCACAGCTCCGTCACAGGTGTAGCGGCTTTGTGTGGGCGCGGCATACGCTGATTGAGCCGCCAGTCGAGGGGCATAAAACAATTGAGCGAAAACGGTTTGCCCCTTTGCCGTTCGCTCGAGGATCATGTCCCCCTTTTCCGCGGAAACCCCGGCAGTTGCGAAGAGCTGCCGGGGTTTCTGTCGTTTGTGAGGCCGAGTCGGCGTACGGCGATCGAGACGTTGGGCCGCAGACCCACCGTGCGCAATGCGCAGCGCCGCCAACTTGCGAGCCACGGAAACGCCTTCCCTACCGTGCCCCGCGCTATACTCGTCCGCATGGATATCAAAACACGCAACATAGTAACGCCCGCCGCGGATGCACCAACGTCGCAACCCGCCTCCGTTCCCGCACCTGTCGTGGGCCGTTTTGCCCCGTCGCCCTCGGGCCGCATGCACCTGGGCAACGTGTTCAGTTGCCTGTGCTCGTGGCTTTCGGCCCGCAGCCAGGGCGGCAACATCGTGCTGCGCATCGAGGACCTGGACGATCGCTGCAAGCGCCCCGAGCTTGCCGCTCAGCTGATTGACGATCTGGCCTGGCTAGGGCTTCAGTGGGACGAAGGCCCCTACTACCAGCACGATCGCCTCGACCTGTACGAGAGCGCCTTGCACCAGCTGCAAGACGCCGGCCTCACCTATCCCTGCTTTTGCACGCGCGCCGAGCTCCACGCCGCCAGCGCGCCGCACGCCAGCGACGGCACGCCCATCTACCGCGGCGCCTGCCGAGGCCTTTCGGCCGAAGAGGTCGCCCGCCGCAGTGCCCTGCGCGCCCCGGCCACGCGCCTACGCGTGCCCGACATCGACGACCTCGCAGGCGACGTGATCGAATTCGTGGACCGCACGTACGGGGCCCAATGCGAGGCACTCGCCACCGAGTGCGGCGATTTTTTGGTGCGCCGCAGCGACGGCGTTTTTGCCTATCAGCTAGCCGTGGTGGTCGACGACGCTGCCATGGGCGTCACCGAGGTCGTGCGCGGATGCGACCTGCTGGGCTCCACGCCGCGCCAAATCTACCTGCAGCATCTGCTGGGACTTCCCACGCCGCACTACGCACATATTCCGCTGCTCATGTCACCGGATGGCCGCCGCCTTTCCAAGCGCGACCGCGATCTGGACCTGGGCGAGCTCCGCGCCCGCTTTGGCACGCCCGAGGCGCTGCTGGGCTGGCTCGCCGGGCAAACGGGCATCGCGCCGGACGCCACGCCACGCTCTGCCGAGCAGCTGGTCGAGCACTTTAGCTGGGACGTTATCCGCGCACACCGGGAGAACATCGTTATGGATGGAAGGACAGGCATGCAACAGACGACAGCCTGCCCTGACGAGCACCTCGATAGCGACATTGCCAAAGTATCAACAACCCAGCTTTCGCCAGAGGGGTTCGATGCGTTCTGCGAAATACTTGACTCTCCCACGCCTGAAGCTGCGAAAACGTTGCTCGAGCGCAAGCCGGCTTGGGAGTAAATCCCTTAACAAATCGGTTTTGGTTCGCCACGAAGCTCATGCGTCCGCGCCCCTACGCAACATCCCAGGGTTGGAGTTCGTCGCCCAGGTGAACGATGCAGTCGTAGAGTACGGTGTGACGCTCGGCCGGGTTGGCATCCCGATGGAAATGCCCGTAGTACCAGCGCTTGTAGTCCATGCGATCTTCCAGCTCATCGAAAAATGCCGTAAGCCGATCAACGGCGGGGTAATTCCAGCCGGGTGCCGGATAAAGCGTGGGCGAAAGCATGCGCGTCGAGCAGGTGTGGGTGACCACGTAGTCGACCTTCCAACCCACGCTGTCGAGCTTTGCCCGCGCCTCCTCAAAGTTGCGCTCGTCCGGCAGCTCCTGCGGCCACCAGCTGGAATGGGGAATGCGGTATTCCTTATCCACACTCGTGGCGCCGCCCATGGTAAAAATCGTTGAGCCGTCGAGCTCAAAAACCTCGCCGCGCGTCAGGCGCCGTATGGGAGAGGTATCCGACAGGCGCTGCGTCAGCCCACCGTGCCACAACTCCATGGGACGCTCCGCCCAGTGATCGAAACGCTCGTGGTTGCCGTCGACGAGCAGCACGGTATAGGGGCGCGACTCCAGCCAAGCGATGTCGGCACATTCTTCGGCAGAGAAATCCCACGGAAAGCCAAAGTCGCCGGCGACGATGAGATAGTCGTCGCTCGTCAGGCTATCCCCAAGCTCCCAATCGCGCAGCTTTTGCATGTCGAGGCCGCCGTGAATATCGCCCGTCACATAGACCGTCATCGGATTACCACTTCCCTCTTATATGTTTCGAGATCGTGCTCAATCTGCTCGTCACCCGTGGCGTTGACCCACCACGGCCATTTAACGCAACACACCGGCTCGTCTACCTGTGCAAACCGCGACCTGAGCTCTTCCAGGCTCACGGGGGCGTAGCTGTTAGCATCCACGCCCACGTCATAGCGCAGCAGCCCCTGCCTGAGGTTGAACTTGTTGTACGCGCCGCCGCAACTGTGGATATGCCCGTGCAAATGCCAGCTGCCGTGCGACATGCCCTGCCAGTCAGCCATAGGATAGTGGCTCAGCACGATTTTTTGGCGGTCGATCTTGAGCACGCAAATGGGCGGCTCAACGATAAAAGCATCCGCTACCGCAGACTGCGTCCAGTCTTTATCGTGATTGCCGGGCAGCAGATGAACGCGCTTGCATGTAATGCTTTTGCGCAGCTCATAGGCGTCTTGGACCGTCATCTTAAAGCTGAAGTCGCCCAAGATGTAGAGCTCGTCATCCGCAGCAACCTTGCTGTTAATGTTGGCGACCATGGCGTCGTTCATCTGCGCAACAGCCGACCAAGGCCTATCGCTAAGCCGTAGCATGTTCTCGTGTCCAAAATGAGTATCGCTGGTAAACCAGATCACGGGGACCTCCTGTTGCTGCGGGGCATCCATCCCTTAGGGCTTACCCTTCATTTTTCCATCCAAACGGGTCAAGCACCCAAAAAATCAGATCGAGCACGCCGCCGGTTATCATGGCGCCGGCAAGGGCCATGCAAACGTGCAGAGAGCTGACACTTCGGAGCACGTCGAACGGCCCCAGAACAGCCAGCAGCGCGACCGCTGCGCCGGCAAGGCACAACGCGAGGCACGGCCCCGCGTCCTTGACGCATTTCTTTGCGAGATGCTTGGTGTTGTCACTCATCAAAATCGAACTCCTTAGAGGGTCGTTGTTCAGGTACATGCCGCCGCGGCAGAGCAGGGCGGCAGGGCAAGTGTCACATGTCGTGCGGACACGTGTGCAAGCTCATGCCAAACTGCCAACCCCAATCGTCATACATCTAAAATACGAACGATCGATCTGTTATCCTGGCGCCAACATAGTCTTTCGAAAGGTTTGCCGGGATGACTACGCAGCGACAGATTGATATTGAATTCGACTCGCTTACACGCGAGAACGATTCACCCAAGCTCATCGCCAACTCGAAGGCGACAGGCGGAACACTACTATCCGTTATCAAGGAGCAGCTCTCAGCCTGCGGCTCTTTTGACTTTTGCGTAGCGTTTGTTGCAGACGGCGGCCTTCAAATCCTGGTCGAGACGTTCCAGGAGCTCAAGCAGCGTGGCATTAAGGGCAGGCTGCTCACGTCCACCTATCTCAACTTCAACTCACCCGATGTCTTTCGCAAGCTCCTGGAATACGACAACATGGAAGTTCGCGTATTCCAGGGTAATTTGCATGCCAAGGGATACATTTTTGATAAGGGCGAAACCAGCACGGTCATCGTCGGCAGCTCGAACATGACGCAGACCGCCCTCACCTGTAATAAAGAATGGAACGTGCTGTACCAGACTGTCGAGAACAGCCGCCTACTCGGCGAACTGAGGGGCGAGTTCAATTCGTTGTGGAACGACACCTCAACCGTTTTGCTTTCCCAAGACTGGATTGAGAACTATGCCGCATATCGATCGGCACGTCCGTCAAAGCCCAAATCGAAACCGACGTTCCAGGCGGCCGTTAGCCCAACCACGAACGACCTCGAAGAAATCAAGCCCAATAAAATGCAGCAGCGCGCCCTTGAGGCGCTCGGTGTAATCCACCGCGAGGGCGAGACCCGCGCCCTGTTGGTCTCGGCAACCGGCACCGGCAAGACCTTCCTTTCGGCGTTCGACGTGCTCGCAACTAAACCCCGGCGCGTCCTCTTTCTTGCGCACCGCCGGCGCATTATCGACGCCTCCCGTGCAAGCTACGAACGCCTCTTAGGTAGTAACTATACGTTCGACACCTATCAAACTGGCAAGAATATAAGCAATGCTACCTGCGTGTTTGCCATGTGTTCTTCGGTCGCCAAACATCTGAGCGATTTCCGTCCCGATGAGTTCGACTACATCGTCATCGACGAGGCCCACCGCACGGGATCCCAGGGTTACCAATCCATCATGTCGCACTTTACGCCTCGGTTTTATCTGGGCATGACCGCTACACCCAATCGCACCGACGGCTATGACGTCTTTGCCCTTTTCAATCACGTCATCGCGTTCCAGATCACGCTGCAGGACGCTTTGGCCGAGGAGATGCTAGCCCCCTTCCATTATTTTGGCATTCACGATCTGGAGATTGACGATGAGACAATCGAAGATACCGCCCTGTTCGGGCGCTTGACGTCCGATGAGCGCGTGCGTCACATCACCGAGAAAATCGAAGAGTATAGCGTCACCAAAAGCAACCGCAGGGGCTTAATTTTCTGCAATCGAAACGCCGAGGCCGAAGAACTGTCGCGCAAATTCAACGCTCTCGGATATCGAACGGCTGCAATTAGCGGTCAAGATTCCGATGAGGTCCGCGATGCCGCGATCAGCCGACTTGAAGCCGGCGAGCTCGAGTACATTTTCTCGGTCGATATCATGAACGAAGGCGTCGACATCCCCTCGCTCAATCAGATCATCATGCTTCGACGCACCGACTCCGCAATCATCTTTATTCAGCAGCTCGGACGAGGTTTGCGCCTGAATGATGATAAGGAATACGCACTGGTGCTCGACTTTATTGGCAACTACCAGAGCAACTTCTTGGTGCCCATCGCGCTTTCGGGTGACAAGACGTATAACAAAGACCGCCTGCGCCGCCTTGTTCAAGAGGGCGATTCGGCGATCCCCGGATGCTCGACCGTGAGCTTCGATCGTATTTCCGAGGCACGCATTTACAAGGCCATCGACGGCGGCGATTTCACCTCCGTCAGGTTTTTGAAAAACGAATATCTCGACTTACGTCAAAAACTCGGCAAGATCCCCTCGCTGCTCGAATTTGATCGTAACGGCTCTATCGATCCGCTGCTTATCTTCAAGAATAGCGGCTTAGGCTCCTACCACGCATTTCTTTCCAAATACGAGCCGGACTACACGGTTCAATTTTCCTCTGATCAAACCAAGATTCTCAAATTTATTTCGCAAAAGCTCGCCGCGGGCAAGCGATTCGAAGACCTCTATTTGCTTCAAACGCTCGTCGAAGCCGGACACGAGGGCTATCGGCATATGCGCGAGGCCGCGCTTAGGAACTACCGCGCACAGCTTAAGGACAGCGCCGTTAGGTCGGCAATCGCAGTCCTTAAGGGCGACTTTGCCACTCCTAAGGATTTCGTTTCCCTGCTTATTGACGATGGATGCGGACCTCGTCTGACCGAAGCGTTTGCGACCGCCCTGCGCAACGCAGAGTTCAAGCGTCAGATTCTCGAGGTGCTGGATTTTGGTATTGAGCGCAACCGACTCGACTATGCCGAGACGTACGAAAACACGAATTTCGTTCTCAACGCCAAGTACACGTACGAGGAGGTTTGCCGTCTGATGAACTGGGAAAAGAACATCAACGGCCAAAACCTTGGCGGATACTTCTACGATGAGAAGACCAATACATTCCCCGTGTTTATTAACTATGACAAGGCGCCCGACATTAGCGAGTCAATTCAGTATGAAGACCGCTTTGTTTCGCCGAGCAAGCTCATCGCAATCTCGAAGGGCAACCGCACGCTCAACTCCCCCGAGATTCTGCGACTGCAGGCATGGCCGGAAAACGGCCTGAAGACGTATTTATTTATGCGAAAGAACAAGGACGATAAGGGCGGCAAGGAGTTCTATTTCTTAGGCGAAATGCATCCGACCGGCGAGTTCGAAGCTATTAAAACTAAGAGCGGCGACAACGCCGTCGAAATCGAATATGAGCTCAACGCACCCGTGAGGCAAGACATTTACGAGTTTATGCTCAGCGATTTGAGCGCGGCCGAGTAACAAAAAGGAGCGAGCCGCCATGTGACGCCCGCCCCTTTCTTACTTAAGCCCGAGTTTCTTTTCGAGCTCCCTAACGACTTTAACGTCCGCCGGAAGCCAATCGACATCCCACAGGTTATTGGTATCAAGCCATTTCATATCCTCGTGAGCATGCTCTTTGAACTCCCCCGAAAGAATGGTAGCCAGGTAGCACTGCATCGACAGGTGGAACGTCTCGTAATCGTGTTCGACCGTGCACAGATAGTCGAGGTTACCGATCGTGACCTCGAGCTCTTCTTGAATCTCGCGCACGATTGCCTGCTCGCCGGTCTCGCCCGGCTCGAGCTTGCCGCCCGGAAATTCCCAGCCGTCTTTAAACTCGCCATAGCCGCGCTGGCAGCTCAGGATCTTCCCGTCTTTCTGAATAATCGCTGCTGCAACATTGATTGATTTCATAACTAGCCATCACCTCTCCAGTTGAGCTCAACCAGTATAGGCGATCGGCCGCCCGCCATGTTCCAGTCGCCTGAAAACCGCCTGCTCGACCAACCCTTGACGCCGACTTGCTACCGGCTCACCATCCCTCGCTATCGAGGTCTAATACTTTTCCGCGAAGTGAACGGCTGTTTTAGGACCCCTGAAGCATCCGCATTTTTCGTCGGCAAAATCACAGGATTTCAGCACCGAAACCGCAGGAAACGACGCCCTTAAAGTGTCGATGCTTCGGGGGTCCGATTTAGCTCGTTCACTTCTCGGAAAAGTATTAGACCTCACTGCTAGCCGCCTAGAAGGGCACCTCTCCCTTCCCCACCGCCACCCAAAAACTCATCCAACATTAATCTTGGCTCAAGAATCGCTTAATCTATAACCTGCACTATAGAGTTCGACCAAGGGCGGGGCGGCGCCGCGCAACGCAGGCCGCCGAACGCAACGCTCGCGCCCGGGCAGATCGCCCGGCGTCGCGCCCATCGAACGAAAGGACAGGTCATGGACGACCTCGAAAAAGTTGAAACCATCCGCACCAAGTGCAACGTGAGCTACACCGATGCCAAGGCAGCGCTCGACGCTGCCGACGGCAACGTCCTGGATGCCATCATTTGGCTCGAGTCGCAGGGCAAGACCCAGACCATGTCGGCACACGCCGCCACCGAGTCCGAGCCGGTCGATGAGCCCTCGGCCGAGATGGTCGCCGCGCAGGCCGCCTACGAAAAGTCGAGTGAGAAGACCGACTTCTCCAAGAAGATGGACAGCGTGTGGGAGTATCTCAAAAAGCTCTTCCGCCTGAGCCTGGACACCAAGTTTATCGCCACGCGCCGCGATGCGATCATCCTCAACATTCCCATCCTGATCCCCATCGTCGCGCTGTTTGCCTGGGGTGCCACGATATGGCTGATGCTGATTGGCCTGTTCTTTGGCATGCGCTACCGCATCGACAGCGACGGTGACGTGCCCGGCAGCATCAACAACCTTATGAATCACGCCGCCGATGCCGCGGATGACATCAAGCAAAATCTCAACGACGACAAGTAATCGCAGACGGGAGCACGCATGGCACGGATCCTGATCGTAGAGGACGAGGAGAAAATCGCCCGCTTTGTGACGCTCGAGCTGGAGCACGAGGGCTACCAGGTGGAACATGCCGCCGACGGCCGCGCCGCCGTGGACCTGGCGCTGGAGCGCAACTACGATCTTATTCTGCTCGATGTGCTGTTGCCGCAGCTCAACGGCATGGAGGTCCTGCGGCGCGTCCGCAAGCACAAGGACGTGCCGGTGATTATGGTCACCGCGCGCGATGCCGTGATGGACAAGGTGGCCGGGCTCGATGCCGGCGCCGACGATTACCTGACCAAGCCGTTTGCGATTGAGGAGCTGTTCGCACGGATCCGCGTGGCGTTGAAGCGCTCGGAGGCCGTGCGGGCGGCTTCGGGCGTTGGCGGCATCGGGACGGGCGCGGCAGGCGGCACGGGTGTCGGCGCCACTGCGATGCCCCCGGTCAGTGACTCGACCCAGGTTTCCGCCTCGCTCTCCCCCGCCACGCTCGCCGTGGGCTCGGTTGCGCTCGACCCCGACCGCCGCGAAGTCACGGTCGGCGGCTCGCCCATTGCGCTCACGGCCCGCGAGTTCGATGTCCTCGCCCTGCTTATGGCGCATGCCGAGACCGTGCTCACGCGCGAACGCATCGCGCACGAAGCGCTGGGCTACGAATACATGGGCGACACCAACAACGTCGACGTGCACATCGCGCATCTACGCGCCAAGATCGAGGACGCCGGCGGCGCCCGCATCATCCAGACCGTGCGCGGGGTGGGCTATGTCTGCCGCGCGTAACGCCGAGGCCAAGCGCGTCACCTCCATCGCCCGCGCCATCAACTGGAGCTATATGTGGCGCCGCCTGATGAGCTACGTCTGGCTCGATCTGTTGCTGGTGGTGATTGCGGCGGCGATCCTCGTCTATGGATACAACCAGACACTGCCCGACAGCGCGTTTACCGCAGGATGGATCCCCGGCGCCACCGTTCGCGGCATGTCGCTGAAGCCCGCGCGCGGCTGGGACCTGACAACGCTCACCTATACCGTCGAGCTTGCGCGTACCACCAAGACCTTCCCCCTCGCGCAGGACCTCATCGCACTTTGGCCCCTCTATATCGTTGTTGTAGGTTGGCAGGTCATCAGCATGCTCGATATGCTCGGCGGCGCTCGCCGTGTGCGCCGCACCATGGCGCCGCTCAACGACCTGGCCCTGCGCGTGGACGAGCTCGGCCGCATGCAGCTCTCCGGCGGCAAGATGGAAACGCTGGAGCAAGCCATCGAGCGGGCGAGCGTCGACTCGCCGAGCGTCACCACCGGCGACGCCGACCTGGCAAGCATCGAGGTCGCACTCAACCGCCTACTGCGCCAGATGCAAGAGGCCAAGCTGCAGCAGATGCGCTTTGTCAACGATGCGAGCCACGAGCTGCGCACGCCCATCGCGGTGATTCAGGGTTACGTAAACATGCTCGACCGCTGGGGCAAAGACGACCCGGACGTGCTGGCGGAATCCATCGCCTCGCTCAAGGCCGAAAGCGAGCACATGCAAGAGCTCGTGGAGCAGCTGCTGTTTTTGGCGCGCGGCGATGCCGGGCGCACGGTCCTGCGGCGCGCAAATACCAACCTTGCCGCACTGGTCGACGAGGTATGCGAGGAATCGCAGATGATCGATACCGAGCACACGTATCGGCTGGCCTTTGACGCTGCGCTTGTCAGCGACCCGCGCTGCGACGCGCCCGTCGACGTGGCGCTCGTGAAGCAGGCTCTGCGCGTGATCGTGCAAAACGCCGCCAAGTACTCGGATGCGGGAACACCAGGAATCTGCAGCTCACGCGTTCGAGCGGTTCTACCGTGCCGACAACGCGCGCGATGCCGGCGCACAGGGTTCGGGTCTGGGGCTTGCGATCGCCAAGTGGATCGTCGACAGCCACGGCGGCGTCATCGGTGTGACCTCGGTCGAAGGGGTCGGCAGCCGCTTTACGATTCGCCTGCCACGATAGGAAGCCCCTCGGCATAAATAAAGGGATAGGGCCACGCGGCCCTATCCCTTTTTGCCAGCTATGGCAGCTTGTGCGCTACTCGCGGCACAGATGCACGGCGAAACCGGCGAACTCGCGCTTAAAGTACACGAGCTTGGTACCCCCGTCGGGCAGCAGCACGCGCGACTCCTCGTTGACCTCGAGCCCGCGCTCGGCAAACCACTTCTCAGCTGCATCGATGTCGTTAACGGCAAAGCCGATGTGGCCCTTGGTGCCACGACCGTTCTGCTTCATGATCTCGACCAGCGAATCGTTAAAGTACGAAACGGGGGTCTCGATAACGGGCAGGCCCATCATCGTCGAGAACAGCTCCGCGATCTCCAAGGCATCTGCCGGGTCGGTGGCGTTAATGCCCACATGGGCAACGCGCATGCCAAAGAGCTCGACCGGATTGGCGCTCTGCTCATTCATACAGGCAGCGCCTACTGAGCCATAACGTCGAGAACGGCCTTCTCGGCAGCAACGCGGTTCATGCCGGTCATGAAGGGCACGCCGCTCACGTACGGGCAGGTGAGGCCCTCGGGGGCAACGGTGGTGGCGATCAGCAGGTCGGCGCCCTCGTCGCAAGCGTCCTTGGCCTCGGAGATGGCGCACTGCACGATCTCATACTTGCCGGCATAACCGTTGGCGTCGAGCATGGTAGCGACCTTCTGGGCAACGAGCGTGGAAGTAGCAGCGCCAGCACCGCAAGCCAAAACGATCTTCTTCATAGGTAATATCTCCCTTCATGGTTTACTTTAGGTAAGTGTACCGCAGCGAGCGATGGCACTCGGCCTCGATGAGCTTTTATGCCAGTTTGCTTGCGCGCTGCGTATAATACATCTAGTACGTGTTGTCATACCGCTCGCTTTATGAGCGACTAAGGACCCTAATATGCCCGATTCCCGCACACTCTGGACCGCCGTCGTTATCATCTGCATCGCCGTGTCGGTGTTCTTTAGCGTCAAAAAACGCACAACGTTCAAGCGCCTGCAGCAGCTTATGGCCGCCAAGCAGTGGGACGAGTTCGATCGTTTGCTCGACGGCAAACTCACCAGCATGCTGTACCCACGCTACAACCGCGACTACCTGCGCCTGAACTCCTATCTGCTGCGCGAGGACCACGAGCGTGCCAGCGAGATGTTCGACCTGCTGCTGGGGCTCAACCTCCCCAAGATGCAGCGCGTCGACCTGGTGATCAAAGCCTTTAACTACTATGTTGGCCAGGAGGACCGCAAAAAGTCCAAGGAGTTGCTGCACGAGATCAAGGGCTTTGAGGGCGGTCAGGCCGAGGCAGTTGCGCACGAGTGCCAGCTGATGTACGACACGATGATCCTCAAGCGCCACAACGACATTCCCGAGCTGGAGCGCATGCTCGAGGATGTCGGCGACGACCCGGTCAAGCGCTGCCGCTTGGAGTACCTGCTGGCCCTGCAGTACCAGAACAAGGGCGACGAAGCCAAGTTCCAGGAGTTCCTGGAGAAGTCGGGCCAGCACTCGATGGCCGTCAACGCGTAACGGACGGCTTGTGCTAGACTTCTAGTCTCACGGGGGCGTGGCGGAATTGGCATACGCAGGAGACTTAAAATCTCTCGCCGCAAGGATTGTGGGTTCGAGTCCCACCGCCCCTACCATATGATTGCTTGCGAGCCCGTGTTCCCCAGGGATGCGGGCTCGTTTCTTTTGGACGCCGTCAACTGCAGAGCAGCTCATTTGGGACGGGGCTTTTTTGACTACTTTTTCCGCCCACCCAATGAGTTTCCTACCACATTTTCCGATGGAAAAACGTGGTTGTCTCGCACATTTTCCGATGGAAAAACGTGGTTGTCTCGCACATTTTCCGATGGAAACACCCAAATGGCCTTATACTAACCGAGAGGGTTGGGAGGCAATATGCAGCGACAGCTTATGAGCGAACTTATCGCTTGGAAATCAAGGACGAATCGCAAACCTCTCTTGCTTAAGGGAGCCCGCCAGACAGGAAAGACTTGGCTTCTTAACGAATTCGCAAGCCAGCAGTATCGAAACGTCATTCGTTTTGACTTTATGCTCGAGCCGAGCACACGCTCGCTGTTCGATGGGGACCTCGACCCCAAGCGCATCATCTCCCAGATAGAACTCCTACGTGGCCAAACTGTAACGCCAGCAGACACGCTCATCATCTTCGACGAGATCCAAGAGGCCCCGCGCGGGATCACCTCGCTCAAGTACTTCAACGAGCTTGCACCCGAATACCACATCGTAGCAGCCGGTTCCTATATGGGCCTCGCGCTCCGACGCGAAAACGAGTCATTTCCCGTCGGCAAAATCGACCAGCTCACCATGCGTCCCATGGGGTTCGCCGAGTTCGTTCGTGCCGTCGACGGCGACCCGCTCGCCGACGCCATCCTTGCCGCAGACATGAACCTTCTAGCAAACGTTACCGAAAAGCTCGAACACTTGCTCAAGGAATACCTTGTTGTCGGCGGTATGCCCGAAGTTGTCTCCGCTTTCGCCGAGACACGCGACTTCATCGAAGCCCGAAGGCTTCAGCAGCAAATCATCGAGGCTTACGAATCCGATTTTGGCAAACATGCACCCGCCCGCATCATCGAGCGCATGAGGTTGGTTTGGAAATCCCTTCCCGGCCAGCTTGCCAAAGAGAACAAGAAGTTTGTCTATGGCGCCCTTCGCCCCGGAGCGCGCGCACGCGATTTCGAGGAAAGCCTCCAGTGGCTCACGGACTGTTCATAAGGTGCCACGTGTTTCCGCTCTAAAGGCGCCGCTCTCGAGCTACGAAGACCTCTCGGGCTTCAAACTGTTCTGCATCGACACCGGCATCCTCGGAGCGCTCTCCGGTCTCTCTCCGGCCATCGTTCTTAACGGATCCGCTGTTTTTACCGAGTTCAAAGGTTCGCTGACCGAACAATACGTCGCGCAGGAGCTTTTGCTCCAGGACAAAACTCCCGCGTATTGGTCCTCTACCTCTGGCAATGCCGAAACCGACTTTGCCATCGACCATGCGGGAACCGTGCTTCCGCTTGAGGTCAAGGCGGCAGAGAACCTTAAAGCGAAGAGTCTGAAAATAGCCTGCGAAAAATTCAAGCTCGAGCGTTGCGTGAGGAGCTCCCTGGCGGCATATAGAGACGAGGGCATGCTCGTCAATATTCCGCTTTGGGAGATTGGGCAAATCGACAAGCTGGCATAGGCGCTGTGGGGACGCCCCGCAAGGACTGTCCCCAGGTGCCGGCAGAAAAGGAACGTCCCCAGGTGCCGGCTGTTGAGTTGCGGTGGAATAGGGACTGTTTGGTGCCCGAAAGGGCGATTTTAGTCCGTATTTCACCGCAACTTATTTAAAGGGCGCTGAGGCTGGGAGTCCAGCCGATGGTGGGGGTTGTGCCGTCGAGAGTCTCGTTGATGGTGGCGGCCATGCCAGCGAGTAGGCTGTTCTCGCTTACGGTGAGCGTCTTGTAGCCGCCGGCTCGCATGAGCTCGCGAATCACCACGGCGCCGGCCAGAATCACGCCCGCGCGCTTGGACTGCACGCCCGGCAACGCGGCAATGCCTGCAACATCCAACGCAGACATGCGCTCGATAGCGGCCGAAATCTGCTCCATCGAAAGCTCGCGCAGGTGCACAAAGTTCGAGTCGTACGGCTCCAGCTCGTGGACCAGCGCCACCAGCGTAGTCACCGTGCCACCCACCGCGACCAAGCGTTCGGCGCGCTCAAAATCGCTGGGCAGGCCTTCAAAATAGGCGGCGAACTGCTCACCTGCCCACGCGGCAGCGGCAGTAAGCTCGCCGTCCGCAGGCGGCAGCGCAGAGAAAAACCGCTCGGTCACGCGACGGCAACCGATGTCCAGCGAGCGCGTTCCCTCCAGCGCAAAGACCCCGCGCTCCGGCGCGTACACGCCCGTCGCGAGCTCCGTGGAGCCGCCGCCCGAATCGGCGACGATAATGCGTTCACCGGCAAAGTCGTGCGCCACGCCAAAAAACGTCAGGCGCGCCTCGACTTCTCCTGGAATCACCTGCGGCTCGAGACCCAGCTCGCGCAGGCCGTCCAGCAGCAGGGCGGCGTTGGACGCATCGCGCGCGGCGCTCGTGCACGTGGTGCAGATGCACGCGGCGCCAAAGGTACGCGCCTCGTCCACAAACATACGGCACGCAGCGAGTACACGCTCGACCGCCGTCTCGCAAAAGCGGCCCGTCGCGTCCACGCCCTCGCCCAGATCGGTAATCTCGGTATACTTGGACGATTCCACGATCGCCCCGCCCTCGACCTGCGCTAGCACTAGTCGCGACGACACCGTTCCCAGGTCGATCGCGGCCACCTTATATCGTTTGCAATTTGTCATTGCGAGCTCCCCTCCGGGCGCTATTTGCCGCTGGACGCGACCGTCTGACCCTCGACGCCGTTAAATCCAAACAGCATGTCGAGCGCCTGGATGTACCACGGCGCGTCCTTACCGACTTCTTCGATTTCCTTGGCAACTTCGCTGGCCTTCTTGGCGTTCGACGACTTCTGGCTCGACGAGGCATCCGAATCGCCGTCCAGGTCCTGCACTTCAATCCTCTTCTCGCCGGGCATCACCAAGCCCAGGTCCTCGGATGCCGCATCCTTGATACCCTCCTCCGAGAGCAGCTTGTCGACGCTTTTTTGCAGCCCATCATTGTATTGCTGGCGAATCTCGACCTGCTTGGTCAAGATATCGCTCGAACGCTTTGCCACGTACAGGTCGCGCACGGGGAAATACAGGCTCACGAGCACCAGGGCAACGACGATGCCGATGAATAGCCCTCGCTGAGGACCGTGGGTAAAGTCGTAGATCGCCTTGACCACCGCGTTGTCGTTGGCGTAGTGCATAAAGTCCGAGCCCGAAAAACGGTTCGAGGGCCTGCTCGACCTATCGTGCGTTTGAGCCGACGAGCGCTGAGCATGCGACGAACGTGCCGGGCGCACTGGTCCATCTGTCGAAGTATTCACTTGAGCATTGGGGCGCGAGGTACTTGTCGGGCGCTGCATGGAGCGGTCGGCGCCGGCGTAGGCGGACCCACCGAGCTGCACCGTGCGCGCACGGCGAGGCGACGGCTCACGCGAACCGGCGGAATAGTACCTGTTGTCGTAAATCTGATCCATGTGCGCCTTGTGCGGTTGAGGTTTGTTTGCGCTAAGTATTCTAGTTATAGCACGAGCGCCCGCACCGCCTTCGCCAGCCTTTACTCGACATAAAAAAGGCGCTGAGCCGTATGGCCCAGCGCCCATAACGCTTTGCGGCATCCTGCCAAGGCGAGGCGGAACCGAGTCAGCCTCCCCCTCGCCAAATTCGCCCGTTTAGCGAATGTTGTAGAACGCGGCCTTGCCGGCGTAGCGCGCGCTGCCCTCGAGCTCGTCCTCGATGCGGATGAGCTGGTTGTACTTGGCGATGCGATCGCTGCGGCACGGGGCGCCCGACTTGATCTGGCCGGCGTTGACGCCCACGACCAGGTCGGCGATCGTGGAGTCCTCGGTCTCGCCGGAGCGGTGGCTCACGATGCAAGCGTAACCGGCCTCCTTGGCGGTCTCGATGGCCTCCAGCGACTCGGTGAGCGTGCCGATCTGGTTGACCTTGACCAGGATCGCGTTGGCGGCACCCAGCTCGATGCCCTTCTTGAGGCGCTCGGTGTTGGTGACGAACAAGTCGTCGCCCACCAGCTGCACCTTGTTGCCAATGCGACGGGTGAGCTCAACCCAGCCGTCCCAGTCCTCCTCTGCCATGCCGTCCTCGATGGAGATGATGGGATAGGTGTCGACGAGCTTCTCCCAGTAATCGACCATCTGAGCGCTCGTGTACTCAACGCCCTCGCCCTTGAGCTCGTACATGCCGGTCTCGGCGTTGTAGAACTCGGTCGATGCCGGATCCATGGCGTACATGAAGTCAACGCCGGGCTTAAAGCCAGCCTTCTCGACGGCCTTGGTAATGTACTCGAACGGCTCGGCATTGGTCTTGAGGTTGGGTGCGAAGCCGCCCTCGTCGCCCACGCCGCCGCCCAGGCCGGCCTCGTGCAGCACGCCCTTGAGGGTGTGGTAGACCTCGGCGCACCAGCGCAGGCCCTCGGCAAAGCTCGGAGCACCCACGGGCATGATCATGAACTCCTGGAAGTCAACGTTGTTGTCGGCATGCACGCCGCCGTTGAGGATATTCATCATAGGTGTGGGCAGCAGGTGGGCGTTGACGCCGCCCAGGTACTGGTACAGCGACAGGCCCGCCGACTCGGCAGCGGCGCGCGCGGTGGCCAGCGACACGCCCAGGATGGCGTTGGCACCGAGCTTGGTCTTGTTGGGGGTACCGTCCGCGGCAATCAGCGCGGCATCGACGGCGCACTGGTCGAAGGCGTCGAGGCCCACGACGGCGTTAGCGCACTCGTTGTTGACGTGCTCGACGGCCTGCGAAACGCCCTTGCCCAGATAGCGGCCCTTGTCGCCATCGCGCAGCTCGCAAGCCTCAAAGGCACCGGTCGAAGCGCCCGAAGGCACCATCGCGCGACCGAAGCTACCGTCCTCGAGCACAACCTCGACCTCGACGGTGGGATTGCCGCGGCTGTCGAGCACCTCGCGACCGTAAACGTCCAAAATATCGCTCATGTTGTCTCCCTCTCACTTGGAAACGTAGTGGATGCAAGCGACCGGCTGACCGTGCACCATCGGTGCGTCTCCGTAAGTTAGCCATGTCGCACTTTTTGCATTATGCCCTAAGTTAGCCGAGGGATACACTTGATTTTCGAAAAATTTAGCGGGAACGATGAGGCGTGTCAGCCCGTCGTTCCCGCAGTCTTACTCCTCCGCCTTTGCGGCATCCCACAGGTCGTTGAGGCCGTGGGTCGAAAGCTCGGCAAGATCCACGTGGGCATCGGCCGCCATCTGCTCCATCGCAGCCCAGCGACGGCGAAACTTGGCCGTGCTCGCGCGCAGGGCGCTCTCGGCGTCGATACCCTCCTTGCGCGCGACGTTGACCAGGGCAAAGAGCAGATCGCCAAACTCCATTTCGCGCTCGGGCGAGCCAGGGGCCTCGGCCTCAAACTCGGCACGCTCCTCGGCGACCTCGTCCCACACATCCTGGACCGTCTCCCACTCAAAGCCCACGGCAGCCGCCTTGCGCGACACCTTCTGAGCCTGCATCAGCGCCGGCAGATGCGTGGGCACGCCGTCGAGCAGGCCCTCGGGCGCAGCCTCGCCTGCCGCCACGGCCTTGTCCTTGGCAGCCCTCTCGGCAAGCTTGACCTCGTCCCAAATCTTGAGTACCTCGTCGGAACTGTCGGCATCTACATCGCCAAACACGTGCGGATGACGGCGGATGAGCTTGGCATCGATATCACGCGCCACGTCGGCCAGCGTAAACTCGCCGGCGTCCGCCGCAATCTGCGCATGCAGCACGACCTGCATGAGCACGTCGCCCAGCTCCTCGCGTAGGTGAACCGCGTCGTCCGCCTCGATGCAGTCGAGTGCCTCGTAGGCCTCCTCGATCATGTTCTTGCCGATGCTGCGGTGCGTCTGCTCACGGTCCCACGGGCAGCCGTCGGGCTGACGCAAGCGCCAGACGATCTGCACCAGATGTTGTAGCTCGGCCGACGCGTCGACCAGCGTGGACAAATCGCGCGAGCCCTCGGCATTTTGCTGAGCCATGTGCTGCGCCATGGTTATTCCTCCTCCAGGACCACGTGGCGGAACGCGCCGCCCTCGTAGATGCCGTAGCTGTGCGAGCCGTCCTTGGGGATGCTCACGCTACCGGGGTTGAAGAGCCACAGGCCCGGGTGCGCGGCGCTTTCCTCGTTGACCTTGACGTGCGTGTGACCGTAGACGAGCGCGGAGCCCTCGGGCAGCGCGGGCGCGTGGTCGACGCTGTTGTGCATGCCGGCGCCAAAGACGTGGCCGTGCGTCAGGAACAGCTCACGGCCGGTTTCGTCAAACAGCGTGGCGTAGTCGGCCATGACGGGGAAGTCGAGGACCATCTGGTCGACCTCGGCGTCGCAGTTGCCGCGCACCGCGATGATGCAGTCGGCCAGGGCGTTGAGCAGCGGGATTACGCGCTTGGGGGCGTAATCGCGCGGCAGGTCGTTGCGTGGACCGTGGTAGAGCAGGTCGCCCAGCAGCACGATGCGGTCGGGCTGCTCGGAATCGATGGCGGTGACCAGGCGCTCGGTCCAGTATGCCGAGCCGTGGATGTCGGAGGCGATGAGGTATTTCATGGTGGTCCTTTCGGTGAGGTTGATGGGGTGGGTGTGGCGCGTCGCCGACCGTGTCACTCAAATTGCAGAGCCGCGGCTTGCGCCGCCTGCATCACGCGCTGGAGCGGCACATTGTGCTCACGGGCAAGGCGAGCGCAGTCCTCGTACTCGGGCGCTGCACGCTCGCTGCCATCGGGCAGGGTTGCCACCTTTACGGCCACCTCGCCCCAAGGCGTTGTCACCTGCTCGAATCGGCGCGGCAGGCAAACGCGTTCCATCACCTGGCGACGAACGGCGTTGGTCGTGGTCTCCAAAAAGATAATCGTCTGTAGGCGCTCGATATCCTCGTGCGAGCAGATCACCTGCAACTGCCATCCGGGGCGACCCTTTTTGCAGTAGAGGGGTAGCCAGTGCACCTCGCGGGCGCCGGCCTCGCGCAGGCGGTCGGCGGCATAGGCGAGTACCTCGGGCGACGCATCGTCGATGTCGCACTCCAGCTTGACGATGGTCTCGGGCGCATCGGTCTCGCGGGACAGCGGAGATGTACTTCCACGTTGCATACGGTCCGGTTCCTTTCCGCGCGGGCTCGTTTTGTTCACTCAAACGCTAGCACATCGCGGGCGGCGTGGGGGCGGCGTCATGGGATGGGCGGGACTTTTGCCCGTCGCGGACGTCGGCGTGCGCCGGGATCGTCCTCGCCCCTATCCAAACGTGTACGGCAGCCTCCAAACACGTCATTTTTTGCAGCTTTTGGAGGCTGACGTACACGTTTTGAGGCAGGGTCGATGTCGTGCGGCAGCCCTTGCGCGCCGCCTGCCCTTTCCAGTCGGTTTCGACTTGTGGCGTTCCCGGCGCGCCAGGGGTCGCGCCATTACAATGGAGCGGATTCGCTTGACGCAAAGGAGCTGCCATGTCTGCTTGCCCGCTGGTCGATTGCCACACCCACACCTCGTTTTCGGACGGCCATGCCTCCTTTGAGGAAAACGTTCGCGCCGCCGCGGCGGCTGGCTGTCGGGTCATGGTCTCGACCGACCACCTCACCTTGCCCGCCAGCATGGATGCCAACTGCGAAGTGCAGGTTACTGAGGGCGACCTGCCGGCACATCGTCTGGCTTTTGAGGATGCTCGCAAGCTTGCCGCGCAGATTGCGCCGGAGCTCAGCTTTATCTATGGCTTTGAATGCGATTGGTACGAGGGCTGCGAGCCTTTGGTTGAGCGCTGGTCCCAGGGCGCCGTCGTACTCCTGGGCAGCGTGCATTGGATTGGCAACCCAGGCGATATTGCGGCAGGTGCTGCGGGCACGGCGGGGACGGAGGACGTCGCTCGTCCTGATACACCCGATTCCCTTTGCGGTTGGATCGACGATGACACCAACCTGCATGTTTGGGAAAACTTAGACGTACGCGGCGTGTGGGAGCGCTATGTCGATGACTGGTGCCGCGCCTGCGAGAGCCCGCTCAACTTTGATGTAATGGCTCACCCCGACCTGGTCATGCGCTTTTCGAAAGAGGGCTTTGCGCCCGACTTTGACCCCGCGCCGTTCTGGGGGCAGATGGCAGAGTGTGCACACGACACAGGCCGCCGCGTTGAGGTCTCGACCGCCGCGCCGCGCAAGGGACTCGACGACTACTATCCCGCGACCGGGTTGTTGCGTTGCTTCGCCCACGCCGAGGTGCCGATCACTTTTGGCTCGGACGCACACCGCGCCTGCGACATCTGCTGGAACATCCGCGAGGCCCAGGCCCACGCCTACGACTGCGGTTATCGAACCTTCGACATCCCCCACCTCACCGGAGAATGGGAGTCCACGCCCCTCGCCTAACTGGTCGTTTAAGAACGTCCCCAATGACTAGTGGCGGCGGGCGTTGAGTTCGCCGGCTAGCTCGTCGAGGGTGATACCGTAGCGCTCGAGCGTCACGAGCAGGTGGTAGACCAGGTCGCCGGCCTCGTAGCGGATGTGATCGTGATCGTTATCCTTGCAGGCCATGATCACCTCGCTTGCCTCCTCGGCAAGCTTCTTGAGCAGCTCGTCCTCGACATCGGTCAGCAGACGCGCGGTATAGCTCTCCTGCGGCGATGCATCATGACGACCGTGAATCACCTCGGCCAGACCTGTCAGCGTCTCTCCGATATTTCCATCCTGAACGTTTGCGGTGCGCACACCCATAGTTCAATCCTTTCTGGTGGCCGAGCGTCTAATCGAGCGCCCGCCCTACGCGAGTTTCTTAAAGAAGCAGGTACGGTTGCCGGTGTGGCAGGCCGGACCCGGCGAGTCGACCTTGACCAGCAGCGTATCGCTATCGCAGTCGGCCCAGAGCTCCTTGACCTCCTGCATGTTGCCGCTTGTCGCGCCCTTGTTCCAGAGCTCCTGGCGGCTGCGGCTCCAAAACCACGTGGTCCCGGTCTTGAGCGTCAGCCCCACCGACTCCTCGTTCATCCAAGCAACCATAAGCACCTCGCCGGTGTCATACTGCTGAACCACACAAGGAATCAGCCCACGGGCGTCGTACGTAAGATCAGACGCTTCTATTACCTCAGTCATCATTTCTCCCAAGCAACAAACGAAATCCCACAGGTCGGCGAGGGTTGTCCAGGTGCCCGAGATTCCGAGCGACAAGCCCGACGACGCGTACTTAAGTACGCGAGGAGGGTTGGAGCCGGAAGGTCGGGTGCCTGGGCAAGCCGCAGCGCTAAAAGTCCAGCCTCACAGGGATGCCCTGCGATGCCATATACTCTTTGACTTCGCGAATGCTGAAGGTTCCAAAGTGAAAGACGCTCGCCGCCAGCACGGCGTCGGCCTCGCCCTCGATCACGCCCTCGGCAAAATGCTCGAGTGTGCCCACGCCGCCGCTCGCGATGACGGGAATCGGCACCGCGCGCGCCACGGCGCGGGTGAGCGCCAAATCAAAGCCGGCCTTGGTGCCGTCGCGATCCATGCTGGTCAGTAGGATTTCGCCGGCGCCGCGACGAGCCGCCTCCTCGGCCCACGCCACCGCGTCGATACCCGTAGCGTTGCGGCCGCCCGCCGTAAAGACCCCCCACTTATCGGCGCCCGGCTCCCCGGGCAGCCCCACGCGCTTGGCATCGATCGCCACGACCACGGCCTGGCTGCCAAACGCCGCGGCAGCCTGGCTAATCAGCGACGGGTCGCGCACGGCCGCCGAGTTGAGCGACACCTTGTCGGCACCGGCGGCAACCATGGTGCGCATGCCCGCAAGATCGCGAAAGCCGCCGCCCACGGTATAGGGGATAGCCAGCTCCTCGGCCGCATGCGCCGCCATCTCGATAGTCGTCGCGCGGTTGTCACTCGTGGCGGTAATATCCAGGAAGACGACCTCGTCCGCACCCTCGCGATCGTAGGCACGCGCTAGCTCCACCGGGTCGCCCGCATCGCGCAAGCTCACAAAGTTGACGCCCTTGACCACGCGGCCGTCCTTAACATCCAGACAGGGAATTACGCGTTTGGTAAGCATGGGCTACTCCTCCCCTCGGGCGGCGGCCAGCGCCTGGGCCAGCGTAAAGTTGCCCTCGTAGAGCGCACGACCAGTGATAGCACCCTCGATGGCGCCCTCGCCCACCGCGGCAAGCGCGCGAATATCGCCGAGCGTCGAGATACCGCCCGACGCCACGACGGGAAAGCCCGCGACCTGCGCCACATGGCGATACGCCGCCACATCGATGCCCGTCTGCATGCCATCGCGCGCGATGTCGGTATACACCAGATGCTTAAAGCCCAGCTCGGTAAGCTGCGCCACGGCATCGTCGAGCGCCACGCCCGCGCCGTCGCGCCAGCCGTTCACCTTAACCTGGCCGTCGCGCGCGGCAATGTCGGCGACCAGCAGCTCGCCAAAGCCTTGGGCTGCCACCTCGGCAAAACCTGGCTCGGTCACCAGCACGGTGCCCAGCGCAATGCGGCGAGCACCATAGCCGGCCAGCTCGTCGATGCGTGCGAGCGAGCGAACGCCGCCGCCCACGTCCACGGACAGACCGTCGACGCCGCAGATGGCCTTAATCGCCGCCGAGTTGGCAGCGCATGTGTCCTCGTCCTCGCCAAAGGCAGCGGACAGGTCGACGACGTGCACCCAGCTTGCGCCCTGCTCGGCAAACGAGCGAGCAACGGCCACGGGGTCGTCGGAATATACCTTGCAGCGACTCCGGTCGCCGCGCTCCAGGCGCACGACCTTGCCGCCGATCAGATCGATTGCGGGAAACAGGATCATCGGCCGACCTCCTCGACGATGTTGACGAAGTTCTTAAGGATGCACTGACCCAGCGCGGAGGATTTCTCGGGATGGAACTGGCAGCCCCACACGTTACCGTGGCGCACGATGCACGGGAAGCTCCGTGTATAGTGCGTGCGTGCCAACACATCGGCGGCATCGACGTCGTCGGCCACCGCGTAGCTGTGAGTGAAATACATGTTGGCGCCCTCGGCAAAACCGGCAAGCAGCGGATCAGCCGCACCGGCGGACGTCATGTGCACCTGGTCCCAGCCCACGTGCGGCACCTTCAGGCGGCTCGACTCCAGGCGCGTGCACGAGCCGCGCATAATACTCAGGCCATCGACCCAGGGACCGTCAGCCTGCTTGGGAGCGTTTCCGTCCGCGACCGTGCCCTCGTCCGCCGGCACGCCCTCGTCGCCGCGCTCAAAAAATAGCTGGAGGCCCAGGCAGATGCCGAGCAGCGGAATCCCGGCGGCGACGGCATCGAGCACGGCCGCCTCCTCGCCGCTCTCGCGCATAAAGGCAATCGCATCGTAGAACGCACCCACGCCCGGGATGACCAGGCCGTCGGCGTTGCGGATCTGCTCCGGATCGTCCGACGTGCAGGCGGCGGCACCGGCGCGCGCAAGCCCGCGCACGACGCTCGACAAGTTGCCCTTGTGGTAGTCGACCACCACAATCTTCGGTTCGCCCACGCGACCCTCCCTTTTCCCATTCAAAACCTGCCAAAAAGGGACAGGTTTATTTTGGTCGGTTAAACGTTCACCCACCACATGAGACAGCATTCCCGCAGATAAAACCTGCCAAAATAAACCTGTCCCTTTTTGGCAGGTTACAGTGAACCCTTGGTGCTGGGGATGCCCTGCACGCGAGGGTCCAGCTCACAGGCTTGGCGCATCGTGCGGCCCACGGCCTTAAAGGCGGCCTCGATAATGTGATGCGAGTTGCCACCCGCCAGCTCGCGCACGTGCAGCGTGAGCTTGGCATCGCGCGCAAAGGCGTAGAAGAACTCGACGGCCAGCTCGGTATCGAAGCTGCCCACGCGCTCGGTCGGCACGGGCAGCTCGCAGTAGGCCTGCCCGCGGCCCGAAATATCAACAGCAGCCATCACAAGCGTCTCGTCCATGGCGATCGCCGCGTCGGCAAAGCGCGTAATGCCCGCCTTGTCGCCCAGCGCCTGGCAAAACGCCTCGCCCAGCACAATACCCGTGTCCTCGACGGTGTGATGTGCATCGACCTCGACGTCGCCCACCGCGTGCACCGTCAGATCGAACAGACCATGGCGGCCAAAAGCGTTGAGCATGTGGTCGAAATACGGCACGCCGGTCGAGATATCGCACACGCCAGATCCGTCCAGGTCGAGCTTTACGACAATGTCGGTCTCGCCCGTCTTGCGGGTTACCTCGGCATAGCGGTCCATCTACATCTCCTCCTTCACCAGCGCGGCAAACGCTGCCAGCACCTCGTCGTTTTCCTGCGGGGTGCCCACGGTAATGCGCAGGCAGTCCGCAAGGCCCGGCGCGTAGCTAAAGTCGCGCACCAAAATTGAATACTCGTCGCGCAGGCGCTCGCGCACGCGCGTGGCATGCGGCGTGCGCACGAGCACAAAGTTCGCCGCGCTCGGCCACGCCTCCACGGGCAAGCCCTCGGCAGCCATCACGCGCAGAGCGGCCAGCTCGCGCTCACGCTCGGATGCGACCTGCGCCACCACAGGTGCGTAGGCATCGCGGGCACGCACGCAGGCAAGTGCTGCCGCCTGGCTCAGCACGTTGACCGAATAGATCTGGCGAATCGCCGCGAACACGTCGATGACCTCGGGCGCCGCGATCACATAGCCCAGGCGCGTGCCGGCGGCGCCGAACGCCTTGGACAGTGTATGCAGAATCACCAGGTTAGGATGCTCGGCAATAAGGCCTTGCGCCGTAGTTGCCGCGCCAAACGAATCGTCCGCAAACTCAACGTAGGCCTCGTCGACCATGACCATGCCGGGGCACGCATCGCACAGGGCCGCGACAAAGTCGAGCGGTGCCACGTCGCCCGTGGGGTTGTTGGGCGAAGTCACGATGGCCAGGCTGCACTCCGGCGCCGCGGCAAGCACGGCTGCCTGGTCGAGCTCAAAGCTCGCCGGGTCGCGCCACACGTCGCGCACCTCGGTCTGACAGAGCGATGCAAAGAACGCATACTCGCTAAAGCACGGCGGGCAGTTGAGCAGGGTCCGTCCCGCGCCGCCAAACGCCAGCAGGTAGTTATAGAGCAGCTCGTCGCCGCCGTTTCCCACGCAAGTATTCTCGCGCGTCACGCCATGCCAAGCAGCCAGCTCGTCGCGCAGCTCGTTGGACATGGGATCGGGATAGCGGTTGAGCGGTGTGGCAGCCAAGGCCGCGTCGATCGCCTCGCGCACGCCAGCGGGCACGGGATAGGTGTTCTCGTTCGCGGCGTGAGTTCGGCCATATTAGGCCCCCTCGACGACCGCGCCAGTGGCACCGCCCGCAGCTGCCGCCAGGTCCACGCCCTCGGCGACCGTCGCGGTCGTATCACCCGGCCAGGCGACCTTGGTCAGGTCGGCCGCGGCCAGCGACTCGGCGCTCACGGCATCCTCGCCCTGCTCCAACACGCGACGGCGCAGTGCGGCAGAAAGCGCGTGTGCCCACAGGCCCTCGGCCTCGGCCAGACGCTGCGTAGCGGGAGCGTCGGAGAGCAGGCCCTCGGGCGTATAGCAAATGACACTCGAGCGCTTGACGAACTCCTCCACCGAAAGCGGGTTGGAGAACATGGCGGTGCCGCCGGTCGGCAGCGTGTGGTTGGGGCCGGCAACGTAATCGCCGAGCGGCTCGGAACTCCAAGCGCCCACAAAGATGGCGCCGGCGTTGCGAATGCCGCCGAGCAGGCCCATCGCATCCTTGCAGTGCAGCTCCAGGTGCTCGGGCGCCACGGTGTTCACCGCCTCGACGGCGGCAGCCATGTCGGCTGCCACCACGACGGTGCCCTCATTGTCGAGCGAGGCACGCGTGATCTCGGCACGCGGCGACTGCGCTACCAGAATGTCGATACCCGCCTCGACCTCACGCGCAAACTGCTCGTCGCAGGTCACCAGATAGCAGGCCGCCAGCGGATCATGCTCGGCCTGGGCCATCAGGTCGGCCGCGACCACCATGGGCTTGGCCGTGGCGTCGGCCAGCACGCAGACCTCGGAGGGACCGGCGACCATATCGATACCCACGTCACCCGAGACAATCTGTTTGGCAGCGGCAACAAAAGCGTTACCCGGACCGGTGATTTTATCGACACGCGGAATGGTCTCGGTACCGTACGCCATCGCGGCCACGGCCTGGGCGCCGCCCACCATATAGATCTCGTCCACGCCGCCGAGTTTAGCGGCCGCGAGCGTATACGGGCTAATCAGTCCATCCTTTTGCGGCGGGGTCACCATAACCACGCGTTTGACGCCGGCCACCTTGGCGGGAATGGCGTTCATAAGCACGGTGGAAGGGTACTGCGCGCGACCGCCCGGTACATAGATGCCGGCCGCCGCGAGCGGGGTCACCTTAACGCCGAGCATCGTGCCGTCCGCACGCGTGGTAAACCAGCTCTGCTCGACCTCGCGCTGGTGGAACTCGCGAATCTGGCGCGCGGCCTTCTCAAGCGCGGCGACAAAGGCCGGGTCAAGGCCTTCGAGCGCGGCATCGATCTGCTCCTGCGGCAAGCGGAAGCTCTGCAGCTCAACGCCGTCAAAACGCTGACAGTAATCGCGCACCGCGGCATCGCCGTTGGCACGCACGTTGGCCACGATATCGCGGGCGGCGTCGATGATGTTTTGCGGCAGCACGCCCTTGCGGTTGAGCTGGTTGGTAACGAGGCGCTCACCGGGAGCAAGCTTGATGGTCTTCATATCGGTATCCCCTATCGGTCGAGGTTGTGTTCGAAAAACGAGAGGCCGGGCGGCGGCGCCAATCGGCCCGCAGCCCGTACGTTGGGGCGCCCGTGCGCGCTCGCGCTATTGTGCCGAGCCCGCGACGGGCTCAAAATGCTTGTCCTTAACGGCCGCGGCCAAGCGATCTGCCAGATTGCGTACGCGCGGATCCAGGCGCGCAGCACCCGGATTGACAAAGAAGCGGGCCGTGCAGTCCATGATGCGCCCGGTGATGACCAGGTCGTTGTCGCGCAGCGTGGCACCCGTGGCGGTAATGTCCACGATGCGATCGGTCATGCCGACGATGGGGCCCAACTCGATGTTGCCGTGCAGCGAAGCTATGTCGGCGTTCACGCCTCGCTCGGCATACCAGGCACTCGCGATGCGCGGATACTTGGTTGCCACGCGAAGCGACCCGCGGCGAGCATAGTTGCGCTCGGCCTGACCGGCGCGCCATGCGGGCTCCGCCTCGATAAAGGTGCACAGGCCATAGCCCAGGTCGACCAGCTGCAGCAGGTTGAGGTCTGCCTCGATAAGCGAATCCCAACCGCAGATGCCGCAATCGGCACCGCCACAGCCCACAAAAGCAGGCGCGTCGCTGGGGCGCACGATGACAAACTCGATATCGCCGACCGCGCCCTCGCCGACACGCGTGTCGCGGCCGCGCACGATCAGGTGACGGCCGGGGTCACGCAGCTCGGAGACGTCCAGGCCCGCGGTCTCGAGCACGTCGAGCGTGTCGGCCTTAAGCGAGCCCTTGGGCACGGCGATACGCAGCGGCCCCTCGGCGCCACGGCCCACGGCGTGGTCGCCATCGGAAGCGGCGTCCTCGGCCGAGGTGCGCACGGCCTCCAGACGCTCGAGCGAAAAGGCGAAGCCCGCCGCCGGCACCTCGATACCGTCGCCAAACGCACCGGTAAAGATGGAGTCGTAGCGTCCGCCCGAACCGACCGGATCGGGCAGGCCGCCGGCATAGGCCTTAAAGACCAGACCCGTGTAGTAATCAAAAGAATTCATGATGGAGAAGTCGAAGGACAGCACCTGGGCGTCCTCGGGAGCCAGGCCCTCGACCAGGGCACGCAGCTCGCGCGTCAGCGGCGCGACGATGCCGGCAGCCTCCAGCAGCGCATCCACGCGGTCGAGCACCTCGGCACCACCGTGCAGGCGCGGCAGCTCGCTAATGGCGGCCTTGACGGCATCGGACTCGGCGCTGGCAGCCACGCGGGCATCGAGGCCCACAAAGTCGTTGGCATGCACGCAGCGCAGGGCCTCGGCAGCCAGCTCACGATCCTCGCATACCGCGAGCAATTCCTTAAAAGGACGCACGCTGCCTGCGATAATGCGCGCATCGGGAAGTGCCAGCTCGCGCACGGCCTCGGCGACCAGCGAGACAATCTCGACATCGCCCGAGGTATCGCCCGCGCCGATAAGCTCAAAGCCCAACTGCGTAAACTGGCGCGAACCACCGGCATTGCGCTGACACTCGCGAACCACCGGCGCCTCGTAACGTAAGCGCAGAGGCAAGTCGGCAGCGCGCATACGGGTCGAAACCAAGCGCACGATCGGCAGCGTGTTGTCGGGACGGACCACCAGCAGGCGGCCATCATCGTCAAAGAGCTTAAACGGCGTGTCCGCAATGCGGCCGCCTTCCTCGAGCGAGCCCTTGTCCTCGAGCAGCGGCGTCTCGACCGGCAGGTAATGATGCTCCCTAAAGCAGCCCTTCACCGTACATGTGATCTCCTCGCGCGCCTGAGCCTCCTCGGGCAATATGTCCCGGAATCCCCACGGTGTGGCCGTCATCTGGTGAGCCTCCTCATGCTGTGTTTCATATAGAGCAGAAGACCGGCATAGCTCCGCCGGTCTTCTGGGTACTTTAGCATACTAGAGTGTTTGCGGGGAGAATCGTCCTCCTCGGCTCATAGCGTATTCATTTGGAAACATAGGGGAAAGCGCGTCCCGCCCGCCAGCCAAAAACTGGGATGCGGTTTCCGGTTGAGGTCCTCAGCGGAAAGTGTGTCCCATTCTGAGCGCCTGTTCTGGGACGTGCTTTCCGCCAGAAGCCTCAAGCGGAAAGCACGTCCCGTTTCTCAAAAAGCGTCAAACGCCAACTCGGCGCCCTGTCCCACTTAGGCGCCAATCGCGCGTCGGTACTCCGCCATAACCTGAGCGTCGGCTGCCGCGGGATTGGCGAAATAGCGCCAATCATAGGTCTCGGCCGAAACAACTCCGCGATAGCCGCGCGCCACCAGCCTATCCAGGTCGGCGCGCATATCGCGGTCGCCGTCACCCCAGGCAAGATGCGTCGTGCCATCTGCCGCAACATCGACAAAATGCACGTGGGCGACATCATCGCCAAGCAGATCAAAATAATCGTCGATGGTATCCCCCGCCACCGCCATAGCGCCCAAATCCAGACACGCCTTAAGTGCCGGATGATCAACTGCCTCGATCATGCGCTTCGTATCGGCCGCCGAGTTCACGATCATCGACTCAACCGGCTGTAGGGCCTCGAGCACCAGTCGCACGCCGCGCTCTCCCGCATGCTCGGCAATCACACGCAGCATCGAGGCGCTGCGACCCCACGCGTCCTCGATCGGCTCGTTCAAAAATGCCCAGCCGCTCGAGACCATGACCTGCTCGGCTCCAAGTTCCGCCGCGATATCCACAACGTTCTTAAAGTACGCGAGCGTGCGAGTGCGCGCCTCATTCCCGCGCGCCGCGATATTCCACGGCTTGGGATTGTTCTGTTCGGGACAAAGCCCCACAATCCGAACCCCATACCGCTGTGATAGCTCCCGCACCTGCTCGAGCGAATCGTATCCATGGCAATCGACATACAGATGCATCGCCCCGGTCCAAAGCTCGCAACACGTGTAGCCCGAAGCCGACGCCGAAGAAAAGAACTCCTCAAGGTCAAAATAACGATGGCTGATATTCATGACGGCAAGCTGGGGATAGCTCATAATTACTCTCCAACCCAAGCGAGGCCCCGTTCCATATAGGAGCGAGGCCCGATTACACAAACGTTATTTGCTCTTAGTAGTCGAACTGGTGATAGTAACGACGGTAGTTGAGGTTGTGCTTGGTGACCGTCTCGTAGTAAGCGGCAAGGCGATCGGTGATCAGCGAGGAGAGAATCCACGGAGACACGATGACGCGGAACTCGTCGTCAAGGCCGGGGATCGCGAACTCGGCGGTGTCGATGATGTTGATGTCGGTGTCGCCGGTCACG
>JAHABQ010000029.1:0-21275 GCA_018376265.1 Collinsella sp.
CACCAAGGCCGAGATCGAGAAGAAATTCGGCCAGGGTTCCATCATGAGGTACGGCGACGGTGGTCCCGAGCTCGAGGTCGAGGCCATTCCCACGGGCGCTCTGGCCCTCGATGCCGCTCTGGGCATCGGCGGCGTGCCGCGCGGCCGTATCGTCGAGATTTATGGCCCCGAGTCCTCCGGTAAGACGACGCTTTCGCTCGAGATTCTTGCAGAGGCGCAGGCCATGGGCGGCGTTGTTGCATTTATCGATGCCGAGCATGCGCTTGATCCCACCTATGCCGCGCGCATTGGCGTCGATATCGACGAGGTCCTGATTTCCCAGCCCGATACGGGCGAGCAGGCGCTCGAGATCGTCGATATGCTTGTGCGCTCCGGTGCCATCGACGCCATCGTCGTCGACTCTGTTGCCGCCTTGACTCCGCGTGCCGAGATCGAGGGCGAGATCGGTGACACGACGGTGGGTCTGCAGGCTCGTTTGATGAGCCAAGCGCTCCGCAAGCTCGCCGGCTCACTTTCCAAGTCCAATACAACCTGCATCTTCATTAACCAGCTGCGCGAGAAGATCGGCGTCATGTTCGGCAATCCCGAGACCACCACGGGCGGCCGCGCTCTTAAGTTCTTCTCTTCCGTGCGAATCGATATTCGCAAAATCGATACCATCAAGCTCAAGGACGAGGTTATCGGTAATCGCGTGCGTGCCAAGGTCGTTAAGAACAAGGTGGCGGCTCCGTTCCGTTCGGCCGAGTTTGACATCATGTACGGCACCGGCATCTCTAAAGAGGGCTCGATTCTGGATATGGCCGTCGAGTGCGGCATCTGCAAAAAGATGGGGTCCTGGTTTGCCTATGGCGAGGATAAGCTCGGCAACGGTCGCGAGGCCGCCAAGACATTCCTGCGGGAGCATCCCGATTGCGCCGACGAGATCGAGCACAAGGTTCGCCTTGCCTGCGGCCTTGAGTATGACGATGATGCCCCCTCCGAGGTTGAGTTGACCGACCAGCCCGCCCCCGAGGAGCTTGATGAGCTGTACGCCATCGATGGCTCCGCGATGCTCGACGATGACGACGAGTAGCGGATGCCGACATGTCGTATACGGTGACCGAGGCCACGGTCGTCTTTCCCGATAAGAAGGCGGCCTCCTCGTTCTCGAGCGGTTATGCGTCTAAAAAGCCCTGCGCGCATATCGATTGCGATCTCGAGGGCGGTTTTGAACGTTCCATTTGGATTCCCGTGCGCGTGGCGCGCCTGTACGTTAAGAACCGCCCCGATCTTCCCTGTGATTGGGATGACTTTCGCGAGGCGGTGCAGCTTATCGAACGTAAATGTGCGCTCACCATGGTGACTGAGATGCTTTCGCGCCGCGATCATGCCACGGGCGAGGTGTGCGATAAGTTGGCGCGCTATGGCTTTCGACAGCCTGCGATCGATTTTGCAGTTGCTCGTGCGACCGAGTATCGTTTTTTGGATGAGAACCGCTTTTGTTCGTACTTTATCGAAGAGCGCAAACGTCGCGGCTGGGGTCAGCGTAAGATCGAGGCTGAACTCAAGCGCCGTCATGTCGTACTTGACGATATCCCCGGGTATCCAGAGGATTATTTTGCCGTGGATGACGACTTGGCTCGTGCGTCGGCCTTGCTCGCTAAACGTCGCGTTCCCGAAGCGCGTGCATTCGAAAAGCTCGTCAGATTTTTGATGGGTAAGGGCTTCTCGTATCACATCGCCGCCGATGCCGTTAAGGCGCGCCTCGATGCCTCAAGCGAGGAATGCGCCGTGTAAGCGTGCGCATGGTACGCCCCTGCCGTTCACCGCTTGATAGGCGCCGTGCCGTGTGCGTTTATTTGACAGTTGTTGCGGTTCAACGTAGGATAATTACTGTCATTTGCTTTGTGATATGTGCTCATCTGTGATGAGTTTGTTTATATGTTTATCTGTATCCGACCCGCATAAGCTGCGCCCATATTACTCAAATGTCGCGAGCCGTTCGTAAGGACGGTTCGCTTTGCTGTGTAACGAATCCATAAAAAGGAGTGAGCATGCCTATCATTGCAGCGCTCGTTGGCATCGTATTGGGTGCCATCGCCGCCATTGCCTACATGCGCACCGCCAAGCAGGGTAGTCTTCACGAGGCCGACGAAAAGATCCAGTCGGCACACGCGCAGGCAGAGTCCCTGATCGGTGATGCTAAGCGTCAGGCCGAGACCCTCAAAAAAGAGGCTCTGCTCGAGGCTAAGGAAGAGATCATCAAGAACAAGCAGGCCGCCGAGGCCGAGGACAAGCAGCGTAAGAGCGAGATTCGCACGCTCGAAAATCGCGTGATGCAGCGCGAGGAATCGCTCGATCGTCGCAACGATGCGCTCGACAAGCGTGAGCATCAGCTGTCCAGCCAGGCCGGTCAGGTCGAGAAGCGCTCTCGCGAGCTTGAGGAGCTCTGCGCCAAGCAGACTTCCGAGCTTGAGCGTATTGCCGACCTTACGCGCGAGGACGCTCACAAGGAGCTGCTCGACAAGGTCCGCGGCGAGGTTACCCACGAGGCAGCCACCATCATCCGCGAGTCCGAGCAGCAGGTCCGCGCCGAGTGCCACAAGACCGCTCAGGAGATTCTCTCTCTGGCGATTCAGCGCTGCGCCGCAGACCATACCGCCGAGGTCACCGTCACTTCCGTGCATATTCCCTCCGATGACCTTAAGGGTCGCATCATCGGTCGCGAGGGTCGCAACATCCGCACCTTTGAGCAGGTGTCTGGCGTCAACCTCGTGATTGACGACACCCCCGAGACCGTTGTGCTTTCGAGCTTCGATCCGGTCCGTCGTGAGACTGCCCGTGTGGCGCTCGAGAACCTCATTGCCGATGGCCGCATTCACCCCGCTCGCATCGAGGAGATGTACCACAAGGCCGCCGACTTGGTTCAGCAGCGTGTGCGCGAGGCCGGCGAGCAGGCCGCCTTCGATACCGGTATCCACGACCTGCATCCCGAGATCGTCAAGACCCTGGGCGCACTGCGCTACCGCACCTCGTTTGGTCAGAACGTGCTGCAACACTCGCTTGAGGTCTCCGACCTGTGCGGCGTTATGGCCTCCGAGCTTGGTCTGGATGTTGTGACCGCCAAGCGCGCCGGCCTTCTGCACGACCTGGGCAAGGCCATCGACCACGATGTTGAGGGCCCGCATGCTGTCATTGGCGCCGAGCTTGCCCGCCGTTATGGCGAGAAGCCCGTTATCGTCCACGCGATCGAGGCCCATCATGCCGATGTCGACCCCAACACGGTGCTCGACGTTCTGGTCCAGGCTGCCGATGCCGTTTCCGCTTCTCGTCCCGGCGCCCGTCGCGAGTCGGCCGAGAACTACATCAAGCGCCTTGAGAAGCTCGAGGAGATTGCCAACTCTCACGACGGCGTCGAGCGTACCTATGCCATGCAGGCCGGTCGCGAGGTTCATGTCATGGTTCAGCCGGACAAGATCTCCGATGCTCAGTCCACGGTGCTTGCGCACGATATCGCCCATCAGATCGAGGAAGAGATGGAGTATCCCGGTCAGGTGCGCGTCATCGTGATTCGCGAGAGCCGTGCCGTCGATATCGCTAAATAACATGAACGACGCGAACGAGCTCATCTCATTTATCGCGTCGATGTCGGGGGAGGGCAACCTTCGCGTCGAGGAAAACCTTGGCGAGGGGTATGTCCGCCTCCGCGTTTCGGAGGCCGAGCGCCGTCAGGCCAAGCATGACATTCAGCATGTAGAGGACATTGTCATCGAGATGCTGCGTAATGCTCGCGATGCCGGAGCCGATAAGGTCTATCTCGCCACGACCAAGGAGGAGGGTGTTCGCACCCTCCTCTTCCTGGATAACGGTTCGGGTGTGCCGCAGGACATGCAGGAGCGTATTTTCGATGCCCGTGTCACCTCCAAGCTTGAGAGCATGAAAATGGACCGTTGGGGTGTTCACGGTCGTGGTATGGCGCTGTTCTCTATCAAGCAGAACACGGATGAGGCACGCGTTGTTACATCGGGCGTCGATTTGGGTTCCGCGTTTAAGGTGTGCGTTGCCACCGATCGCTTGAGCGAGCGCGCCGACCAGTCGAGCTGGCCTCAGGCGGTTAAAGACGAAGACGGTCGCTATGTATGCGCTCGTGGACCCCATAACATCATTCGCGCAGCGTGCGAGTTTGCCCTTGAGGAGCTGCGTGGCTGCGATGTGTATCTGGGCTCTCCGTCCGAGATTGCTGCGACCCTGTACGCTCAGGCTTCGAGCCGTCTCGATACGTCGCGCTTGCTCTTTATTGATGACGAGTGCGAGCTTCCGGTGATCGATCGTTTGGGCCTTGCCTCTGATGCCGAGGACTTTATCCGGATCTGCTCCGGGCTGGGTCTCGAGATGTCCGAGCGCACTGCCCACCGTATTCTGTCGGGACAGATTAAGCCCGTCCGCGGCGTGACCGCGCGTCTGCTGCGCGAGCGCGATTCCACCTCGCATGCGCCGGCTCCCGTCGATCTTGCCAAGGACCGTCGTGGCCTTCGCATCGCCAAGGATGACATGGCGCAGTTTTCGCGTGCTGTCGAGCGTGACTTTAACGACCTTGCCGCCCGGTATTACCTCAATCTGTGCGGCGACCCTAAGATTCGCGTTTCGCGTGATCGCATCACGGTGACGTTCGATTTTGCCAAAGAGGAATAAAATCTTTACCGAGTCCGCTCGGTACGATACAGTTATTGCAGTTAAAACGTACTTTTAAACGCAGGAGTTTCTTCATGGATTGCCTGAAGGTATCAAGCAAATCATCGCCCGCGTCCGTTGCCGGCGCCATTGCCGGCATGGTCAAAGATGGCGTCCCCGTCAACATTCAATGCGTCGGCGCTGGTGCTGTCAACCAGGCCATTAAGGCCGTGGCTATCGCGCGCGGTTTTTTGATTCCAACCGGTTTTGATATTTCCTGCGCGCCCGTGTTCTCCGACATCCTCATTAACGGGGAGTCGCGCACGGCCATTCGCCTTTCTATCTACGTTCACCAGATCAATCGAGCTGCTATGGATAACGTCGTCATGGATGATGTTAAGCCTGTGGCATAGCTTCTGCTTGCCTCGATTCGCCCCCCCTCTCCATCGTTAGGACTTATGCACATGGACCAGCGTTCCGTACGCGATATTCTTGCCGGTAAAACCTACTTTATCCGCACCTTTGGCTGCCAGATGAATCAGCACGACTCCGAGCGCGTGAGCGGTCTGCTCGATTCGTATGGTTGCCTCATGGCGCTCGATCCCGAGCATGCCGATATTGTTGTCTTCATGACATGCTGCGTGCGCGAGGCCGCCGATACTCGCCTGTACGGCCAGTGCAATTCCTGTAAAAGCCTGCCGCCTTCGCCTTCGGGCAAGCGTGTGATTGCCGTTGGTGGTTGCATCGCGCAGCGCGATGGCGAGGGCCTGCTCACCAACGTCGATAACGTCAATGTCATCTTTGGTACGCATTCCATCGCACATGTGGCAGAGCTCATTGCCGAGGCGTTCCTTGATGGCAAGCGTCATATCCGCACCAATGAGCATGAGGATACGGATGCCATGAGCATGCCGTGGCATCGCGAGACCCAGTATCACGCTTGGGTGCCCATCATGACGGGCTGCAATAATTTCTGTACCTATTGCATCGTTCCGTACGTGCGCGGTCGCGAAAAGAGCCGCTCCTTCGAGGAGATTGTCGACGAGGTGACCGGTTTGGTGCGCCAGGGCGTGCGTGAGATTACGCTGCTGGGCCAAAACGTTAACTCATATGGTCGCGATCTGTTTGGCAAGCCGCGTTTTGCCGATTTGCTGCGTGCCGTGGGCGATACGGGTGTGGAGCGCATCTTCTTTACGTCTTCGCATCCCAAGGATCTGCTGCCCGAGACCATCGACGCCATGGCCGAGACGCCTGCTGTTATGCCGCAGCTGCACCTGGCCGTCCAGTCAGGTTCGACGCGGATCCTCAAAGAGATGAATCGCCGTTATACACGCGAGGACTATCTGGGCCTGGTCGATCGCATTCGCAACCGCATGCCCGATATCGCGCTCTCGACTGACATTATCGTTGGCTTCCCGGGCGAGACTGAAGAAGACTTTGAGCAGACGCTTTCACTTGCCGAGACGGTCCGCTATGCCCAGGCCTATACCTTCATCTATTCCAAGCGCGCCGGTACCCCGGCCGCAGAGATTGACGATCCTACGCCGCATGAGGTTATTCTCGGGCGTTTCAACCGCCTGGTTAAGGTTATCGAGACCACGGCACATGAGTATAACCAGGGTGAACTTCATACTGTGGTTCCGGCGCTCATTGAGGGAACGAGTAAAAAGAACGACGCGGTCCTGCTGGGCAAGAGTCCCAAGAATCAGACCGTGCATGCGCCTATCCCCGAGGGTTACAGCATCGATCAGCTTGTTGGCAAGATCGTTGATGTTGACGTTGACGTTGCCAAGACCTGGTATTTGTCCGGCTCCGTTGTGGGCGAGCCGCGCTAATGGTTTCTTCCGGGGCAGGTCTTTCCGCCGTTGCGATCGTCGGTCCGACGGCGGTTGGTAAGAGTGATGTTGCCGACCGTTTGGCCGCTCGTCTTTCGTCCGAAGTGCTGTCGTGCGATGCGATGCAAATCTATCGCGGCATGGACATCGGTACCGCAAAGATGACGCCCGATGAGTGTACGGCGCCGCTGCGTCTCGTCGACATTGTAGAGCCGGGTGTGGCATATTCTGCTGCGCTTTATCAGGCTGACGCTCGCGCGCATGTTGAACGTCTCATTGGTTCGGGTTGTCTGCCGGTTTTTTGCGGAGGTACGGGGCTATATCTCAAGGCCGCCCTCGATGAGATGGACTTTCCCTCGGGTGAACTTGAGGACGATCGCCGTGTGGGCTATCAGGAGCTTGCCGAGCGTATTGGCGAGGAAGAACTGCATGCCCTGCTTGCCGAGCGCGACCCAGAATCGGCTGCTGTTATTCATCCCCATAACGTGCGCCGTGTGATTCGTGCGCTCGAGATGCATGATGATGGTATCTCCTATGCACAGCAAAAAAGTCAGTTTAGTGTTCCGCGCGAGCATTATCATGCTCTATGGTTTGGTCTGACGCGTAATCGCGAGGTGCTCTACGAGCGCATTAACCTGCGTGTCGATCTGATGTTTGAACAGGGTCTTGTTGATGAGGTTCGCGGTCTTATGGACCAGGGGCTGGGAGATGCCCTGACTTCGATGCAGGCAATTGGCTATAAAGAGATCATTGATGCTTTCAATGGCGTGATTTCTATGGATGAGGCTCGCGAACTCATCAAGATGCGTTCGCGTCGCTATGCCAAACGTCAGCTTTCGTGGTTTAAACGCGATGACCGCATCGTGTGGTTCGATATGGACGAGTTTACGATCGATGAGGTCGTTGAGGACATCCTGCATTGTATTGAGGCTGCCTAATGGCCCGCTTCCCCCTTGTTCCCACGGCACCCGAGCCCGAGCGTGCCATATTAGTTGGTGTTGAGTGGCGCGACAATGCGTGGCCGCTCGATCGTTCGCTTGACGAGCTTGAGCGCCTGGCCCATACGGCTGGCGCCCAGTGCGTGGCGCGTTTGTCACAGCGTCTGGTTAAGCCGTATCCAAAATCGTTTATCGGTTCCGGTAAGGTTGAAGAGCTGTGCGGCCTGGTGCATCGCATGGATGCCGATGTCGTTATTTTTGACGACGACCTGACGCCCTCGCAGCAATCCTATTTGGAGAAAGCCGTGGGCGAGCCGGTAAAGATTATCGATCGTACAGCACTGATCTTGGATATCTTTGGCCTGCATGCTCAGACGCGTGAGGGACGCCTACAGGTACAGCTGGCGCAGCTTCAATATCTGTTGCCTCGTCTGCGTGGCATGTGGAGCCATCTTGCCAAGGAGCAGACGCGCGGCGGCATCGGTTCGCGTTTTGGCCAGGGTGAAAGCCAGCTCGAGGTTGACCGTCGCTTGATTCGCAATAAGATTGCCGCGCTTCGTCGTGAGCTCAAGCAGGTTGAACAGCGTCGCGATGTCCAGTCCAAGAGCCGCATTGAGTCACCGGCGTTTCGCGTCGCGTTAGCCGGTTATACCAATGCCGGTAAATCGACGTTGCTCAATCGCCTGACCGGCTCTGCGGTACTTTCGCAGGACAAGCTGTTTGCTACGCTCGACCCGACGACGCGTTCGTATCGCCTGCCCGGCGGTCGCGGCATGACGATTACCGATACTGTTGGCTTTATTCAAAAGCTACCGCATGGTCTCGTTGATGCCTTTAAGTCCACGCTGTCTGAGGTTCTTGGTGCCGATCTGATCCTTAAAGTTGTGGATGCCTCTGACGAGGACTACGAGCGCCAGCTCGAGGCAGTCGATCGCGTTCTTGACGAGATCGGTGCCGGCGAGCGTTTGACGCTTACGGTGTTCAATAAAATCGATCTGCTCGATAGTGTTGATCGATTGAGCTTCCGTCGTCGCTATCCCGAGGCCGTGCTGTTCTCGGCCCAGACAGGCGAGGGACTCGACGATCTCGTCGACCGTATTGCTCGTGAGGCGGCTGCTACCGATGTGTTGATCTCTGCTGATATCCCGTATCGTGAGGGCGCCCTCATCACGCTGGTGCATGAGCAGGGAACCCTTTTGCACGAGGAATATCTTGAGGACGGCGTTCGTATTGTGGCGAAACTGCCGGCTCGTATTGCACCTCGCCTCGAGCGTTATCGCACCGAGTAGACGAGCTCCAAAATGCCCAGAATGATGGGCTGATGCAGCAGATAAAAGGGGAGCGCATGACGTCCAAGGCTGGCGAGCGCCGGCAGGGGGTTGGCGTAGGCCCAGATTGGGGCGGTCTTATCGATTCCCTGCGCTATATGTGCGGCGAAGTATCCTGCAAGATACATAAAGATAAACGGGATGATGGGGTAGTAATCACCTGAGACAAACCCAGGGCTTGGAAATCCCAGCCACGCCAGGTAGGGGACAGGGTAGGTCGTTTTGGGGATGCTCCAGGTGAGGGCAAACAACACAAGGCATAGGGACATGCCCCATCTCGCCGATATCTTCTTAAGGACGGGATCGGTCAACGCCACGATGCCGGTACATGCGGCCATGCAGTAGATGATGCCAAAATTAACTGAATCGTCGACTGAGACAAGTGCTGTTGCCAGCCAGACGACGAGTGCTGCTAAGGCGTATTTGGCGGCACGTTTGATATTGTTGCGCGAAAGGATGCACATCCAACCCGCGATAAACAAAAATACCCAGCTGATGCTGGCGCGCCAGATGTCTTGAAAGACGGTCTGGGTAAACCAGGGCATATCCCAGTCGTACAGGTAGGCGAAATCGTAGCAAGCGTGAAAACCTGCCATTGAAATCATCGTAAACCCGCGGACGGTATCAAAGATGGTGATGCGTTTTTGCATTACGAGAACCGGCGCATCAAGCCGACGACTTTGCCCAAGATAACGGGATTGGTTGCATAGATAGGCTCCATGGTGTCATTTTCAGGCTGCAGACGTACGCGTCCCTGCTCCTTGTAGAACGTCTTGACGGTCGCTGAACCATCAATCATGGCCACGACAATTTCGCCGTTCATGGCACTCTTTTGTTCACGGACGATGATGTAATCGCCATTGAAGATGCCGACATTGATCATTGAGCCCCCATGCACCTCAAGGATAAAGGAACCCTGATCAGTGGCGATTTCGGTCGGGATAGTAAAAGTGTCTTCGATATTCTGTTCGGCCAGAATGGGAATCCCAGCCGCGACGCGACCAACGAGCGGTAGCGAGACCGTTCCGCGAGGTGCGGTGGGCTCGTCAGATTTAGAAATTGAGACAGAGGAACCGTCCTCGTTAAAGAGTTCCAGGGCGCGCGGTTTGGTGGCATCGCGCTTGAGTAGCCCGCGCGCCTCCAGGGCAGATAGATGGGCGTGCACGGTGCTGGGGGAGGAAAGGCCCACGGCAGAAGCCATCTCGCGCACGCTGGGCGGATAACCCTTCTCCTGCTGATATTCCTTGATGAAGTCGTAAATTTGCTGCTGACGCTTGGTAATTTTGCGAGCCATCAGGGCATCCTCTCTACCCATGTCAAACAAATGTTCGAATTTTGCTTGACAGGAACAACTGTTCGAAGATAATAATAACCGAACATTCGTTCTCGCGCTAGACATTTTTGTCCGCGCGGCTTGATAAAACTGTTCTCAGCAAAACACGCGAGAGGAGAACATGATGAACGCAACGAATATGGTCCAGGGAAACCTCGCCCTTAAGCTTGAGACGCCTGCCGCGCCCGCTTTTACTGTTGTCAAGGGTGGACGTTCCGGTTATCAGCCTTTGCCCGTAAAGTCTGCTCGCACTCAGTATGTTGTTGCCGCGCCGACTCCCGCTGCCCTGAAGGTCTCGACGATTGTTGCCGTCGCCGTTGCGCTCACGCTCTTTTTTGTCCTCGCTACGTCGGTCTTTAGCGCTCGTCACGCCGCGTATGCCGAGTCCGTTTCCAACGTTACCTACGAGACCATTCGCGTTCAGCCTGGCGACTCTCTTTGGTCGCTTGCCGAGGAATATCCAATCGAAGGCCTTTCCACGCAAGAGACTTCCGACATGATCCGTAACGTCAATCATCTGGAGCATGGTTCGCTCGCCGCCGGTGCGCATCTTAAGGTTCCTGCTCGTTCGTAATCATTATCGCGCTGCGCATGGTACCCTTGTTATCGTTTAAGAGGAGGTACCATGCGCTGTCCCAAATGCGGCAAGGCACATACCCGCGTCGTTGATTCCCGTATGCAGGAGTCAAATAACACCATTAAGCGCCGTCGCGAATGTTGCTCGTGTAACTACCGCTTTACAACGTTCGAACGATGCGAAGACCCAATCGAGGTCATTAAGTCAGACGGAACCAAGCAGCGGTTCGATCGCAATAAGCTGCTCGTCGGCTTGATGCGCGCCACCATCAAGCGCGATATCGACACTAAGAAGCTCAATGAGATTATCGATGACATCGAGGTCGAGCTGCGCTCTCGCACGCTGACGGCCGTCACGTCGCATGAGTTGGGTGACATGGTGCTCAAGCGCTTGGCCAAGATCGACAAGGTGGCGTACATCCGCTTTGCCTCGGTCTACCGCGATTTCAAAGACGTCGATGAGTTTCTGCAAGAGCTCGACAAGCTAAGGTGATTCCATGTCCAACATTACCATCAATATAAAGCGTCTCGACCCCACCGTCGAGCTTCCCAAATACGCCCATCCCACCGATGCCGGCTTGGATTTGCGCTCCAACGAGGACTGCATTCTGAAGCCCTTCGAACGCCGTCTGGTCTCTACTGGGCTGGCCATCGCCCTGCCCGATGGCTACGCCGGCTTCGTCCAGCCCCGAAGCGGTTTGGCCATCAAGCAGGGCCTGTCTATAGTCAATACGCCGGGCCTCATCGACGCCCACTACCGAGGAGAACTCAAGGTTATCCTCATTAACCTGGATCCCTCCAACAACATCCAAATCAACAAAGGCGACCGCATAGCCCAACTTGTCATCCAAGAAGTCCCCACGGTCAACCTCATAGAAGTAGAAGAACTAGACGAAACCGACCGAGGCAACGGAGGCTTCGGCTCCAGCGGCGTCGCTTAATCATTTTCAAGATGTAGAGTTGGCCTCTCACCCGGGGCCCACACATATCATCCCGTGCTCAAACATTCTCGCTACGCTGCGAAACTGCGCGCGGGACGATATGTGTGGGCCCCGGGTGAGAGGCCACATACTTGAATATGTATTTCGACTTGCGCTGTGGGCCTCATCAATATAATTACGACTTGTTTGTTGTTCTGACTCTCTATTAGCTGGACTACATCCTTGTAAATCCTAACCGGGAATGTGTTTTAGGTTCTAGTTAGTATGCGGCAAAGGGATACCGCCTTTGTCGCATCGGCTTACTGTATTTATATTTTCCTGTTTTACCTTTGCAGGTTCTAATGGAGGGGATACCGAAGTAGCTGCTAGTAAGTAAACGCAGCCGCTCTGCCGGAGCCGCCCTTATATCGTTCCACGCGCAGTTTCGCAGCGAAGCGAGAATGTTTGAGCATGGAATGATATAAGGGCGGCTCCGGCAGAGCGGCGGACATTCGACTAGCGGATATGCGCGGGCTTTCCGCCCCAGTAGAAGCGGCAGAAGGCTCGTTTGCGCTTTTGGGGCTTGCCTACGAGCTCCATGGTTGCGATGGCGATGTCTTTGGCAGCGTGAGGGCGGCGTAGTACTTCGCCGTTGATGAGTAGAGCTTTGAGTGATTCGGGATGGTCGTGCAAGTGACGTAGGGTTACGATGAGTTCTCGTGCGGTGGTGACATGCATGCTGGCGCCCATGCCGGTGAGCATCGTGGTGTTGGCCTTTTCCTGACCGTATGATTTGCCCAGTAGGATCATCGGCAGATGCGCGCACAGGCACTCGGTGACGGTGAGCCCGCCCGATTTGAGGATTGCCAGGTCGCAGCCGTGCATGAGGGCCGCCATGTCATCTACGTAGTCCAGTACCGTCACGTTGTCGAGCTTCATGGCGTCGAAGAGCGTTTTGAGTCGGTTGGCGTATTCCTTATCCTTGCCCGGTAAAAAGACAAAGTGCATGTCCTCAAAGCTGCGTAAGAAGGGGAGCGTGTGGTCCATCGCGGCACGGAAACGCACGTATGGTTGGGGCAAACTGGCGCCGGCCATCACCAATACGACGGTTTTGTCTATGGGGAGATTGAACTTGCTGAGCTCATCTTCGCGTTTGTAATCTGAATCGAAACCGGCACGAATGGGAATGCCCGTTATGCGGATCTTTGACTCGGGAACCTTGCGCGGGCGCAGCGTTTCGGCCATAAACTCGTTGGCTACGCAGAATAGGTCGGTGTCCTTGTGGGGCCAAAAGCCTTCAACTTCATAGTCTGTTGGTACGCAGATGACCGGATAATCGATACCCGTAATAACGCGGGCACCCACGGCAACATTGGCTGCTGTGATGTGCGTTGCGACCACGGCTATAGGCCTGCGGCGACGAATATATTCGTTGAAGGCGGGGAACATAATTCGCGACCATGCCGTGCCGCCACCCCAGAGAAGATGCCCCGTAAGCGTATATCGCCAGGTCAGGTCGTAAATGGGGCGTGTGGCTCCCGTAAAAGAAGCCGCGGTCTTATTGCCGTCGAATTTAATACGTCCAAAATCAAGGATATCGAGCACTTCAATTTCAATATCCTCAGGGATTCCCTTGGTGCCGCGGATAAGGTCAAATGCTTGTGCAATCGCGTTGGCGGCGGCTTTGTGGCCCGATCCAACTGATGCGTGCACAATGGTTACCAGGGGTTTTTGTGCAGGTAAAACGGTCATTTGCTCCGGTTGGGGAGTGGCTTGCATGGGCAGGGGAGCGCTATTGCTCGTCTGCGTTTGATCCATCGATAACTCCCCTTCAGCTTTGTTACGCGATTTATCATTGTAGTGCATGAGTGTCATGTTCACGTAAATTTGGGTATGAGCGCAAAGAACGACAACGTTTCGACGAGAGGATTCTTCATGACTACCGATCAGCCGATTGATGTTGCGATTATCGGTGGAGGCCCCGCGGGCTATGCTGCCGCCATTTACGCTGCGCGTGCCAACCTGACGACGACCGTGATTGAGCAGGGCATGTCGGGTGGACAGATCGCCACGACCAATGAGGTCGAGAACTATCCGGGCATTCCGCTCTTGAGTGGCGCCGAACTCGGCGAGCGTTTTCAGCAACATGCAGAGGGGCTGGGAGCGCAGGTTACATGGAGCATGGTTACGGGTATCGATTACGATGCCGATGCAGCGCTGTTTACGGTGCATCACGATATGGGCGATACGCTTGCCTCGAGCGTTATCGCTTGCATGGGTGCCACGCCGCGTCCGGCAGGTTTCGCTGGCGAGGATACCTATCGCGGTCGTGGCGTTTCATATTGCGCAACATGTGACGGCATGTTCTTCCGCGGCAAACAGGTCTTTGTAATCGGTGGTGGCAATTCGGCATGCGAAGAGGCACTGTTCCTGTCAGACATTGCCAGCAGTGTGACCATCGTGCTGCGCCGCGACCAGTTCCGTGCGCCTGATGGTGTTGTTCAGAAAGTACTCAAAAAGGACAGTATTACAGTTAGGTACCAAACTAGTATTGTTGAGCTTTCTGGTGAAGCGATGCCCACGACAATTACGTTCAAGGACAATGCAAGCGGTAAGACGCATGCTGAGACCTTTGAGCCTGGCTCGTTTGGCATCTTTGTCTTTACCGGGACGCAACCCCATACCGAGCTTGTTGAGCATCTTGTCGATCTGGCGCCTGATGGCGGCATTCTGACTGATGAATCCATGGCGACCCGCACGCCAGGTCTATTTGCTGCTGGCGATATCCGTTCCAAGCGCTTACGTCAGGTTGTGACCGCCGTTTCTGACGGAGCCATAGCAGCAACGAGCGCATACGCGTTTCTCCGCTGATAAGTACGATAATATATCTTATGTAAGGTTGTTATCTATTAACTAAATGGCGGGACGATGCATCAGTGCACTGTCCCGCCATTTTTCTTGCAGGCTATATGGTATGCAAAACTAGATAACCTAGAATACAATATAGAAAATGAACGGAGGACCTTTATGAACCACGTTAAACACGTTATTCCGATGTCTGATTCGTCGGTCAGCATTAAGCCTGAGGATATTCAGCCCACTGTGCTGCCCGATGCATTTATTCAGTCCGATATCGTGCGCAAACTCAATACGTTGAGTCTGCCGCGCTATGACCAGTTGCCCAATGTGACGCTCTACCGCGACCAGGTTATTGAGTATGTTGCGCTGTGGATGGAGCCGCTGTTCATTTGCGTTGAGCAGCCTATCATTACGCCATCGATGATCAATAACTACGTAAAGGTCGGCCTAGTGCCTGCTCCGGTCAAAAAGCAATATGGCCGCGAGCAGATTGCCCGCCTGATCGCTATCTGCATCTTTAAGCAGGTGCTACCTATTGCTGCTGTGCAGGCACTCTTTAACATTCAGCGTTTGAGCTACGATGCCCCGACGGCCTTTGATTATGTGGTCGATCAGCTCGAGGCATCGATTCGTGCGGCGTTTTCCGTCGAGCAGACTCCCGTGCCCGATACGGCGCATCAGGTAACGCGTGAGTCGCTGCTTGTGCGTAGCGCGGTATCGTCCTTCGTTTCGAAGGCTTACTTGATGAGCTATCTCAAGTTCAACGGGTTTAATAGCTAGCCGACGTATAAAACGGGCGGTACAAAGAGCCATCTGTCGCTTTGTACCGCCCGTATTTTTGCTTGATTGGACTTTATTTGCCCGAAGCCACGCCCATGCCGTAGCCGATAATGAGCCCATGCATTTCGGCATAGTATGAATCTAGCCCGTTACAGGGCATGATGATGGTTTTGGAACCGGGCCAATGCTCGACTATGCGGTCAGCAAGCGCCTGGGCTCCAGCTTCGTTCTCAACGTGATCGATAACGACCTCGCCGCCCGTAAAACCCTCGGCTTCCATGGTGTCGATGATCTTGTTGAGCATCTTCTTTTCGCCACGAGTGTGTCCGACGAGTTCGATTTTACCTGCCTCACTCGCCGTGCCCAAAATGCGGATATTGAGCTTGTTGGCAATGACGCCGGCTGCCTTAGGGATACGTCCGGCTTTGGCGAGGTTTTCGTAATTGCACAAACTGAAGAGGATTTTGCTGTTCTGTTCAAGGCTATCGAAGTATGCGCAAGCATCCTCGAATGAGACATTCGGATTGCTTGCAAGATAGCGGTCGAACAGCAGGAAAATGAGGTCCATTTTACCGCCAGCTGCGCGTGAATTGACTAGATGAATCTGTCGGTCCGGTTCCTCGGCAAGAACCATATCGCGAGCCGTGGCTGCCGCGTTGTAGCTGCCCGACACGCCCTCAGAGATTGGCATGCAGATGGTCTTGTCTGCCAATTTGAAGAGCTCGGCCCACTCCCCTACGCTGGGACAAGCGCTTGAAGAAGCGTTCGTCTCCGCCTGAACAGCGCAGTTGAGCTCATGAACATCGAGCGAAAGGTCATCGACGAATTCACGCTCCCCCACTCGAATTTTGAGGGGCGCAAATGCAAAGGTGGTATGGGGTGCGGTCGGTTGCCAATCGCGGAGGTTGCAGCTTGAATCTGAGATAAGTGCCCAGCTCATAGAGGGTCCTTTCTAATTGCTCCCATACAATTATAGCCTTCTTGCTGACCGATTGGGCCGCTATCTAGTATTCAAAACTAGATAGCGGCCTGCACGAAAGGCAAAAGAATGGACCCCATGACTCAAAGCCACGAGGTCCACATTCACACGCCGTGTAAGATGACTTAGTAACGCACGAAGATATAGTTATTGTTCATGCCGGCGGCAACGGAGCTGATGATAACACCCGTGTTGTAGTCGGAAGCATGAATCATCTGACCACCACCGATGTAAATGCCGGTGTGGTACGAGTTGACCACAACGTCACCGGGCTGCGGATCGGACACACGCGTCCAGCCCATAAAGGTACCCGTGGTGCCCAGGCGGCAATAGCGACCAGTGAGGCAATAACTAACAAAACCAGAGCAGTCGAAGCTGTTCGGGCCAATTCCGCCCCAGGAATAAGCGCAACCAAGCTTGCTGTATGCACGCGAGACAACAGAACCGCCATCGACTGACTGACTCGGAGCAGAAGGCGTCGGAGCCGGGGCAGGCGTAGGGGGCTGCGGCGTCGGAGCAGGTGCCGGCGTAGGAGCCGGAGTGTTGCCGCCCTGGTTGTTATTATTGCTGGTCTGGCCACCGTTGTTGGTGTTCTCGGTCGTACCGGCAGTCTCGTTGCTCACCGTGGCCTTCTCGGCGGTACTGGCGTTGATGCCGGCCTGCAGCGCGGCGTTGGCCTCGGCCTCTGCGGCAAGCTCGGCTTGCAGCTGCGAATCCAGGGAGTTTACGACGTTCTGGGCTTCAGCCTGCTGGGCGTTAAGCTCGTCGACCTTCTTTTGCGTGGCTGCGACGTTCTTTTCCTGCTCGGACTGCTTATCGGTGAGCTGCTGCTTAAGCTCCTTGACCTCTTGAATGGTCTGAGCTTGCTTATCGGAGACTTTGCCGTAGTAGAACAGACGGTTGAGCATATCGCTCAGGTCGTCAACGCCCGTTAGAACCTGAAGCAGGCTCAGACCGCCGGTCTTGTACTCGCCGGCGACATAGGTCGAGAGCTTGGCCTGACCGTCAGCAATCTCCTGCTGCTTTTGCGTGATCTCGCCAGCAGTCTGATCGAGCGCCTGCGTCTGCGTGGCGAGCTCATCGTAAATCTGCTGGGTTTGGGTACCGATCTGCTCGAGCTTCGTACGAGCAGCGGCAAGGTCGGATGCGGTATCGGCGTAGGCAGGAGCCGCGAGGCCCAAGCCTAAAACACAAGCGAGGGTTGCCGTAGCAGCGCAGCGTGCCATGTTTTTGTGCGTGTTTGCTGTGCGCATGTAGCTTCCTTTCCAGTAACTAAGGGTAACGGCTAGTCCACCGTCACCAGGCTAAAGAGCTCAACATCGTCGTCAGTCGACGTGAGCTTCTCGCGCGGGTTGAGAAACGCAAGCTCAAGGATACACCCGTAGCCCACAAGCTTTGCGCCCATATCTCGCACCAGTTTACCTGTTGCCTCGACGGTTCCGCCCGTCGCGACCAAGTCGTCCAGAATCAACACGGTATCTTTAGAGCTGATAGCGTCGGCATGGATCTCAATTGAATCGGTGCCGTACTCGAGCTCGTAGCTCTGGCTTACGGTCTCGCGCGGCAGCTTGCCCGGTTTACGTGCGGGAACAAAGCCGGCGCCCAGAGCGACGGCCACGGGAACGCCCACCATAAAGCCGCGAGCCTCGGGACCTACGACCTTGGTGATTCCCATGCCGGCAAAGTGCTCGGCGAGGGCATCGGTCATGGCTTTGAGCGCCTCGGGATTGCCGAAGAGCGGCGTGATGTCTTTAAAGATGACTCCGGGCTCGGGATAGTCGGGGATGTCGACGATTTGAGATTCGAAGTCGTACATTGCATGACCCTTCAATGGGTTGCCGGATAAGCGGCAGCTGTTACTTGCCCGCGGTGACGGTGCCGGATTGCGAAGGGGCGACGACCTTGAGCGGCTTTACGAGAGAATCCTCGTGTGAAGCCGGCGCGACTGTCTCTTCGTTTTTGGCCTTGGTGGACTCGGAGCGAGTGATTTCCTCATCGAGTGCATCGATGTCGGCGTCTTCGACCACGGCGTTGAGCGACTCAAAAACGCGGTTCTTGAGCAGTGCGGTGTGCACGCCCTCCGTCAGGTCGTGAAGCTTCTTAAACGCACGCTCGAGCTTGGCGTCGCGCTCGTCATCGGAGGTGTCCATGCCGAGCATGCTCACGAGCACCTGCTCAAACATCGAGGACTCGCGGTTGGCGGAAGACACGTACTGACGCAGGTTGCGCGGCTCGATATGGAAGCGCGACAGCTCGGAGCAGTAGCGGATGATCGGGAAATCGCGACCATCGACGAGCTCACGATTTTGCGGGCTCTTGATGATGCGAATGAGGTCGTTCTCGGCGAGCGAGCGGATAAACGAAATCTCGACGCCCAGCATATCGGGAATGGTCTCGATGGGATGCAGCTTTTGCTTTGTCTCCTTGGGCTCCGTCTTGAGTGGAACATCGGACAGCAAGCCCACCTCGTAGGCGAGCGTTGACAGGTCCGTGGCGTTTTCCAAGCGCTGCTTAATCACGTTGAGCGGCATGTAGCGAGTCTTCTGCAAGTGCAGAATGACCTCCAGGCGATCAACGTCCTCCTTGGAGTACTGACGGTATCCCTTAGGCGTACGATGAGGGGTAATGAGCCCCTCATCCTCTAGAAATCTAATTTTTGAGTTCGAAAGATCGGGGTATGCGCCTCGAAGTAGGTTGACGACTTGGCCGATACTCAGATAGTTGCGTTCGGCCATGCCCTACTCACCGGTTTCGATGCGCTCCGGCGTGCTCTCGTGGTAGATGAGCGTAAACGTACCGATCTGGACGGAAGAACCGTCGTGCAGCGGGGCTGCGTTGACAATGGCGCCGTCGACCCAGGTGCCATTGAGCGAGCCCAGGTCCTCGATGCGAGCGCCGAGGCCCTCGCGAATAATGCGCGCATGGCTGCGCGAAACGGTCATGTCGTTGAGGAAGATGCCGTTCGCGGGATCGCGACCGATGGTGGTCACGTCGTCCTCGAGCTCAAAGGCGGCACCAGTCTGCGGACCCTTGACGATGGACAGAACGGGGGCGGTGATGCGCACGTTGGCCATGAGGTCGGGAACGGTGACGTCGCTTGAAGGCACGCGGAATACGCAGGTAGCGTCAGCAGTCTTATCATTCTGAGGCATATTGTTAACCATGTTGTCCATGACAACCCCTAACTTATCGCGGACGTGCCGCAAATAATGAACCGTACGTAATCATACCCCAACGAATCAGTCTTCGATTTCAGGGTTCAGAAAGTCGATGTCCTCGTCCTCGGGATGCGTGAGAGCCTGTTTAATGGCCGCTCCGCCCTTAATGGAGTAGATGACAGCGGTGAGCATGGAGAAGATCACGCCGCCGTACACAAAGAAGATGCCGAGGGGCACCGAGCTTCCGTTGAGGCCCGGGAAGGCCGTAAGGGTTGAAGGTAAAAGATGCAGGCCGTCAATAACGGGGAACCCGAGCAGCATAAGCGAGAAGCCGGTCATGAGCAGCGCTGTGGCAATCTTTCCGGGGAAGACGACATCGATGGGGCGACGGTGATAATGACGAACGATAAGCGTGCCGATGCCCAGATAGATGTCGCGGCCAATAATGAGCACGCAGACCCAGATGGGCAGTTCTCCGCGAACCACCAGTCCCAAGACGCCGGTGAACAGCAGCGCACGGTCGCAGATGGGATCCATGACCTTGCCGAGCCACGAGACCGTCTTGGTCATGCGGGCGATCTGACCGTCCATCCAGTCGGTGGAGGCGGCAACGGCGTAGATAACGATGGCGATGACGCGGTTGTTATCCGTCACAAACAGGTACAGAAATACCAGGGTGAGGATCAGGCGCGTAAAGGTGATGAAATTGGAGATCGTAAAGATCTTATTCGACGGGTAATCGGAAGTGCCGATAAGCTCCTTTTTGATCTTCTTTTTGATGCCCACAGGACTCCCCCGCTGGTTAACGACAAAACTTTCGATACTATACCCGTTCCGGCGATGTCTATCCAGCGTAAGCATAGAGAGTCCAGACATGTGGAGGGCGCTTTTAGGCGGCGGGGATTTCGCATTCGTGTACATCAGCCTCCAAACATGTCGAAAAATGTCGATTTTGGTGGCTGATGTACACGTTTTGATTCGGTGGTTACATCGAGCGGGAACGTTGTTGCTTTAAGCAAAATAATCATGGTGATTAAAACAAAAAAGGTCAGGCACTAGGTGCCTGACCTGCAAACTTCTGGTCGGGACGACTGGATTCGAACCAGCGACCCCTTGACCCCCAGCGGGGTCAGAATGACCCTGACCTGTGCTAATTTTGTTAAAACACGCGCAAATAGCGCAAGTAGCGCATTTCCGCGTATGAAAATTTTACCAGCTCAGCGCGGTTTGTCCAGATAGCATATTATCGGCTTCGAGGAGCGCGGTGCAGCCGATGACTTAATCAACGGGGGTAGGAGCCCCGAATCGTCGTCTCTCTGGGTTCCCGCAGGTGGGCCCTTCTGTTTCTAATCAACTGCGGATTCAGGAGCTATGTGGTCAATATAATACCGTTGAACCCGCGTATCGATACCGCTCAGCCATTCGCCTCGCCCCCGTCGCACGTATCTTCATCCGGTCTGTTACTTTTAATCTAACAATTCTTTGAGGAACGTAGGTGCTTCCAAATGTACTGTCGACTTCTTCTCAAACTAATCCTAAGAGACAAGGCCGTATGGATTTGTACGCTCGTTCTCGCCGCAGCCTTTTCCGTCCCCATTGCGTTCAATTCACCCATTTACGGCCCCTTCTTTATGAAGCAGGGCATGCAGGGCTTTGTCGACGCATTCAATACGCGCGCGCCCCAGGCCAGCGGCACAGACCTATCTCCAGAGCAGCAAGATGACGCGGAGCTTGCAAGATACGCGAACGCCGCCCTCGCCGCTCAAACCGACGCCGCCTTTCTCGATTCTGCCGAGAGCTACTACGCGCTCATGGACGAGGGCTTCCAATCCGGGTCCATCGTGGGAGACCGAGAGACCAATGACGCAGCGCTCGCATATTGCCGCGCCCTGAGCAGCTCCGGCATCACGGATATCCCG
>JAHABQ010000055.1:0-2324 GCA_018376265.1 Collinsella sp.
GCCGGCCGATCCGGCCCTCAGGGTATCGGGTTCCCACATTCATCCGCACATGTGCGGATGAATGTGGGAGGTGTTCGGTTGAAGTTGATAATCAAGGGTTCGCGTCGAAGTGCCAAAGAAGTAAAAATTTCTCTAGCACACGACGGAAATCTTTGTTACTATAGTCGAGCTAACGGGTTGTGGCTCAGTTTGGTAGAGCACTGCGTTCGGGACGCAGGGGTCGCTGGTTCAAATCCAGTCAACCCGACCAGAGCATGAGGAGGGACCGCTTCTTGCGGTCCCTTTTTTTAGCTAGTGTTGTGATACCGCGATACCCGCGGTATACTCATTCGAGCTTGTCTCGCTGTATTGTGGAGGTCTACATGTTTGGACTGAGGGCTCCTGAGCTCATCATTATTCTCGTCGTTGTCCTGATTATCTTCGGGCCCAAGAACCTGCCGAAGCTCGGCAAGTCCCTCGGCTCTACCGTCAAGAATATCCGTGAGGGTATGGAGGGCGACGATAAGGCCGAGACCAAGCAGGCCGAGGAGGTCGTGGTCGAGCAGTCCGAGGAGGACAAGGAGATCGCTGAGCTCGAGGCCAAGCTCGCTGCTGCCAAGAAGAAGCAGGCAGAGGACAGCGACGCGGACGCAGAGTAGTCCCATCCCTTTGGGGTGAGCACCTGACCGGCTTGCCCGCAGGCTAGCCGGTCTTTTTCGTTTTGTTGACAGTTGATTGTTGATCAGAGTTGGGGAGATATCCGTATGGACGCAAGCCAGATCGTACTGACCGCTGAGGGCCGCCAGAAGCTCGTCGAGGAGCTCGCTTGGCGTGAGGGCGATTACGCCAAGGAGATCGTCGAGGACATCAAGGAAGCCCGCGCGTTCGGCGACCTTTCGGAGAACTCCGAGTACGATGCCGCCAAGGACAAGCAGGCCCAGAATGCTGCTCGTATCGCCGAGATCCAGGCCATTCTTGCCAACGCTCAGGTTGCTGCCACCACGGGCGATCTGACCGTCTCCATCGGTTCCACCGTTTCGCTGATTGATCCCAACGGCGAGGTCATGGAAGTCACGCTCGTTGGTACCACCGAGACCAACTCGCTCGAGCACAAGATCTCCAACGAGTCTCCGGTCGGTCACGCCATCATCGGTCACGGCGAGGGCGATTCCGTCGAGGTCGTTACGCCTTCCGGCAAGACTCGCGTCTACACCATCGCCAAGATCGCACGCTAGACCACGGTCCCGCGTAAAGGTATGTTTTCGCTCCCTGGGACCGAATCCTGGGGAGCGTTTTAGTTTGAGGAGCTAACTTATGGCAGAGAACCAGAACGCCGCCGATCAGGCATCGACGCTCAACGACGAGCGCGCCACCCGCCTGGCCAAGCGCGCCGCCCTGTTCGAGGCGGGCCAGAACCCCTATCCCGAGCACTCTGAGCTTGAGGACTACGTCGCCGATATCGAGACTAAGTACGCCGATCTTGCCGATGGTGAGGACACCGAGGATGTCGTGAAGATCGCCGGCCGTGTGGTCGCCAAGCGCGGTCAGGGCAAGATTATGTTCATCGTCGTGCGCGATGCGACTGCCGAGATTCAGCTGTTCTGCCGCATCAACGACATGGACGAGGCTGCCTGGAGTACGCTCAAGGCCCTCGACCTGGGCGACATCCTGGGCGTGACCGGCGTGGTCGTGCGCACCCAGCGTGGCCAGCTTTCCGTTGCCCCTAAGAGCGTGACCCTGCTTGCCAAGGCCGTTCGTCCGCTGCCCGAGAAGTTCCACGGTCTTTCCGACAAGGAGACCCGCTATCGCCAGCGCTATGTCGACCTGATCGCCAACGACGACGTTCGCGAGACCTTCCGTAAGCGTTCGCAGATTCTCTCCACCTTCCGTCGCTTTATGGAGTCCGACGGCTACATGGAGGTCGAGACCCCCATCCTGCAGACCATCCAGGGCGGCGCTACTGCCAAGCCGTTCATTACCCACTTCAACGCGCTCGATCAGGAGTGCTACCTGCGTATTGCCACCGAGCTGCACCTCAAGCGCTGCATTGTCGGTGGTTTTGAGCGCGTGTTCGAGATCGGCCGCATCTTCCGTAACGAAGGCATGGACCTTACCCACAACCCCGAATTCACCACGATGGAGGCCTACCGTGCCTTCTCCGACCTCGAGGGCATGAAGGCACTCGCCCAGGGTGTCATCAAGGCTGCCAACAAGGCCATCGGCAACCCCGAGGTCATCGAGTACCAGGGCCAGACCATCGACCTTTCTGGTGAGTGGGCCAGCCGTCCCATGACCGACATCGTCTCCGACGTGCTCGGCAAGCAGGTCACCATCGACACGCCGGT
>JAHABQ010000056.1:0-2148 GCA_018376265.1 Collinsella sp.
ACGCCCAGACCCTCCAGGACATCCTGGACGGCATCATGCCCGGCATGCTCGGCATGATAGCCTTCTGGCTGTACTACTGGCTGCTGTCCAAGAAGATCAGCCCCATGGTGCTGATCGTGGCCACCATGGTCGTGGGCATCATCGGCGCGTTCTTCGGCGTGCTGGCGTAGGTTCCTGCGTTTTATTCTGCCCCCAAGGGAAACGGCGACCTATTGCGGTCGCCGTTTTTTATTACCGAAAGCTAGCTGGAGGTGCTTCGTGATTCGATCTGACAATCCACCCGATAATGGCGTGAGCGGGGCGATGTATCTATTTGGCACGGCGCTCTTGTGGAGTTTTATCGGCATCCTCGTTCGCGCCAATTCGCAGTCAGCTCTTTTGATCGGTGCCGTTACGGCAATATTTATGGCGCTCTTTATCCTGCTCGTTGGCAGGCCCGTCCTCCGCGTCAGCCGTCTTATTGTCCTTGTGGCCGTCTGCAACTTCGTGACGGGCACCACGTTTAACTTTGCCAACCAGCTCACGACGGTCGGCAACGCGATCGTCCTGCAGTACACCTCGATGATTTTTGTTATCGTGTATCAATCGCTCGCAACTCGCACGTTGCCCTCGCCTGCGAAGATTGCCTCCGTGGTGGTTGCTTTTACGGGTATGGGACTTTTCTTTTTAGGTGATTTGAGTGCCGAGGGCATGCTCGGAAATCTGCTTGCGGTCATTTCGGGCGCCACCTTTGGGCTGTGTTTCTTTTTGAACTCTCGCCCCGATGCGTCGCCCATGGTGTCCTCGCTCATCTCCTGCGGTATCTCGATGCTTCCGATCGTCTATTTTGCCGGCGCCCTAGACTCCGTGAGGCCATTTGAGTGGGGACTCATGCTGGTGCATGGCCTTTTTTGCAGCGGTCTTGCGAGCGTGCTGTATGCCAAGGGGATCGCGCGCACCAACGCGTTTGCGGCCAACTTGGTTTGCATGAGCGAGGTCGTGCTCGCTCCCTGCTGGTCGGCGCTCTTCTTTGGCGAGGTCTTTCGCTGGAACGAGTTTTTGGGCGCGGCGATTATCGTTTTGGTGATTGTGGCCAACTTGGCATCCGATGCCTTTGGCGATGGCTTTCTGGTGGCGCTTGTCCGCCATCGAAACAAAGAGCGCGCCTGATGGGATACGTCTGCCGTTTACGGTAAAAAACACCCCGCTGAGCGAGTGGTATTAAATAGTAAGAACCTGCATATCTATAATTGGTATCAAATCATTTGTGCCTGGCATGGGTGTTAGCAGCACACCAGGTACGCTTCGAGCCGTGGAATCGAACTCCCGGAATTGATATCAACAACGCGCGCGACGGGAGTGACGACGGTTCGAGATTCCTTATTGGGAGGAATTATGCTTGTCCAAGCAATCCTCGTCGGCTTAGTCGGAGCGTTTGGATGCCTCGACTACCAGCTCGGCACCCTCTACGCGTTCCGCCCCATCGTCCTGTGCCCGCTCGTGGGCCTGGTGCTGGGGGACCTGCAGACCGGCCTTGCCGTCGGCGCCAGCCTGGAGTTGCTGTTCATGGGTTCGGTTTCCATCGGCGCCTACGTGCCGCCTAACGAAACCATCGGCGGCGTGCTCGCCTGCGCGTTTGCCATTCAGCTCGGTCAGGGTACCGAGACGGCCATCGCGCTCGCCATGCCCATCGCTGTCCTTTCGCTGACGATCGGCAACATTACTAGTGCCTTGTTCACCGTGTTTGTCGATATGGCAGACAGGTTCGCCCTCAAGGGAAACCTTAAAGGCATTTACGCCGTTCATTGGGGCATGGGTCTTTGGGGCTGCCTTGAGTATTTCCTGCTGTGCGGCGGCGCCTTCTATCTGGGCTCCGATGCCATCCAGGGCCTGCTCGACTTCGTCCCGTCCTTCATCATTGATGGTTGCGGCGTTGCCGCCAACATCCTGCCTGCCATGGGCTTCGCCATGCTCGGCCGCCTGGTGCTCACCAAGCAGCTCGTGCCCTTCTACTTCCTTGGCTTCCTGCTGTGCTCCTACGCCAACGTGCCCGTCCTGGGCGTCGCCCTGATCGCCATCATCATCGGCATCGACAAGTTCGACCTGCTCGGCCTGGGCGGAGCCCAGCCCCAGCTCTCCGCGGAAGGGGATGAGGACGATGACTTCTAG
>JAHABQ010000030.1:0-19704 GCA_018376265.1 Collinsella sp.
ACGGCGCCCCCGGACCCCAGGAGGGGCCGCGGGGGCGTTCGGCTAACTGCGGGAATGGCCTATCCGCTCAAAGTGTTCGGCTGAGATCGGAAATCAACCACTGGATTGAGCGCGTCGATCTGCGCAAGCCACAGACGCGAGCTAGCGTCACTCGGCATACGCCAATCGCCGCGCGGGCTGAGCGTCACCGAACCCACCTTGGGACCATCGGGCAGGCAGCTGCGCTTAAACTGCTGGGCAAAGAAGCGACGGTAGAACGTACGTAGCCACGTGTGGACGGTCTTGGCGTCGTAGACGCCCTCGAAGCTCTTGAGCGCCATGCGGTAGATCTTGCCCGGCTCAAAGCCAAAACGCAGCAGGTAGTAGAGGAAGTAGTCGTGCAGCTCATACGGGCCCACCAAATCCTCGGTCTTCTGCGCAATCTCGCCGTCGCCCGTGGGCGGCAGAAGCTCGGGGGACACCGGCGTATCGAGGATGTCGAGCAGCGTCTCGGCAATACGCCCGCCAAACACATCGGCCGCATAGCGCACCAGATGGCGCACAAGCGTCTTAGGCACGCTCGCGTTGACGGCGTACATGCTCATGTGGTCGCCGTTATAGGTAGCCCAGCCGAGCGCCAGCTCCGACAGGTCGCCCGTGCCGATGACAAAACCGCCAGCCTGGTTGGCCAGATCCATCAGAATCTGCGTACGCTCGCGCGCCTGGCTGTTCTCGTAGGTCACGTCCTGCACGGCCGGATCATGCTCGATATCCTTAAAGTGCTGTTCCACGGCAGCATGGATTGAGACCTCGCGGAAGCTCACACCCAAGTCACGAGCGAGCGACTCGGCATTGGACTTAGTGCGGTGCGTCGTGCCAAAGCCGGGCATGGAAACCGCCGTGATACCCGTGCGCGACAGCCCCAGTGCATCGAAGGCACGCACGGTCACAAGCAGCGCTAGCGTGGAGTCCAAGCCGCCCGAAAGGCCGATGACCGCAGCCTTGGTACCTGTGTGGGCGAGGCGGATCTTGAGGCCCGCAGTCTGCAGACCGAGGATCGTCTCGCAGCGCTCGGCCAAGTCGCCGTGGTCGGCCGGCACAAAGGGCGCGCGCGGGAAAACGCGGTCGATATCGCAGGCATCGCGCAGGACAGGTTCTTCGGCCAGCACGCCCTCAAACGAAAACTCAACGGCCGTGGCCTCCGGCGCATCGTCGGTGCGCGTCCACGTCGTCGAGCGACGGCGCTCGGCAACCAGGCGGTCAAGGTCAACGTCGGCGATGGCCATATCGCAGGTAAGCAGTTTGGTCGCGGCGAGCTTGGAGCCGTTTTCGTAGACGAGGTTCTCGCCCGCAAAGACCATGTCGGTCGTGGACTCGCCCTCGCTCGCGTCCGCGTAGGCATAGGCGCAGTACAGGCGCGCGCTCTGGTTGGAGATTAGGCTGCGGCGGTAATCCGCCTTACCGATAATCTCGTCCGAAGCCGACGGATTGAGGATCACCGTCGCACCGGCAAGCGCCATCTCGGTCGAAGGGGGCGCCGGCACCCACAGGTCCTCGCAGACCTCAACGCCCAGCACCATATCCTCGGCACCTTCATCACAGCAGCGGTAGACAAGCCCCGAACCCAGCGGAACCGGACCCTGACCGGCAAACTCGACCCACACGGGATCCGCAGGCGATGGAGCAAACCAGCGACGCTCATAGAACTCGCCATAGTTGGGCAGATACTTCTTGGCCGTAAGACCCAAAAGCTCGCCCGCGCAGCACACGGCAGCGCAGTTGTAGATATTCTCGGCAACTGCAACGGGAAGACCGATGGTAAAGACAATCGGCAGATCGCGGGTTTCATCGAGAATGTGCACAAGTGCCGCCTCGCAGGCATGCAGCAGTGTGCGGTTATGGAACAGATCAGCCGCGGTATAGCCAGTCAGATTAAGCTCGGGCAACACCAGCGCGCGAACGCCGCGCTCGGCAGCATCGCGAACAGCCGCCAGCGCAACCTCGGCATTGCCCTCGACATCGGCCACGCGAATCCGCGGCGACGCCGCCGCCACACGCAAAAAGCCATCAGACTGAGAAAGGTGAAGATTCATAAGAATGCCCCCGTGCGTAGACGCCATTCACAACAATTAGCAAGCTCTATTGTAGTTCAACCGCCGGGTGCAACCGCATCCCACCAACTTGGTGAGCTATTGATGAGTTGATGGTATCTGTTAAATGTCACGTACGATTCACATCTGGTGGGTACCCTGATGGCTACACGAAACGAAGCAGATTTACACCGGGAGGACCCCGTATGACAACCAAGTACACCGACGCGCCGCGCACGCGCGTCATGACACCGGCCGCGCTCAACAACGGCGTTCACGAAAACCATTCCATCGGACAGACCATGGCCATCGCACCCAAAAAGGGCCTGTTCGACGACATTTCCATTCCCCAGATCATCGCCGGCGCCGCAGCTGCCGCCACGAGCGTGGCGCTTGCTTCAAAGATCGGCATTGCCGGCTCGGTGATTGGCGCCGCCGTGAGCTCGGTCATCACCGTTGTGTCTTCGCAGGTCTACCGCCACTTTATCTCTGCCAGCGCCGAAGCCCTCAAAGGTACGCACGCCGACGTCGACTACCCCGCCGGCGCCTATGAGCCCGTTGAATTTAATGCCGAGGAGCACCTGGGCGGCGCCGCGACCACGCAGGAAATGCGCCAGGTTGCGGGACGCGCGACCACGGCACGCGTCGCCCCTAACAGCCTGCGCGCCAAAGCCGCGGCAGAGCGCAGCCAGACGCAAAAGAAGGTCATCATCTTCTCGATCGCCATCGCCATCGTCGCGGTCATCGCCTGCGCCGGCGCCATCCTTATCACCACCGCCGGTGAGGGTCTGGGCGAGCGCCCCGAGCCAATCCTTTCGTCGCGCACGACCGAGAGCGATGCAAATGGCAACACCCAGTCGCAAGATCAGCAGGCACAGGCGGACGGCACGCAAGACAGTTCTACCTCTACCGATTCGTCCTCGAACACCCAAAACCAATCGCAGGGCACCGATTCCTCTACGGCCAACAGTGGCACGCCGTCCGGCACGACCGACTCAAGCCAAACGACTGACGGTTCACAGCCGAGCACGGGCGGCCAGACAAGCGACACCACTTCAGGAACGGGCACAGCAGACAGCAGCAACACCAACAGCTCGAACAGCTCGAGCGGAACCGCGTCTGGCACGGCATCTGACAACTCGAGCCAAGGCACGGCATCGGGCAACTAAGCACATTTGCCTCTCATAGATAACCGACCTGTATAACGGGCGCGAATCGACAGCGGTTCGCGCCCGTTTGCCTTGGGTGCCGAGGTGGCACGTCCCGTGCGATGGTAAGATGCTTTGGTGTGTAAAGAGGAGATTTGCCATGAGCAAGACAATAGTTAGGCCCACGCTTTCGCTGGGCAACCACATCTATCTGTATCGCCTGCTGCGCGACGCGATTGGGTGCGGCAAGCAAACGTTTATGACGCAGGTCGAGGAGGCGCTCGCCGCCGGCGACATGACCGCTTATGACCTGGGCTTCGAGTCCACGCGCGAGCTGCTCGAGGAGCTCAACGACTGCATTAAGCTGACCGTCTTTAAGGGCGGCCGCCTGTATGCCACCGTCATCGCCAACGATGCCTGGGATGCCGCCCTTGCCAAGGGCGAGGACAAGCCCAAGGCTGCCAAGGGCGCCAAGCAGTCCTACAAAAAGAAGAAACGCGGCGAGAAGGACCTCAAGGCCGTGCGTCCCAAGCACGTTAAACGTCCCAAGCCAGAAACCATGGTTGAAGCCGCGCCGGAACCCGAGCCCGAGGCAGAGATCGAAGTCGCTATTGAGGTAACAGCAGAAACCGAAATCGCCGCCACGACCGATTCCGAAGTCATATCCGAGCAGGACGCCACTGCGGAGCTCAACGAGGCTCCCAAGCCGACAACCGAAGAAGCCGCTGACCAACCCGAGACGCCTGCGTTCCAAAACAGCGATGTCTTTGACAACGAGGCCGAGGACGATCAGTCCGACGAGCCCGCCGATCAAGGCGTTACCGAGTCGGCGCCGGAGCCCGAGACGCCGCAGCCCGCCATCTCGCTCACGGTCGTCTATGACCCCGAAAACGCCAACGCCGGCATCACCACCATGGCTTCCACGCCGGTCGAGACAAAGCCGAGCATCGAGAACGAGAACGCAACGCAGGTTGAGATTGAAACTGCAGCTGCAGACGCGCCCGTCACCGTGAAGCCCGCAGATTCCACAATCAAGCCGGAAGCGACGCCGGAGCCCGCACCCGTCATCGAATCCGTGCCCACCTCTGCTTGCGACCAAATTCCCGCACCGGCACCGGCTCCGGCACCCGCAGCGGCCCCAACCCCCGCACCTGCAGCGCCCGCCATCCCCGAGGACTTCCCCGTCGATTTCGCAACCGAGGTCTTCTGCCCCGGCCCGCTTCTGCACCAGTTGTCGACCTATCTCCCCTACGGCGCCGATACCCTCGGCATCGTCGGCGAGTACTACTGGATCGCCCGCGAGCGCGGTACCATCGAGGCCGCGCGAAACCGCGCAAGCTTCCCCCTGCGCTACACGCAGGCCGGCGAGCGCCGCGAGGTTACCGTGCGCATCCGCCGCAACACCACCGGTGGCCTCGGATCCACCTGGGCCATCGATAAAGTCGAAGAACCCGAGCAGTAACGACAAACGGCTCAAATCCAAATCAGGATTTGAGCCGTTTTTATTTGTTGATGTTGCGTAACCAACAGCGAGCGGACCGCAAGTGCGCCAGGTTGCCGTGAAAGAGGAGCGACGCGTACTTCGGTACGCGAGCGACGGCTTGAACGGCAAGATGGGGTGCTTGCGACCCGCGCAGCGTCGAGCAGTTACGCGGTTTGGAAAACCGCGTAACGATCTAGTCGCGCGTCAGCTTACGGTGAATACGATGCGGCTGGGCTGCGTCCTCACCCAGGCGCTCGATACGGTTGGCCTGATAGGCCTCAAAGTTGCCCTCGAACCAATACCAGTTGCCCGGATTCTCGTCGGTGCCCTCCCACGCCAGAATGTGCGTGGCGACGCGGTCCAGGAACATACGATCGTGGCTAATGACCACCGAGCAGCCCGGGAACTCGAGCAGCGCCGCCTCGAGCGAGGACAGTGTCTCGACGTCGAGGTCGTTCGTGGGCTCGTCGAGGAGCAGCAGGTTGCCGCCCTGCTTGAGCGTGAGCGCCAAGTTCAGACGGTTGCGCTCGCCACCGGAGAGTACGCCGGCGCGCTTCTGCTGGTCCTGGCCCTTAAAGCCAAAGCTCGCCACGTACGCGCGACTCGGAACCTCGGTCTCGCCGACCATCATGTGGTCCAGGCCGTCCGAGACGACCTCCCATAGGTTCTTATCGGAGTCGATGCCGGAACGGTTCTGGTCGACGTAAGAAATCTTGACGGTCTCGCCCACCTCGAGCTCGCCCGAAGTCAGCGGCTCCAAACCCACGATGGTCTTGAACAGCGTGGTCTTGCCCACACCGTTGGGGCCGATGACGCCCACGATGCCGTTGCGCGGCAGGGTGAACGAAAGGTCATCGATGAGCACGCGGCCATCGAACTCCTTGTGCAGATGATGGGCCTCGAGCACCTTGTTGCCCAAACGCGGGCCCACAGGGATGCGGATGTCGGTCCAGTCGAGCTTCTGGCTTGCGCGGGCCTCGGCCTCCATCTCCTCGTAGCGAGCCAGACGGGCCTTGTTCTTTGCCTGGCGAGCCTTGGGCGAGCTGCGCACCCACTCGAGCTCGGCCTCCATGCGCTTGGCGAGCTTGGCGTCACGATTGCCCTGTGCCTCGATACGCGCGGCCTTGGTCTCCAGATACGTGGAGTAGTTGCCCTTGTAGGGATAAAGGTGACCGCGGTCGACCTCGCAGATCCACTCGGCAACGTTATCCAGGAAGTAGCGATCGTGCGTGACGGCAAGCACCGCGCCCTGGTAGTTGTGCAGGAAGTGCTCGAGCCACAGGATCGACTCGGCGTCCAGGTGGTTCGTGGGCTCGTCGAGCAGCAGCAGGTCGGGAGACTCGAGCAGCAGCTTGCACAGGGCCACGCGACGGCGCTCGCCGCCGGAAAGCACGTTGACCGGCATGTCGGAATCGGGCAGCTGCAGGGCGTCCATGGCCTGGCCGAGCTTGGAATCGATATCCCAGCCATCGGCGGCATCGATCTCGTCCTGGAGCTTGCCCATCTCGGCCATGAGGGCATCCATGTCGCAATCCGGGTCGCACATCTCCTCGCCGATCTTGTTGAAGCGATCGACCTTGGCGATCATATCGCCAAACGCCATGCGCACGTTCTCGATGACGGTCTTGTCATCGTCGAGCGGCGGCTCCTGCTGCAGGATGCCCACGGTGTAGCCGGGGGTGAGCCTGGCATCGCCGTTGGAGACCTCCTCGATGCCGGCCATGATCTTGAGCAGGGTCGACTTGCCCATGCCGTTGGGACCCACGACGCCGATCTTGGCACCGGGGTAGAAGCTCAGGGTCACGTCGTCAAGGATCACCTTGTCGCCATGGGCCTTGCGAGCCTGATACATCTGATAAATGAACTCCGCCACAGTCATTTCTCCTTATCTAGCTGCGGAAATCTTCTCCCCCTCTCCGTTTTGGAAAAAGCGGAGAGGCAGTTCGCGTGTTCTAATAAAAAGGGGCATGGTTGCCCACACCCCCTAATACTACCTGGGAAAAGTCCCCCGGAACATACTATGAACTGCGTACGCTAGTTTTCCGCAACCTTAACGAGCGGCTCGCTGCGATTTGCGCCACAACAGATACGAGTAGACGTAGACGGCTCCAACCGAACCAAACGCCAGAACCGCAATCACCGCGGCGACGACTTCACTCGAAAGCACGCTGCCTGCCACGCCCATCACAATCAGGCCAATACCCAGCACCATAAAGCAGGCGCCGCCAAAACGCTGCGTACGGCGCCAGTTCTCGGGATCGGCAAGCGCCCAAGGTGTCTTGATACCGAGCGTATAGTTCTGCTTCACACGCGGCAAGTAGTTGCCTACGCCGATGAACAGCAAACCGACAACACCGGAAATCAGCACGTTAACCGAACCGACCGCCGGCACCACGCCCCAGACCGTAAGCTCTCCCAGCCAGCTTATGGCGCACATGAACAAGGTGAAGGCGATTACGAAGCCCTGGTAGAACTTGCCCGAGGTTCGATATGCCTCACCTTTGGGGTCGATGCGCGGCACCACGCAGAACATTGCGAGAAGCGCCAGAGGCAGCACGCCGAGCGCGGAGGCCATCCAGCTAGGACCCCAACCGTCGACGGCGCCGTTCGCGCCCCAGTGCGTGGGAATCTGCGCAGGCAAGCTCGGCATCACCATGAGGTGCGCTACGACATTGGCGACGCACAGAGCGACCAGCGCAATCCACACGCGCGACGATACCCCCGTGGGGTGAATGCCCTTGTTTTCGTTATTCATCCTTATCACCTTCCGTGTTTGTAAAGCCCATAAACCAGCCAATCAAATCCTGCATGACGGTGGTGTTTAAGCTGTATACGATGTTTTGGCCATGGCGCTCGTCGGTCACCAACCCGGCGTTTTTGAGCGTCGCCAAGTGATGGCTCAGCGACGGCTTACTGATATCGAAATGCTCGGCAAGCTCCCCCGCCGTGCAATTGCCCTCGCGCAGCAACTCCAAAATGCGCCGTCGCGTTGGATCGGCAAGCGCCTTAAAACCCTCTCCCGGCATAAGACCTCCTCTCATCATCTCTCATGACGCGCACACTATACTCGATATTTAGATGTTTGTCTAACTATCTAATCTTGTACTCAAAAAAATAGCCGCCTCCGCGTAATGCGAAGACGGCCACTTCTCACGCTACAAACGTGTTTTAGAGTTGGCCAACCCGCTGCAACGGGTGCCATCTGCTTCAATCTTATGCGAACCCCGATCCCATTTCAACAAGCCCAAGGGCTCAAATGGAATCGCGATAACACCTATAATGGCGATAGCTAAAACACGATTCGCTTCCCCATCGGAGGATGTCTATGACCGAAACCGCTGCCGCTCTCGTCGAGACACGCGACACCAAGCTTGAGATCATCATGGGCCGCGAGGCACTCGATAAGCTCGCCGATGCTACGGTGTTGGTGCTCGGCTGCGGAGGCGTGGGCTCCAACTGCTGCGAGGCACTCGCCCGCGGCGGCATTGGTCATTTCGTCATTCTGGACAAGGACATCGTCGCGCCCAGCAATATCAATCGCCAGGCTATCGCCTTTCACAGCACCATCGGCAAGCGCAAGGTCGATGTTATGGAAGCCATGATCCACGACATCAATCCCGCCGCCACCGTCATCAAGCGAACTGAATACTTGCTGAGCGACAACATCGATGATTTCTTCGCAAGCGTTTTGGAGCAGACGGACGGCAAGCTCGACTACGTCGTCGACGCCATCGACACCATCTCGGCCAAGCTCACCATTGCCAAATATGCTCAGGACCGCGACATTCGTTTGGTTAGCTCCATGGGCGGGGCCAACAAACTCCATCCCGAGTGCCTCCGCTTTGCCGACATTTTCGATACGGTACGTGACCCCATGAGTCGCATCATGCGCAAAGAATGTAAGAAGCGCGGAATCAAGAGCCTGCGTGTTCTATTTAGCTGCGAGGAATCGGTTAAGACCCAGCCCCGCGACCCTTCCAACATCCACGAGCGTACCGAGTTGGGCACTGCCAGCTATATGCCGCCCATCATGGGCCAGATGATTGCCGGCGAGGTTATCCGCCAGATCAGTGGGCGCGGCACCGAGCGCGTACGCGCCGATGGCCAGCGCCTGGACTAGCAGAATGTCCTGCGATGGAACCGCAATTCTTTGACACGCATTGTCATCTTGATTTGATGCTCGGCCCCGATGCTGCAGCCAGTGAGTCGGCGGCGTTGGGTCTGGGGCTCTTTGACTGCGGGGTCGACCCACGCGACTTTTCGGCCGCAAACGAGCGCATCCGTCGCCTACCAGGCATCATCGCTGGCGTTGGGCTCCACCCCTGGTGGCTCGCCGACGGCCGCTGCGGTCCTGCCGAAGTCGATCTGCTTTGCGAAGTTGCTGCCCAAGAGCGCTACATCGGCGAGGTGGGACTCGACTTTTCCGCACGCTTTGCAGGAAGCGAGCCGCTACAAATACAGGCGCTTGACCGGCTCTGCGATGCGCTCGTGCAGCATCCTCTTGTCGGGCGTGTGATATCAATTCACGCCGTTCGTTCGGCAGGAGCCGTACTGGACGTCCTCGAATCGCATGGACTACTCATCCCAAACTCCGACTCCCCCGCTATCATCTTCCACTGGTTTAGCGGCACTTCGGACGAACTCGCCCGCGCGCGTAATGCGGGCTGTAGTTTTTCCGTCAACGAACGCATGCTTGCGTCTAAACGTGGACGCGAATATGCCCGACAGATTCCACTCGACCGTCTACTGCTCGAGACCGATGCGCCAGCCGAGCCAAACACAGAAACAAGCGCACAGTCGCTCATCAGATCGCTCACAAGGACCTCGATGCGCATTGCCTCACTCAAAAACTGTGACGCTAAGCACATTGAGTCGGCAGTTTTAGCAAATGCGCGCTCTGTATTTGACCTTCGCTAACCCCTGTGGGCAAAAATGCCAAATATGAGTACTGCTACCGGAATGGATACATTACTTTTAACTTCCCAACCGCCAGAATAATCCTCGATTGTCCGCTAATTAAAGCTTTTACAGTCATTCATCCTGCGTTTTCGCAAATCTTAAACCCCTCCAGACGCTCAAATCACATCTGAAGGGGTTGATTTTGCTGCGACTAAATTAGTCACAGTACTCATATTTGGCATTTTTTGCACACCGAGTCCCGGGGAGGCACCCGCACCTCCCCGGGACCGCTCGGCTATTCGACGATTGGTGCTCCGTGGCCCCAAGAACCTTCCATGCCGCACACGGTCGAAGCAAACCCAGCAGCAAAGTCGAGCGCGCGCTCGATGGCCTCGGCGCCATCCTCACCACGCTTGACGGAATCGAGATAGCACATCAAAAACGAGGTGAGGAACGAGTCGCCCGCCCCCATGGTGTCCTTCATGTCCGTCACCGGTTTAGCCAGCTGGCGGTAATAACGCTCGCCGTCGTAAGCAATGCAGCCCTCGGCGCCCGCCGTAGCCGACACAAAACGCGGACCCAGACCCTTCACCCATGCCAGACGCTCGCGAATCTCGTCCTCGCTCGCGGCATCCGCCGCACTAAAGAAAGCGAAATCGACGTAGGGCGCAATCTGCTCGTAGTACTCGTCGGTGGAGTCGTCCGAAAAGTCAAAAGAGACCGTGACGCCCGCAGCCTTCAACTTGGGCAGCTCGCGCTCGGTAAAGCAGTAGTTGCCCGAATGAACCACATCGAACTGCTTCATGTACGCAAGGTCAAAGCGATCAAGGACATAGCGCGCATCGCCACGGATACCGCCCTCGTTGGAGCCAAGGAAGACACGGTCACCGTCAACGACGGTCACGCGAGCCGCCCCGTTCTCGCCAATCATCTGCTCGCACTTGTCAAGCTCGATACCCTCATCCTCGAGGCTTGCAATGACATGCTCGGCAGCGGCGTCATTGCCAAAAATGCCCATGTATGCAGAGCGTGCGGCACCGCATTTCTTGGCATAAACGGCGAAGTTCACCGCATTGCCGCCGGGATACATGGTGTGGATATGCTCGTAGCGATCGACGACGTTGTCGCCAAATCCGAGCGCGTTAACGTTAAATGCCATGGCCTTTGCCCCTTCTAGTACTCGACAACACCCATATAGCGGCGGAAATCGGGATCGTGATCAAACACCTTGCCGCGTGCGGCGCGCAGCTCGCAGTTCATGGCGTAGAACAGCACCGGGTCCAGATAGGCACGGACGCTCGCCGGCACGGCTTCCATACCGTACTCCTTGGCATCAAGCACCATCAGCGTATCGGTATGCGTCTTAAGGAACGCCAGGGCGCGCTCGTCCATAGCACGGCACTCGCTGGAGCCCATCTGCAGGAAGTAAAAAACGCCATCCTGAGTAGCCTCGAAGGGGCCGTGGAAGTACTCGGCAGAGTGGATGTAGCTGCAGTGCTGCCACTGCATCTCCATAAGAGAGCAGATAGCGAAACCGTAGGTCTGGCTAAAGTTGGGACCGCTGCCCAGAATGTAGAAGAACTCGTGCTCCTGGCAAAGCTTGGCAAAACGATCGCCCAGCTCGGCATTTACCTTCTCGCGTGCCGGAGGAAGAATCTTATCCATCTCAGCAATACCGGCATACATATCGGCAAGATCGGCGTAGCCCTCCTGCTGATCGAGCAGCTCGGCCGCAAGCGACAGCGAAATGCCAGCGGGGACCTCGGCCTGCGGCACGCCCTCGCCCCACGGGTAGACCCACGTGGTCCACTTGCCGGAGTCAATCTTGGATCCAGCGTTGTCGGTCTGGGCGATCACTGTAGCGCCGGCAGCAAGGGCAATCTCACAGCCCTCGACGACCTCGGGGGTGTTGCCACTGTGGCTGCAAGCAATGACCAGGGATTTCTCACCCAAGCGGCGCGGGCGCATGATATCAAACTCGCGAGCCGTATAGATATACGAAGTGAAGGTGGTTGCCTCGCGCTGCAGAAGCTCATGAGCCGGGATCAAATCGATCATGGAGCCACCGCAAGCAATCCAGTAGACGCTGTCGAACTTGCCCTTCTCGGCAATTGCCTCTTTGATCAGGTCGTGTGCGTTCATATCCAGTTCCTTTCTTGTTTGGTCCACAATCAATGACGTTGGTTGCGTGGCCGATAGTTGTTTTAGTCAATCAGATATTTCTCGAATGCGGCCATGTTCTTGGCATCTGCCGCCGCCGGGTCATCATAGTAACGACCGTCCGTGATTTCCTGGCCCAGCATGCCGTCGAAACCATGGGCGTTGAGCGTGGCAACGAAGGCGTCCATATCGTGCTTGCCATCGCCCCACACCAGATGGCCATACGGATCACCGTCGATAAAGTGCATCTCGTGAATTGCCCCATCACCAAAGGCGGCAAACCAGTCCTCGAGCGTCTCGCCTGCAACGCCCATCGCGGTTGTATCAACCATGGGCTGTAAGTACGGGCTCGCGACCTCGTCAATCATGCGCTTCGCATCGGAAACCGTCGTCACAAGGTTGCTCTCCTCGGGACGCAGGCTTTCCATCGTAAGCACCAGACCGTGCTCGCCGGCATACTCCGCCAGAATGGACATGTGCTCGCGGCTGCGCTTCCAGGCTTCCTCGCGGCCCTCGTCCCAGTCGCCCCAGCCCGAGTTGACGGACATACGGTCGCACCCAAGTACCTCGGCAAGCTCAATGCCGTGCTTAAAGTACGCCAGGCTGCGCTGTTCATGCAGCGGTTTGCGTGCGCAGTATTGCCAAGGATAGACAACATTCTCGGGGCACAGAGTACGATACCTAAGCCCACGGTCTGCAGCTTTTTTCGCCAGGACCTCAGCCTCAAAGTAGCCCGTATGGTCGAGTGTCACATGCGGCTCCGCACACCACAGCTCAATGGACTCAAAGCCCAAACGCTGCTGCACATCAAGGAAGTAATCGAGCGACCACATGATGTAGTGGATATTCATGCCCGCAATCTGTTCGCGGCGCAGCGTCGGCTTGGATTCAGACATCTTATGCCTCCTTATTTCGATCGAACACGATTTGTCCGTCCGACATCGTCATATCAACCGAAAGATCGCGTGCGTCGCGATAATCGAGGTCGAACACATCCCGATCGAGCACGCAGATATCAGCAAGCTTGCCGACCTCGAGCGTACCCAGCTCGTCTTCGCGCATCAGATCGTACGCGCCCCCGGCAGTCCAAGCACGCAAGAGCTCGACAAGCGTCAGCGCGTTGGCCTCATTCACGGGCAGTCCATCGTCGAAGTATCCGCCGCACGCACTGTAGATTGACTCGCCCAGGCTCGGAATCAGCAGCGGCAAATCCGTACCACAGCACACCGTGCATCCGGAATCTTCCATGCCGCGGCGATTCCAGCTGTGCAAAAGTCGCGTCTTGCCAATTTGTCGACGCATCATCGACAGGCAATCCTCGCGCCGGTCCAGCGTCAGAATCTGCGGATAGACCTCGCAAATTCCACCTAACTTGCCAAACTTGACAAGATCGGTCGGATCAGAGTTCTCGAGATCGGTAATCGCATGGCGGCGAAGCAACCGTCCATGCTCGTCTCGAGGCAGCGAGGCATAGAGCGCCACGGTGCGACGAACGGCGCCATCGCCCTGGCAATGCAAGGAATATCGGAAGCCGTCAGCATCAATTGCGCGCAGCTCGTTCTCAATCAGATCCCACTCGGGCTCCTCGACAACCGTCTTGCCGGCAGCGCCCGCATCGGCCGTGTCCTCATAGGGGTCAATCATCTCGGCAAGCCCCGCCCATACGCCGCGATCGGTCATACGGTTGAAGCCAGAAAAACGAACGAACGGTCCCCGGAAGCGCTCTCGTGCCCCGCGGGCATATGCCAGATTTGCACCGGCACCCACCGGCTGCGACATCATAGAGACGCGAACCGTCAGCTCACCAGATTCCTCACGGCGAGCCATTTCGTCGGCAAAACCGTAGTAGTCATCAAACGCCATCTCCTTGATGGCGGTAACGCCGCGCTCGTTAAGCATGCTCATGTAGTCCGAATACCCCGCACGTACCTCGGGCAGCGCGAGGAAATCGCTCATCATACGCCAGATCTTCTCGGCATAGCACGCCTGGGGTGTAAAGCCGTATCGTGCACTGGCGGCAGCATTGAGAACGCAGGTCTCCGCACCCGGTGTAAAGCAGACGACAGGGATATCGCCAAAACAATCGTCAAACACAGCTGCCGTATTTGCGTTCTCGGCATCCGATGCCAACGTTTCGGGTAGGCTGTGGCCAAAAGCCGCCGCGCAATCCGGATGATCTTCTTTCCATGCACGCAAGAGCGACACGGCCTCTTTGGCATCAGCGATGCCGGACAGATCAGACCCCAACGTCCGCAGCGCCCAGCCTGTATAGAAGGTATGCACATCGATCAGGCCAGGCATGACGGTACGGTCGCCCAGATCAACTACCTCGTCCGCCTGGGTCAAATACGAAGCTACCTCACACTTGGTGCCAACCGCCTCAATTCGATTGCCACGGACCGCTACGAAACCTTCGAACGGCAGGTCCCCCGTACCGGTAAAGACGCTCTTAGACGTCAGGACCGTTAAACGATCAGACATCACAACCACCTACACCGGAAGCATGCCAGAGATTGCCGTTACGATCAGGCCAAAGACGACCATGAAAATGAAGAACTTCCAAATGGTCTTCCACCATTGGCCAAACGAAATCTTAGCCACGGCAAGGCCGGCGACCGTCATGCCCGCCACGGGGCTGATGGTGTTGATGGTCTGGTTGGCAAACTGAAGCGCGGTGACGGCCGCCTCGGGATTGAGGCCCATGAGCTCGGTCAGGGGGCCCATAACGGGCATGGTGAGCGCCGCAAGTCCAGAACTCGAGGGAACCAGCAAAGAGAGCAGGCCAAGGACGATATACATAAACGTGGTGTAGACGGCGGCGGGTGCACCGGCGAGCGCAGTAGCGAGCGCCTGGAGAATGGTGTCGATGATCATGCCACCCTCGGCGATGACCAGAATGCCGCGAGCGATACCGATAACGATGGCGGCGTACGCAAAGTCGGCGAGACCCTTAACGAACTCCTCAGCGATTGTCTGCTGGTCAAGACCGCCCAGGATACCGGCAAGCAAGCCCATGCCAAGGAACACGGCGGAAATCTCATTCATGTACCAGCCCTGGGTAACAAGACCCCAGACGATGATGCCCATACCGCAAGCAAAATCGATAAGCACGAGCTTCTGACGGATAGTGAACTCTTCCTCGATGGAGGCATCGGTCACGGAAAACTCAACACGCTTGAGCTTATCGTCCTCGTACGTAATGGACGACTCGGGATTTTTCTTTACACGCATGGCGTAGCGCATGGCCCATGCGATACCGACGGCAGTGAAGATGACCCAAGAAACGGCGCGCAGCCACAGCTGAGGATTGCCCTCGATACCAATGATGCCTTGGGCGATCAAAACATTAAACGGGTCGATGGTCGAAGCACAATATCCCAGGTTAGGACCAAGGAAGCAGATGATAAACGCCGTCATCGAGTCATACCCGATACCCATCATGATGGGAATGAAGATGGCATAGAACGGTAGGGCTTCCTCAGACATACCAAACGTAGTGCCGCAAATGGACAGCAGCGTCATCGTGATGGGAATGATGAGGATGTCCTTGTTCTTGAGCTTTTTAATCACACGGCTCATGCCGGCATTCAAAGCGTTGGTCTTGGTGATGATTGCGAACGATCCGCCAATCAATAAGACGAACGCAACGACGTCGGCAGCCTCCTGGATGCCCTTGGTGGGCGCTTGCAGGACCGCGAAGATATCCTGACCCAGATTGATGGTCTCGCCGGTCTCGGAATCGGTGTAGTTCTTATCGACCTGTTCATAGGTTCCAGCAACGGCGACTTCACGCTCGCCCGCCGCTGTCGAAATCGTCTTGCGCTGATACTGACCGGAGGGAACGATCCAAGTCAGAACCGCGAAGACAACGATCAGCAAGAACATGATCGTATAGACATGCGGTAATTTGAACTTAAAACGTCTGTTTGTCTTCTTCGCCTTCGTATCTGACATAGATACCTCCAAAGAACTCGAGACTGCATCGCATCTCGCTTCAACGCTTGCACAAGGCAAACGTTCTATGACGTTCTATAGATTACCAGCAGCTTTTCCCGTCATCAAGATAATTTCAAATTGATTGCCGCAACGCGGTTGAACGGTTGCGTTCGCACCGTGAACGGTATGGAAACGCCCGGTGAGATGATCCACCGGGCGTTTCCATTCGCAATGTCCTAGATGTCAAAAACGTAGCGAGACCCAACGATCCGCTGACGACCGATGATAAACGGCCGCCGTTGCTCATCGAAAAAGAAGGCTTCCATATAAAACAAGGGTTCGCCAACGGGAACCGCCAGCAACCGAGCGACCTCGGGCGATGCGCACGCGATCTCGAGCGTGCACGGGTCGGTAAACGCGGGCATGCGGCCCGTCTGGTTGCGCACGAACTCAAAAATGGATTGGTTAGATAGAGGCGCCGTTGATAGATAGGCGTTGTCCTCGTAAACGTATATGTTGTTCTCGAGCATGACGGGGACGCCATCGGCAGTACGCACACGCTCGACGCAAATCAAGTCAGTTCCAACGGGAACACCAAAGAACTGTGCTTCGGTAGAATCCGCCGGCAGTATCTTTCTCGAAATGACACACGCCCCCGGTTCCATTCCGTTAACGCGGCATGCGTCCGAAAAACTCTGGACGTCATCCTTCTGGCGAATCTTGCGCTTGAGCTTGGGGGCATTGACGAACGTGCCTTTCCCCTGTCGCTTCGTTAGATAGCCCTGCTGGACGAGCTCCTCAATAGCGCGTCGCACGGTAACGCGGCCAACTTTATAGCTCTCAGCCAATTCGAATTCGTTGGGTATCCGCGCGCCTGCCTTGTAGACGCCGGAGTTGATTTCGTTTTTAATGATATCAATGACCTGTTGGTACAGCGGTATCGCTGCTTTACCGTCAGTTAGCCCTTCAGTCGGTGGCATATACCCTCTCCCAGCACAATTAAGTCTAAAGCGGGCCCAAGGGCATTCAGCAAGCCCTTAAGCCCGCATTAGCATTAAGTATGCTAGGTGTCGCACCAAAATGTCGGCTATTTACTCATCAGACCCGAAAAACGCGCAACTACCGCGCTCCTAAGAAAGCGTGAGCAGCTCCGGCAGCTGGTCGATAATCTTGTCCGCGGCATCCTGGCTAAAGCCAAAGCGCTCCTCGCGCTTGGCAATGACTGTCAGGCCGGCTCGCTTGCCGGCAGTGATGCCAGGCACCGAATCCTCAACGCAGCAGCAGCGATTCGCGGGCAGCCCCAGCAGGTCCAGCGCATGCAGGTAGATGTCGGGCTCGGGCTTGCTCTCCTTAAACTGCTCGCCGCTCACCACATACTCAAAGGCATCCGACAGCCCGCATGCGTTGAGCACTTCCTCGATGCTATCCATGGGAGACGAGCTGGCAAGCGCCACGCGAACGCCGCGGCGCGGCAGCTCTCGAATCGTATCCACGGCGCCTGGGTTAATCAAAGCCTGATAGTCGCGCGGACGCTCATGCGCCCACTCGTCCCAACGGGCCAACGCTTCCTCGCCAGTGAAATGCCCCTTACCGGCGCGCTCAAACCAATCGACCAACATATGCAGGAAGAACTGATGCGAGGTACCGACCTGCCCATTCAACTCCTCTTGAGTCAGGTTAAGCCCAAGCTCCTTGGCAAACGCGGCAGTCTCGCCCAGGTAGTAATACTCGGTATCGACAATGACGCCGTCCATGTCAAAGATAACGGCGTCGAACGGAAATGCGGACACGGCACCCTCCCTAACAAAAGGGCGCCTGTAAGCAGGCGCCCGAACCATGCATTATCGGCGATTCTAACCCAGCAGCTTATCCAGCGCCACCGCAATACCGTCTTCATTGTTATTGGCGGTCACCATCTGGGCCACGGCCTTAACCTCGTCAACCGCGTTGCCCATGGCAACACCGGTGCCGGCCCACTCAATCATGGACTTGTCGTTCTGGCCGTCGCCAAACGATACGACCTCACTGGCATTGATGCCGAGCTTAGGCAGGGCACCCTCGAGTGCGCGGGCCTTGTCGATACCGGGCGCCGTGTACTCAAAGTACCAGTCGGCCGTAAACATGCCCGAAAGCGTCTGCTTAAAGGGCGCATACATCTCCTCGTAATGCGCCTGCAGGTAGGCCGGATCGCCCGCCGTCAGCAGCTTGTCCACGGGATAAGCATCAGCGACCTCATGCAGGCTCTCCACCTCGCGAATCTTAAGATCGCACGCGTCGCGCTCATACTTGACGATATTCTTCTGCGAGCCGTCAGGCAGCGTGATCATGCAATGGTACGAGTCCTCGACGTGCAAATCGCGACCGAGCGAAATCATAGGGATCACGTCAAAATTACGCAGGTGATCAATCAGACGATGCAATTCGTCGGCAGGCATAGCCTGATCGAACAGCACCTCGTCGGTCTGGGCATCGACGACGTGTGCGCCGTTAAAGGCCACCAGCAAACCGTCATGGTTTTGAAGGTCGAGCTCTTGCGCCAAGGCGTGCAGCCCCCATGCGGGACGGCCCGAAGCCAAAATGAGCTTAATGCCCGACTCCTGCGCCGCGAGCAGCTTCTCGCGCGTACGCGGGCTAATCACTTTCTGATCGTTGGTGAGCGTACCGTCGATATCCATCGCGATGGCTTTGATTGCCATATATGCCTCCCTGTCATTGAACAACCTTGTCTGAGCCATCATACAGAACACCCATCGCGACTCCGTTTACAACGGGAAAAATGTCATATTGTCCCGAACATGAACGGCGTGTGGTCGTGAAGCTTTATCGCTCAGGTCAAATACGTCTGCTAGCGACGCTCATCCGTCGGTGCGCCCTCGACGATCGCGATGCCCGCCGATGCACCTAACGCGCTGGCGCCGGCCTCGATGAATGCGCAAGCCTCTTCGTAATTATGGATACCGCCCGCCGCCTTGATTGCCACGGCATCGCCGAGCACCTCGTGCATCAGCCGCACGTCCTCGAGCTTAGCACCGCCAAAGCTTCTACCGGTCGATGTCTTAAGGAATCCCGGCTTGGCCTCCAGCGCGATCTCGCATACACGGCGCTTGGCGGCGTCGTCGCCGTCCAGCTTGCACATCTCGACGATTACCTTGTCAGTGATGCCATGCGCGCGACAAAAATCAGCAATGGTAGTCATCTCGCGCTCGATGGCATCAAAATCGCGGTTCTCGATCGACCCCTGATTCAAAACATAGTCAATCTCGGTAAAGCCACACGCAGCGTATTCCTCAAACCTCGCAAGCTTCTCCTCAAGCGTCATAGTGCCCTGGGGAAAGTCGATAGCGCCGGCAAGGATGATGTCAGAGCCCTCGAGCATGGCGCGGCCCGTCTCGTACTCCTGCAGGTTCGCAAATACGCAGCGAAAGTTGTACTTTAACGCCTTCTCGACATACTGCTCAAACGTGTCCTCGGGGGCATCGATATAGTCGATGTATTTATTGATGGGTTTGGCAAGCGTCATGCTGGGCCTCCTTGTTCAGGGCTGGCAACCGATTCGTGGCTTCACGCGAAAAACCACGTTCAATGTACGCCCGGCATGCAAGGACAGCGTCCGCATTCCGACAAGTGGTATGAGATTAGCCGTAAACGTATAATTTACGGACAGCGAATGGCACCGCACGCGGATGCCGACAGCAAGACATCCCCCCCTCAATACACCCTCATGCCCATTTAAATAGCAAGGGGCCCGTATCTGTTGGGATACGGGCCCCTTTCGGCCGTGACCTATCTCAGCAACAAAGACTACTTGCGGTGAGCGCGGTAGAACTCGATCGCACCATCTTATCCGAGCCGGGGCACGTTCGCATAGCGTGGCGCGTGACGGTTGCAAAACCACCCCATTTGAAACAAAGGTTGATTTCCGATCTCAGCCGAACACTTTGAGCGGATAGGCCATTCCCGCAGTTAGCCGAACGCCCCCGCGGCCCCTCCTGGGGTCCGGGGGCGCCGT
>JAHABQ010000057.1:0-2020 GCA_018376265.1 Collinsella sp.
CTCGTCGCCGGGACGGTGCAGGCAGACCTTCCTGAGCTTGCCGATCTCGGAAGGCACGTGCAGACCTTTCGTCATGGCCTCCTACCTTTCTTTCGGGCCCTTGTCAGGGCCGATTCGTTAGCGCCCCTCCGTGTGAGGCGTTATTGCTGACGACATATTTATATCCAAAATCAGCCCATACTTCCACCTTGCCCCCGAACGGTTTTTTATAGGGGGTGAACGGCATACACATATACTTCACGCATGGCACACTTCATCTTAATAAAGCGTATTTACGTGCTTAAACGCGTTTTCAATCCTAAAATCAAATGGAACTTAACTTTGTTAAATCATCCTCAAATTGCATATTTCCACTAAAGCTATGAATAGAATTAGCGGTTCATACCGCGTCTCAACCATTTTCATTTTTATTCAGAAAAAAGATTGTCCTATTCATTTCTGGTAAATAAATTACCGTTTACCAGACGCTTGATACCGTTCACCGGAAACTCAGTATAAGGCCCAGCGGATACCGGCTCGCTTTACGGCCCCATTTGTAACAACTTGACTTCTCGGTATAGAAAAACGGACCCGCTTCACTAGGGAAACGGGTCCGTTTTCGATTATCTTCGGCCAATTTAGATAACGCCCTCGAAGATCATCGGAATCCTAGCGATCAAACTCCGCCAGCGCCTCGCCCAAAAGCCTCAGGCCCTCGCGCAGAACGTCCTCGCTCGCGCAGTAGCCCAGGCGTGCGCCACAGGGAAGCTCAAAGCGGCTGCCGGGTACCAGCAGCACTCCCCTCTCGGACAGCAGGCGCTTGCAGAACTCCTCGTCGTCCTCGGGAATATCCAGCTGGATAAACGAGGTAGACACGCCCTGTGGGGCCGTCCAGGAAACGCGATGCTGCGTATCGATCCAAGCCTGCGCGATATCGCGGTTGCCAAACACGATCTTGCGATTGCGCTCGAGGATCTTGTCCTTGTGCTCAAGCACATAGGTCGCCAAGGCGTCGTTGAACACACCGCCGCAGATCATGGTGTAATCGCGATAGGTACGGATGCGGTTGGACACCTCTTCGTCGGCCACGACCCAGCCCACGCGGGCCGCAGGCGTCGAATAGGTCTTCGACAACGAGTTGGTGACAATGGCCCTCTCGTACACGTCGACCATCGACATAAAGGACTCAGTGTTTTCGAGCGGCAGATACACCTCGTCGCACAGCACGTAGGCGCCCACCGAACGGGCGATCTCGGCAATCTGGCCGAGCATATCGGTATCGAGCACCGTACCGATGGGGTTCGATGCGTTGTTTATGCAGATAAGCTTGGTGTTGGGGCGCACCAAGCGCTTGAGTTCCTCGATATCGGGCTTCCAGCCGAGTTCCTCGCGAAGCTCCCAATACTCGACCTCGGCGCCCAGCGTGCGCGGAATCTCGTAGAGCGGTGCGTAGGTGGGCCACTCGGCGATAACGTGGTCGCCGGGCTCGACCACGGCCATGATGGCGTTGAGGTTCGCACCCGTGCAGCCATTGGTCTGCAGAATGTGGTCGGGATTGACCTCCCGACGATACAGCTTGGCAACCACGGCCTTAAACTCCGGCGAGCCCTCGATCCAGCCGTAGTTCATCTTCTCGCGGTCCAAGCGCTCGTAGAACGTGGCGCCGTCCTGCTCATCGAGCGCGCGCAGCTCGCCCATGGTGAGCGACGAGATCGTCGACTGGGCGATGTCCCACGTGGCACTTTTCTCCCAAACGTTGAGCCATTCCTCAACGCCAATCGTCTTGATGTCCATGGCCAAGCTCCTTACAAAAGCAGTCATCCAATCGTGTTGACGTCCCTCATACAAGATTGGGGCGGTGCGAAAACCCGCACCGCCCCAATGGGAGACATCTAATTGCAGCTAGATGTATGTATTATGACCTGTACGGGTCCTGAAAGACCTTAGAGGTCCTCGCGCCAGAAGGGCATGCTCATGCAGCGCGGGCCGCCGCGGCCGCGGGAGAGCTCGGCGGAGGGCACGACGAGAAGGTCCAGGCCCT
>JAHABQ010000031.1:0-18548 GCA_018376265.1 Collinsella sp.
AAGGCGAGCTCGAAAGCGTGGCGCGCGCCGTCGGCGGGATCGACGCTGTGATCGATCCAAAGGCGAAAGATGCCGACACGGTTGCGCTCGTACAGTATCTTGCTGCCGACCAGAAGTTCGAAAAGGTGCTCGATAACCAGCAGATTCTTCGTGAGCCCATCGTTCGCAACGGCCGCCAGGCAACCGTTGGCTACGAGCCTGACGTGTGGAAGGGCTGGGAATAAAGCGGCTGGGAATAAAGTGAAGCGCCCACGCCCGTGGTTTTATCCACGGACGCGGGCGCTTGCGTAAGACGTCTCTTGTCGTTTGAGTGGAGCGCCCCGGCGGCGCTGAACAACGCGCCCCGGTGACGTGGCTCGGGGCTCTTTGTGCCGCACATCTATGAGAGGAGATATTTGATGCGCATGGGCGCTACTCCATGTAGCCACCCTGAATGGCGGAAACTGCATGCTCGGTAAAGAACTTGAGCGTGCCGGAGGTATAGCGATTAGCCTTGGGCTTCCAAGCGGCTCGGCGCTCGGCCAGGACGGCATCGATCTCGGCCGGCTCCATCTCCTTGCCGGCGATGCCCACAATAGACAGCGAGCGCTCGGGGATGTTGATCTGGATAAGGTCGCCCTCCTCGATCAGGGCAATCGGGCCGCCCACGGCAGCCTCGGGCGAAACGTGACCGATAGCCGGGCCCTTGGAGGCGCCGGAGAAGCGGCCGTCAGTGATCAGGGCAATGCTCGCGCCCAGCTCGGGGTCGCTGGCGATAGCTTCGGTGGTGTAGAACATCTCGGGCATACCGGAACCCTTGGGTCCCTCATAGCGAATGATAACGGCATCGCCGGGCTTGACCTCGTGCGTCAGGACGGCGTGAATGGCGTCCTCCTCGCAGTCGAACGGACGGGCCTTGAGCGTAGCCTGGAACATCTCGCGCGGAACGACGGTGTGCTTGACGACCGCGCCCTCGGGAGCAAGATTGCCGTGGAGGATGGCGATGGAACCGTCGGTGCCGAAGGCCTGGTCAAACGGACGGATGATGTCCTCGCGCTTGAGATTCCACTTCTCAAGGTAACGACCGCACTTCTCGTAGTAACCGTTGTTCTTGAGGTCCTCGAGGCTCTCGCCGAGAGTCTTGCCGGTGGCGGTCATAACGTCGAGGTGGAGCATCGACTTGATCTCCTCCATGATGCGCGGCACGCCGCCCGCATAGTAGAAGAACTGCGCCGGCCACTCGCCTGCGGGGCGAACGTTGAGCAGGTAGTGGGCGCCACGGTGCAGGCGATCGAAATCGTCGGCGGACATCTCGATGCCAAACTCGCGGGCGATCGCGGGAATGTGCAGCAGCGAGTTGGTGGAACCGGAGATGGCGCCGTGGACCATGATGAGATTCTCGAAGGACTCCTTGGTCACGATGTCGCGGGGGCACAGGTTGTGCTCGGAGAGCCACACGGACTGACGGCCAGCCTCGCGCGCAAACTCACGCAGATCGGAGCTGGTTGCGGGCAGCAGAGCCGTGCCGGGGAGCATAAGGCCCAGGGCCTCGGCGGTAACCTGCATGGTCGAGGCGGTACCCATAAAGGAGCAGGCGCCGCAGCTGGGGCATGCGTTGTGCTTGGCAAACTCGAGCTCCTCGCGGGAAATCTCGCCGCGCTCATAGCGGGCCGAGATGGCGCCGAGCTGCTCCAGGGTCAACAGATCGGGACCGGCATCCATGACACCGCCGGTAACGACGATGGAGGGGATGTTGATGCGGCCCATGGCCATAAGGTTCGCAGGCAGGCCCTTATCGCAGCTGGCAACAAAGACGCCGGCGTCGAACGGGGTGGCCTTGGCATGAATCTCGATCATGTTGGCGATCATGTCGCGACTGGGCAGCGAGTAGTTGATGCCGTCGTGGCCCTGGGCCTCGCCGTCGCAGATATCGGTGCAGAAGTAACGGGCACCATGACCGCCAGCCTCGGCAACGCCGGCACGGACCTCCTCGACCAACTCAAACAGGCCGGCAGAACCCGGATGCGAGTCGCCGAACGTCGACTCGATAATGACCTGCGGCTTGTCCAGATCCTCGATGGACCAGCCAGAGCCCAGACGCAGCGGGTCCATCTCGGGGCTGATGGTGCGGAACTTGCCGGAACGCGGCTGCAGCTTGGCAACCAGGTCGGCTGCCTCCTGCTGAATCTGTGCCTTGGTCTTCTCGTCCATGATGCTCTCCTCTTTTGATTTGAACGGTTGTGCCAATCGCTGGTTAATGAATCAGGTGTAAATGGGTACCGAGCGATGCGCTCGGCAAAAGATGCTTAGCCACGCGAACTAGGCGAAGAACGAAATCACCAGGGCGCAGGCAAGACCCGAAAGGCCGATGAGCGTCTCCATAACGGTCCAGGACTTGAGGGTGGTCTTCTCGTCAATCTCCAGGAACGAGGAGCACATCCAAAAACCGGCATCGTTGACGTGCGAGAGGGCCGTGGCACCGCCGCAGATAGCACGCATGGCGGCCGAGCGCGCAACCAACGACCAGGTCGTCTGTATCAAAGAGCTCTGCGACGAATCCGAGCGCCTGGCCGAGGCCGGTGAGGATTACTCCGCCGCCGACACCGCGTTCCACAATGCCATTGCCGAGAGCTCCGGAAACCTCGTCGTTCCCCGCCTGATGGGCGTGTTCAAGGCATCCGTCCCCCTCTTTATCGACGTGACCGGCAAAAAGCTCGTCGAGGAAACTATCCGCATGCACCGCGATGTGGCCGACGCCATCGCCGCGCGCAATCCCACCGCCGCGCACGACGCGATGTATCTGCACCTGGTGTATAACCGCAACATGATTGCGGAGGGAGCAGAAGCAAAAGGCATTTAGGGCCCGACAATAATCTTTCTTTGGCAAAACGCAGGCGGCGGCTGCCCAACACACAGGGCAGCCGCCGCTTTTTGCAATCGATTGGTGCAAAGGGGTTGACTAGAGCTCGCAGGCAACCTTGTAGCCGTCGCCGATGGCATCGCGGATGTTGCCGCACTTGTTGGCGTCGCCCAGCACGTGGGTGGTAACGCCGGCAGCGGCAAGGTCGTCGGCCAGCTTGGTATTGGGACGATAGCCCATGGCAAGCACCAGTGTATCGGCACCGGCGATGGTGTGGACCTCGCCGTCCTTCTCGTAGCTGATGGTGTCCTCTGTGATTTCGGTCACCTTGGCCTCGGTCAGCACGTGGACACCCTTGGAGAGCATGCGCGTGATGAGCACCGCGCGACCGGCGCCGCCCTCGTTGGCGGCGAGCGTCTTGGTCATCTCGATGACGGTGACATCGCGGTTGGCCGGCGACAGGTCGTTGACCAACGGGGCCAGGTAATCGGCCATCTCGCAGCCAACGGTGCCGCCGCCCACAATGACGATCTTCTTGCCCGGGAAAGCCTTGCCACCCAGCAGGTCATCGGCCGTCATAACCTGCTTAAAGCCCTGCATGAAGGCCGGAGCGATGGGCTCGGCGCCATAAGCCAGGACGACCTCGTAGCCCGCGTAGTCACGCTGAATGTCCTCGGCCGAAAGCTCGGTACCAAAGACGCACTTCACGCCCGCCTCAGCAAGACGGCGATACTGGTATTTGATCACGCGGGTGAGTTCCTGCTTTGCCGGCGGAACGGCTGCGATGCGCATCTCGCCGCCCGGCTCATCCTGCTTATCCACGAGCACCACGTTGTGTCCGCGCTTGGCGGCAATATAGGCAGCCTCCATACCCGCAGGACCAGCGCCCACAACGAGCACGTTCTTAGCCTCGGCGGCAGGCTCGTAACCAGCCTCGTCGCGTTCCACGTCCGGGTTGACGGTGCAGGAGATGCGCTTGCCGAACATAATGCCGTTCAGGCAGCGCAGGCAACCGATGCAGGGACGGATGTCGTCGGCGTTGCCGGCAGCGGCCTTGTTGCAGAACTCGGCATCGCACAGATTGGCGCGGCCCATCATGCAGATGTCGGCAGCGCCGTCCTCGATCAGCTCCTCGGCGATCCAGGCCTCGTTAATACGTCCGACAGTGGCGACGGGAATGTTGACGTGCTTTTTGATCTCGCGCGAGCAGGCGGCATGCGAGGCCTGCTGGGTACCGGCGGCGGGAATCGCGGAGCCGCGCTTGATGGTGGTACCGCCCGACACGTGAATCATGTCGACACCGGCCTTCTCCAGACGACGCGAGACGTAGATCATGTCGTTGAGGGTCAGGCCGCCATCGGTGTACTCATCGCCCGAGATACGGACGTCGATGATGAAGTCCTTGCCGCAGCGCTCGCGAATCTCGGCGATGACCTCGAGCAAGAAGCGCATGCGGGCGTCGAGCGAGCCGCCGTACTCGTCGGTGCGTTTGTTGTAGAGCGGAGTCAAAAAGCCGCCGAGCATACCGTGGGCGTGCGCCGCATGGACCTCGACGCCATCGACACCGGCCTTCTGCATACGCACGGCAGCGTCGCCAAACTGATGCGTGAGCTCGTGAATCTCATCGACCGTGATGGGGCGCGGCGCCTCGCGGGCATAGGACGGGCCCACAAAGGACGGAGCGATCAGGCGCGGCGTACCCGGAATGTTAAAGGCCATGTAGGCGGGGTGGAAGAGCTGCGGCATGATCTTGCAGCCGTACTCGTGGACGGCTGCGGCGAGCTTTTCCCAGCCGGGGATAAACGTGTCGTCGTAGCAGCACATGTCACCCGGCAGATAGGTATAGGTGGGCTCGACCGTCACGACCTCGGTAATGATGAGGCCCACGCCGCCCTTGGCGCGGGCACGGTAATGATCGACCAAGTCGTCGGTCACATAGCCGTGATCGGCCAGGTTGGTGGACACCGGCGGCATAAAGACGCGGTTCTTGACCTCGGTCGTACCGACCTTGATCGGGCTAAAGAGCATCGGGTAGGCGGATGACTCCATACAGGCTTCCTTTCGTTTGAGCCGCTCGGCGGCAGTTGCTAACGTACCTATCGTATCAGTATCCGCCGCATTCGCACTCGCTCGCACTCCCCACCTTCAATCCCGACCCTCACAAAAAAGTTGCGGTGGAATACGGAGTAGATAAGACTTTTGACAGGCAAAACAGTCCGTATTCCACCGCAACTGATGGGCGGAGTGGAATTGAGGGCTCAGATAGTCAGTCATGCCCTCATCCGCCACTCCCTCACCTACAGTGCGCCGTCCAGCATAAGGTTCACCTTGAGCACGTTGACCGTGGGCTCGCCGAAGACGCCGAGGAAACGGCTCTTGGTGCACTGGGCGATGATCTCGCGCACCTCGCCTTCGCTCTTGCCCGTGGCCTTCGCCAGGCGCGGGACCTGGTACTCGGCGGCATCGGGGGAGATCTCCGGGTCGAGGCCTGAGCCGGAACACGTCACCAGGTCGACGGGCACAGCGTCCATATCGGCATCGGGGTTGGAGGCGCGAATCTTCTCGACGCGCGCGTCCACAAGCTGCCGGTACTCCTCACTCGCCGGGGACAAATTGGACGGGGTGCCGTAGGCCATGAGCCCACCGTCCTCCCCCTCGACGATAGTCACGTTCTGGATGCGGCCCCACATGTGGTCCTCATCCTCGAAGTTCTGGCCGATCAGCTCGGAGCCCACGATCTTGTCGTCGACCGTAATGAGCGATCCGTTCGCCTGGTACGGGAACGCAACCTGGGCGATGCCGGTCACGACGAGCGTATAGCCCAGGCCGCAGACAACGGTAAACAGCGCGAACACGCCCAGTGCGCGCGATGCAACACCTTTGAACATACAAACCTCCACTTACATAATGCCGCAGAACGCGAGCAGCATGTCGATGAGCTTGATGAATACGAACGGGGCAACGATGCCGCCCAGACCCCACACGAGCAGGTTGTGGGTCAGCAGCTGTCCGGACGGGACCTCGCGGTACTTAACGCCCTTCAGCGCGGCCGGGATCAGCGCGACGATAACGAGCGCGTTATAGATGATGGCCGAAAGAACCGCGGACAGCGGGCTTGCCAGACCAAGGATGTTGAGCGCGCCAAGGCCCGGGTAGATCGGCGAGAACAGGGCCGGGATGATAGCGAAGTACTTCGCCATGTCGTTGGCCACCGAGAAGGTCGTGAGCGAACCGCGGGTCATGAGCAGCTGCTTGCCGATACGCACGACCTCGATGAGCTTGGTGGGGCTGGAGTCGAGGTCGACCATGTTGCCGGCCTCCTTGGCAGCCTGGGTGCCCGTGTTCATGGCCACGGCGACGTCGGCCTGGGCCAGAGCGGGCGCGTCGTTGGTGCCGTCACCGGTCATGGCGACCAGGTGCCCCTCACGCTGGAACTCGCGGATCTTCTCGAGCTTGCCTTCAGGGGTGGCCTCGGCCAGGAAGTCGTCAACGCCGGCCTCGGCGGCGATTGCCGCGGCGGTGAGCGGGTTGTCGCCCGTCACCATGATGGTCTTGATGCCCATCTTGCGCAGGTCGGCGAACTTCTCCTTAACGCCGGACTTGATGATGTCCTTGAGGTACACAACGCCCAGCACGCGACAGTTCTTGGTCACGACCAGCGGGGTGCCGCCGGCCTTGGCGATGCGCTCGACGGCCTCGTCGCACTCCTGGGAGAACACGCCGCCAGCTGCCTCCACATAGGTGCGCACGGAATCGGCAGCGCCCTTGCGGATCTCATTGCCCTCGTAGTTCACACCGGACATGCGCGTTGCCGCGGTGAAGGGGATGAACTCCATACCCTTATCCTCGAGCGTGCGACCGCGCAGACCGAACTGCTCCTTGGCGAGCACGACGATGGAACGACCCTCGGGGGTCTCGTCGGCCAGCGAGGAAAGCTGGGCGGCATCGGCCAGCTCCGCGGGATCGACGCCATCGACCGGGATGAACTCGGCGGCTTGGCGGTTACCCAGGGTGATGGTGCCGGTCTTGTCGAGCATGAGGATGTCGACGTCGCCGGCGGCCTCGATGGCGCGGCCGGACATGGCCAGCACGTTGGCCTCGTTCAGACGGCTCATGCCGGCGATGCCGATGGCGGACAGAAGGGCGCCGATGGTAGTGGGAGCCAGGCACACGAGCAGTGCCACGAGCGTGGTCACGGCCGTGGGGTTGACCATGTCGTTAAGACCGGCCGAGAAGCAGGAGTAACAATACAGGGCCAGCGTGACCAGGATAAAGACGATGGAGAGGGCCACCAGGAAGATCTCCAGAGCGATCTCGTTAGGGGTCTTCTTGCGCGCGGCACCCTCGACCATCGCGATCATCTTGTCCAGGAAGCTCTGGCCGGGCTCACTGGAGATCTTGACGATGATCCAATCGGACAGCACCGTGGTACCGCCGGTAACGGCAGAGCGGTCGCCGCCGGCCTCGCGGACCACGGGGGCGGACTCACCGGTGATGGCGGACTCGTCAACGGAGGCAGCGCCCTCGATGACGTCGCCATCGCCGGGAATCTGCTCGCCGGCGCGTACGATCACCAGGTCGCCGCGCGTAAGCTCGGTGCCGGGAACGACGGTGAAGTGTTCCTTGTCCTTAACGGACTCGATGCGATGGGCCTCGACATCCTTCTTGGCCGCACGCAGGGAATCGGCCTGAGCCTTACCGCGGCCCTCGGCAAGCGCCTCGGCGAAGTTCGAGAACAGGTCGGTGAGCCACAGGATGACCGCGATGGCGACCACATAGTAGGTGGGCACACCCGCGTCCTGCACACCGAAGATGGAAGCGACGGCCAGGACGGAGGTCATGACGGCGGAAAGCCACACCAGGAACATGACCGGGTTTTGAATCTGGACGCGAGGATCCAGTTTGGCAAACGAGTCGCGGACCGCGCGGCCCATCATGTCTTTTTGCATAGCCATAAATCTGCGCCCTCCTTTACGCAATCATCTGGAAGAACTCGGCAACGGGGCCAAGCGCCAGAGCCGGGAAGAAACTCAGGGCACCGATCAGCAGAACGATGAACACGAGCAGGAATACGAACATGCCGTTGGTGGTAGACAGGGTACCGGCGCTCTCGGCGACCTTACCCTTCTTGGCCAGCGAGCCGGCGATAGCCAGCGTACCGATGATGGGCATGAAGCGGGCGAACAGCATCTCGAGGCCGAGCATGACGTTGATCCAGGGAATGTTGCAGTTCATGCCTGCAAACGCCGATCCGTTGTTGCCGCCGCATGAGGTGAAGGCATACAGCGCCTCGGAGAAGCCGTGCGCGCCACCATTGTTGAGCTGGTCGGCAAGACCGGGCACCATGCAGGCGATGGCCGAGCACACCAGAATGGCAAACGGAGTTGCCAAGCACAGGACAACTGCCCAGCGCATCTCGCCCGGCTCGATCTTCTTGCCCAGGAACTCAGGCGTGCGTCCGACCATGAGGCCGGCGATGAACACTGTGAGGATGGCGAAGCCGATCATGCCGTACAGGCCGCAGCCCACGCCGCCGAAGACGACCTCGCCCAGAGCAATCTGGAGCATCTGGATAAAACCGCCCAGCGGAGTGTAGGAGTCGTGCATGGAGTTAACCGAGCCGTTGGAAGCAGCCGTCGTGAAAGCGGACCAGGTAGAAGAGGAGGCGATACCGAAACGGCTCTCCTTGCCCTCCATGTTGCCGCCGGCCTGGCCGTCGGTCATCTCGATATTGACCGCTCCGCCATCGGCCAGCTGCGGGGTGCCCGCATGCTCGTTGACGGCAATGATGCCGGTGAAGATCACCAGCAGGATGAACATGGCGGCAAAGATGGCCTTGCCCTGCTTGGTGTTCTTGACGCCGATACCGAAGGTGAAGCAGCAGGCGGCCGGGATCAGCAGCAGGCTGGTCATCTCGATGATGTTGGTGAAGGCACTGGGGTTCTCATACGGATGAGCGGAGTTCACGCCGAAGAAGCCGCCGCCGTTGGTGCCGGACTGCTTGATGGCGACCTGAGGAGCCGCGGGACCCTGGGGCAGGAACTGCTCGGTGACCACGCGCGCGCCCTCGACAACCTTGCCGTCGACCTTGACCGTGTCGCCCTCGATCTGGGCGCCGTCGATGACGCTCCAGCCGCCGTCTGCATTAGGCTGGACAGCGACGGGCTCTACGAGCTCGGCCTTCTGAGCCGGCTGGAAGTTGGAGATGACGCCACCGGCAGCCAGGCAGATGCCGAACACGAGGTTCAGCGGGATGAGCACATACAGGACGGTGCGGGTGAGGTCGACCCAGAAGGAACCCAGACCCTGCTCCTTGACCTGACGGAAACCGCGGATGAGCGCGAACATGACCGCGATACCGGTGCCAGCGGACAAGAAGTTTTGCACGGTGAGGCCCATGAACTGCACAAGATAGGACAGGGTGGTCTCACCGGAATAGGACTGCCAGTTGGTGTTGGTTATGAAGGAAACAGCCGTATTGAACGACAGGTCCCATGACACACCCGGCAGGTGCTGGGGATTGCCTGGCAAGAAGGACTGAAGCGCTTGGAGTGCCACTAGAGCCACGAGGCCGATCCCCGAAAAGACCAGCACGCTCGCCAGATAGCGCCTACACCCCATCTGCTCTGCCGCGTCGATGCGAAGCAGACGATAGACGCCGCGCTCCACAGGAGCAATCACAGGCGACAGGAACGTATGCTCACCATCCATGATATGGGCCATGAACCGACCGAGCGGAACGGCCAGGACGACGAGCACGGCAAAGTACAAGATGTACTGAATCGCAGCGTCCATAGTTTACGAATCACTCCTCATCAGAATGTAGATGTAATAGATAAGAAGTCCAATGCAGACGACTCCGATGATGGGAATGAGGATGTTCATTTACCGCCCCTTTCACGCACGGCCCGATGTCTCGGACGCCTGCTCTCGCAAGCGTCTGGGGACAGTAAACGCTTCTAGGGATTAAAGAGGCGTGAGGGCCGGGGCTCACGACCTTAAGATGCCGTAAAGATGCAGGTAGAAAGCACTATTGCTGCTGCAGTGCGCCTATACTCGACCTCGCGAGCATACAGCGGCGTCCTCACCGCGTATGCACGCATGGACAACGCTTCAGAAAGGCTACGCTATGCAGCGCGACGCATCGGACACTCGCGTCAATCCAGACCTCATCCTCAAGGCAATTGAGAAAGACGAGGTCGCCGATGACGCTCGAACCAGCCGGGGACACCTCAAGATTTTCTTTGGCTACGCTGCTGGCACAGGCAAAACTTATGCGATGCTTCAAGCCGCCCACGCCGCCAAGCGGCGAGGTGTCGACGTCGTCGCGGGATACATCGAGCCGCACGAACGTCCGGCAACTGCCCATCTTGCACAAGGGCTTGAGAACGTGCCCTGTAAACTCATTGAGCATAACGGCATTGCGCTCAGCGAGTTCGATCTAGATGCGGCTATCGAACGCGCCCCTCAGCTCATCCTTGTCGACGAGCTCGCCCATACGAATGCGCCGGGGTCTCGCCACGACAAACGCTATCAAGATGTCGAGGAACTTCTACATGCGGGCATCGACGTCTATACGACCGTGAACGTTCAGCATATCGAGAGCCTAAACGACATGGTTGCATCCATCACCGGCGTTGTCGTGAGCGAACGAATCCCCGACCGTATCTTCGATGATGCCGACCAGGTCGAGCTCGTCGACATAGAGCCCGAAGACCTACTTGAGCGCCTTCGCGCCGGCCTCGTCTACCGTCCCGCACAAGCCGACCGAGCGCAACAGCATTTTTTTACCGTCGAGAACCTCACCGCACTCCGAGAAATCGCGCTGCGCCGCTGCGCCGATCGCACCGGCCACCTCACAGACGCCGCACGCGTGCTGGGAAACCGTGACTACTACACCAGGGAGCGTATCTTAGTCTGTGTCTCCCCGGCGCCGACCAATCCCCGCATCATCCGTGCCGCCGCACGCATGGCGAAAGCGTTTCGCAGCGAACTCGTCGCCCTGTTCGTAGAGAGCCCGCGCACGCAAGCCATGAGCGATGATGAGCGCGCCAAGCTTGCAGCCAATATCGCCCTAGCCGAGCAGCTCGGAGCACATATGGAAACCGTCTATGGCGACGACATCGCGTTTCAGATCTCCGAGTTCGCGCGCCTGTCGGGTATTTCGAAGATCGTCATGGGGCGCACGGGCGAGCGCAGCAGCGTCCGTCAGGCCCTCTTCGGCCGCAAATCTCTCGTAGAACAGCTCATAACATTCGCCCCGAACCTCGACATTTACATCATTCCAGAACAGTCGACTCCGCCCTCCCGACCCAAAGGACGCCGCCATGCGCTCGCCCTGCAGCCGCCCAGCAGCCGAAACGTGCTTCGCACGCTGGCCCTCTCTCTTGCCGCCACGGCGATCGGCACGGCTTTCCGCCATCTGGGATTTGCCGACTCCAGCATCATATCCCTCTATATCTTCACGGCCCTGCTGACCGCCGTCACCACGACGGGGCGTATCTGCACGATCGTATCGAGCGTGCTCTCTGTAGTGCTTTACAACTTCTGCTTTGTCACGCCTCTGTTTTCGCTCGCCAGCTACGACCGAAGCTATCTGGTCACGTTCGGCATCATGTTCGCCACCGCTATGGTCGCCGGCGAGTTAACTGCGCGCATCGCCGACAACGCCCGTACATCCGCCGAGAACGCATTCAAAACGCGCGTACTCCTCGAAACGAACCAGCTCTTGCAGCAAGCCCATAGCGCGGAGGAGTGCGCCCGCGTCGCCATGAACCAACTCGTCAAACTGCTAAAACTCGACGTGGTCTTCTACCCCGCCGAACACGGCACGCTCGGCAAGGCGCTCTATGAGTCCGCTGGCACCGAAAACCGATCCGCGTCGCTGCTCACCGACTACGAGCGCGCCGTTGCAACCTGGACCTACACCAACAACAAGCGCGCGGGCGCAAGCACGCGGACCCTGCCTGAGGCGCGCTGTCTCTACCTCGCGGTTCGCACCGGCGACAAGGTATTCGGTGTCATCGGCATCGCCCTGGAGGGGCGCGAGATCGAAGCCTTCGAGCATTCGATCGTCCTATCTATCGTAGGTGAATGCGCCTTGGCGCTCGAAAGCGACCGGGCGGCGCAAGAGCGCGAAGAGGCTGCGGTCTTGGCGAAAAACGAGCAGCTGCGCGCCAACCTTTTACGCTCCATCGGCCACGATTTGAGGACACCCCTCACGGCTATATCCGGATCTGCGGCAATCCTTCGGAAGAGCGACGAGAAGCTCAGCCTCGAACAACGCTGCGATCTTGCCGATGCCATCTACGACGACTCCCTCTGGCTTATCGATACCGTGGAGAACCTCCTCGCCATCACACGCGTCGAGGACGGCACCATTCGCCTCAACTTAACATCCGAGCTTATCGACGAGGTCATCGAGGCCGCCCTCAGCCATGTCGCCCAAGCATCGCATGGACGCGCCGTCACCATCGAGCACACTGACGACATCCTGCTGGTACGCATCGACGTCCATCTCATCATGCAGGTGCTTACGAATCTCATCATGAACGCCTTCAAATACACGCCCGAGGACTCGACTGTCACCATCAGCGCACGTCGCGAGGGTGCGTTCGTCGTGGTGGACGTCGCAGACGATGGGCCGGGTGTGGCAGACTGCGACAAGCCTCATATCTTTGAGCGCTTCTTCACCTCAAGCGATACGCGGCCCGTGGATTCACGCCGAAGCATCGGCCTTGGGCTGTCGCTCTGCCGCTCCATCGTGGAGGCGCATGGCGGCGTCATCGAGGTTCGCGACAACCACCCCCATGGGGCCGTCTTCCGTTTTACCCTGCCCGCCGAGGAGATTGAGATTCATGAATAATGCCGCTAAGCCACGCATCCTCCTGGTCGAAGATGACCTGACCGTTCAAAACCTCGTTTCGACCGCGCTTGACCTCCACGGCTATGTCGTGAGCAAGGTTTGCAACGGCCAGGCCGCCATCATGGATGCGGTGTCGCACGGCCCCAGCCTCATCATGCTCGACCTCGGCCTTCCCGACATTGACGGTATCGAGGTCATCACGAAGATCCGAAGCTGGTCGGCAGTCCCCATTATCGTCATTTCGGCGCGCACCGAAGATTCCGACAAGATTGCAGCACTTGACGCAGGGGCAGACGACTACCTCACCAAGCCCTTTTCTGTGGATGAGTTGCTCGCGCGCGTCCGTGCGAATTTGAGGCGCTCCTCGATGGCGTCGAGCGAGTCGACAGAAGCGAGCACGTTCGACAACGGTCCGCTGCATATCGACTACGCCGCGGGATACGCAACGAAAGACGGACGCGAGCTCTCGCTCACCCCAACCGAGTACAAATTGCTCGTCCTTCTGGCGAAAAACGTCGACAAGGTGCTCACCCACACCTTCATCACCCGCGAGATATGGGGCACGAGCTGGGACAGCGATCTGGCGAGCCTGCGCGTGTTCATGCGCACCCTGCGCAAGAAGATCGAGGCAGACCCCTCTCACCCCAAGATGATTCAGACGCACATGGGTGTCGGGTACCGCATGCAGCGTCTCTAGCCCACCCCACAAAAGTGAAAAACGCCCCGCGAACGGATGCTCGCGAGGCGCTTAGATGTCTGGGCCTTACTTGATACCGCGGCCCAAGTCTTCGGCGATTTTGTCGACGCCTTTCAGCGCGGCGCACGTCTTTTTGTTGGAGCAATGCCCCGTGCAAACGCCACCCTGAGCGCAGTCGGCGCAGGTGCCCTTGCGGTAGATGCGCACGCATACCGCGACAAACGCAACGCCGATAACAGCCAGTACAACAATATCGATAGGTGCCATAGCAAGCCTCCTCTAGTTAACCACCACTTACTTTACCCCATCCTCCACCTACCAAAAAGGGACAGGTTTGTTTTGGTCGGTTTTATCTGCGGAAACGCCACATCTCCCCCACCAAAAAGCCCGAGTGTCGCTGGGACACCCGGGCTCGTGAAAAGGGGCTAATCCTTATTCGGACTTAAGCGGAAACTGCGGCGGAAGCAGTGTTGGTCTCGTCCTCGTCGGTCCATGCATGTTTGGGCATGGGGCGGAAGATCTGGAAGAGCATCGCAACCAGCAGCACAATGGCCACAATCGTCCAGATACCAAATTGTCCAAGAACAAGCAAGTTGTAGAACTGGTTGATGAACAGGCCGATCACCCAAGCGAAGGCGCACTCGTAACCGATGGCGATCGCAGTCCACTTGCCGGAATCCATCTGGTTGCGGATGGTGCCAATGGCGGCAAAGCACGGAGCGCACAGCAGGTTGAAGGCGCCGAAGGCAACGCAAGCGCCCATGGTGGGGAACATGCCGGCAAACGCGGTCCACAGGCTCGGGTCGGTCTCGCCCGCGTCGGCGACGGACAGCAGCGAGCCGGCGGTGGCGACGACGTTCTCCTTGGCGACGAGGCCAGAGACAGTCAGCGCGGTGGCCTGCCAGGTGCTAAAGCCGAGCGGGGCGAAGATCCAAGCGACCAGGTTGCCCAGCATGGCAAGCACGGAGTAGTCCATAAACTCCTCGGGGATGCCGTCCATCGCAGGCAGGAAGCCAAAGGAACCGTTATAGCTACCAAAGTTGGAGAGGAACCAAACGACGACGGTGGACGCAAAGATGACCGTGCCGGCCTTCTTGATAAAGGCCCAGCAGCGCTCCCACACGTGCAGCGCCCAGGAACGGATCGCCGGGAAGTGGTAGGCAGGAAGCTCCATGACAAACGGGGTCGGACGGCCGGCGAAGAGCTTGGTCTTCTTGAGCATGAGGCCCGAGGCGATGACGGCAAAGACGCCCAGGAAGTAGAAAAGCGGGCTGATCCATGCGGCCGTGGTGGAAGAATCGCCAATGATGGAGCCCATGAGCAGGGCGATGATCGGCAGCTTAGCGCCGCAGGGGATGAACGTGGTGGTCATGACCGTCATGCGGCGGTCCTTCTCGTTCTCGATGGTCTTGGTGGCCATGACGCCGGGGACGCCGCAGCCTGAGGACACGAGCATGGGGATGAACGACTTACCGGACAGGCCAAAGCGGCGGAACACGCGGTCCATGATAAAGGCGACGCGGGCCATGTAGCCGCAGTCCTCCAGGAAGGACAGCATCACGAACAGCAGGAACATCTGCGGCACAAAGCCGAAGATGGCGCCCAGGCCGCCAACGATACCGTCGCAGACCAGCGAATCGACCAGGCCACCGTCCTCGGTGCCACCCGCCACGAGGGCGTCGTGCACCATGGTGGTGATACCCGGGACATAGGGGCCGTACTGTGCCGGGTCGACCGAGTCGGCGTCGTCACCCGCGGCCTCGACAGCCTCATCGTAAGCATCGCGGCCCTGACCGAGCACATACCAACCGTCGGTGCCAAAGAGCTGATCGTTGGTGAAGTCGGTCACCGTTCCGCCCAGGGTGGAAACGGCGATGTAGTACACGCAGAACATGATGACCACAAAGATCGGCAGGCCCAGGATACGGTTGGTAACCACACGGTCGATCTTCTCGGAGGTGCTCATCTTGGCCGGGGCCTTGGTGAGGCACTCGTCGATGATGTGTGCGATCACGCCGTAGCGCTCACCGGTGATGATGGACTCGGCGTCATCGTCGCAGTCCTGCTCGCACTGGGCGACCAGCTGCTCCACGCGAGCGGCCTTCTCCTTGGTGAGGTTGATGAGCTTGCAGGCGTCCGCGTCGCGCTCAAACAGTTTGACGGTGTAGTAGCGACGCTTGTTGGCGGGAACGCTCGCCGGAAGGTTGTTCTCGATGTGCGTCAGAACGTCCTCGATGGAGGAGTCGAACTTGTGCTCCGGCACCTGGCCCTTGGAGGCAGCGGACTTTTTGACCTGCTCGAACAGCTCCGTGATGCCCTTGTTCTTAAGGGCCGAGATCATCATGACCGGGCAGCCGAGCTTCTTGGAGAGCTTGTCCGTGTCGATCTTGTCGCCGTTCTTCTCGACCAAGTCGGCCATGTTGAGGGCGACGACCACGGGCAGGCCGGTCTCGATGACCTGAAGCGCCAGGTACAGGTTGCGCTCGAGGTTGGTGGCGTCGACAACCTGGACGACCACATCGGGCTCGCCGCTCATGAGGTAATCGCGCGAGCACTGCTCCTCGGGGCTGTAGGGGGAAAGCGAGTAGATGCCGGGGAGGTCCGTGATGGTAACGTTCTTGTCGCTTAGGAGCTTGGCCTCCTTTTTCTCAACCGTGACGCCGGGCCAGTTGCCAACGTAGCCGTTGGCGCCGGTGATCAGGTTGAAAAGCGTGGTCTTGCCGCAGTTGGGGTTACCCGCCAGCGCGACATGGATCTGAGAATCCGCCATTCAATCCTTCTTCCTTGTGTGCCTGCGCTGCTTTCTCCGCGCAGGCTGGATAATGTGCTTCAAAGTTGCTGCATTAAGTTAGAAATACCTAACTTTATCTGCAGAAATATACGCCGCGAGCCCTACTGGACCTCGACGACAGCCGCCTCCTCCTTGCGGATGGAAAGCTCGTAGCCGCGCACGTTGATCTCGACCGGATCACCGAGCGGTGCAACCTTCACGACCTTGAACGAAGTGCCCTTGATGAGCCCCAGGTCCATAAGGTGGCGGCGAAGCGCACCCTCACCGTGAAGCTTGACGATGGTGGAGCTCTCGCCCACCTTAACGTCACCCAACGTCTTCATTTACTTGTCCCCCTTTCAGTACGTACAGAAATACCGTCGACTAACCGACGGTCATGATGTGCATGGCAACCTTGGAATCGATACCAAAGCGTGCGCCCAGCACCGTGACGATAATATTGGCGCCACTCGAGCTCACCACGTGGATCTCGCTGCCCTCGACAAAGCCGAGGTCCTTGAGGTGGTGCTTCATATCCTCATTGCCCTTTACACGAGACACGCGCACGGTTTCGCCCGCTTTTACCATCGAAAGCGGCATTGCCGGCATCTGCGGTCCGCAAGACATGAGTGGCTCCTAACGTCAGTTCGTCCTTCACATCGACGCAGCAAAAGTTAACCACGCCTATGTTCGCTTTAGTAAACTAACACGTGGTTAACTTTTTGGAAAGGGTCCCCATTCAGATTTCGAAAAAGTTTCCCATACGAAACAAAAGGGCGCGGCAAAGGACCATCCTTTACCACGCCCTGTCATGCTTAAAGCGAGAGATTTCTGATCGACGTGACGCAGGAGGCCTCATCCACGCCCGAGACGCGGAAGATGATGTCCTCGCCGCACTCGCCGCAGAGTGCCATGAGCCCTATAACGTCGCGGCCATCCGTGTGGCGATCGCCGATACTGACTGACACGTCGCTACGATGCTTGGCAATGATGTCATAGAGCAGCGCAACCGGGCGGGCATGTAATCCCAACGGATCTTTAATCGTCTTTGTAAACTCGACCATGTCCCCTCCCGCGGCATCGCACATTCGGCCGGCAAACCCAGCCACGTGGTAGTTATTGTAGCGTTAGATGCTTGTCGAGGACCCCTCCGGATACCCCGTGGTCAAAAAGTGGCAAATATGAGTACTGTCACCAATTTAGTAGCAGCAAAATCGAGAGCAAATTGCCTACTTTGAGCGATTCGAAGAGGTTGAAAGCCGTCAAACGCCCTTTAAGGGGGGTTAGATAGATTGATTTTGAGCCCATTTTCGCTCAGAACAGGCCAAAAAATATGACACCTCTTTTGCAACAGTACTCATATTTGGCATTTTTGCCCACAGGGTCCAAAATCCATGTCCCAAAACACAAAAGGAGGGGCCTCGTAAGGCCCCTCCTTAGGAAAGGGAATCGATTTATTCCACAGCCGTAGATTAATCCTAGCCGCTACTCCATCATGTCGAGGACGGAGGGGCGAAGCTCGTTCTCAGCAGCCTCGGGATCGGTTTCGCGCAGGCGGTTGATGTAGCGGTTGTACCACATCACGGCAAGGCCCAGGAAGACAACCACGCCGCCGACGTTGTAGACCAGCGTCAGCCACAGAGGCTGATCGAGCGGAATGGTGCCGCAGATAAGCACGAAGCAGAAGACCACAAGCAGGAATGCAGCAATGACCAGGCCAAAGGTGCGCGAACCCATGCGGAAGCCACGGGGAGCAGCGTCGAAGTTCTTGCGCAACATAAAGTAGGCAAGCAAGATCAGCAGCGGTGGGAGCAGAGCGGTGGCAGCAGTCATGTTGGTAACGATCATGAGCAGGTCGTCGAGGTTACCGGAGCCCAGGGCCGGAATGATCAGGATGGGGACGACGATGGCGAACTGCAGCCAAGCAGCGCGGGCAGGAATGCCATGCTCGTTGAGCTCGACGATCTTGCTACCAAAGACGCCCTTGGGGATCTCGGTGAAGAAGACCTTGATGGGAGCGGAGGTCCACATCATGAGGGAGCCCAGCGTGGCGGCGAGAAGGATCAAGCCGATGGCGCGCGTAGACACTTCCATGGGAATGCCAAAGTGGGCAAAGACAGCACCGAATACGTCGAAGATACCGGTGGAGATGGCAACGCCGCCCTCGGGGATGAACAGGTTAACCAGCAGCGAAGCGCCTGCATACAGAAGGCCGATGGTCAGGCCGGCGATAACGACGGTGCGCACGAAGGCCTTGACGCCACCCTTAAGGTCGTTAAGGAACACGCCGACAGACTCAGCGCCGCCAACGCCCTGGATGATCCAGGCAAGCGTACCGAAGAAGCCCCACGCAGTTGCGAAGTTGCTCATGTCGGGA
>JAHABQ010000032.1:0-18405 GCA_018376265.1 Collinsella sp.
GATGGCGCTCGCCTGGTCCTTTGAGAGCCTGGAGACGCCCATCTTTTCGGCGACCCTCTGCACCTTGCGGGTGCTGGCGCCGGTGGCGCACGTCTCGGCGACGGCGGCGACGAGGGCGCGGTCGACGCGCTGGTAGCGCTCGAGCACGTCCTCAGGGAAGAAGCCGCCGGAGCGCAGCTTGGGGATGCGCAGCGTCAGCGTGCCGACGCAGGTGGCGAGCGACCTCTCGCGGTAGCCGTTTCGGCTGTTCGCCCCGCCGCCGCACAGCTGGTCGGCCTCGGCGTCCATCACGGCGTTCACGACCTGTTCGGCTAGTCTGCGAAGCAGCTCCTGCATGTCGATGGCGCCGTCGTCGAAACGGGGCATGGCGAGCATGTCCGGCGTCGGGTCTGATAAGATTTCCATAGCGGTCTTCGTCCTTTCCTAGAACCTGTTGTTGTGGTGATTTCAGATTCTAGGACGAAGGCCGTTCTTCGTTAAACGGGCGCTAGGGTGTCACCCTTACACCAACATTTTCGACGCGATCAGGTCACGCCCATCAAACATGATATTGATCTCGCGGCGCTGTTCGGGCGTAAGGTTCATGGTTCTCCTCTCATCGATGTTGGCGTTACCACCGTGCCGATGCGGCCGGTTGGTGCCGGGATCTGTGAGCCAACTCTCTACCCCGACTCTGGATGCGTGGGCCTCCACTGAGGCGTTTCCCACTATACCCCAGTGCGCGTAAATCAGCAAAATGCCGAGAATCAGACCATCTACCTGCAGCGTTAATTGTTGTCCCAACCGTTTTCTATACTCGCGGCAAGGCTATAGGAAAGGCTAGAAGGACGGCCGCAGTAGCGGCCAACGGCCTATACCTCACAAAGCAGAACGGAATGAAGAACAAGAAGCTCATCGTCATCGTGGCATGCGTCCTGGTGGTGCTCGGCATCGCCGCAAATGGCGGCAGCGGCGGAACACAGAACACCGGAGGCTCCCAAGCGGCGCAGACAGAATCCTCTGGGCAACCATAGTCGTCGACTTCGCAAACCTCAGCGACTCAGGCATCGAAGCCACAGGAGACAAAAACTGAGCCGACAAAACCCAATTCGTTCGTGGACGACGCCCTCGCCAAGTTTGGCGACTTCGAAGAGACGACCGTCACGGGCGCCGGCGATGACGTTATCGACCTTCCCGCTCCGGGCTTCCCGTGCATCATGAAAATCAGCCACAGCGGCTCGAGGAACTTCATCGTCCACATAGTGGATACCTCTGGCAACGACGTTGATTTGCTGATCAACACAATCGGTAGCTACTCCGGTGTCGTGACCGACTACGAGCGCTTCAGCGACGCAGCGATGCTGTCCATCAGCGCCGATGGCAATTGGTCCGTCACGTTTAAGCCGCTGAAATCCATGGCCAGGCTCGAGAACGGCGGCCAGATAAGGGGAGACTGCGTGGCGCACATCGTCGAAGCCTCACTGACCAAGGTCAACATCTCCAACTCCGGCGAGCGCAACTTCATTGTCAGAGGCATCGGCCTGACCAGGAGCATTCTTCTGGTAGACGAAATCGGCCCCTACGACGGTAAAGTCGTCTGGAGCCAGCCCCCAGCCATTCTTCATTGTCCAATCCGACGGCACCTGGTCAATCAGCTGGTAAGAAGAGCGCAGAACTCTCAGTGCAAATTCGTTGATTGCGCGATGAAGGTCCCAGTCTTCCCCTGTCGGGAAATAAGCGGACCTTCAAATTGCCAGGCATCGACGAAGGCGTGCGGCAACGTCTGAAATCAATAGCCCATCTATTAAGAAATTAACGGTTTCCCCTTTGAGAACACCAAGCAGGTGCAAAAGACTACGCCGAAGCCAAAGGGCATTTGATGACGTACAGGTACGCCAGGCTTCTGTCTTCCATTTCTTATATCATTCGTTCGAGTAAAATCGATTCGTTCAGCTTGCCAAGCAGATTAGATCCAGAGATATAGCCACGGCACGCAAGGCGCTTTACCAGCCGTAAGCCATGCCAATGGAGGGGACATGAATTCAGGAATTAGCACAGCTATTACCCGTAGATATTTCCTCGCAGCTGTCCTTGCCAGTACCGCAACGGGACTAACCGCCTGCTCCTCGAACGGCTCAAAGGGCGGCTACGATGATGGATACTCCGCAGGCTTCGCCGCCGGTTACGAGGCGGGCAGATCTGCAAAGGAGGACGCCGGAAAAGACGACGACATTACTTCAGACGGTATCCCTCAGTCAGGCATCGAGTACACCATCGACTCTGTCTCGCGCGGCGACGTTGAATACTCCCTCAACGGAACTGGCATCGCAATTGTTCTAAACGTTACGGCAAAGAACGTTTCTGATGATGTCGTGCAGGCATTTTTCATCGACAGGATCATGAACGTCTATCAAGACGGAAAAGCCCTCGCGGGAACCACGTCCGTCGTAGGTTATGACTATTACGGAGGGACTGAACTCAAGCCAGGCGCAACGCTCGATGGCTGGGTTGCCTACGAGCTTCTTGACGAGACAACCCCTATTGAGATTGAAGCGGGCACAATCAACACATCTGACGGAAAAACGCCGTACTACGGTCTCGCCAATCCGCAAACTGTTGATCCAACGACGCTGTAGTTTCGCCCATCACAGAGCTCTTCTGCAAATAGCTCAGCACGACGCCCTACTCGAGCATCCGGCCAACACTTATCAAGCGTAGAGCGAGGCCCTCAAATAGGGCGCCGTCTTCTATTGCGTGATATCGAGCACAGGGCCTTGATAAATTGATAGGCACTCGCAATCGTCGTATCCGCCAGGCGAACAGAGCCTAGCACAGTAGGATATAGCAATCTTATATTGGGACTACTACGCCACCTTCACCGGTGCGCAAGCCGCTTTATATAGTCTAAACAATCATTGTCACGACTCTAATTATCTTGACATTTATGAGATTCCGTCAGCTTATTTACAGTACTTGTTTCAGACCTCGACCCCCGCACATGAAAGTAGATTTCCGATAATAGAAGACGGGCGGCCGATTGTTGATTACTGTTGATGCTACATCTACCGGCGGTTTTACCTTATTTGAAGACAAGTCTTTGTCCGTAGGATAAAGGAGGCACTCCGCTCGCAGCGCCCGCGCCCAGGAGCCGGGGGATGTCCCCCGGCGTTTTTTATCAACCCGAGTTAACGATAGAGTTGCAGAGATGAAGGCACCGCCCATCTTTGTTTACGAATCCAACGAGACGTCAGCGCCATCCCTCTATGATGCTGCCAGGTGCACGTCGCCAAAGCAGGCCATTGATTGCCCGATGCAAACCCCTCGACCACCGCCTGTCCCAGCTTGCAGATTACATCTGCAAGCTGGGAATAGCGCTGCTCCTCGCTCCTTCAGCGATGTATTACATTTATCGCTCAAAATGCGGTGAGGAGACATTTCCGCCCAACCGTATCCGAGCATCCTTTCATCTTTAATCAGACGCAAAGCCGTTGCATACTTTTTTATTTGCAAATCGCCCGGTTCGACAGCGATATGAAACAAGCACGCAAGTTTGATGACATCAAACATTTCTGATTGCAACCGCAAGCAAAACAATGGGTCCTTGCTATGCGCAAGTCAAAAACCCGCTTCCAAAAAACCACTCAAGGAGAACTTCCCGCCCTTCTACCTTGTACTTAGGTAGAAGGGCTTGACCATATGGTCAAGCTTCAATAGGAGGTTCCTATGCTCAGCCTGGACAAAGCCCAAGAGATACTTCGAGCGGCGGGTTTTCAAATAGAAGGACAGCCGAAGCGTTATTCAAATTACGGCTGGACAATCAAGCTCGCAAACGGCTGCGCGGTGATTATTTACGATAAGGGGAATTTCCAAATTGTTGGAGGCGCCCGAGAGCAGGTCGAGAAGGCAGTCAAAGCCAACTTAATGGCGTACGACGAATTCAATACGAAAGTTTTTGTCGTTTACGGCCATGACCGAAACGCAAGGGATCAGCTCGAGCTCCTCCTACGAAAGCTTGAACTGATCCCCTTGTTTCTGGACGATTTGCCGTCCGGAGGAAAGACCATCATTGAGAAGCTCGAGAAATACATCCCACAAGCAAACTTTGGCGTCGTTCTCTTAACCCCAGACGACATCGGCTGCAAACGCACGGCTCCCCAGAAAGCCAGGCCACGCGCAAGACAGAACGTCATTTTGGAGCTCGGAATGCTCTACATGAAGCTAAGTCGCGGGCGAGTAGCCTTGATTGTCAAGAAATCGGACGATGAAATTGAACTGCCTTCGGATCTCGAAGGAATCATGAGGCTCAACTATATGGACAGTGTCCAAGAAGTTGAGGGGGATCTTGTCAGAGAGCTGAAAGACAAGGGTTATCACCTCAATCATCAGACCTGATTAAGGCCGATTGTGGGGGTGGAGCGCTTACGACCAGCAATCAATCCAAAGATGTCTAGCCCTCTCGAGAAACGGCAAGTTCGCAGCCCATGTAGACGGACGACAAAAACAATTTACATTCGCAAGCAAGGAGGATGCGCAGATGAGCGCAGAAGATAGGGCCGAGTTAATGAGAATGAGCAAAGCCGAGTTAATGAGGCGACAGGCAAACCATCGAGCAAGCGTGAAGCTTAGCGGAATAATAATAATTGGAATAAGCTTCTTTTTCGTTTACATCAACAGTCAGTTTAACGGCTACGAAGTACAGGCGATGAACGTCTGGTCTTTAATATGTCTGGCGTTTTTCTTGCCCTTGTTCGTTTTCTGCCGAAACTACCTAAAAGAGATTGACTCTGTATTGAGCGAGAAAAAAGCCGAAGAAGCCGAAGCGGCTAAGAAGGCAAGCGATGCTGACGCCCTGAGGCGTCACGAAGCCGCCTTGGACCTCGTCAAGCGTTGCGAGGAATTCGGCATCGTATCCCTCGGAAACGAGGACGATAAACAAAACCTGTGGATCGTCGCCGAGAGTATGGGAATCGCCTCGAAGGAGCAGGCGATCGAGCTTTACCAAGAGGGCAGGAACCCGAGCGCGGACACAGTCGCTTTCATTGAGAAGCTTCAGGCTGAGAAGCAGGCAGCAGAGCGGACCGAGAAAAGCCAGAGAGACTTCCATTTCAACGAGTACCGCCTGAAGCAGAGCGCTCCCGACATCGTCGGCAGAGAGAGGTATTCGGGGTGGGCGGAGATCCTCAGGGACAGGCTCCAAAAGGAGATCGAGAGCCTCGACGCCTCCTCCAAGGTCATGGCCACCTACCCTTCCGCATACCCCGCACCTCAGAAAAACATCACCAAAGAGGCCATGAAGGGCCAGCTGGTCGGCGGCGCGGGGCTCGCGGCGGCCAAGGCGATGGGGGCCCGGGACTTCAACGCAAGGAGCGCCAAGACGAGCGCCGACCTCGCGATGGGGATGGCGAAGCTGTCGTTGTCGTATTCCAAGAAGGCGGAGCGCGACAGGGACTATCTGCAAGAGACGCTGAAGTACCTTAGCGCAATCGGGAAAAAGCTCATGGACACCGAGCACACCGATAAATACGCCGAAATGGTTCACATCGGCGTGGTGGAGCCGACCGTCACCGACGGGGGGGAACCTGAACTTCGGGCTGGAAGTCAGCGTCGACGGAACGCCCGAAATCCTCGGCAGAAAGGCATTTCTCGACGGCACCGTCGACATCACCGCTCGGCTCGGCTCGCATGTGCTCGGGAACGCCTCTTGGTGCCCATGGGATTACCCGTCTAGGCAGAACATCCTCGAGGACGATTTGTCCGAGGTTGCATTTCGTGCGCTTAGCAATAAGCGTTACGCGGGCTTCAACAGAATTACCACCTCGAAGAACACTCGTGACATCTACATCTTCCCCGACATTAGTATTGCCGCCGAGGACCTGCCGAGCATCGATTTCGAGGTGAAGCCGCGCAAGATATGGGCGGTCGAAGGCGAGAGCGACGGTCTTCTCTACAGCTTTGAATAGCCGCACCTGCAAACGATCGGATTGGCTAAAACTCATTGTTGCGCAGCACAAGAGCCCTGAGACGGCAGGTATGCCGTCTCAGGGCTATCTGATTTTTTACTGACGCTCCCGGTTTTTCGCGCAGCCGTTTACCTGCTGTTTTACCTTGTGTGACGAACGTGTGTTTGCTATCATCTTTGCTTGAAGACAAGCCTTTACCCGTGGTATAAAAGAGGTGGTCCTCCCGCAAGGGTCGGCCTCCAAGAGCCGGGGGGTTTCCCCCGGCATTTTTGTTAGCAAGGAGGTCGTAACGATGGAGGAGCTGTCCATTTTTGTCGACGAATCCGGCGATGCCGGCGAGACATCGACGTACTATTTGATCACAATCGTCCTACACGATCAGGCCAAGGATATTAGCGAGGTCCTTGAGCCTTACGAGGCTGATCTTCGTGCCCGACGGGTCGCGGACATCCCGATGCATCTGGGGCCACTGCTCAACGGCAACGACGACTACAAAGGCCTCGGGGCATCGACCCGCAAGGCGCTCCTCAACAGCTTCCGCGTGATGGCCGACAAGCTCCCCTTCCAATACATGACCTTTGCCTACCGAAAAAGCGAATATGCCGACTACAGGAGTCTCTTTACCAGCATGAAGAGAGACCTTGTTCTGACAATCTTCGACAACCTTGACTTCTTCCAGAAGTTCGAGAAGGTCAAGGTCTATTACGACAACGGTCAATCCGTCGTCACCAACGCTCTTCATGATGCAGTTGAGTACGCACTGGCGAGGGATGCCGTTATTTACCGCGATGCAAAGCCAGCCGACTACCGCCTTTTCCAGCTTGCGGATTACATCTGCACGCTCGAGCTCACGGCGCTCAAATACCAGTCACGCTCCGAGACCGCCACGGACCGACTGTTCTTCGGCCAGTGGGGCTCGTTCAAGAAGAACTACCTCAAGAAGCTGCGCAAACATCGACTTGGGTAGCCACATGCGACATTGAAGACGTTTGAATCTCTAAGCGCCGGGATGTGATAAAAAGGAATCAGACTTTCCGAAAGGAAGGTCTGTCGAAGCTGCCGGAGGGTTTCCTCCGGCTCTTTTATTAATGAGGCAGGCCCATGGGAGAGCTTTGAGCATTCATCGACGAGTCCGGCGAGATCGGCACCGGTTCAGCATTCGCGAACAAGCCTTGCAAAACACCAAGCCGAATGGGCGCCGGCCTCTCCAAGTCACAGGCCATATTTGCGGTATTGAACTTGCCGTCTCTCGGCTCCGAGCTCGAGCCGGATGATCCGCCGCCGCCCGCACGGAAAACCGGGGATGTTGGTACCGATGGACGAGAATTCCCGCGAATAGCAGCCGGGGCTTTCTATCACTATCACGTCAGGGACACGCCATGATTCCAGTTACGATTACCGCCGCCAGAAGAAGGGACACGCGATGAAAGAGATAGTTGCCAACCTTACTGGTGCCACACGTGCTAGTGAGGCCCAAGCGGCAACGCGCAACGACCGCTCTCGTGTTGCAAGTCCGTCGACAGCCGACGCCACAAAACCCAGCATGTTCGCCGTAGCCTTCGACTTCATGAACGAATACGCCGATGCCTTCGACGAGCTTTCCAAGTGAGCGGCTTTCCCTAGCCGCCGAAAGAGCAGGCGCTCGCGGTTCACGGCGCCGCAGTAGATCGCTTTGGTGGCACCCCAGGTGTACGCGACGAGGGGCTGCTCGACTCCGCGCTGGCAAGGCCCTTTGCCTCATTCGGCGGAAACGAGGCCTTTCCTGATGATATTTCCAAAGCTTGCGCCTTATGCCACGCCATCATTTCGAGCCATCCTTTTGTCGACGGTAACAAACGCGCAGGTGCCGCCGTACTGGGCATGACACTGCGTGCAAATGGCGTGCAGTTCAAACCACGACACACCGAGTTCTACGCCGCGATGATCGGAGTAGCGGCGGGTGACGTCTCGTTCGAATCACTTACAAAATGGGTTAAAAGCCAGGTTAGATAAATGATATCTCAAGGAACGCACCGCAGGGACAGATTGCCACCTCGTGCCTCATTCCCCTTTTGGTGCTCACCGCGTTCCTTTGGATGGGGCACTCGCTCATGGGCATCGGCGTCTCCGTGTCGGCCAGCAGCCTGCGCGGGAATCGGGGACCGTCGGTATCAAAAGCCGGACCATTGCGCGCGGGAGCTACCGACGGTCCCGGTTTCTGGTGAAAAGAAGTCCTTCTTGCCGCGTCCTGCGCGGGAACCGGCGAGCGTCGGTACCGACGGTCGGCAATTTTGGCGCAGCCCGGCGCCCGCTTTACCGACAGCCCCGTTTTCCCGCGCAGCCGTGCCACGGGTTCCAGATGTCACGCATGGCACATGCTAGCCGGCGACAGCAATTAACCGAATGAAGCCGTTTGCCCACTCGACGGCGTCGGCAAGGTTCTGAAGTACGGGTAACCCAGAGGCTTGCTCAGCGTAGAGCCCCTCCCAGCCGTCTCGAAGGACGACCTCCGGAGGCCAAGTCTGCGCCTTCCCGTACGCGAAGAGCCTCTCGCACACTCGCCTCTTCGCAACGAGGTCGAGCTCAGCGTTGGCAGCAACAAGCTGCAGGTCAACAAGATCACGGGCCCGATTGCCCGGCCCGGTCAGCGCGTGCAACTTCCGAGCGACCTGATGATCAAGCGGCATGAGCGGTGCCCGGCCGGGCGCCGGCAACCCAACCCGAGCAAAGAGCACGGCGGCATCAGCAAGATCGACCCAGTCCATGGAGTCCGCGTCGCCCACTTCGTTGTGCCCGACCTCAAGTGGAACCGAACACTTTTTATCACGGCAGTTGGCCGAGATTTACCACGGCAGTCGGCCAGGTTTTTCCGCCAGGTGAACGCGCCATAGGACGCTCGCCCAGCACAGGGGGCGGTCTACAGGCAGTACGCCATGTAGAGGGGCAGCTTCAGGACGCCGTCGCCTTGGCTCAGCTGGCTCGGGTGCAAGACGATGCTCTCCCCCACGCGCTTGCCGAACTTCTTGCGGAACTTGCCCAGCGAGACGGTGCTGTACCGCTTGCCGGACTTGACCTCCAGCGGCGTCACGCGAGGCTTCATTGCCGAATCGGCGAAGGGGAGCACAAGGAGGAAGTCAATCTCCATGCGCTCGTCCGCCTCACTCGACCACTTGGAGTAGAAGCGCAGCTCGTGGCCGTTGGCGACGAGCTGCTGGGCCACGGCGTTCTCCGTCAGCATCCCCTCGTTGACCGAGGCATCGCCCAGCAGCACCTGGCGGTACACCTCCGGCAGCGCATCGCCCGCGGCAGAGAAGGCCTCCGTGGAGAGCAGCCCCGTGTCGCCCATGTAGCACTTGAGCGTCGTGTCATCCTCGCTGAGCGCGAGCCCGAGCGACGGGTCGGTGCTGAGCGTACAGAGGTTGACAGTGGCGGCCTCCTTGAGCCAGGCGAACGCCATCATGAAGTCGCGGGAGCGGGAGCCCTCCTCCACCTCGGTGTACACGAGCTTCTTCTCGTGGCGCGCCAGCATCCCAGGGACGGCGTCGACGACCGCTTTGATCCGCTTGGCGTCCGTGCCGCCGTATTTCTTGATGTCGTTGCGGTAGAGGCCGAGCACGTTGCGCTTCACCCTGTCGGCGGCCGCCATGTCCCGCCCCTGCGCGTACGCGGCGACGGCCTGTGGCATGCCCCCGACCAGCGTGTACTCGCCCCACAGGCGCATCGCCTTGCGGTGGAGGGTCTCCGGCAGCGGCCTGCGCGCGGCGTAGCCCGCGCGGATCGCCTGCGCCAGGGGCTCCTCCCCCATGGCCCAGAGGAACTCCTCGAAGTCCATGGGGGACATCCTCAGGGACTCCTCCTCGGAGGGGAGCAGGATGTCCTTGACGTTCGTCTTCAGCGAGACAAGCGAGCCAGTCTCCAGGTAGTCGTAGCGGCCGTCCGCCACGAGGTGCTTGATGAACTCGCGGGCCTGCGGGAAGAGCTGCACCTCGTCGAAGACGATGAGCGTGTCTCGCCTGACGAGGCTCGCGCCGTACGTCGCCGACAGGTAGAGAAAGAACGAGTCGAGGTCCGTCCGGGTATCGAGAAACACCTGCCTGAACTCGTCGGTCACGAGGCTGAAGTCGACCATGACGTAGGAGGAGTACTCGTTCTTTGCGAACTCCTCGGCGATAGTCGACTTGCCGATTCTGCGGGCACCCTCGATCAGCAGGGCGCTGTGACCGTCGCTCTGGCGCTTCCATGCCAGAAGCTTGTTGTAAACCTTGCGCTTGAACACGTCTCGTCACCTCGCTGTTTCACGTTTCTTAGGGTTTGAGTATAGCCAAGTTCGCACGTTTCTAAGGGTTCGCGGCGGCCGATCCGGGGATGGACCTGTGCCCACCCCGGCCCCGTCGGCGCCTCAGGCCCGCCCCCAATAGACACCGTCCTTCTTGCCGACTCGCCAATATGCACAGCCTTCTAATTCCGAAAACTCCAAGGCAGACAAGCACCCAACTCGCCAGGGGGGCACAGCCAAGCCCCCCGCATACCGCGGAGTATCATTTGGGCAGCCCAATGAACACGTTTGCAGGAGGCGCGCCATGCTACAAACGGTACCGAACCAAAAGAGCCGCGAGGGAATCGTCCCCGCAGTTTCATACGTCGATGTGGTTCCGCAGCCCGAGCCTCAGCCGAGCTTTGCCGATTGGATCTGCGAGCGCCCGCTGCTGAGGTACGGCATCGTTGCGCTCCTGATCATTGCCGCCCTTCTCTCGGAGTTTGTCGGGCGCCCGCATTTTGAGAACGTCGAAACCTGGAGCGGCACCATTGAGGTGATCGACGCCAAGAAGAACAACGTGCTGGCGCTCACCACCTCAACCATTGCGCTTTCGGCTGCCATCTCGGCCCTTCCCGACGACACCGGGACCCCCGTGGCCGAGCAGCTTACCCAGCTCTCCGGAAACCTCGGAATCGTGCTTGCGGTGCTCTACCTCGAGAAGTACCTGCTCACGATCTTGGGATTCCTTTCGCTCGGCGTGCTCGGACCCGTCGCTTTTGCACTTCTTGCCATCTCGCTCCTCATGCACGGCAGGCTGACCACCAGCCACGCGCTATTCACCCTGGGCATCCGAGTGCTCCTGGTTGGCATCATCGCCATAGCAGTGGTGCCGGCAAGCGTATGGGTCACGCAGCGCATCGACGAGACCTACCAGATAAGCATTTCGCAGGAGGAGTCCGAAGGAAGCGCCGAAGAAAGCAAGCCCACAGACAGCGAGAGCCAGGAGAACAAGAACTTCTGGGACAGCATCGCCAGCGGTGCCGCGCAGCTCGTCTCGAACCTGAAGGATGGCATCAAGAGCGTGACCGACGGCGTGGTTGAGCAAGTTACGAATCTGATTGAGGGGGCCATCGTGATGATCGTGACCTCGTGCCTTGTCCCTCTTTTGGTGCTCGCAGTGTTCCTCTGGATGGGGCATTCGCTCATGGGCATCGACGTTTCCGCGCCGACCAATTACCTGGCGCGGCGTTTGCCTAGGAAGAAATAACATAAAGAGAGGGTCGGCGGGGCCTTGCGCCGATGACGATACGTGCGCGGCCAGCAGCCTGCGCGAGAATACAGGACCGTCGGTAAACGGGTCTTTGAGCTGCGCGGGAAACCGGGAGCGTCGGTACCGATGCTCCCGGTTTCTGTTGAAAAGAAGCCCTTCTCGCCGCCGACTGCGCGGGAATCGAGGAGTGTCGGTACCGACGGTCGGCGATTCTGGCGCAACCCGGCGCCCGCCTTACCGACGGTCGGCGAATCCCGCGCAGCCCGGCGCCCGCCTTACCGACGCCCCCGGTTTTCGGCGCACGGACGGAAAGCACGGCGGCTGTGTAGCGGCCTCCACAATTTGGGACAAAATCCCCCGTCCCTTTTGTCCCAATCGCCCGAAGGCGGCCTACAGCTTCTTGGCGGCGTTCACCACGGCAACGGCGCACTCCGCAAACCAGTCGGGTCTATCATAGGCGTGGTCAGCACCCTCGATATACGTAAGCTCGGCATCCGGGAACGCTTTTTTGTACCTCTCAGCAGTCGGTGCTGGAACAGCTTGATCCCCGGTACCCTGCACAATGGACACCGGCTTTTGGAATGAGCTCGCAGCGAGAAGAGGATCCAACGCGTCCCCGTCCGTAACGAATTCGGGGCAGACCCGCAGCGCTCCCCTGCCAGCCTCGCCGGTCTCCCGGAACATCCGCTCCATTTTTTTGTGCGTTATCATGCCCGGAGATAAGAGCACGAGGCGCTTGAGGCGATCCTGCTCACGAGCGGCCACGTTGATTGCCACGAAGCCACCAAGCGAAAACCCGAAGAGTCCCACGCGCTCCTGGTCGACTTCGGGAAGCCCGCATCCGAAGGCGAGGATAGCCTGACCGTCCTCGACTTCGGTCAGAGGGGTAACGTTGATGAACTCTCCATCGGACTCGCCCGAACCGCCGAAATCGAAGCGCAGTGTCGCCACTCCTGAAGCAACCACGCGACGGGAGAGCCGCGAGAGCACGAAGTGCTTCTCACTCAAAGTCCCGGTAAAGCCGTGGAACATCACCAAAAGGGGGACGGGGCTCTCTGACGAAGCCCCATCGGGAAGCTCCAGATAGCCCCGAAGGGTAAGATCACAGCTCTTAACCTCGACATATCTCTTCTCCATCAATCTCTCCTTAGAAGAAAGGCCCCGGCATGCCGGGGCCCGTTGCATTGATAAAGGCTTTTTTGATTCCCCTACATAATGCCAAAGAAGCACAGAACAATGCTCACGACGATGATGCCCAACAGCAGAGTGTTCACCTTATAGCCCTTGCGAATGAGCTTGTAGAGCAGCAGAGTGACAAGAAGCGGGAGCATCTTGGGCATGATACCGTTGATAACATCGTTCAGAAGGATGGCGGAGTCGCCAGACCCGATGGCGAGCGCAAGCTTGACGGACACCATAGATGCGGACATCGCGCCGATTACGAGCAGGCCGATGATACCGGCAGCAACGAAAACCTTCTGGAGAGCACCAGACTTCTCGAGCTTAGTGAGGAAACTCGTTCCCATTTCATAGCCCTTAAAGAGACCAAAGTAGCGGCACGCCACGTTGAAAACGTTAAACAGAAGCAGGAACAAAATGGGCGCGAAGGCGTTCCCGGCAAGAGCGAGCGAGCAGGCGATGCCAGCAGCAAGCGGACGCAGGGTGCCCCAGAAGATTGAGTCACCAATACCGGAAAGCGGACCCATAAGCGCGGCCTTAACGCTGTTCACGGAGTTGATGTCGAAGTCGTCAGACTTGCTGTTCTCCTCCTCCATAGCCGCAGTGATGCCCATAACAAGCGGGGCGACCATTGGGGTCACGTTGAAGAACTCACCATGTCGGGTAAGAGACTGTGCGAGATCCTCCTTCGCAGGGTAAAGCTTCTTGAGAGCAGGAATCATCGAATACACGAAGCCCTGGCTCATCTGCCTCTCGTAGTTGAAAGAGGCGTTAATGGTGAAGGAGCGCCAGAACACGCTCATAAGCTCCTTCTTGCCGAGCTTGCGCTCAGAAGCGGCGGTCTCGTTAGAAGTCTTCATCTTCAAGCTCCTCAGAGGTCGTGGCGGAGACTGCAGTTGCAGGGGCGAGCAGATTGCCCTTGAGCATCAGAAGGACGAGCAGAACGCCAAGAAGGGCAACGCCCAGAACGGGAAGCTCAAGATAAGCGGCGAGCAAGAAGCCCAGGAAGAAGTACGGGGCAATGTCCTTGTTTACAAGCATGGAGCCGAGAAGAGCAAAGCCGAGGGCGGGCAGGATGCCGGCAGCGACGGTAAGGCCACTCTTCACGAACTGGGGAATGACGTCGAGGAACGCCTGGACAGCAGGACCACCAGCGGCAAAAGCAGTACCACAGATGATTGCCATGACGACTGCATAAGACAGGAAGCTAAAGAGGTGCCAAAACTCGACACCGCGAACGTTGCCCTCTGCCGCGCACCTGTCGGAAACATGAAGCATGGCAGTACGGACGATCAGGTAGTAGGCGTTCTTAATGAGCAGGGCAAGAGTAGCGATCGGCAGCGCGAGCGTAAGGGCAACGTCCACACCAGCGCCGGAGCTGATGGCCAATGCGGTGCCAAGGATGCCGCCCGCCGTAATCTCAGGCGGAAGCGCCGCACCGATGGCCTGGGTTCCCATGAAGGCGAGTTCCAGTGTTGCGCCAATCTGAAGACCGGTGTTCAAATCGCCGAGCGCAAGTCCAACGAGAGGGCCCATAACGATGGGTCTTTGAATCATCGAGTTGCCGACTCCGCACTCGAGGAAGCCGATGAACGCGATGATGCCGACAATAAGTGCTTGTTGCATGGTTCCTTCCTTTCCTATGGCCTACTTGGCCTTGAACGTAGCCTTTGCCTCACTGGGCACTGCCTGCACATACACGTCGACGCCCTTTGCTTGAGCGCCGGCGAGGAGGGCCTCATCCTCATCGGTAAGGTGAACCGACTTGGCAATCTGGTGGGTATCGGGACCCGGCTTGGTGCCCCCAAGATCAATGGAAGCAATTTGATCGCACGCCTCGGCCATGCGAACGGCGTCGGCAACGTTGGAGACGACGATAAAAAGGTTGTATTTGTCAGTCTTACCAGCGTTGATGGCGGCGATGGAGTCGTCGATGGACTTAATCACGAGCTTGGTCCCCGCCGGCTTACCGAGCTTTAACGTGGTTTTGCGCAGCTCATCCTTGACCACGTCGTCGTTGGCAACAAGAATGCAGTCGGGATTTAGAGCGGAGCACCAGGAAAAGACAACCTGACCGTGCAGCAGGCGATGGTCCACACGAAACAATGCAATCATTTGAAACTCCCATCCGGCCATACAGGCCTATCTCTAATAAAGGACGCATATGCGCCCGCATTTCCTTGCGCAAGGGCTCGCGAGCTCACGCGTGTACGGGATTTAGAAGTCCTCGTCGTCCCCATCTTCTGATGGAGCAATGCGCATGAGCTGCTCTTTCGCCGAGTCTATGCACTCGTCGATAAGCTCAGGGGTGCTTGTCCCCTCCCCCCCTAGGGCAAGCGAAAGGACAAATCCAAGGTTCATGCCTGTAACAACGTGAACGCGCGGAACATCCCTAAACTGAGAGGCCTCGTTGTTGACAGACCCACCAAGAATATCCGTGACCACGATCAGCTCGTCATCATCCGCAAGTCCCTCCACAAGCCCAGCGAGCGCGCCCTTTAAATCAGGCGTTTCATCGGTGTAGGCGCAGATGACGCTAACCTGCGGCTGGGGCCCCGCGATCATCTCGAGCGAGTTTTTCATTCCCGCGGCAAGCTTGCCATGCGAGGCAAGGACAATTTTTCTCATCTATGGTTCCTCTCGTTAGTTGTGGTGAACGTAGTCGTAGGCATATGCAATCTCCGCTATCGGCACCTCAACGCCGTAATGGCCGCTGATGTCCCGGAAGCTCTGCCTGAAGGCCTCGATGAAATCCGGGTGCTCTTTCTCGAAACGCTCCACGTCCATGTAGCTCTCGATGGCATTTCGCGTAACCAGACGCTCAATCAGGCAGCAGAGATGTACACAAAGGCCGATCATGGTGTGGGCCCCAAGGCGCTGTCCGGTAATCGATTGGAGACGCTCGACCGCACACTCGACCTCCCCAAGGACGCGCTCGGGATTGAGGATGGTGATGGACTCGATGACATTGCGAAGAGTCAAGCTCTTCACAAGGTTCTGATGGAAACGCTCAAGCTCTTCGGGGCAAAGAAAGCGTGAGAAGACCTCGTCGACACCCGAGCCTTTCTCATCCGAGATGATGCTCTCCAGGGCAATGAAGCGCACCCCCTCTATGGCAGGGTCATCCGTGCCAATGGCAGCGACCACGTCGTAGCGCGCAGTAACACCCTCCGTCCTGAGCTGGTTAGGAGTGCAAGCAACGAAGCGCAAAGGAACTTCAATCTCGAGACTGCGCTCCACAAGACTCCGGATGCGCTCCGCCGCTTGGGCGCCGCCCTCAGAGCAGAAGACAACTGCCTGCTCCAGCGTGCGAGCCTCGACGATGCGGTATCTGTTTGCACACGCCTCCGTCGCGGCGGGAAGAAGCTTGGCAAGCGGCTCACCGGCCAGCAAACCGGCCCCTATTTCAAGCGCGATTCCGGTCGAAGCGTTGTTGACCACGCCCACAGTGACGTTAGCGAGCTCACCGACCTCCTCCAATGCATGCTCGAGCGAGCCCATATCCACCAGGACAACGATCTCTTTGCAGAAAGCGTAAGTCTCAAATATCGATCGCCTCAAAGACGCGAGCATGGAGAATCCTATTCGCGGCATCCGCAATGCTCGTTGCCGTCGAGTATCCGTGCGACAAGACGATGCCTATGCTCTGACGAGAGCCGCCGTGTCGTTCGGCGGCGGCGGCAACGGCAAAAACGAATATGCGAGTCGCCACATCGAGCTTGATGCCCAAAGTGGATTCCACCATGCCCGCAATACGATCACATACTAGACGGGAAAGCTGGGAGGAATCGGCAAGCAGCGCATACAAACCGGCGAGCTCCCCTTGATTAGCAATTCGCCACTTTGCCAACCGAGTGCCGGCATGAGAATACGCGTGCACGCACCGAGAAATCACCAGCGAGGACTTGTGCGAGAGGTCGACCCCATAGGTTGCGTTGATTTCGGCGACGATGTCCGCGACCACCCGCTCGAAGGCAGCTGCCCTCTGAGAAGTTGGGGAGTCGTCAAAGGCAAGGTAGTCCTCAAAGTCCTGAGCCTGGGCCAAGACCTCACGGAGAAGAGCGGAGCTAGTGATTCCGCCCGACTGGTGCGTACGGTAAGCGGAAAGCATGGCAGAGAACGCCCTGATAGACCGAGAGTCACCGGCACGCTCAATAGTCCTCGTCGTGTCGATGAGCCTGGAGTCTCCGCTGCCCGACAAACGCGCCGCGCGAGCCATACCGCGTTCAGACGCCCCGGTCGACAGGATCGAGCCGGGAAGCAGAAACGCCTGCACCTCAAGACGGTCCCCGGAACGATCAAGGTTGGCCGCAGCGCAACAGCTCGTAACACAAGAGCGAAGTCCCAGAATGTTGTCTTCGAAGTCGGCCTCGACAAGACACGCGAAGGCGGTTCGACTTACGAAGACATCCGCGCCCAAACGCCTCCCCTCTTCTTTAAAGAGGTCTAAGACGAGCTCCTCGCGTTCCTCCGCCGATCGATCCCTGAGGGAGGGCACGTGAACGACAACTGGAACGGAGCGGGCCAGCAAGGCGATCTTCGGGTTGTTCTCGTCGAGCGAGGTCAGGATTGCCACCCTTGCATCCTTGGAGCTTCCCTTAGAGGCAAGAACAGCGTTGAGATAATCGAGGGAAGCGGAGTCGAGCCTTTCGACCTCACGAAAAACGACCAGGCCGCCTTCGGCTTCGCTGCGCCAGCCTTTCTTGCCATCCGAGCCCTCAAAGGCGGAGACGAAACCCTCGTGATCATCGGAGAATCGCTCGCAATCGACAACAACAAAGCGCGCATGACGAGAGAGGACACCCGAGCGGCACCCATACTCACACATCATTTCCGCAAGCAAAGTACGGCCAGTACCGCATGCTCCGCAAATCAGGACCGGCAAGCCGTAAGGCGGATACTTAACCGCACCCTTAAGCTGCTCGATGATAGAAGCGAGCGAGAGATCGCTTCCCACAAGGCGCTCAAAGTCCCTCGGGCCAGACTCCACTCGCTCGGCAAGAAGCTCATCTACGCTGCTGAAGCTCGCCCTAGAGAGGGGGGCCTGAAGATACCGCTCCAGATCTCTCTTGCTGAAGTAATAAACGGGCCGAGACCCCGCCTTGACGACCATCCCGGCACGCGTCAAATCATTTAAATAGTGGCTCGCAAGATTACGCGAGAGCGAGAGTGCGCTGGAGAGCCCGGTAGTGGTGAACTGGTCAAGCGGAGTTGATGCCACCTCCCGCGTAAGGGACCTGAGATAAGAAAATAGTTCAAGCTCAGTCTCGGGAGCGTTCATGCCATGCCCTCCTTTCGGCACCTCTTGGTTGACAAGATCACCATACGGTCGAGAGCCGTGCGAATTCGCGGACTCAGCTCGTTTAAACACGAGTCGTCGATTTTTGTCATAAATGACCCTTCTAGATAAAACATGCGCCTGGAGTTGACACTTCTAGATGACACTAAGTCTGAACTTGAAAGCATTCCTCGAACAAGGCCGATTTAGATGAGTGAAGCGCAGCCCCCTACTAGCAAACGACACCCTGTGTTTATATGCAGGGCATCGCATGCGTAAATAAACAGCACGGAGTGTCACAAAAAAACAGTGCAGCGCTGAGGACGGAGCTACCAGACCTAAACTCAAGCCGACAGTAACTAGACCGCCCGCGACGCGTGGGCGGACCGACGGATTGGAGACCCCCATGGCCGAGGATGCCAAGCAGTACGCCCTGGACAAGCACAAGGAGTGGAAGGGCAAGATCGAGGTCATCAGTCGCGCGCCCATCGATACTCCTGAG
>JAHABQ010000058.1:0-1967 GCA_018376265.1 Collinsella sp.
TTCCGAACCCGGAAGCTAAGCCCCATCGCGCCGAGAGTACTGCGGGGTCAGCCCGTGGGAGGCCAGGGCGCCGCTGACCGGTGGACGGCACCGAGCCGTCATCCAGACTGAAGAAGGGGGAGGCCTCGCGGCCTCCCCTTTTTTGCGTTAAAGGCGGCATTCACTAAACAATTAAATCAATCCAATCATCCACCGGTGAATATAAACGTTCACCGTTCTGTGGCCGGTTCTCTGTTCTCAATGGACTAATATTTGCTTTAGCGCGCTGATGCGCTTGTCCTGTTTTACACGGGTTGTTTTATTGATTGTGACGGAAGGACTCACATGGCAGATGTTCATGAGCTGCTTGATACTTGGATTGCCAATGTCAAGGACGAGGAGCTCCTCGCTGAGCTCAACACGATGAAGGAGCAGGGTGACGAAGACGCCATCACCGACGCTTTCTTCCAAGATCTCGCCTTCGGTACCGCCGGTCTACGTGGCACTATTGGTGCAGGCACTAACCGTATGAATATCTATACGGTCGGTCGCGCGACGCAGGGTTTTGCTGACTATCTCAATGCGACCTTCGAGCATCCGACGGTTGCCATCGCTCGCGATAGCCGCAATAAGGGTGAACTGTTCGTTAAGACGACGGCTGCCATTCTTGCGGCAAACGGCGTGACGGCTCTCGTGTATCCTAAGATTTCTCCTGTGCCGACGCTCTCTTGGGCCGTCCGCGACCTTAAGTGCTCCGGTGGCATCTGCATGACCGCTAGTCATAATCCGGCGCCTTATAACGGCTATAAGGCCTATGGACCCGACGGCTGCCAGATTACCAGTGAGGCCGCCGATGCAATTTCTAAGGCTATCGCCGAGACCGATACGTTTACCGGCGTGAAGTCGATGGACTTTGATGAGGCTCTTGCGCAGGGTCTGGTTAAATGGATCGACGACTCGTGCCTCGAGCGTTATTATGACGCCGTTCTCGCCCGCGGCGTGACCAACCTTTCTGCCGAGGAGATCGCTGGCGCTCCGCTTAAGCTCGTCTACACTCCGCTCAACGGCACCGGCCTCATTCCCGTCACGACGGTGCTCGAGCGCGCTGGCATCACCGATGTCACGGTTGTTCCCGAGCAGAAGGAGCCTAACGGCGATTTCCCGACCTGCCCGTATCCTAACCCCGAGATCCGTCAGGCCATGCAGAAGGGCATCGATCTCTGCGAGCAGGTTCACCCCGATCTGCTGCTTGCAACCGATCCCGACGCCGACCGTGTTGGCGTTGCCGTTAAGAATGGTGATGACTATCTGCTGCTGACCGGCAATGAGATGGGCGTTCTGCTGCTCGACTATATCTGCAAGACCCGTGCTGCCCGCGGTGAGGACCTCACTAAGAAGGTTGCTGTCACTACTATCGTTTCTTCCGCCATGGTTGACGCTCTGGCCGACGAGTACGGTTTTGAGCTCCGCCGCTGCCTGACGGGCTTCAAGTACATCGGCGACATCATTACTTCTCTTTCCGATGCTGGCGAGGTCGATCGCTTTATCTTCGGTTTTGAGGAGAGCTACGGCTATCTGGCCGGCGACCACGTGCGCGACAAGGACGCCGTGAGCACTTCGCTTTTGATTTGCCAGATGGCGCAGTATTACAAGCTCCAGGGAAAGAACCTTGCCGACGCGATGCACGAGCTGTACGAGAAGTATGGCTACTATCACAACAAGACGATTTCGCTGAGCTATCCGGGTGCTGAGGGTGCGGCAAAGATGGCCGGCATCATGGCCGGTCTGCGCGAGAACCCGCCCGCGGAGCTCGCCGGTTCCAAGATTGAGGCCGTCGTTGATTACAACACCTGCGTGAACGGCCTGCCGAAGGCTAATGTTATTGAGTTCGATCTTGAGGGTGGCAACAAGGGTATTGTTCGTCCTTCCGGCACCGAGCCCAAGATTAAGCTGTACATCTTCGCTAAGGGCGCGGATGCCGCCGAGGC
>JAHABQ010000059.1:0-1861 GCA_018376265.1 Collinsella sp.
TCGCGGTCGCCGAACTTGTTCATGAGGTACTCGAGCTGCATGAGCTCGTCCCAGGTGCCGCCGACGCCCATCAGGAACACGGCGTCGTAGCCCTCGTCGTCGACCTTGTCGGCGAGCGCGGTCATCTTCTTGCCGGTCTCATAGACGTTCTTGCCGTCCTCGACGTAGCCCTCCTGGCTAAAGTGCATGATCTCGATCTTCTCGGTTTCCTTCATGGCTTTTCCTTTCTGTCCAGCACGCGAATCTATACATCGCGTTTCTTTTCGATACCAATTATAGACATACACCCAACGTGTTTTTAATACCACTTTTCAATCTGTTCCAATCCTCGGTGAACGGTCGAAATTCTCTGGTGAGTGGTATCAAATTATAATTTGATGTATAGCTAACGCCCCCGGCGTCTCCCTTGTGTGACAAAGAACAGCGTTCCTACCAGCGCAATAATGGTCGATGCTCCAAACAGTACCGTCTGGACGCCCAAAGCCTCCGCCAAAAACGGAGCCGCCAGCAGCGGCACCACGCCGGCGCTCATCAGGCCAAAACGCACAAAGCCGGTAATGCGCCCCAGGTATTTGATGTCGGCACGCTCCTGAATCAAGATCATCTGCAGCGGCTCCAGGAACCCCCAGGCCAGACCGTTAATCGCCTGACCGACAATCGCGACCCCCAGCATATCTGTGCCCACGTACACCATGGACCCAATGCCCACGGCCATGAGCGCGCCGAGCAGCAATCGTAGGTTGACATGGCGAGCAGAAAGCTTGGTCAGGATGAACGCGCCCACCGAGGAAGTGAGGCCCACGACAGAGGACAGCCAGCCCAGCCAGACGATATCCACGTTGAGCACATCACGGTAGAACAACGACTCAAGCGAATCAAACGCGCCAAACGCAAAGAATCCCAAAAAGCCCGAGATAAAGATGAGGCGCAGGTCGTGGTCGCGAAACGTAAGTCGCGCACCCTCGGCCATGCCGCCCAGAATACCGCCCTTCGGCTTTTCCCCTTTTGCGGGAACAACGCACTCGCGACAGCCCAAGGAGAGCACGGCCGCCACACCCATCATGCCCGCCATGAGCAGGTAGACCGATTGCGTGGCAAAACAGCTCACGATGGCACCGCCGAGCAGCGGGCCAGCGGTATAGGCGATATTGCTGTAGAACACCATGAGACCGTTCACGCGGGTACGGCCCTCGGTGGTCGACTCCAGGTATCCCGGAAACGCATGCGTGCAGGTGTTGATAAAGCCGCCCGCAAGCCCCAAGACGCACGCGGCAAACACAAGCCCGGGGACAGACAGCGGCGCCAACCCCACGCCAAGCGATAGCACAGCCGTAATCACGCACGTCACAAATGACGTCCGGCGCGGTCCAAAGCGATCGATGACCGAACCCGACACCATATTGCCCGCCGACGTCATAAGATTGCGCACGAGCGTAATGGCGGCAACCAAAAAGGCCGTGCCGGCCAGATCATACGTGGCCGCACCGATAAGCCCCAAAAAGTAGACCGCGTTGTTGGCGCACCACTGCAGGGACTCAATAAGAATCAGCCTGACCTCTGCCGGCGTCAGGCGCATTGCTTCGCGATCCTTCGCGAACATACGAACTCCTTCTATACAAAAAGGGGATGGAGGGCATAGGCCTGCTCCATCCCCTTTCCAGGTTGCAACGAAAATCTATGCAGCCGGGCCCTTACGCCAGCACGCCGAAGAACGCGCCGATGATGCCCACGACCATGGTGGCCACGATCAGCACCATGGGGTTGATCTTCTTGGACAGCAGCCAGTAGTACAGCCAGAAGGCTATCATGCCGAGCATGCCGGGCATGATGCCGTCCAGGATGTCCTGGAGGGTCTGGGCGT
>JAHABQ010000033.1:0-17492 GCA_018376265.1 Collinsella sp.
CGGAGGGGTGGCTTTGTAAAGCCGTTTGTCTCCACCCGCGTAGCGGGTGGTTTAAAGCTGGCCGCTGCGCGGCCAGCGGACTAAAGTCTTGAAACAAAACAGCTCAGAGACATAGTCTCTGAGCTGCGAACATTTGGTGGGCGTTAGAAGATTTGAACTTCTGACCTCTTCCGTGTCAGGGAAGCGCTCTCCCCCTGAGCTAAACGCCCAAATGGAGCGGACAACGGGGCTCGAACCCGCGACCCCAACCTTGGCAAGGTTGTGCTCTACCAACTGAGCCATGTCCGCTTACGAGGATTAATCTTACGTGATGCCCGCATCCTATGCAAGAACTTTTTTTGAAAAGTTTTGCGACGCCCTCGTGAACCTCGCGAAGACATCAGCCGCCACGGAGGGTGCAGGCAAACTCAAACTCGCCGCAAGAGGTCTTTACATCTCACCGAGCATGATCCAGGCAGAGCTGTCCTGCGCGAGCCTGCCGTCTGCAAGCGGTGATGAGGTGAGCAGGACCCTGCCCGCCGGCAGCTCCACGGGTGCTGCACCGAAGTTCGTCACACACGCCCATCCGTTGTCGCGGCGATAGGCGATGACGCCGCCCTCAGCGCCCTCGGCACCATCCGCAAGGCCGGTGCGCCCGTCAAGATCGAGCCACGCAAGATCGTTGGCGCACCTGCGCAGCTTGCGCCGCAGCCAGAGGGCGTCACGATAGAGCGCAAGCATCGATGTCGGGTCCGCTTCTTCTCTATCGGCAGCGTAATCGGAAAACCATGCAGGCTGCGGCAGATGGGGCGCCGCATCGGCGTCGGCCGGTGAAAACCCAAACGATCCGCCCTGTGCGGGATCGTCCGCTGCCACCCACGGCAGGGGCACACGGCAGCCGTCGCGCCCCTTCTCGCGCTTCGGCCCGTGCGTATTGGTCGCAGTGGGATCTTCGAGTGCAGCCCACGGAATGTCAGCCACCTCAAAAAGGCCGAGTTCCTCACCCTGATACACGTATGCCGAGCCCGGAAGCGCCAGCTCAAGCAAAAGGGCCGCCCGCGCGCGGCGCTCGCCGAGTTCACGGTCCTCGTCATAAGACGACCCGTCGCGTAAGAGCCAGTCGAGCGCAATCTGATGGTAGCGCGTCGCCTTGATTTGCGGCAGGGCATAGCGTGTCGCCACGCGCGGCACGTCATGGTTGGAGAGTACCCAGGTCGAGGCGGAATCGGATTCGATGGACGCCTTCAAGCCCTCCTCGATTGCAGCGTGCATGTCATCATAGGTCCAAATGGCCTTGGCGAACTCAAAGTTGAATGTCTGGCCAAGCTCGTTGGGACGCGCGTAGAGATACTGGCGCTCGGGCAGCACCCACGCCTCGGCAACGGCGCTGCGCGGCGGATTATAGCGGTCGAACACGCGGCGCCACTCGCGATAGATCTCGTGGACCTCGTTGCGGTCCCACAGCGGATGAGTGCCGTCGTCAACCATGTCATCGCCCTCGGCGAGATGCCACCGGTCGAGGTCATCGCGGTCGAGATCCTTGGCAAGACCGTGCGCCACATCAATGCGAAAGCCATCGACGCCTCGATCGCTCCAAAATGTCAGGACGTCGCAAAAGAACGTGTGAACCTCGGGGCATGACCAGTCAAAGTCCGGCTGCTCGGGCGTAAACATGTGCAGATACCACTGACCGTCCGCAACGCGCGTCCAGGCGGGGCCGCCAAAGTTGGCATTCCAATTGGTGGGAGGCAGCTCGCCATGTTCGCCGCGACCATCGCGAAAGATATAATGGGCGCGCTCGGACGATCCGGGGTCGGCGGCAAGAGCGGCTTTGAACCAGGGGTGCTGGTTGGATGAATGGTTAGGCACGATGTCGACGATGACCTTGATGCCGCGCGCGTGAGCCGCAGCGATCATATCATCGAAGTCGTCAAGCGAGCCGAGACGTGGGTCGACATCACAGTAGTCCGCCACATCATAGCCACCATCGACAAGAGGCGATGGGTAAAACGGGCTCAGCCAGATGGCCTCGATACCCAGCCGCTCAAGATAGTCCATCTGCTGGGTAATGCCCGCAATATCGCCCAGACCCGAACCAGTCGAATCCTTAAACGAGCGCGGATAGATCTGATAGATCGCGGCGTCGGACATCCATGAGCGCGAAGAAGACTTTTCTGTAGCCATGGGGCGCACCTCCCTTGCAACGAGGTTATGCGAGATGCCCACGATGATACGCCCAAAGCGGACATTCGCGGCAAACAACGCCACAGCCACGACCCAAAACGCTCGCTCCCTCTCGGGTTCGAGCCCATGCGATGGGTACGAAAAAGCCCGGCTACCGTAGTAGTCGGGCTGCTGCGTTTGGAGCGGACAACGGGGCTCGAACCCGCGACCCCAACCTTGGCAAGGTTGTGCTCTACCAACTGAGCCATGTCCGCATATGTAAAACAAAACGGGCGCCGGAGCGCCCGGATGTTGCCTGGAGGCGAAGCCCGGATTCGAACCGGGGGTAAAGGCTTTGCAGGCCTCTGCCTTACCACTTGGCCACTTCGCCGAAAAAGGACCGCCTAAACGGTCCGGAAATGCAATGGAGCGGACAACGGGGCTCGAACCCGCGACCCCAACCTTGGCAAGGTTGTGCTCTACCAACTGAGCCATGTCCGCTTGCGGGTTATTAATTTACGCGAGTTGTCCAAAAGACGCAAGTACTTTTTTCAAAAAACTTGTCTGCCGCATGTTCTTAGTAGCCAAACGCGCTAAAGCGATTGGCTAGGCACACGATTCCAGCGCTCCGCTAAACAGCTTCACCATCTGCACGCGCGTGCCGGCGCCGTCCGTACGACGAGCAACCTCCACGTTATCGACGAGCATACGCATAAGCTTGATACCACGGCCGCGTTCCTCAGATGCAACCGGCTCGCTCGTTTCATCGATAGAATAGCCGGCACCTCGATCAAGCACCTCAACCACAACGCGATCGCCATAGGCTTGAACCGTCAGGACGCACCCGATGCCGCCCGCATGGTCATAGGCATTACCCAGCGCCTCCCCCGACGCCAATGCGACATCGTAGCGCTCGTCACGGCGCAACGGAAGCGATTCAAGGAGTTCGGCGATGCGATGTCGGTAGTATGGAAGATTCTCGATACCCTGACGGACCTCGACGCTCTTACTCCAGCGAGGCAGCTCCCCCACCGGAATAGCGGGAATAGACTCCCGTGCCGGCCCCGCGACATGAAGGATATCGACAAGACGAGCAATCTCCAAAAAGCGAACAACTTCACCTGATGCATTGACGAGCGAAAGCAGGCCTTCTCGCCTCATGAGCTCACGAGCGCGCGTAAGCAGGAATGCCAAGCCCGTCGAATCGATAAAGCTAACAGCCTGACAGTTGATGACGACACGACGCACGCCGCGGCCAATCAAAGCATCCAACCGCCGACGCAGCGCAGGCACCGTGGCGATGTCGATATCGCCTGGTGGCGTCAAAACCGCTATGTCATTCCACTCATTCATACGACCATGGTTCCCCAAAAAAGCCCACTCGATGCATTCGTTTCCCCAACCGTACGGATTCAGCCCGCCCAGCGTCGTCTATGAACGACCCCGTAAAAACTCAAGGGACACCAATGCAATGTCATCGTCCAGCGCCGATTCGGTAAATCGGTCAAGCTCGCCCAAGACCTTGCCGCAAATGCCCGACACGCCCTCCCCCGAAACAGAAAGCAGAAGGTCGCGCAAGCGCTGCTCGCCAAAGAACGCTCCGGTGCGGTCGCGGGCCTCAATCGTTCCATCCGTATACATGAAGAGCATGTCGCCGGGGGCGAACGTAAACACGCCTGTCTCGTACACCATGCTCTCAAAGGCACCGATTACGCCCGATTGGCATCCAAGCAGCTCGACCTCTCCCCCACGGGACTCGCCGCCACCCAGCGGCATCGACTCTGGCCTGATGACCATGGTCGGAGGATGGCCCGCCGAACAATACGTTGCGCGTCCGGCTTTAAGGTCAATCTTGGCGATAAAGGCTGTCACGAACGTCTCGACCCTCGAAAAGCCCATGAGCATGCTGTTAAGGGAGCGTGCCATGCGGGCCGGTCCAGCGCCCTCCCAGGCATATGCCGTCAGGGCCGTCTTGACGAGCGCGGACATCGATGCGGCCTCAATGCCTTTGCCAGACACATCACCCAGAATCATGACGGCGCAGTCGTCGGGAAGACGAATGAGCGTATAGAAATCGCCGCCGACCAACGCCGAATTCGTGGCAGACAGGTACACCGAATCGGTTGCGATACCCGGAACATCCCCCAGGGAATTTCTCATGCCGATCTGGAGGGTCTGAGCGATATGGCGCTCCTCGCGCTTTTGAGATTCGCCTTCGTAGATCAGTTCAAAGTCATGCGCCAAGTGCACCAAGTAGTCATATTCAAGGTCATCAATCGGCTCTTGGCTACCATCACGAAGCAGCAGCGCGCGCGTAGTCGGGCTCTTCGCAACAGAAGCAGGAACAATCGCGTCGTTACTGTGTTTGCCATCACCCTCAGAGCGCAGGCGCCCCGCCTCGATGCCGGAGTCGACGTAGAGACCTTGACAAGGCAGACCATGCGCCCTAAGCCAGCCTCCCATAGGCATCGATTCGTCAACGCGAGTTATACGGACGTGTTTAAGGTCCTCGGCACTCGTGCCGCCCAAAACAGATGCCTCAAAGCCATCAGGGCCAGCCCCCAGACGTGCCGCCGGCGCCGTCGTGGAAAAGAAAAGCTTCTCGGGATCGTCCGGCAAGGCAACGCGACTGCCGCCTTCAAAATCTATGACGTAGGAGTCCAGACTGGCGTCATACTCAACAGGACAAAAATGGCAGTTGAGCATATTGCAGATCTCGGACGATACCGCCTGGGTAGCCGCGGCGGAATCGTCTAGAAAGGTAAACAACTCATCACGTAAGACATTGAGCGAGCGGCCAAGCTCGGCCGTACGACGAGAACGAAGGCTCGATGCCATGCCGACCAGCTGGATAGACAGGTAATCGCAAATGACCTCGAGTACATTAACGTCATAGGCGAGCGGTGCCTGGGGGCGTTTCCAACCAACTTCCAGCACGCCAAGGATCTGCGTACCGTAAAAAACGGGAAGACAGATCTCGCTGCGGTACGGAGGCATATCCTGCACGCGCAACAGGTGCTTAGAACGATTGTCCAAGTCCATGAACATACCGGAGGCGGCCCTATCGCCCTCAAGGTCCTGTTGAATCGACAAGCGACAGGCACGCGACTCGCGAAGAACATACGTCGGAATGCCAGCGCCATACGGCAAAAACTCGGGCAGATAGCTGTCGTACAGCTCCTTGGAAACACCGCGTAGCTTAAAACCGCCGCTCTCAGAAAAATAGATAGCGGCACCCGAAGCATCGAGCGTTCCTACAAGCTGGTTCAAAACGGTATCAAGCAGGCTGGGCAACTCATCGGAGCCCACAGTGCTCATAATGACCGAGAGCGTGCCAGACAGACGTTTGTTCGCCACTCTAAGCTCCGATAACGCACGCTTGAGTTGACGGTCGTGAGAATACTGTTCCTCGATACTGTGAAGCGCCACCAGGACACGTGGTGCACGGCGCCCAAAGATGCGTGGAGGCGTTACGGAGCCCGCACGAACCAAGACGGGGATAAAAGAGCCGTCACTCAGCTTGAGCATCAGTTCGTTCTCGGAGCCATCAGTTTCAAATGGCAGACGATGTTCCGTCGCACGTTCAAAAGCGGACGAGTACAGGACGTCTTTAACATCTCCACCGATGACGTCGGCGCGTTCCTCGCACATCAAACCAAGTAAGCGATTATTCACATGCAGAATGGTTCCGTCGAGCTCGCAGATGATGACAGCATCGCTCGTGATCTCGACTAGCTGGGCAACGTCTGCCCACTCGTTGCGTTCAAGCGTTTCCATCGTGGACCTCACCGTCTATCGGTAACAAAAAAGCCTCCGAAGAGGCTTCTCAAATGCGATGGTGTCGGAGGCGGGACTTGAACCCGCATGACCAAAAAGCGGTCACTAGCACCTCAAGCTAGCGCGTCTGCCAATTCCGCCACTCCGACATGCTATGTTGTTGATTCACGGTTCGTTTTGTTGGACCCGCGCGTTCAACGAGGAAGATAATAACCTATGATTCGAGAACTGTGCAAGCACTTTTTTCAAAAAAGTTTACGAATTTGTAAATGCGCAGTTAGACTGACCTGTTCGGGCCGGAATGAGGTCGCCTTCCAACGCGTCCTCGGGCATGCGGCATTATTTTGATCCGCGCTTCGCGCTACAAAATAATGCCGCCCCCTGCGGAATGCGTTGGAAGGCGACCTCATTCCGGCCCTAGGAGTATGTACTCCGGACACAGTTCTCAAACATGTTCTGGGGACTGATGCAAATTTGGTGGCTCGGCAAAGCCGAGCCCTTATATGGGGAGGCCGGAGCTAATGCTCCGGCCTCACTCAATTTCTTATTAGGTTTAGTGAGCGATCGAGGAATCGCACTCCCCCTGCCGAGTTAACGTAGGGCCCGCCCTGGCGTTACTTTTCAGAACATTCCGCAGGACGCAAGAAACCCCCGCCGCACGAAGTGCGCAGCGGGGGTTTCTTGCATGTCCGAGGACGTTCTGAAAAGCAACGCCAGGGCGGGCCCGGACGAGAACAACCGACTACAGGTCGATGTGCGATTCCTTGATCGGGAACGGCTCCGCGAAGTGGCAGGCACAGCAGTGGCCCGGGGCAACTTCCTTAAACTCAGGCAGCTTCTCGGAGCAGATGCCCTGAGCGATCGGGCAGCGCGTGTGGAAACGGCAGCCGGTCGGCGGATCCAGCGGCGACGGCGGATCGCCAGCGAGGATGATGCGCTTGCGGGTCTTCTGGATATCAGGATCGGGAACCGGCACGGCAGACAGCAGCGACTGCGTGTACGGATGGTGGGGCTCGCTGTAGAGCGTCTTCCAGTCCGAAACCTCAACCATCTTACCCAGATACATAACGGCAACGCGATCGGAGATGTGCTGTACGACGGACAGGTCGTGGGCGATAAACAGATATGCGGTACCGAACTTGTCCTGCAGTTCCTTGAGCAGGTTCAGAACCTGGGCCTGAATGGACACATCCAGAGCGGAAACCGGCTCGTCGCAGATAATCAGCTTGGGCTTCAGCGCAAATGCGCGGGCAATGCCGACACGCTGGCGCTGGCCGCCCGAGAACTCGTGCGGATAGCGGTTGATGTGCTCGGGGTTCAGACCGACGACGTCCAGCAGCTCGCGGACACGCTCGATACGCTCTTCCTTGGTGCCCACGCCATGAATGGTCATGGGCTCAGAGACAATCTCGCCGATGGTCATACGAGGATTCAGCGAAGCATAGGGGTCCTGGAAGATGAACTGCATCTCGCGACGCATATCCTTGATCTCGTGCTTGCTCATCTCGGCAACGTCTTTGCCCTGGAAGAACACTTTGCCTGCCGTCGGCTTGGTCAGGCGCATGATGGTGCGGCCCGTGGTGGACTTACCGCAACCAGACTCGCCGACCAGGCCAAAGGTCTCGCCCGGATAAATCTCGAACGAAATGTCATTCACAGCAGAGACGACACGCTTGGAGAAGCGCTTGGCGAACATGCCGGACTCAGCGGGAAACTCCTTAGAGAGGTGCTCGACCTTCAGCAGCGGAGTACGCTCGTTGGTATCTGCCATTACGCCTCGCCTCCCTTCTTGGAATCCTTGCGCGTACGGGACGTCTCAGGAGCGTTCTTGAGGAACTCGGGGTCACCGGAGTAGTGGCACGCAGAGTAGTGACCAGACTCGGTGACAACGCGCTCGGGGCGCTGCTTGCGGCACTTATCGGTCGCATAGGGGCAACGAGGCGAGAACACGCAGCCCTCGGGCAGGTTCATGAGCGAAGGCGGGTTGCCGTGAATCGGCGTAAGCGGTTTCTTCTCATCGATAGCCTGCTCCGGGATGGAGCGAATCAGGCCCCAGGTATAGGGGTGGCGGCTCTCGTAGAAGATTTCCTCAGCAGTACCGAACTCGACGGGACGACCGGCGTACATAACCATGATCTTGTCGGCCATATCGGCGACGACACCCAGGTCATGGGTAATCATGATGATGGCGTTGCCGTTCTTCTCCTGCATTTCCTGCATAAGCTCAATAATCTGAGCCTGAATGGTAACGTCCAGGGCAGTCGTGGGCTCGTCGGCAATCAGAATATCGGGATCGCAGGCAAGAGCCATAGCAATCATGACGCGCTGACGCATACCGCCAGAGAACTGGTGCGGATACTCATTGACGCGCTTCTCGGGCTCGGGAATACCAACGAGGTCCAAAAGCTCGGTGGCGCGCTTGAGCGCCTCCTGCTTGGAGTAGCCACGGTGCAGACGAAGACCCTCGCCCACCTGCTTGCCGATCTTATAGACCGGGTTCAAGGAGGTCATAGGATCTTGGAAGATCATCGCGATGTCGTTACCGCGAATGTGCTGCATCTCTTCCTCGGTCATCTCGAGAATAGAACGACCGCGATAGCGAACGTCGCCGCCCTCGATCTTTCCCGGAGGCATCGAGATGAGGCCCATGATGGTCATGGCGGTCACGGACTTACCGGAGCCGGACTCACCGACGACACCCAGGGTCTCGCCGCGATCGAGCGTGTAGGACACACCGTCGACAGCGCGAACGACACCATCCTCGGTATGGAAATACATCTTAAGGTCATCGACCTCGAGCAGATGCTGGCCCTCGGGAACCGGCTGCTCCTTCAGGTCCACATAGTTCTTGTTCTTCTTCATCCTTATGCGTCCTTCATCTTGACGTCGAGGGCGTCGCGCAGACCGTCACCCAGCAGGGTGAAGGCGAGCACCGTCGAGAGAATTGCCAGACCGGGCATGATCATCATCCAGGGAGCAGTCAGCAGATACTGCTGACCATCCTGAATCATGGAGCCCCACGAAGGCGTAGGCGGAATAACGCCCATGCCGAGGAAGGACAGAGCGGACTCGGTCAGAATGGCGCCACCAATGTTCATAGTCGCGTAGACCACGATGGAAGCGACGGAGTTCGGGAAGATGTGACGCACGACGATACGAGCATCAGATGCACCCATCGCGCGCGCAGCGTCAACATAGTCGTTTTCCTTGACCGTCAGGATCGCGGATCGGAAGACGCGCGCAATCGAAGGCCAGCCGAGAATACCGATGGCGATAAAGACGTTCTGAAGACCACGGCCGATAACGGCGATCATGGCGACAACGAACAGCACGTACGGGAATGCCAGGAAGATATCCGCGCAGCGCATGATGATCGTATCCCAGATACCGCCGTAGAAACCGGCCAGAGCACCCATGACCAGACCGATCACCGTGGAGATTGCGGTGGCCATAATGCCGACGGAAAGCGAAACGCGTGCACCGTAGATAACACGGACAAGAATGTCACGGCCAAGGGCGTCGGTACCAAACGGGTGCTCGGCACACGGAGCCAGCAGCGACGTCTCGGCCATGGTGGTCGAGTCGGAAGCCGTCGGCGAACCGAGCCAGGGCTTAGCCCACAGATCTGCGGTCAGGGCAACCACAACGACGATGATGATCCAGCAGACACCGATAACGGCGAGCTTGTTCTTACGAAGACGCTTAAAAGCGTCGCCCCACAGTGTGCGGGACTTAGCGGGAGCAGATGCGGCCTTGGTGGCGGTAGCCTGCTCCTGAGACTGAGAATCAGTTTCCTGCATGAGACGTACCTCCCTTAGGCCTTATCCGACGGACCGCCAAGGCGGATGCGCGGGTCGAGGAATGCATAGCTAATGTCGACGAGCAGGTTGATCACCATGACGACGACAACGATGAGCGTAACGCCGCCCATAACGATGGGCCAGTCACGCATGCTAATGGCGCGATAGACCTCATAGCCGATACCGGGCCAGTTAAAGACCGTCTCGGTCAGGATGGCGCCCGAAAGCATGCCGCCAAAGTCGACACCAATATAGGTAACGACGGGGATGAGTGCATTCTTAAGCGCGTGCTTGATGATGATCGCGCGATTGGAGAGACCCTTGGCCTTTGCCGTACGGATGTAATCCTGGTTCATGACGTCAAGCAGCTGCGAGCGCATAATGCGGGCGGCGTAAGCGGTCGAAACCGAAGCCAGCGTAATGGTCGGAAGCACATAGTGCATCCAATCCTGATACTGAGAGCTGGAACCGCCGGCACCCGAGATCGGCATGGAGAATGCACCGCCCGTGGCGTCCTTGAGAATGACGCCAAAGAACAGTTGCAGCAACATACCGAGCCAGAAAGCCGGGACGGCAACGAGGATCGAAGTGGTGAGCGTTACCAAAATATCCCAGAAGGAATAACGCTTAACCGCCGAAATGATACCCGCACCGATACCCATGATTGCCTCGAGCACGATGGCGCACGCGGCAAGTTTGACCGTATACGGATACTTCTGGGCAAAGATTTCCGTAACCGGCAGCTTGCGCTGATACGAATTGCCCAGATCGCCATGAAGCAGGCCGTTCATGTAATACAAGTAACGGTCCACGAGCGACGTTTGAACGGGGTCGCCGTTCTCGTCAAGCATCGCGTTGCCATCCTCGTCCGACTGGACCAGGTGATAGCGGACGCGAAGCTGAAGCTCCACCTCGGGGGACAGAGCCTTGTCTCCACCGATCAGCTTGATCGGATCTCCCGGCACGATATTCTGGAGGGCGAACAGAATCAGCGTAACGCCCAAAAACACCGGGATGAACTGAAGCACACGTTTAACGATGTACTTACCCATACCACTCCCCTATCTAGGGATTAACCTAAATGGGATGCCGATCGCCAGACCGGCATCCCAAAATTACCATCAGCCAGTTTACCCCAGGTTAGGGAGAACTGTATGTTTCCCATGAGGTCTACGTAAATACTTGACCCTCACGGAAGCTGCAAACTCTTAGGCGAGCTCAGCGGTACCCAGCTCGGCATGCTTCTGCGGATCGACATAGAGGTGCTTGATGCGATCGGAGCCGACGATGGTGTGCGTGTAGAACATCACCGGGATGACCGGGCAGTCGGCAGCGACCATTGCGTCGGCCTCCTGCATCTTAGCGACGCGCTCTTCGTCGTCAACCGTGGTACGAGCCTCGTCGACCTTGGCGTCGAACTCGGGGTTGTTGTAACCAGAGCGGTTGTCGCCACCGAGGGAGTCGGAGTGGAACAGCGGATACAGGAAGTTGTCCATGATCGGGTAGTCGGCAATCCAACCCAGACGACCGAACTGATAGTTGAAGTTCTGATACTGCTCGAGCAGGGCAGACCACTCAGGGGTATCGGAAGTAGCGGTAACGCCAACCTTGGCGAGGTCGCCGATGATGGACTCCATGATCTCCTTGTGGCCACCGTCCTGGTTGTAGGAAAGGGTCACGTTAATGCCACGATCGCCGTTGGCGTCAGCGGGAGCAACCTTGTCGAGGTACTCGTTAGCCTTGTCGACGTCGTAGGCGCAGAACTCCCATGCGCCCTCCTTGTAGCCATCGATGCCCGGAGGAACAATGCCGTCGGCGGGGGTACGGGTACCCTTGAAGATGGTCTTGCAGATGGCCTCACGGTTAATGGCCAGGGAGATACCCCTGCGCAGGTCGGCGTTGTTGAACGGCTCGGCCGTGTTGTTGCAGGTCAGGTAGTAGGTGGAAGGCTCGGAGCCGAGCAGCATGCGCTCGCCGTCGCCCATGGTGTAGCCGTCCTTGGACACGCCGCGATCCTTCTTGGCGGCGTCGATCTGAGCAACGGGAACGTCGCAGACGTCGAGGTTACCGGCCTGGAACTCCTTGTAAGCAGTCTCCATGTCCTTGATGACCTGGAAGTGGATGCCATCGATCTTGGCCTTGTCGCCATAGTAATCGTCGAACTTCTTGAGGTTGATCTCCTGACCATCCTCCCACTTGCCGTCCATCATGAACGGGCCGTTACCGACCGGTGCAAGATAGAAGCTCTTGGCATCGGACTCGGCGCACTCGGGAACCGGGGCCAGAGCCGGGTGAGAGGCGACGAAGGGGAAGTCGGCGTAAGCGGAAGACAGCTTGACGACGAGGGTCTCATCGTCGGGGCAGGTAACACCGCTGAGCTCGGTAGCGTTACCGGCAAGCAGATCGTCATAGCCCTCGACCATGGAAAGGTGATAGGAGACCTCGGAAGGGCCATACTCGGTAGCGATGGCCGACTTGGTGTTGACCAGACGCTCCCAACCGAGCTTGAAGGACTTGGAGGTAACGTCGTCACCGTTGTGGAACTTGGCCTTCTTGATCTTGAAGGTAAACTCGGTGGCGTCGTCGTTGGCCTCGAAGGACTCGCAAGCCAGCGGAACGATCTCGCCCTTCTCGGCGTCATAAGAGGTCAGAGCGTCAAAGAGCTGGTACTCGACCTGAGTGCCCTGGTCCTCCTGGACATTGTAGGGGTCGATGCAGACCGGGTTGTTGATGTAGAAGTTCAGCGTCGAACCGGACTCAGAACCGGAAGCGTCGCCGCCCTTCTTGCCACATGCGGCAAGAAAAGCCATGGAGCTCGCAGCAAGGGTGCCGCCGACAAAGGCGCGACGACCCATAACGGGCTGGTGGAACATAGAATCAGCCATGCCATCCTCCTTATGAGATAGGACAAAGAAATGTTCAGTCGGACACATGTCGAGGCAATCCGATCCGAACCATCAAAACGCCGTCCGTTGCTATGGCTGGTTATGCGCAACGGAGCAACGTTTTGTAATACAGTAGCGCATTTTATGCACGATTTGGGGCTAATTCCGGTTAACGGTCGAGAATTTCTTTAGCTGGGCGAAGTATGTGGTGATATTCTGGCTCTGTTACAAGTCTGTAAACAAAAAGGGCCCCGCACATGCGGGACCCTTTTCAAACGTATATACGCCGATGCTTAGTAGCCGACGATGCCCTGCGGGAAGAAGAACATGCACAGGACGACGCACACGGCAAAAACAACGGCCATAATTACCGTCAGGCGATCGAGGTTCTGCTCCATGACGCCCGTGGCAGAGCTGGAGTTATACAGCGAGCTAGCGATCATATCCGAAACGCCGGTGCCCTTACCGGAATGCATCAGGACGAGAATCGTCAGCGCCACGGCAGAGACAGCCCAAACGACAAACAGAAGAATCTGGAACGGACCCATAGATAAGCTCCTTAATAGAACAATTCAAACTCCAGTACTGTACCACAATCCCCCGCTCTCCCCTACCTGCCACTCAAGGACGGGGCGGAAATGGCAGAAATACCAAAAAGGGGGTTGTCCCGTTGTGGACAACCCCCTTACTAGAAAACGGTATTTGTTTTCTATTAGGCCTCGGTGGCGAGCACGCGGCCCGTCATCTCGGCGGAAGGCTCAATACCAGCCATGGTGAGCATGGTCGGAGCGATATCGGAAAGACGGCCGTCCTCGATACCAGTGAGCTTGGCCTTCTCATCAACGATGATGAACGGCACGCGGTTGGTGGTGTGAGCCGTAAACGGATGCTTAGAACCGTCGGAAGCAACGTCAAACATGTGATCGGCGTTGCCGTGGTCGGCGGTAATCAGCGCAAAGCCGCCCTTGGCGAGAATCGCCGGGACAACCTTGGACAGGGCATCGTCAACAGCCTCGACGGCCTTAACGGCGGCGTCGAAGACACCGGTGTGACCAACCATGTCGCAGTTCGCGAAGTTCACGATGTAGAAATCAGCGCGATCCTCGTTGATGGCGGCGACAAGCTTCTCAGTAACCTCGGGAGCGCTCATCTCAGGCTGCAGATCGTAGGTAGCGACCTTGGGGGAAGCGACGAGCACGCGCTCCTCGCCCTCCTTGGGCTCCTCGATGCCGCCGTTGAGGAAGAACGTCACATGGGCGTACTTCTCGGTCTCGGCGGTGTGCAGCTGCTTCAGGCCGTTGGCGGCGATAACGTCGGCCAGGACGTTCTCGGGGAACGTCTTGGGGAAAGCGACCTCGACGTCAAACGTCGGATCGTACTCGGTCATCGTCACAAAGTGCGAAAGCTTGATCTGCTCGCGCTCAAAGCCGTCGAACTCCTTGTCCGTGAACACGCGGGTCATCTGACGAGCGCGGTCGGGACGGAAGTTGAAGAAGATGGCCGCGTCGCCCTCGTGGATGCCCTCGTTGTGGGCAGCGAAGGGCTCGACGAACTCGTCGCCGCGCGGGTCCTTCTCGTAGTAGGCCTTGATACCGGCAACGGGGTCGGTATCGGCATCGGAAGCGTTGACCATGACGTCGTAGGCGCGCTGGATGCGCTCCCAACGATTATCGCGGTCCATGGCCCAATAACGGCCCGAGACGGTGGCAACGCGAGCGTCGCAACCGGTCTCCTCGGAGATCTTGGCCAGGAAGGCGCAGAACTCACTCATGTAACCGGCACCGGACTGCGGGTCAACGTCGCGGCCATCCATGAAGGCGTGGACGCGAACGGTCTTGACACCGTGCTCGGCAGCCATCTTGACCAGGGCCTCGACGTGGTTCATGTGAGAATGAACACCGCCAGGGCTCATAAGACCCATGAGGTGAAGGGTCTTGCCGTCAGCCTTGACGTCGTCCATAGCCTTGACGAAGACCTCGTTCTTGGCGATGGAGCCATCCTTGATGGCGTTGTTGATGCGCGAAAGCTCCTGGAACACGATACGGCCGGCACCGATGTTGAGGTGACCCACCTCGGAGTTGCCCATCTGACCGTCGGGAAGGCCCACGTCCTCGCCCGAAGCGCCGAGCGTAGTGTGGGGATACTTCTCGTACAGGCTATCAAGGAAGGGCGTCTTGGCAGCGGCGACGGCGTTCTCGCCATCGGCCGGAGCAAGGCCGCAGCCGTCCATGATAATCAGGAGTGCAGGAAGATGACGCTGTGCCATATGTCCTACTCGCCTGCCTTGACGACCATAGAGGCGAAGTCGGCAGCCTTGAGCGAAGCGCCGCCCACGAGGGCGCCGTCAACGTCGGGCTTGGCGACGAGCTCGGCAATGTTGCCGGGCTTGGCGGAACCACCGTACAGGACGCGGATGCCGTCGGCGAGCTCCTCGCCAAACATCTCCTTGAGGGTCTCACGGATAGCGCCGCAGACCTCCTGAGCGTCCTCAGCAGTAGCGGTCTTGCCGGTGCCGATGGCCCAGATGGGCTCGTAGGCGACGACGACCTGCTTGGGGCAGGTGATCTCAAGACCAGCAAGGCCAGCCTTGACCTGGTTCACGACGTGCTCGACATAGGTGCCGGCCTCGCGGACCTCGAGGGACTCGCCGCAGCAGAAGACGGGAACAAGACCGGCGGCAACGAGGGCCTTGGCCTTCTTGTTCTGGTCCTCGTCAGTCTCGTGGAAGTAGTCACGACGCTCGGAGTGGCCGATGATGCAGTAGGTGCAGCCAGCGGACTTGAGCATGTCGCAAGAGGACTCACCGGTGAAGGCACCCTTGGCCTCCCAGTACACGTTCTGTGCACCGAGGGCGATGGGGGCAGCCTGAATGCGGTCATGAACCGTGGTGATGTCGATGGTCGGAGGGCAGACGAGCACCTCGACGCCAGCCGGAACCTCGGGCAGAGCCTGAGCCAGCTCGTCGGCGAGCTTGGCGGCCTCGGCGACGTCGTTGTTCATCTTCCAGTTACCAGCGATAAGAAGGGTGCGATTAGGCATCGAGAAGCGCCTCCACTCCGGGCAGGGCCTTACCCTCGACGAGCTCCATGGAAGCGCCACCACCGGTGGAGATCCAGCTCATCTTGTCGGCCAGGTTGAACTTGTTGACAGCTGCGACAGAGTCGCCACCGCCGATGATCGAGGTGCAGTCGGCCTCGGCGACAGCCTCGGCGATAGCCTGGGTGCCGTGAGCGAAGTTATCGAACTCGAAGACGCCCATGGGGCCGTTCCAGAACACAGTCTTGGCGCCCTTGACAGCCTCGGCGCAAAGTTCCTCGGTCTTAGGACCGATGTCCATGCCCTCACGGTCGTCAGGGATAGCGTCGGAAGCGACAACCTCGGGGACAGCGTCCTCACCAAAGTGATCGGCAACACGGTTGTCGATGGGGAGCAGGATCTTGACGCCCTTCTCCTCGGCCTTCTTGAGCATTTCGCCAGCGCGCTCGACCCAGTCCTCTTCCTTGAGAGACTGACCGACGGACAGGCCCTGAGCCAGGAAGAAGGTGTAGGCCATACCGCCACCGATGATCAGGGTGTCAGCAGAGTCGATAAGGTGATCGAGAACGCCGATCTTGGAGGAAACCTTGGAACCGCCGACGATGGCGACGAAGGGGCGCTCGGGCTCGGCGAAGATGCCGGTCAGCGTGTCGACCTCCTTCTCGAGCAGGAAGCCAGCGACGGCAGGCAGGTAAGCGGCGGGGCCCACGACGGAACCCTGGGCGCGGTGAGCGGTGCCGAAGGCATCGAGAACGAAGACGTCACCATAAGAAGCGAGCTTCTTAGCGATCTCGGGATCGTTCTTCTTCTCACGCTTATCGAAGCGGACGTTCTCGAGAACGAGGACCTTGCCCGGCTCGACGGCGGCAACGGCCTCGGCGGCCTTCTCGCCGTAAGTGTCGGCGACAAAGGTAACGTCGAGACCGGAGAGCTCGGCGAGCTTCTTGGCGACGGGCTCGAGGGACAGCTCGGGCTGGAAGCCGGTGCCATCGGGACGGCCGAGGTGGCTCATGAGGATGACGCGAGCGTTGTGCTCAACGAGATAGTTGATGGTGGGCAGGGCAGCCTTGATACGGGTGGTGTCGCCAACGACGCCATCCTTGATAGGCACGTTGAAGTCAACGCGGACGAGAACGCGCTTGCCGTCGACATCGATGTCGCGGACGGTCTTCTTGGTAAAGGCCATGTTTGCTTCTACCTTTCGTACGTGTCTGCCTCCCATTACGGCAGACGATTTCTTATAAAAAGGGCGCGACCCTAGGGTGTAAGCCCTATAAGGCCGCGCCCTTCTTTAGACGCTCAACGAGCTATTCGCTAAAAGCCAAATTAGGCAACGAACTTCTCGAAGTACTTGATGGTGCGGACCATCTGAGAAGTGTAAGAGTTCTCGTTGTCGTACCAAGAGGTGACCTGAACGAGGGTCTGGCCGTTGCCGAGGTCAGAGCACATGGTCTGAGTGGCGTCGAAGATGGAGCCGTGGGTCTCGCCGACGATGTCGCGGGAGACGATCTGGTCCTCGTTGTAGGCGAAGGTATCGGGGATGGTCTCGGCGTAGGCCTTCATGGCAGCGTTGACCTCGTCGACGGTGACCTTCTTGTCAACGACGGCGTAGAGGTTGGTCAGCGAGCCGGTCGGCGTCGGGACGCGCTGGGCGGCACCGATGAGCTTGCCGTTGAGCTCGGGGAGAACCAGGCCGATGGCCTTGGCAGCGCCCGTGGTGTTCGGGACGATGTTCTCGGAGCAGGCGCGGGAGCGACGGAAGTTGCCCTTGCGCTGCGGGCCGTCGAGCGGCATCTGGTCGCCGGTGAAGGCGTGGATGGTGGTCATGATGCCGGAGACGATGGGGGCGAAG
>JAHABQ010000003.1:0-99360 GCA_018376265.1 Collinsella sp.
AAATCCAAGTTAGACCATTTCAAATGGTTCGATGTCTGCCCGGATGCGACACAACTGGTGTGTCCATCCTCGCAGTATCCGGTTCTCAAGGTGCACGCCTGCGCTGGTTCCCGGTTCCACCGGGCCGCGCGGCAAGGAGATATATTGCCAGACCGGAGGGGTCCCGGGGGCGGGAATTCCACTCTTCACAAGTCCTACACAATACATCGCTTCCTATATAAGTCATAGAAAGGCTGGTGCAGAAATACTGCACGTATCAGATGATGACCCTTCGGTTAAGAGATATATAAAGATCGGTCACCTGTAAGTGTTTATCTACCCGCGCTTTTAGCAATGTAAACCAGCGCTTTCGATAAAAAAGGGGAGCGCCGCGCACAACGCGACACTCCCCTAGCGATTCAAGAGAATCTATTAGGCCTCGAGAGCCTTCTTGGCAATGGTAGCCAGCTCGTTGAAGGACTCGATGTCCTCGTAAGCCATCTGAGCCAGGACCTTGCGGTCGAGCTCGATGCCGGCAACCTTCAGGCCGTGCATGAACTGAGAGTAAGAGATGTCGTTCAGACGAGCAGCAGCGTTGATACGAGTGATCCAGAGAGAACGGATCTCGCGCTTCTTGTTGCGGCGATCACGATACTGATACTGCAGGGAGTGCTGGACCTGCTCTTTAGCATGCTTGTAAGTACGCGAAGCGGCACCGTAGTAACCCTTCGCACGGTGCATAACGGTACGGCGCTTCTTCTTGGCGGCAACAGCGCGCTTAATACGTGCCATGTTCTATCAACTCCTAGACGGTAAAACGAAAAAACGAACTTAGGCGAGACGCGACTTGATGACCTTGCGGTCGGCAGCGGCGATCTCGGTCTCCTGACGGAAGCCACGCTTACGCTTGGTGGACTTCTTGCTCAGGATGTGGCTCTTGAAAGCCTTGGCGCGCATAAGCTTGCCGGTACCAGTCTTGCGGAAACGCTTCTTGGTGCCGCTGTGGGACTTCATCTTAGGCATGAAATACTCCTTAATCGGTTACAGAACACTAGTTACTTGGTATCGCTTGCCGCTTTATCCTCATCGAAGGCGCCCTTAATCGGGGCGAGCAGCATAAGCATGTTACGGCCTTCCATCTTAGGCTTGGACTCGACCGTAGCGTAAGGCTTGAGATCCTCGGCGAGACGCTCGAGAACGTTAAGGCCCTGCTCCGGGTGAGCCATCTCACGGCCGCGGAACATGATGGTGATCTTAACGCGCGCGCCCTTCTTGAGGAAACGCAGAACGTGGCCCTTCTTGGTCTCGTAGTCGCCAACGTCGATCTTGGGTCGGAACTTCATTTCCTTGACCTCGACCTTGGACTGGTTCTTACGAGCAGCCTTGGCCTTCATGGCCTGCTGGTACTTGAACTTACCGTAGTCCATGACCTTGCAGACCGGCGGCTCCGCGTTGGGAGCGATCTCGACCAGGTCGAGACCCTGATCGTCGGCGACGCGCTGGGCATCGCGGATGGCGAACAGGCCGAGCTGAGAGCCATCGACGCCAATCAAACGGCACGAAGATGCAGTGATCTCGTCGTTGATGCGGGTGTCATCAGACTTAGCTATTTTCCCTACCTCCATTCATAAAAAATAACCCGGCGCTTCTCAGCAACCAGGTCGTACACATAGACTTCCTCGATTTGAGGAAGGTAATCTAAGTTGTATGACCAGTCAGCTGCTCATTGGCGCCAAAAGGTGGGAACCCTCGGGTTCCTCTTTAGGGCATTGCGGAAACAACGCCTTGCGAATAATAACACGTACAGCGCGTTATCACATTACGTACACGAAAAAGGGGGCCGCAACCCCCTTGAAGCGCAGGTGCATGTATGGTGCCCGAGGCGAGACTCGAAGGGACTTCGCTTCGCGAAGCCCCGGGCTTCGGGCGCATGGCGCCCTCGCCACGCTCCGCTACAAACAGGCCACAGGCCTGTTTGCTTAACGCTCCGCGCGCTCACGCGAGTTCGGCACGAAAAAGGGGGCCTTGACCCCCTTGAACGCTCACTTGCATGTATGGTGCCCGAGGCGAGACTCGAACTCGCACGTTGTTGCCAACGGTGGATTTTGAGTCCACTGCGTCTGCCAATTCCGCCACTCGGGCACGCAATGCGTGAGTTAGTTTATCACAGCTTTCTACCGATTAGTCCGAAAATGGAACTTCGAGCATTTCGATGAGTTCGACCGTGCGTAGCATCTCGCGCTGACGGCATCCGCGACCGTCGACCGAAGCCTCACCCATCTGGTTATCGTAAGGGTCCTCGCGCATGCCGTCGAAAGAGGGCTCAAACTCTGCCTGGAATCGATTGTTGGCCACCATACGCCATGGGTCGAGATTGCCAAAGTAGTGACGGCGGCGCCACTCCTCCCCCATCCTGTGAGCAGAAGATCCAAATGACACGTCGGCGTTGAGCCAACCGGTCTGCGGCGTATAGAACTCTGCCCAGTCGTGCGACCCCACCGAATCGGGCGCAACGTACAGGCCGCTCTGCCAACGGGCAGGCACGCCCGCGATACGGCACATGGTGATAAACGTGAGCGCCATAACGCCGCAATCGCCGCGGAGCGAATGCGCGCAGTCATCGGCAATAGATCCCAAAAGCAAGTACGGCGGCTGATAGCGATAGTCGATATGCTGCGTCAGATAATCATAGATAGCACGAGCGCGATCGAGCGGATCCTCGAGTCCGTCAACAACACCGGCCGTCAGCTGCTGCAGATACGGCGTGAATGCAATGTGCGGACGGTCCTCGGAAATATCCTCGGGCAGAGGCGCGTCCATACGCGGATGAACCGGAAGTGTGCCACCGTAGACATCACAATAAGCAGCATCGATGTGATAACGATAAGTCACCGAGAATGAGCGCTCACTCGAAGAAGACCACGAGGCGGTACGCGCCGAAGCGTTCGCGGGAGCAACAGCACCCTCCGGCGTCATGTCGAGAATCTCGACCCGAGACTGCTGACGGCAGGCAGCCGCGACGGGAAGCCAAGCGCAAACGGTCTCCCCCTCCAGAGCGCCGGGGACAGACACGGACGCTTTAAGCGTAATGACGCGAGCCAATCCGTTTTGTGACTCCATCTCCTTGAGCATCTCGTCGCGCAGTGCTATTCCGTCCGTAGAATCGGGACGCATGCCGGGGACCTCTTTGGGATATACGCGAAGCGAATCGAGGAAGTTGTCGAGAACGAACAGCTCGCCATCGATAAAGCGCCAGTCAATACGCTTACGGTCAATCAGATCGTCAAACTGCTCCTCGGTAAACTCAGGCCACTCCTCGCGAATCATCGCAATAGCTCGATCGCGCGACACCGAAAAATGAAGCGGCGTCTCAAGCATGCGATACCGCTCGGCACGAACGCAGGCAGCAAGCGAGGGATCGGGATCTTGGGCAAGTAGGCGGTCGCAAGCCTCAATAGCCTGCGAAAGATACCCCGCGTCCTTTAAACGCAGAATCTCGGGTGGCAAGCCAACATCTAGAAAACGGAAGTCATCATTGCAAACATCAACAGAGCAACCAACAGGACCCTCGTCAATAACCTTCCCATCCGAAGGCAGCACATTAATAACAGCCATACCAAACTCCAAGTCATTAGAACTCTTGAAGTCCATTGTAGCGAGATAAAAAGAAAGCCCCAATAAAGGAACCCTCAACACCGAAAAACGGTACCTATAAAAAATGAATTCAGCCCAGTAACCCTGTAGCGAGTTAACAAAGGAGGCCCCGTTTCCCCGGAGCTGATTCCGTCGCGCGACTTCTGGCAAAGCCAGTAGCCATCTTAATTCAGACTCGTAACCCTGCGGCGTTAAACGAAGGAAGCCCCGTCCCCCGGAACTGTTTCCTTGGCGCGACTTCTGGCGAAGCCAGGTGAGCGCAAAGGAAACAGTGTAGGGGGACGGGGCTTCCGACGGGAAGTTTAGCGACGCTTACGCCTTGTTGACGGAGCCAAACTCCTCCATGAGCTCCTTGGTGCGGGCAACGATGTTGTCGCGACCAGGCTTGAGGAGCTTGCGGGGGTCAAAGCCCTTGCCCTGCTGATCCTTGCCAGCCTCGATATACTCGCGAACGCCCTTGGCGAAGACGAGCTGCAGGTCGGTGTTGACGTTGATCTTGGAGATACCCAGGGAGATGGCCTTCTTGATCTGATCCTCGGGGATGCCGGTGCCACCGTGCAGGACGAGGGGCAGGTCGCCGGTCTGAGCCTTGATCTCGCCCAGGCGCTCGAAGGAAAGGCCAGCCCAGTCAGCAGGGTACACGCCGTGGATGTTGCCGATACCGCATGCGAGGAAGTCGACGCCCAGGTCAGCAATCTGCTTGCACTCAGCAGGATCAGCGAGCTCGCCGCTGGAGGTCACGCCGTCCTCGGTGCCGCCGATGCCGCCGACCTCGGCCTCGATGGACATGCCCTTGGAGTGGGCAAGCTCAACGAGCTCCTTGGTGCGGTCGAGGTTAAGCTGGAAGGTCTCCTCGTGAGAGCCGTCATACATGATGGACGTGAAGCCGGCCTCGATGCACTTGAAGCAGTCCTCGTAAGAACCGTGATCGAGGTGAAGGGCGACGGGAACGGTAACGCCCGTGGCCTCGACGGCAGCCTTGACCATGTCGGCGCAGACCTTGAAACCGCCCATCCACTTAGCGGCACCAGCGGTGCACTGAAGGATCAGCGGAGACTTGGCCTCCTCGGCGGCCTGGAGAATAGCCAGGGTCCACTCGAGGTTGTTGGTGTTGAAGGCACCGAGACCGTACTTGCCGGCCTCGGCCTTCTTGAGCATGTCTGCTGCGTTGACGAGCATAAAAGAAACCTCCTGTAAGGTTGCTCCGATAACGCCTGAGATTTTACCACGACATACCCGAGCATAAACGTTCGTTTGTTCACGAATACCATCCGATTGGACAAATTTTGACCGTTTGCCCCACAGAATCGACCCACTGGGGAAAATAGCTTGACGATTGAGCGGTCTTCGTGGTTCGGAAGACGGCTTCGAGCCTACATCTGCATAAACGGGTTCTGCATAAGTTCGCGCGCCATCGTGGTCGAATCGCCATGGCCCGTCAAGCAAACGGTATCGGGCGGAAGCATCTTGGCAAGTTTGGAGAGCGAGCGCATGATCGCCGCCTCGTCACCGCCGGAAAGATCGGTACGACCGTGGCTGCCCGGGAAAAGCGTGTCGCCCACAAAGGCGATGTTCCCCTGCTCGGTCGCGGCGAACAGGACGATGCCGCCCGGCGTATGCCCCGGCGTCTCGATCACCTGCAGGCAGACGTCGCCCACCTCGATTGTATCGCCCTCGGCAAGCAAACGCGTCGGCTCACCCGGATCGGGTGTCTCGATACCCCACATGGCGCGCTGCTCCTCGATATTTGCGCGAGGTACCGTCACGTCCTTAGCGCACAACTCATATAGCGCGCTGTCGCCAACGACAGCTCGAACCCCGGCAACCCCGCCAACATGGTCGGCATGACCGTGCGTGCAGACAGAGCCGAGTACGCGCACCTCGGGATGCGCGGTGCGGATATGCTCCACAAGACGCTCGCCCTCCCACGCCGGATCGACGATTAAGCACTCGTCATTCGAAATCACGGCGTAGCTGTTAGTCTGAATCGGGCCGTTGACGAGCGCCTCAATCGAAGCCGCGCCTCGGGGTGTCAGGTCCAAAGTCATATCGTCCATGCGCATACCCTCCTTCTAAAATACGTTCGAGGCACCAAACGATGCCTCGAACGTAACCAATATCTATGATGCTGAGAGGCTCTCGCACCTACACACGGCGCTTGAGTTGCGCTCCGCCCTCGCCGGGCATAAGACGGCGAGCGTCGTAGACCGAATCGACACTGCTGATGGAAGCCAGCAGCGGATCCAGGCCGCTCGCATCCGAAATTTCGACCATAAAGCGCAGGGTCGCAATACCCTCGCGGTTGGTCGACGTGGCGGCAGAAAGGATATTGCCGCCTGCATCGCCAATGGCAATGGTGACGTCCTTGAGCAGACCCATGCGGTCCAGGCACTCGACCACGATCTCGACCTGGAAGAGGGTGTCGGCAGCGCCGTCCCACTCCACATCGATCATGCGCTCGGGATGTTCCATAAGACCCTTGACGTTAGGGCAGTTGGCGCGATGCACCGAAACGCCACGACCGCGCGTGATGAAGCCGACGATGTCGTCGCCCGTCACGGGGTTGCAGCAATGAGCCAGACGGACCAGCAGGCCGCTGTTGCTCTCGCCCTTGACGATAATGCCGTTACTGGCGCTCTTGCCGCGCTTTTGCGGCTTGCGGTTGGAGCCGCGAGCGGGCTGCTTCACGACCTCGGCGATAGCCTCGGCCTTGGTGAGCTGTTCCTCGGGCTTGGGGTCCAAGATTTGCTCGACCTTATTGCCCACAGCGCGCGGGGCAACCTTGCCGGCGCCGACGGCGGCAAACAGGTCCTCGAGCTGCTTGAAGTTAAACTGCTCCGCCACGGCGTTGAGCGCACGCGCGGAGCGCGGCGTGGAGATGCCATACCCGCGCTTGCGCAGGTCCTTGGCCAGCATATCGCGGCCAGCAGCAGCGTCGTCGTCCTTGGTCGCAGCGGCAAAATAGCGGCGGATCTTGGACTTAGCCGAAGGCGTCTTGACGATCTTGAGCCAATCACGCGACGGCTTGGAACTCTTGTTCGTCAGGATCTCGACACGGTCGCCCGTCTTGATCTCGTGCGTGAGCGGAGCCACCGCACCGTTGATTTTGGCGCCGACGCAATGGTTTCCCACCTCGGTGTGAACGGCATAGGCAAAGTCGAGCGGCGTGGATCCGGCACGAAGCGCCATGACCTCGCCCTTGGGCGTAAAGACGAAGATCTCCTGATCGAAGAGGTCAACCTTCAGCGAATGCAGGTATTCTTTGGCGTCGGTAATCTCATCAGACGCAGCCCAATCGAGTGAGTGCTTAAGCCAGTTAATCTGGTCGTCCAGACGCTGGGCATCATTGGTCTTAGACGCAGACGATCCGCCCGACTTCTTATATAGCCAGTGGGCGGCAATGCCGTACTCGGCCTGCTCATGCATCTCGTAGGTTCGAATCTGAATCTCGAGTGGGCGGGCCGTGGGGCCGATAACCGTCGTATGGAGCGACTGGTAGTTATTGACCTTGGGCATGGCGATATAGTCTTTAAAGCGACCGGGCATGGGGTGCCACAGCGTATGCACCGCGCCGAGCGTGGAGTAGCAATCGCGCACCGAATGCGTGATGACGCGCAGTGCCACCAGGTCGTAGATCTCGGAGAATTCCTTGCCCTTGCGCTTCATCTTTTGGTAGATGGACCAATAGTGCTTGGAACGGCCGTTGATCTGGAAGCCTTCCAGGCCAATGCGGTTGAGCTCGTCGGTGAGTGTCTTGATGGTCTCAGCCAGATAGCGCTCACGGACCTCGCGCGACTCCGCCACCATGCGCGCGATGCGCTGGTAGGCATCGGGCTCCAGGTAGAAGAAGGACAGGTCCTCGAGCTCCCATTTGATTGAGCTCATGCCCAAGCGGTCGGCCAGAGGCGCGTACACGTCCATGGTCTCGCGCGCCTTAAACAGGCGGCGGTCCTCACGCAGAGCGGCAAGTGTGCGCATGTTATGCAGACGGTCGGCGAGCTTAACGATAATGACGCGGATGTCCTTGGACATGGCGAGGAACATCTTGCGCAGCGTGAGGGCCTGCTTCTCGTCCATGCTGTCGACTTCGATGTTGGTGAGCTTGGTCACGCCATCGACGAGCTCGGCTACCGTATCGCCAAACAGGCCGGACACATCGGCAAGCGAGGTCTCGGTATCCTCGACGGTATCGTGCAGCAGCGCGGCGCACACCACATCGCAGTCCATCTTGAGATCGGCCAAAATGATGGCCACCTCGACGGGATGGTTAATGTACATCTCGCCCGAGCGGCGCTTTTGGTTGCAGTGCTTCTCGGCGGCAAAGCAATAGGCCTGCTCCACCTTAGAGAAGTCCTCCTCATTCATATATTTGAGGCACAGGCGCTCCAGCTTGTCGTAGCTGTCCGCCATAATCTCGGGCGGCAGCTCATCGGCATGCTTATAGTGCTCCATCTCCGAAAAAGGCTGGAGGGTGGAATCATGGGCGGTACGGGCTGCGGCATCCATCGAGGTCCCCTTCCCCTAGGCCCGCGGTACGATCGGGCGGTTAACTTTGGCTAGCATATCAGAAGCGCACGAATCGAGCGCCCAACTCCGGAAAGCCGAGAACTCCATGCGCGAGCGCAAGCCCTCCAAATAGCGAATTGACCTGCTCAATTGCACGCGGCCGGGGTTTTCGGCCATCGCGATGCGACGGGTGTCGTCAAACCCCGAAATGCGACAAAAACCAAGCTCTTCGAAGATTCCCAAGCCGCTTTCCACCGAGCGCTCGTCGACCGGCGTGCGAGCATCGATGGCAAGGCACATCTGCGCGATGTCGATATCGCTCGCGCTAAAGGAATCGTCCCCGGTCTTGCCGCGGTTGGAGCGCCACATGGTCTGCAGCGCGCGATAGAGCGTGACGAGCTCGTCGCGCTCGGGCGCATAGCAGTCGAGCAGGCGCTCGTTAATACGGGCGTCACGCGACGAATAGAGTAGATGGATCACGGCGGGTTGGCCATCGCGACCGGCGCGGCCGCTCATCTGGTTAAACTCAATGCCGCCAAACGGCATGTGATAGAGCACGACATGGCGAATATCGGGAAGGTTGACGCCCTCGCCAAAGGCGGATGTCGAGACGATGCAGCTGAGGCTGCCGTCTCGAAACGCCTCCTCTACGCGATGGCGGTCGGTGCGCGTAAGGCCAGCGTTATAGAACGCGATACGGGTCGCACAGTCGGGGACGCGTTTGCGTAGTGTCTTGGCGAGCGCCACGGACTGGTCGCGCGAATTGACGTAAATGACGGTCTTCTCCCCCGTCGCCACGATCGACACCAAACGGTTCTCGCGGCTCGCAAGATCTCGGTCGTCCTCGAGCTGCAGGTTCTCGCGCACCGTCTCGTCGACCACCGTGTGAGTGATCGGAAGCGTGCGGGCAAGCTCGGCCACGACCGGAGCCGTCGCGGTGGCCGTCGCGGCCATAACGACCGGGTCGCCCAGGGCTTTGAGGATATCGGGCATGTCGAGATAGGCGCTGCGGTCGCCGCCCTTGGCAAGGCCAGCGTGGTGCGCCTCATCGATAACGACAAAACCGATGCGCCCCGAACGCGCAAAGCGGTCGCGGTGAATGGACAGGAACTCGGGCGTCGTGAGCACGATGCCGGTACGGCCCGAAGCCAAGCCGGCAAACACGTCATCGCGCGCCGCCTCCACGGTCTCGCCGGTCAACACGCCGACGCCAATGCCGAGCGCGGCCATCGTCGACGAGAGGTGATAGGCCTGGTCGGCAACGAGCGCGCGCAGCGGATAGACAAAGATGCTCGCACGCCCGCGAAGAACCGCCTCGCGCGCGGCATGCACATGGAAGATGAGCGACTTGCCGCGCCCCGTTCCCATAACGGCCAGAACACTTTGGTGATCGGCCAGGGCATCGAGCGCCTCGACCTGCGCGCGGTGCGGCTGGTTCGAGCCTATAAAGCTATGGATAAGCGAGCGCGTCAGCTCGGTATAAGAAAGCTGGGCGAGTGTCTCGCGCTTACGCGACTCCAGGCGCAGGCCGGAATCCGCCGGCTGCACGCCACGACGAAGCTCGCATGCCGGATCGTCGACGCTGGGCAGCGTGGTATCGCGGACCAGAACATCCTTGATCATGAGCTTGGGCTTCACACGCCCCTGCCAATGCTCGGCAACGGCCTCGAACACCAAGTCGACAGCACTATCGCAGTTGATGAGCTTATCGATTTGCGGCACGCGGAACATAATGGCCGGCACGCTTGCGGCGCCATCGGTCGCCACAAAGCGCATGTGCTCGCCGGTTTTGCCCACCACGGCGCGATCGCACATCGTCACGCCCTCGGCGGCCAGCAGCGGCACCTTGTTGCCCTGGCCAAACGGCTCAAGACGGGAAATCTGCTCTATAGTCTCGATATTCAGCTCGGAAAGGTCGACCGTGGCGGCAACCTCGTCGATGTCTTCAAAGTCCTCGGCGGGAATCTCCGATAGCACGGCGGAAAGGCGACGACGGAATTCATCGCAGGTTAACTTTGCCCACCGAGCGACCAGAGCCGCGCGCGATACCGTCCTCGATCGAGAACAGCAGCGCCGGCACGTGATAGCGGTTGGTCAGACGGCTTGCCACGATGCCCTTGACGCCCTCGTGCCAGCCTTCGCCGCCCACAACGATCGCGCGCCCGCCGTCATAGGTCTCCTCGACCTTTGCCATGGCATCGCGCGTGAGCTCCGCCTCGATCTCACGGCGCTGGCGGTTGATTTCCTCGAGCTCAGCCGCCAGCGCGCTTGCTTCGATGGGATTGCGAGCAAGCAGCAGGTCGAGCGCCAGCTTGGGATCGGCCATGCGGCCGGCAGCGTTTAAGCGGGGAATGAGCGAGAATGACAGGCCATCCGCCGTAATGCTCGAAAGGTCCGCCTTGGCAAGCGCGGCAAGCGCGATATAGCCGGGGCGAGCGGTTACGCGCATCTGCTGGATGCCCTCGGCAACCAGCGCGCGGTTCTCGGGCGTGAGCGGCATCATGTCGGACACGGTGCCCAGCGCCGCGACCTCGATTAGCGAACGCCAATACGACGGCTTGCCCAGGCGCTCACCCAGGACTTGCACCAGCTTGAGCGCCACACCAGCACCGGCAAGCTCGCGCGAGGGGCCCTCGTCCTCGAGCTTGGGGTCGGTCAGGGGCACACCCTGCGGCACCTGGTCGGAGGGCTCGTGATGGTCCGTGACCACCAAATCGATCCCCAGGTCCTCCAAATAGGAAACCTCTTCCTTGGCGGCAATGCCGTTATCGACGGTCACGATCAGCTGGGGGCGAGCGAGCTCGTTAACGCGGTCGAGTGCCGCGCGCGAAAGACCGTAGCCCTCATCAAAGCGATGCGGAATAAACGGCGTGACATCGGCGCCAAACGTGCGCAGCGCCTCGGTCAACAGGCAGGTCGACGTAATACCGTCAACGTCAAAATCGCCAAAGACTGCAATGTGCTCGTGGTTGCGAATAGCACGCTCGACGCGGTCGGCAACGACCGACATGCCCGGGATAATGAGTGGATCGGCCCAGTCGCGATCGAGCGAAGGCGTCAAAAACAATTGGCCCTCTTTGATGGAGCCAATGCCGTGCGCGACCATAATGCGCGCCACCAGCCCGGGAATGCCCAGACCAGCCGAAAGCTCCTTTTCGAGCTCGGGGTTTTGCTGAGCGACCGCCCAGCGATGCGTCGTCTTAAGCGATGACATAGGCGCCCACCCCCGATAGGGGCAGGTCGCCGCGATACCTCTCACGGTTCATAGCGATGAGTCCTCTGTGTATGCCCGCTTCGGCAGGCAGATCTGTTGAACGGATTTATTATACCGTGCGGCGCGGACGCAAATCGCCGCAGCACGCCGCGGTTTCGGTAAACGATGCCGGTAATAGCCTCGAAATAATCGAGCGTTTCAGCCGCACGGACGCATACGAGCGTCTAGCATATCCATACAAACGAGTTCGCGGATAAAGGGAGTCACGGGACATATGAAGCAATGGACTGGACTGGGAAAGTTCCTCGCGGGGCATATGCAGGTCATCGTTCCGATTTGCGTGGCGCTCGGCGTGCTCTTTCCCCAGCAGATTGGCGTGCTCAAGCCCATTGTTCCCGCCCTCTTCGCCTTTATGACGTTTCAGGGTGCGCTCAGCAACACCTTCCACCAGGTAGCCGAGGTGTTCCGCCGTCCCCTGCACCTGATTTTGGCACTGCTCGTCTCGGCGGCGCTTATTCCCATCGCGGCCTATGCCATGGGATCGTTATTCTTTGGCTCCAATCCCAACCTTGTCTGCGGCATCGTGCTCGAGTACAGCGTACCCGTGGCGGTCACTGCCTTTATGTGGATTAGCATGTTCGGCGGCAACGGCCCGCTCGCGCTCACCATCATCCTGACGTCCTCGGTTATCTCCCCTATGACGATTCCGCTCACGCTCAAGCTCCTGCTGGGCGCCACCGTCTCGATCGATGTGCCGAGCATGATGCAAGACATGGCCTTTATGATCGCCATCCCCGCCGTGCTCGGCATCGTGATCAACGAGCTCACGCGCGGATGGGGGCACGAAAAACTCTCCCCCGCGCTCTCGCCCGCCTGCAAATTCATGATGATGGGCGTTATCGCCTCCAACTCCACCGCCATGAGCGAGTACGTGCTGCACATGAACGCGGTGCGCTTGGAAGTCGCCCTCTTTATTTTGGTCTTCGCCATCAGTGGCTTTGTCGTCGGTTTTCTGGTCGCCCATACGCTGCATCTGCCATATAGCGAGACGACCACCATGTGCTTTACCTGCGGCATGCGTAACATCTCTTCGGGCGCCGTCATCGCCACGCAGTACTTTCCGGGCGAAGTCGTGTTTCCCGTCATGTGCGGAACGCTGTTTCAGCAGGTACTCGCCTCGCTTATCGGGCATCTCTTTGAGCGTCTGACCGGCGAGGAGCGCGCCGCCCAGCGCAAGCGCGTCGAAGCCGGCCGCAGCGTAATGGCGAAATAGCCAGCCACAGGCGCGAGGCCGAGCCCTTGGCTATGCAAGCGCCTCCAGGCGTGCGCGCAGGCGCTCAGCATCGATATCGAGCGTCGTCTCGGCATTGACCTGGGCCAAACGATAGCCCACAAAGTAGGGCGAAACCACCCAACGTGGAAGCGCCTTGGCAATGGTCCGACCGCCCAAGTGATAGAAAAACAAGTTGTACGACTCTGCGCGACCACCATGGTGCTCGTTCAGGATATAGCGCAGGGCCACCTGAATCGCATCGGCGAAGAGGTCCGTCTCGGCTTGGTCTCTCGTGTCATCGCTGGCGGCGATTCCCTGCGGAGCCGAGACGTTGACCTCGAAGAATCCCATGATTGGCTCGGTTGAGATGTTGACCGAGATTCTCCCCTGTTGCCAGACATTGATGCCTTCAAAGTTGGCTGAGGTCAACGCCGCATAGCCGTCCTCCTGTTCCAAGCCCACAATCTGCATGTGTGGATGGACGAGGCTGCCGCCCGAAAGCGGGCCTTTGTTCTTGTACATGAGCACACTGCGGTACTGTTGGGAATCGATCATCTGCTGCCAACAGCCCAGGGCAAACCGCATCACATGATGCAGCTCATCCGGCTTATAGGTCACCAGGTCGGCGTCGTGATTGGCCGACTCGATCAATACGGTCTGACGGGTGGCCCGCAAGGTCTTGAACTTATTCTCGAGCCAGATGCAGTCACCATCGCGCTGGATGATGTTGGCGAGCCCCTCCGTGTCGCAAAAGGGGCACGCGGTGCCAGGGCGACGGTTATCGTCGGGCTTGCCGTTCGCCTGCTGAACGTCAAATACCAGCGCCACGGACTACGCCTCCAGCGGCACGATCTTGGTTCCATGGAGCTCGGAGACGCCTAGCGCCGCCGCGACCGCGTCGCGATTTGCCGTGGTAATGCCGCCGCCTGGAAGGATGGTCAAACGGTCGCCCGCGTACTCAATCAAGCGGGCCAGGTTTTCGAAGTTGTCCTCGATCGACGTACCGGCAGCACCACCGTGCGTCAGAATGCGCGTAACGCCGCAATCGGCAAGTGTATCAATCGCATCGAGCTGAGCCTCGGGCGAGAGCTGGTCAAATGCCATGTGGAAGGTGATGTCAAGGGGCTCGCGCTTGCACTCCTCGGTCGCGCAGCCCGTAGCCATAACGAAGGCGCCGAGGGTGAGCTCGTCGAGCGCCCAGCCGCCGGCACAGGGCTTGCAGCAGCCAAAGACCAGGCCGTCAACGCCGGCACTCACAGCAAGGCCCAGGTCCATCTCCATCATGCGCAGCTCATCCTGGTTGTAGTGAAAGTCGCCGCCACGCGGACGGATCATGCACATCACCCGTGCATCGTGTTCGTGGGCATAGTTGGTCGTAGCGCTGATAACGCCGGCCGAGGGCGTGGTACCACCGACGGCAAGGTTATCGCACAGCTCGATGCGCCCCGCACCGGCCTCGATAGCCGCCGGCACCCGCTCAAAGTTCTCGGCACAAAACTCGTACAGCATAGATAGGCCCCCAAAGACAGCAGATGTTTTCCGACGGGCATTGTCACACATCCCCATGAAGTTGCGGTGGAATAGGGACTGTTTTGGCGTCTAGCGCCCCCATTTAGTCCCTATTTCACCGCAACTTAAAAGGGGGCGCTGACCGGGTTGGTCAGCGCCCCCTTTGTTGAATGGATTAACCGCCCAGATAGGCCTTGCGGACGTTATCGTCGTGCAGCAGCTCTTGACCGGTGCCGGTCATGGTGATCTTGCCGGTCTCGAGTACATAGCCGCGTGTAGCGATGGAAAGTGCCATCTGCGCGTTCTGCTCGACCAGAAGCACCGTGGTGCCGGCCTTGTGCAGGTCCTCGACGATCTGGAAGATCTGCTCAATCAGAATCGGCGCCAGACCCATGGAGGGCTCATCGAGCATGAGCAGCTTAGGGTTGCTCATAAGGGCGCGGCCCATAACGAGCATCTGCTGCTCGCCGCCCGAAAGGGTGCCGGCGACCTGGCGACGGCGCTCCTTTAGGCGCGGGAACTGCTCGTAGACGCGCTCGAGGCCCGGAGCCACCGTGGACTTGGGCTGCGTATAGGCACCCATTTCCAGGTTCTCCTCGACCGTCATCTGCAAAAAGGCGCGACGGCCCTCGGGCACCTGGGCCAGGCCCTTACCAACCAGCTTATCGGCAGGCGTATGGGTAATGTCCTCGCCCATAAACTTGATGGAGCCGGTCTTGGAACGCAGCAGGCCCGAGACGGTCTTAAGCGTCGTGGACTTGCCGGCGCCGTTGGCACCAATCAAGGCCACGATCTCGCCCTCGTTGACGTTAAAGGAGATGTCCTTGATGGCGTGGATGGCGCCGTACCAGACGTTGATGTTGTAGACGGAAAGCATCGGCTCTGCCATTTAGTTCTCCCCCTTATCCTGCTTGCCCAGATATGCCTCGATAACGGCGTCGTTGTTCTGGATCTCCTCGGCCGTACCCTTGGCAATGACCTTGCCAAAGTTGAGCACGCAGATGCCCTCGCAGATGTTCATAACGAGCGACATATCATGCTCGATAAGCATGATGGCGATGCCGAAGGTGTCACGAATCTTGACGATGTTCTCCATAAGCTCCGCGGTCTCGGACGGGTTCATGCCGGCGGCAGGCTCATCGAGCAGCAGCAGCTTGGGGTTGGTGGCAAGCGCGCGGACGATCTCCAGACGACGCTGTGCGCCGTAAGGCAGCGATCCGGCCTGCTCGTTTGCCAGATGCTCCATATCAAAGATGGACAGCAGCTCCATGGCGCGCTCGTGAGCAGCCTTCTCGTGCTTCCAATACGTCGGCAGGCGCAGCACGCCCTCAAAGCCGGAGTAACGCTCCTGGTTATGCAGGCCGACCTTGACGTTATCCTCCACCGTCATGGTGTTGAATAGGCGAATGTTCTGGAAGGTACGGGCAATACCCATGCGGTTGACCTGGTAGACCGACTTGCCCGAGGTGTCCTCGCCGTCGAGCAGGATGGTGCCATGCGTGGGCTGGTACACCTTGGTGAGCAGGTTGAAGACCGTGGTCTTGCCGGCGCCGTTGGGACCGATCAGACCGGCGATCTCGGTCTTGCCGATAGTCAGGCTAAAGTCGTCGACTGCCTTAAGGCCACCGAACTCAATGCCCAGGTGGATGCACTCGAGTGCAGGGCGCTCGCCCAGGTCACGATCGGGAACGATGGCGCCAGAAGGATACGGGACCATCTTGCCCTTCTTGAACTCAAATTTACTGGGCATCGGCTGCCACCTCCTTCTTGGAAGCAAAGCGGTCCTTGACGCGACCGAAGAACGCCTTGAGCTGCGGGTTGTTGGTAAAAATCATGACCAGGATCAGCACGATGGCGTAGATGAGCATGCGGTAGTCCGAGAACTGACGAAGCAGCTCGGGAAGCACCGTGAGCAACGCCGCCGCGATGACGGAACCGCGCATGTTGCCCAGGCCGCCCAGGACCACGAACACCAGGATGAGGATCGACGTGTTGAAGTCGAACTTGGTGGCGGAGAGCTGCGAGAAGTTACCGCCGAAGAGAGCTCCGGCAGCACCGGCGAGGGCAGCGGAAACCACGAAGGCGATCATGCGGTACTCCGTGACGGAGATGCCTACGGACTCGGCTGCAATCTTGTTATCGCGCACGGCCATAATGGCACGGCCGGTACGGCTGCGGACCAGGTTGAGCACGATCACGAGTGCGACCATGACCAGGATGGCACCGGCGAGGAAGGTCGAGTACGTCGACACGCCCGAGGCGCCCTGGGCGCCCTTGATGATGGCGGTGCCGTCCTCGAGCAGGTGCAGGTCGTCGATCGTAGAGTTGCCCGTGATGTTAAAAATCACGTGCAGGCCGCGGGAGTCGACGCCCACAATGAGGCAGGTGACGATCTCTTTGATGATCTCGCCAAAAGCCAGGGTCACGATGGCCAGATAGTCGCCGCTCAGGCGCAGGACCGGGATACCAATCAAGAAGCCCAAGATGGCAGCGGCGATAGCGCCGACCACAATGCTGATGATCAGACGCATCGGATCGGACGGAACGGCGCTCTCCAGCGCGACGGCGGTGACGATGCCCGTGTAGGCACCGACGCTCATAAAGCCCGCGTGGCCCAGCGACAAGTCGCCCGCGATGCCGACGACGAGGTTGAGGGAAATGGCCATGACGATATAGGCCGTGATGGGAACCAGCTGACCGGCGATCATGCGCGGAATCATGTGGTTAGACTGCATAAAGAACACGATGGCGAAGGCCACGATGCACATGGCGTACGTGACAAAGTCGTGACGCGTCTGCTTGTCTTTAAGAAACTTCATAACGCTCACCTACACCTTCTCGGGGACGTACTTGCCCAAGAGGCCGGCAGGCTTGACGAGCAGGACGATGATCAAAACACCAAAGACGATGGAGTTGGCAAGGCTCGTGGAAATGTAAGCCTGCGCCATCGCCTCGATGATGCCGATGAGAATGCCACCGACAAAGGCACCGGGGATGGAGCCGATGCCGCCGAAGACGGCGGCGTCGAAGGCCTTGATGCCAGGCATGGCACCCGTCGTGGGCTGCAGCACCGGCGAGTAGGAGCACAGGAGCACGCCGGCGATGGCGGCAAGCGCCGAGCCGATGGCAAACGTCATCGAGATGGTGCGGTTGACGTTGATGCCCATGAGCTGAGCGGCGGCCTTGTCCTCGGACACGGCGCGCATGGCCTTGCCCATCTTGGTCTTACCTGTAAAGAACATCAGGCCGGCCATGATAACCAGGCAGGCGACGATGGTGACGAGCGAGACGGCGCTTACGTTGAACTTGGCCAAGAACTCCGGCACCTGGAAGGTGACGAGCGAAGTGAAGTTCTTGGGCGTGGCGCCCCACAGAAGCTGCGCGGCGTTCTGCAGGAAGTAAGACACGCCGATGGCCGTGATCAGAACGGCCAGCGGGCCTGCTTGGCGCAGCGGCTTATAGGCCAGACCCTCAATGAGAACACCGAGAACCGTGCAGACCACACAAGAGAGAACTACAGATGCCCAGCCCGGGAGGCCGAGATACGACGTGGCGCAGAACGAGACATAGGCACCGACCATGATGACGTCGCCGTGAGCGAAGTTGAGCATCTTGGCGATACCGTAGACCATGGTGTAGCCCAACGCGATGATGGCGTAGACGCTGCCCATGGACAGGCCGTTGACCAGGTATTGGATAAAGACCGTCATGTTCCACATCCCCCTTTCGAATAGGTTTCCAGTTGATGTATGAAAACGGGACGTTACATCGTCCCTAGATACCAAGCAAGCAGGGAAGGCCAAAACCTCCCCTGCTCGGGATCAAAACCGCTCTATGTAAGGCGGCCAATTAGGCCTGTACGTACTTGCCGTCGGTGATGACGTAAGCCGTGGGCTCCTTCTGGACCTGGCCCTTATCGTTCCAGGTGAGCTTGCCGGTCAGACCGTCAACGGTAATCTTGAGCATAGCCTTAGACAGCTTCTCGGCGGCCTCGGTCGGGTCGGCGTCGACACCAAGACCGGCCTCCTTGAGGGCCTCGGCCACCGCGTGCACGCCGTCGTAGGCGTCGGCGGCAAACTGGTCGGGGGTATCGCCGTACTTATCCTTGTAAGCGTTGACGAAGTCGGCGTTCTTCTCGTCGTCGGCGGAGAACGGGGTCATGAGCAGCAGGCCCTCGGCAAGAGAGGTATCGAAGCCCTCAACGCCCAGGATGCCGTCCATGCCGTCGCAGCCCATCATCTTGACGTCGTAGCCCATGTCCTTGGCGTTCTTGAGCAGGACGGACGCCGGCGTGTAGTAGATCGGCGCAAAGATCATGGTGGCGCCGGCCTGCTTGGCCTTGGTCAGCTGGTTGGTAAAGCTCGTGGCGGAGTCGTCCTTAAAGGTCTCCTCGTCAACAACCTCGAGCTTGGACTCAGCGGCCTGGGCCTTAAAGGAATCTGCGATACCCGAAGAATAGGCGTCGCCGGAGTTATAGAACAGCACGAACTTCTCGTCCGCATACTTCTGCGCCAGGAACTTGGCAGCGTTGACACCCTGGTTGGGGTCGGTGAAGCAAACCTGGAAGACGCAATCCTTGCCGTCGGTGACGTCCTCGGAGGACGCGGACGGGGTGATCATGAACGTCTTGGGGTCGTTACCACACTCAGCGGCAACGGCAACCGACGCACCCGTGGTGGTCGGGCCGACGAGGGCCTGCATGCCCCAGTCGAGCAGGGTATTGAAGGCGTTGACGGCCTTCTCGCCGTCGGCCTGGTCATCCTCGGCCTTGCTGGCAAGCGGCAGCTCCTTGGTGGAGAAGTCCTTGCAGCCAAGCTCGACACCCTGGGTAACGGACTTGCCGTAGGACGCGTTGGCGCCGGTCAGCGGGCCGATGGTGCCGATCTTAAACGAAGCGTCACCCGAAGCGGAACCGCTGTCGCCGCCGTTGGAGGAGCAGCCAGCTAGAATGGACATCGCCCCCAGACCTGCTGCGCTCGCGATAACGCTCCTGCGATTCATAACAGGGTTCAATGACTTACCGGTGAGGCTCGACATGCGGCTCTCCTCTCAAATCTCGTCGGGTTTCGGTAGCCCGACAGGCCATCCTTCGCCGTGTTCGGCGTTCGCAAAATAGTAGACGCTTTAGTTGAGAAAAGTGGCGATTATTTCAACTTTTCTTTTGTTTTGTCCATTTATCCAAAATTATGCGTATTTCTGTCGGTTTATACAGTTTAGCCACTTTATTGTGTGAAAGTATTGTTTCCGTTCTGTTACAAGCGTCCCTGCCCTGATTAAAACGACCTCACCGCTCGCGTTTTGTGCGCACCTAGGCGGCGATGTACTTGCCGTCCTGAATCACATAGGCTGTAGGTCGTATGTAGTGAGCATGTTTCCAATGTTTCCGCAGCGTTTCGGGGGTGCCGTTTTGTGCGACTCCTGTTGCCTGGCGAGCACGCGCCCTCGGTTCACGCTAGAATGCACTCAACCTTTAAGCGGTTAATCCATCCATAAGATGCACGAAGGAGCTATCTATGAGCGAACCCCTGCGCACCGTGAACGTCGGTCTGATCGGTCTGGGAACCGTCGGCGGCGGCGTGGCCCGTCTGATCAAGAGCCACCACGATGAGTACCTGGCAGCCTACGGCATCGACCTTAAGCTGACCCGCGCCTGCGCGCTTGCCTGGGAGCAGGCCGAAGCAGCCGGTATTGAGCGCGAGGCCTTTACAAGTGACTGGCACGACGTCGTCACCGACCCCGCCGTCGACATCGTCGTCGAGCTGATCGGCGGCGAGCATCCCGCAACCGAGATCTTCACCACCGCCTTCGAGAACGGTAAGCACGTCGTCTCTGCCAACAAGGCCTTGCTGGGCCGTCATGTCGAGACGCTCGCCGAGAAGGCGCGCGCGTGTGGCGTGCAGATTAAATGCGAGGCCAGCTGCGGCGGCGGCATCCCCATCGTGAGCACGCTCGAGCACGACCTGGTGGGCAACAAGATCTTGACCATCGCCGGCATTCTCAACGGCACCACCAACTATATCCTGTCGCGCATGGACGCCGAGGGCGCCGATTACGCCGACGTGCTTGCCGACGCGCAGGCCAAGGGCTATGCCGAGGCCGACCCGTCCGCCGACGTCGACGGCTTCGACGCCGCCAGCAAGACGGCGATCCTCGCCTCCATCGGCTTTGGCACCCGCGTGACCACCGACGATGTGTACCAGCAGGGTATCCGCACCATCGGCGCCGAGGACATCGCCCAGGCCCGCGAGCTCGGCTACACCATTAAGCTGCTCGGCATCGCCCGCAACACCGACGCCGGCGTCGACGTCCGCGTGCATCCCACGCTGATCCCTGCCGATCACATGCTCGCCAAGGTCAACGGCGCCATGAACGCTGTCTACGTCGTAGGCGACGCCGTGGGCGAGACCATGTTCTACGGTGCCGGCGCAGGCTCCTTCCCCACCGCGAGCGCCGTCGTGGGCGACATCCTGTCGCTCTCCGAGCAGATCAGCCGCGGCGTGGCTCCGCTGCCCGAGATTGAGCCCTATGGTCACAACCTCGCCTTTAAGCCCATGGACGAGCTCCAGACCAAGTACTATGTGCGCCTGAAGGTCGCCGACCGCGTGGGCGCCCTGTCCGAGACGGTCGACATCTTTGCCAAGCACAACATTTCGATCTCGCTCATCAACCAGGTCGAGGACGGCAAGTCGGGCGTCAGCGATGCCTGCTCGGTCATCTTCCTGACGCACCGCGCGCTCGAGAAGGACGTCCAGGCTGCCGCCGCCGAGCTTGCCAGCGTCGACTGCGTTGCCGAGGTCGCCAACGTCCTGCGTATCGAGGACGTAGAGGCCTGGACCGAAGGCGTCATGGCCAACTAGCCCAACACCCGCTTATCAATACGCACCTCGGGGGCTCCCGTCCTATGTGGGACGGGAGCCCTTTTCTATCCGGCTTCCAAGCACAGCGGCAAAGCGGCATTTGCACGAGCCGTTCATCGGTAGCGCGGGTTACCGTTCACCGATATGCAAACGCGGCCGATTCCGGCTACCGCTACGCTGTGGTGCGTATGTCCAACCCCCGAAGAATGGAGGCACCATGTTGCTCGAGGGCAAGAAAGCAATCATCACCGGAGGCACGCGCGGTATCGGCTATGCCATCGCCTGTCGCTTTATCGAGGAGGGCGCCGCCGTCACGGTCTTTGGCTCGCGTCAGGAGACTGCCGACGCCGCCGTTGAAAAGCTAGCCGCAGCCTATCCCGAGGCCAAGGTCTGGGGCCGCACCTGCGACCTCACCTCGCTCGAGGCCGTAACCGAGGCCTTTACCGAGGCAGCCGCCGACATGGGTGGCCTGGACACGGTCGTTAACAACGCCGGCATCTCCCAGCGCTCGCCCCTTTTGGACTACACGGCCGAGGAGTTCGCAAAGGTCATGAACCTTAACGTCGTCGCTGTCTTTAATGGCCACCAGGCTGCCGCCAAGATCATGACCGAAGCCGGCCACGGCGGCACCATCACTACCACAAGCTCGATGGTCGCCAAGTACGGCCAGCCCTCCGGCGTCGGTTACCCCACGTCCAAGTTTGCCGTCAACGGCATGGTCCAGTCGCTCTCGCGCGAGCTCGCCCCCATGGGCATCCGCGTCAACGCCGTTGCCCCTGGCGTGACTAAGACCGACATGGTCGCCAACCTACCCGAAGAGGTCATCAAGCCCATCGTCGCCACTATTCCGCTCGGCCGCATGGGCGAGCCCGAGGATGTCGCCAACGCCTTTGTCTTCTTGGCAAGCGACATGTCCTCCTATGTCACGGGCGCCATCCTCCCCGTCGACGGAGCCGCCCGCTCCTAAAGGTCGCAAGCCACGACTCCTAGCCTCAACATTGCTCAACGCAAAAGGCGCGCTGCCTGCATCAACCGCAGGCAGCGCGCCTTCTATTATTTGGACGGAACCCGTATCCCGGCATTCCTTACTACTTACCGTCGTCGTCCTGGGCTTCATCGCGCGCGTAGAGCTCCAGCATGCGGCGGCGGTATTCGTGCACGGCGAGCTTGGCGCGCTCCAGGCGGCGGCGCTCACGCGGAGTCAGCTTGGACGGGTCGATCTCGTCGCCATAGGTCTTCTCGGCCAGCAAATGAGCGGCGTCCACGATACGGGCATCGATGTGCCCGCTTGCCGCCTCGGTCGAGAGGCGGTCGGCAATGGAATCAAGGGTAGGTATGCCGTCGAGCGAACGCCCATGTCCATGCGAGGTCAGCAGCTCGTGCTCGCGTGCGAGCAGGCTCGCCAAATCGTGATGGGCGCGCAAGATGTCGAGCGCATCGGATGGATGCTCGGCAACCTCTGCCACGGCAGCGACCGGTGCGGCGTCGACCACGCGGTAGAAGAGCTGCGCGAGCAGCGGCATCAAGAACACCGTGATGGCACCGGCGGCAACCATGACCGACGCAATATCTTGCGACAGCGCGCCCGCGTTGACGGCAACGCTCGTCACGGCAACGATGATCGGAAGCGCCGTGGTGCAGTACAGGGCCACGGTAATGCGACCATACGCCGACACATCGCGCGTCGCAGGACAAATGCTCATAGAAATAAGGATGGGCACGGCACGAATAATCAGCAACGCCACGATAAAGCCCGCGAGCAAGCCCGGGCGCGACGCCACGGCCGTCAGGTCGATCTTTGCGCCCGATACGGTAAAGAACACCGGAATCAAAAAGCCGTAGGCCAGGCCGTCGAGCTTGGTCTCGAGCGTATGGTTGCCCTCGGGGATGATATAGCGCAGGACAAAGCCGGCGGCAAAAGAACCCAACACGATGTCGAGGTCAAAGATGGCCGAGAACGCCACGAGCGTGACCAGGATGAACACCGTCAGACGCACGAAGGTCTGCGACGTGGTATCGGCGCGTTCCTCGACAAACGAAAAGAAGCGGCTGCCGACGCGCCTGGAACGACTTGGGACCACGGCCAGCAGCACGCAGACCACAGCAAACAGGCCAAGAATCACGAGCGTCTGGATGCCGGTGCGGGCAGACAGCAGCACCGACATGGCGAGCACGGGACCGAGCTCGCCCCAAGTGCCATACGCGAGAATCGAGTCGCCAACGCGCGTGCCGGTGAGCGAGCGCTCGCGCATGATGGGCACAAGCGTGCCGAGCGCCGTGGAAGTAAGGGCGAGCGTCACGGCGATACCGTCGAAATGGCTGACCGAGAACCACGGCGTAAAGCGCACGGCAAGCCAGGCGATGCCAAACGTGACGGCCCACGTCGCCAAGCCGTAGCGCCCCTCCACACCCGTAATGTTCTTAGGGTCGATCTCAAAGCCGGCAAGCAGGAACAAAAAGGCCAGACCCAGCTCGGACACCAGCGAGACCTCGGCATCTACATGGATGACGCCGAGCATATGGGGTCCCAGCACCGCACCGAACACGAGCAAAAAGACCGTCTCGGGAACGGGCTTTCCGGGAATCGCCGAGGCGATGAAGGGGCTTGCAAAGGCCACGAGCGCGATGATGGCGAGTGAAACGAATGCCATGTGATGCCTTTCTCTTGTTTGCGCTTCACTGTAGCATCCTCGCCGTCCTCAACGCGCCACGAGCTGTCGTATCATAGTGAGGTTTACAAACATGTGGCTCAAGGCGACCGCAGGGCAGACCCCGCAAACCGACCGCTGCCGCATACCGTACCGTACGCCCAACCGATCAGGAAGGCAGGAACCAATGGTCTCTCGTATCTACGTGGAGAAGAAACCCGGGTTCGACGTCGAGGCTCAGCAGCTCAAGGGCGAGCTGACCGAAATTCTCGGCATCAAGGGCATCGAGGCCCTGAGGATCATCAACCGCTACGACGTCGAGGGCATCGACGAGGAGCTTTTCCGCTCCTGCGTGCCGACCGTCTTTAGCGAGCCCCAGGTCGATGTGACCTACGACGAGCTCCCCGCAAGCGATGGCGCCGTCTTTGCCGTCGAATTCCTTCCTGGCCAGTTTGACCAGCGCGCCGACTCCGCCAGCGAGTGCGTGCAGCTCATCAGCCAGGGCGAGCGCCCCGCCGTGCGCTCCGCCAAGGTCTATATGATCTCGGGCGCTCTGGACGAAGCCGCCATCGAGGCCATCAAGCACTACGTGGTGAACCCCGTCGAGGCGCGCATCGCCTCGCTCGACCTGCCCGAGACGCTGTACATGGAGACCCCCGAGCCCCAGCCCGTCGAGGTGCTCGACGGCTTCCGCGAGCTCGATGAGGCCGGCCTTGCCGCCTTTATCGCCGATCGCGGCCTTGCCATGGACGAGGCAGACATCGCCTTCTGCCAGCAGTACTTCCGCGATGAGGATCGCGACCCCACCATCACCGAAATCCGCGTGATCGACACCTATTGGTCCGATCACTGCCGCCATACCACCTTCGGCACCGTCCTGGACGACGTGACGATCGACGACGCCGTGGTGCAGCAGGCCTTCGACCGCTACATGGAGATGCGCCACGAACTCGGCCGCGACGCCAAGCCCGTCTGCCTCATGGACATGGGCACCATCGGCGCTAAGTACCTTAAGAAGACCGGCGTCATGACCGATGTCGATGAGTCCGAGGAAATCAACGCCTGCACCGTCAAGGTGAAGGTCGATGTCGACGGCGAGGACCAGGACTGGCTGTTCCTGTTTAAGAACGAGACCCACAACCACCCGACCGAGATCGAGCCCTTCGGCGGTGCCGCCACCTGCGTGGGCGGCGCCATCCGCGACCCGCTCTCGGGCCGCAGCTACGTGTACCAGGCCATGCGTGTCACCGGCGCCGGCGACCCCACCGTCCCCGTGTCCGAGACGCTCGAGGGCAAGCTGCCGCAGCGCAAGCTCGTAACCACCGCTGCCGCCGGCTACTCCAGCTACGGCAACCAGATCGGCCTTGCCACCGGCCAGGTCAACGAGCTCTATCACCCCGGCTACGTGGCCAAGCGCATGGAGGTCGGCGCCGTCGTGGGCGCTACCCCGGCAAACCACGTGCGCCGCGAGTGCCCCGCCCCCACCGACAAGATCATCCTGCTGGGCGGCCGCACCGGCCGTGACGGCATCGGCGGTGCCACCGGCTCCTCCAAGACCCAGAACACCGAGTCCATCGAGACCTCGGGTGCCGAGGTCCAGAAGGGCAACGCCCCGGTCGAGCGCAAGCTGCAGCGCCTCTTCCGCCGCGGCGACGCCTGCCGCCTGATCAAGCGTTGCAACGACTTTGGCGCCGGCGGCGTCTCGGTCGCCGTGGGCGAGCTTGCCGACGGCCTGTATGTCGACCTGGACACCGTGACCAAGAAGTACGACGGCCTGGACGGCACCGAGCTCGCCATTTCCGAGTCCCAGGAGCGCATGGCCTGCGCCGTCGCCGACGGTGACGTCGAGGAGTTCATGGGCTACGCCGCCGAGGAAAACCTGGAGGCGACCGTTATCGCCGAGGTTACCGCCGAGCCGCGCATGCGCATGGCCTGGAACGGTGTCGCCATCGTCGACCTATCCCGCGAGTTCCTCAACTCCAACGGCGCGCCCAAGCACCAGGTCGCCCACGTGTGCGCCCGCAGCGTGTGGCAGCCCAGCTGGGCCGGCACCACGCTTGCCGAGCGCATGACCTCGCTTGTCACCGACCTCAACGTTGCCTCCAACAAGGGCCTTTCCGAGCGCTTCGACTCCACCATCGGTGCCGCAACCGTGCTTATGCCTTTTGGCGGCAAGACGCAGCTCACCCCGAGCTCGGCCATGGTCGCCAAGTTCCCCGTGGACGGCGAGACCACCACGGCAAGCGCCATGGCATGGGGCTTCAACCCCTATCTGATGGAGGCCGACCAGTTTGCGGGCGCCTATCTGTCCGTGGTCGAGTCCATCGCCAAACTTGTGGCTGCCGGCTTTGAGCACAAACGCGCCTATCTCTCCTTCCAGGAGTACTTCGAGCGTCTGCGCACCGAGGCCGAGCGCTGGGGCAAGCCCACAGCAGCCGTCCTGGGCGCCCTCATGGCCCAAGTCGACCTGGGTGCCGGCGCCATCGGCGGCAAGGACTCCATGAGCGGCTCGTTTGAGGACGAGGCCGGCGAGCTCAACGTTCCGCCGACTCTGATCAGCTTCGCTGTTGCCGTGGGCCGCGCGGCGCGCGCCGTCTCCCCTGAGTTCAAGGGCCTGACGCACCGCGTCGTCCGCATCGCCCCCGCCACCTACGGCGAGGACTACCGCCCCGACGCCCAGCAGCTGCTCGCCGCGTTTGACGCCGTCGAGGCGCTCACTGCTACCGGCGACGCCCTGGCCGTCTCCACGCCCGGCTACGGCTGTGGCGCCGAGAGCCTCTTTAAGATGTGCGTCGGCAACCAGATCGGCATCGAGCTTGCCGAGGATGTGGACGTGGAGAGCCTCTTCACCCCGCTCTACGGCAGCTTTATCGTCGAGCTCGCCGAGGACGCCGAGCTGCCCGAGGTCGCCGACGGCGTTGTCGTCGAGCCCCTGGGTACCACCGTCGAGGGCTATGTCATCGACACCGGCTCCGAGGTCATCGAGCTCGCCGAGCTCCAGGAGGCCTGGGAGAGCGGCATCGAGGGCGTCTTCGCCTACCGCAGCGCCGGCGAGACCCCCGAGGTCGAGACCATCGACTTCCGCGCCAAGGATATCCACGTGTACGGCGGCGCCAAGATCGCCCGCCCGCGCGTGATCATCCCCGTGTTCCCCGGCAACAACTGCGAGTACGACAGCGCCCGCGCCTTCCGTGCCGCCGGTGCCGAGGCCGACACCTTCGTGATCAACAACCTCACGCCCGAGGCCGTCGCCGAGAGCACCCACGAGCTTGCCCGCCGCATCCGTGCAAGCCAGATCGTCATGATCCCCGGCGGCTTCTCGGGCGGCGACGAGCCCGACGGCTCTGCCAAGTTCATCACGGCGTTCTTCCGTGCTCCCGAGGTCACCGAGGCAGTCCGCGACCTGCTCAAGGCCCGCGACGGCCTGATGCTGGGCATCTGCAACGGCTTCCAGGCTCTGGTCAAGCTCGGCCTGGTGCCCTACGGTGACATCGTCGACGCCACGCCCGATGCGCCCACGCTGACGTTCAACACCATCGGTCGCCATCAGAGCCGCCTGGTGCGCACCCGCATCTCGTCCAACCTGTCCCCATGGCTGTCGCAGTGCAGCCTGGACGACCCCTACACCGTCGCCATCAGCCACGGCGAGGGCCGCTTTGTCGCCAATGACGAAGTACTCGCCCAGCTGATCGCCAACGGCCAGGTCGCCACGCAGTACGTGGGCGAGGACGGCAAGCCCAGCATGGATCTTTCCGTCAACCCCAACGGCTCCGCACTCGCCATTGAGGGCATCACGAGCCCCGACGGCCGCGTCCTAGGCAAGATGGGCCATGCCGAGCGTCGCGGCGACAACCTGTACCGCAACGTGCCCGAGCATGTCCCCGGCGACAAGTTCATGCCGATCTTTGAGAGCGGCGTAGCCTACTTCGCTTAATACGTTCCCATCGGGTACAATCCCCTCGGGTAACAACACCCGCCACCGACGCATCCGGTGGCGGGTTCTTTTTTGCTTCGCGCATGTAGAAAGGACATCATGAAAAGCCGCAAGCCGTATCTCGCCACCCTGCCCGGACTCATCCTGGGCTGTCTCGTTTGCTGCGCGCTCTGGGGCTCTGCCTTCCCCTGCATCAAGATCGGCTACGGCCTCTTTGGCATTCCCGCGCACGACAGCGCCTCGCAGCTGCTCTTCGCGGGTCTGCGCTTCACCCTTGCCGGCATGCTGGTCATTGTTGGCATGAGCGTGGCCCAGCGCCGACCGCTCGTTCCGCAAGCGCGTGATATCAAGCCCATCTGCATCTTGTCGCTCTTCCAGACCATCGGCCAGTACTTCTTTTTCTACCTTGGTCTCTCCCGTGCAAGCGCTATGTCAAGCTCCATCATCGAGGCCAGCGCCAACTTCTTGGCTATCCTCTTTGCCGTCCTGGCGTTTCGCACCGAAAAGCTCGATGTGGCCAAGGTGCTCGGCTGCGTACTGGGCTTTGCCGGCGTCGCGCTCGTCAACCTTTCGGGCGCGGACGGCACCTTTGGCTTTACGCTCGACGGCGAGGGCTTCATCCTGGCCTCCACCGTCGCGGGCGCCCTTTCGACCTGCCTGATCGGCATCTTCTCGCGCGAGCACGACGGCGTCTTGCTTGCCGGGTGGCAGTTCTTGGTCGGCGGCCTGGTCCTCACCGCCATCGGCTTTATGATGGGTGGCGCGCTCTCCCCCACGGCGATTGCCCCCGCCATCGCGCTCATCATCTACATGGCGCTTATCTCCGCGGTCGCCTACTCGCTGTGGTCGCGCCTGCTTGCCGTCAACCCCGTCAGCCGCGTCTCGGTCTTTGGGTTTATGAACCCCGTCTTTGGTGTGCTGCTGAGCGCGCTGCTGCTCGGCGAGGGTGCTGGCACGAGCCCCGTTACCGTCATCGTTGCCCTGCTGTTGGTCTGCAGCGGCATCATCATCGTCAACAAACCCAAAAAAGCTTAACGAACTGCCCTTATTTAGCAGAGGGGATTCATGTACTTTAGCTTAATGGAGTACATCGGTGAGCTGAGGGCCGCCACGCACGCAAGCGTGCACCCCTTTTCCTAGCGTATCTGGACGCCGGCTTTCTTTTTCTCGGCCTTGACGCGGTAGAGCTCCGCATCGGCAGCGCGAAGTAAGTCTTGCCAGGTATCAACACTATCGCCGACCCGCGCGTAACCGATGGACATCCGCAATGCATACGGCACCTCGGCACGAGCGAGCTCGTCGTTAATCGCCGAACACAGGTCTATGATGTCCTGTTCCGCCGTCGCCTTTTGAAGCACCACGAACTCATCGCCACCATAGCGTGCGATAAAACCACCAGACGCCGAGCAGACCTCTTTGAGCGTAGCAGATATGACCTGGAGGGCATGATCGCCCTCAACATGTCCATACCGGTCGTTAATTTGCTTAAAGCCGTCGGCATCCATCATAAGCAGATACACATCATCGGCCTGGTCAGCACCCGAGAACAGCGACAGCATATAGGTCTCAAAACGGTTGCGATTGTTAAGGCCAGTCAACGGGTCGGTCGAGATCAGCTGCTCCTGACAAACAATGTAGAGCTGCAACATACTTAACATGATGCCGACACTAAGGCAGGGACCCGAATAAAAGACCTGAAAGACACCGGCCACCAAGGCCGGAATGGCGAAAAATGCCAAGGTTTGATAGATGGCCTTCTTTTGTAGGCTCTCGACCTTGCAAGATTGTATAAACGCATGCAGGGACGTATATATAACGTAGCAGTAGCTGACGATGGGCTGGATCATATAGACAAAACCGCGACGATACGCGCCCTGCGCATCGATATAGAACAGGGCGTGCGTCCAGTAGCTAGTAAACGCCAGTACGACTACCAGCACCGCAGGCAGCGTTACAAACGCCATCCTATAGCGCGCGGTCAAAAGGCGAGAACCCTGCACCGTCTCGGAATAGATAAACCAAATGAGGCACGCGGCGGCAAAGAGCGAAAACGAAACCGCGTTGGAAATCCAGTTGGCAGCAATGCCCAGCGTGCCGCCCACACCGTCCGAAAGCGTCCAGATTATATCGAATAGCATGTACGCGGCAGAGGTGTAACCGAGCGTACTAAACAATAACTGCTGGGTACTCGAGAACAAGGAGTGGCGACTTCGCGCGGCAAGCCCGATAAGAACAATCATGCATAGCAGGAATATCTCAATCTTGAGTGCCTTAACCACTAGACGCCATCCCTTCAATATCCAAGTGGTCAGAATCGCCCGATTCGTGTCTGGGCAATAAACACCCCTACTCCGCAGGGGTAAGGGGAATAATAGCAGAGCGCCCGAACGTCACTGCAAGACAGCTTTCGTTCGGGCGCTCAAACGGCGCGAATTGCACGCCGGCTTGATTGACTCGCGTCGACGATTACTCGCCATCGATGTCGGTCGCGACGGCCTCCTCGATGGCCTCGACACCGGCAGGCGACAGATCCTCTTTGCCGTGGCAGAACTTCTTATCGACCCAGCCGGTCAGAATCGGAGCCATGATTGCCGTGATGATGACGGCAGTGGCGATCTGCGCATACGCAGTGGGCGCAAGCTCGGCATAGCGCGGGGCGACCTCGGCGAGGGCGACCGGCGTGGTCATAGCCGTGCCGGCGATAGTGGAGCAGGCAACGGCCGCCTTGCCGTTACCACCGCACAGGCGCTCGAACGCAAAGGTAATGGGACCGACGATAAAGAGCGTGATGAGGCCCAGCAGGATGCCCGAAATACCGCCGGTGATAAAGCTCGAAAGGCTCATGGACGCACCGAGCTGAAAGCCGATAACGGCGATCGCGGGATTGGCGCCGGGGACCAGCAGATTCTTGATAAACGGGAACAAGTTGCCCAGGACCATGCCGATAACAAGCGGCAGGATGGATCCGATGATGGTGCCGACGGGGATGTTGGCGAGACCCGAGACACCGAGGATGATCATCGTGACGGCGGGGCCGGCCGTAAAGAACAGGATACCGACAGCGCCCTGCTCGGACTCATCGCCGAACTCGCCCATGATGCCCGTATAGAGCGCCATGTTGCAAAACGTTATGCCGCCGATGATAGACACGGAGCTCAGGCCCAGGAAGTTATCGTTAAAGAAGTACGCGACGCCCAGACCCAGCGCGGCTGCCACTACAAGCTTAGGAATCAGCACGACGATGCCGGTCTTGATGGCGCCCGGCGTGGACTTAAAGCTGATGCCGGCGCCCACGAACAGCAAGATCGCGGCAACGATGGTGTTGGAGCCGCCGCGGCAGGCAGCCGTAAAGAAGCCGCCGACCTCAAAGACCTGCGGGCAGAAGGTATTGAGCAAAAGGCCGACGATCATCGGATAGATCATGATGTCGCCCGGGATGCGCGGTACCTTGAATTTCTTTTGCTCGCTGGCGGTCGCTTCCTGTGCCATGAAACCCCCATTTCCGCTGACGCAGAACAAAAGCCCACGTCACGCTTTGCTACAGTAAAGTTTGACCATGGTACCAGAAGAAGCAGACCGCCTCGGTGAGAAATTCGATTCGTTAGGCCGGGACGATAACGCGTCCTGCTCCTATACGAGGCTCAAAACGATATAGAACACGATGCCCGAAACGCAGCACCACAACATCGACTTTGTCTTGATTGCCACCGCCACGACGCCGGTGGCCGCAATCCAGGGAACCAAGGCAGGCCAGAGTCCCGCGTCGAACGCGCCGGGGTTCACCAAGTCGTTGGCGACCAGCGCGGCAAAGGCAGCGGGCGGGATATAGCCCAGGGCCTCGGTAATGCGGGGCGACAGGGTCCGCCCGCGCAAGGCGAACGCCGGCGCGATGCGAAAGAACGCGATAGCAGCCCACGACGATAGCCACAGAACCAAGAACTCGTTAGCGGGCATCGCGGGCACCTCTTCCGTCAAATACAGTATCGCACGCCAGCGCAATGGCAATGCCGACCACGACGCTTGCCGGCACGGCAATATTCGCGAGGCCCAAGAACTTGCATACGGCGACGGACACCGCGCCCGAAACCGCCGCGACAACGTTACCGCGCGACAACCGCTGCGAAAAGAGCAGGCAGATAAAGAGCGAGGTGCAGACAAAGGCTGCAATGGCGGTGGGAACATCGACAACGGCGCCGACGATGGCGCCCATCGTACACGAAACGCCCCATGTTGCGATGAGGATCACGTTGAGCACAAAGGACTCGCGCGGGCCCCAATCCTCCCCTTCAACCAACTTGGCAAGCGAGATGCCATATGCCTCCTCGGTAAGTGTCGCGGCAACAGCCAGCGTCTGACGCTTCGAGGCACCCGTCAGATGCGGCGCGATCGATGCCGAGTAAAGCGCAAAACGCGAGGAGATGGCGGCAACGCTCGCGATAATCGAAGGTGCCGGTACGCCCGCCAGCCAAAGATTGCAGATCATAAACTGGCCGCTGCCCGTCACAAACGTGCTGCTCAGGGCAAAGACCATCCAGGGCTCCATTCCCGTCTGCCCCATGATCATTCCGCACGGCGCGCCTATTGCAACATAGGTAAGCATCACCGGCCAGACGGTTCTAACGATTTTGAGCACCATACGCTTCTCATCCTGACAAGGTCTCCGAGCCGCATGTAGCGATACGGCAGAATCATCATCCGACAGCAACCGAGTTCACCTACAATTGCCACCGGATCGAAAGACACAACTTTTTAGGAAGTCATTATGACAGCTATCGATCGAGACCGGGCGCGCGCGGCCTTCAAAAGCTACACCGATGCCTACGACGCCACCAACCCACGCATCGCGCTCAAAATCGAGCATACGTACCACGTGGCCGAGGCATGCGATGCCGTAGCGCGCGAGCAGGGCTGGTCGTCAGAAGATATTGACCTGGCATGGCTTTGCGGCCTGCTACACGATATGGGCCGCTTTGAGCAGCTGCGACGCTGGGACACCTTTAAGGACGCCGAGAGCATGAGCCATGCGGCGCTGGGCATCGAGGTCCTCTTTGGCGAGAATCCCGCCGATGCACCCGCCACGACAAACATCCGTGACTTTATCGAAACCGGTGCGCATGACGAGCTCATCCGAGCGAGCATCGCCTATCACAGCGACTTTCGCCTGCCGGCACAACTCGACGAGCGTACACGGTGCTTCTGCGATATCGTGCGCGATGGTGACAAGATCGACATTATGCGCACCATCGCCGACAGCACCGTCGACACTATCCTCAAGGTGGACGAGAAGACGTTTCTCGGCAGCCGTTTCTCGTCGCCGACACTTGCCGCCTTTGACGAGCACCGCTGCGTCGCACGCGATGAGCGCGATGAGCCCGCCGACTTCTTGGTGGGGCTTATCTGCTTTATGTTTGAGCTCGTCTATCCAGCAAGCCGCGCGCTGGCGCGCGAACAGGGCGATATCCACCGCCTGCTCGACGCGCCCTTTGGCATTACGCGGCCCTTTACCGACCCCGCCACGCAGGCAACCTGGAGCCGCCTAAAGGACGAGATGCGCGACTGGCTGGCGCGCGCCTAGCGCTCAAGCTGGGCCAGCAGCTCCTCGACGACCTCGACGGCGTCCCCAACAACCTTGTACTGGGCAGCACCGAAAATGGGGGCATCCGGGTCCTCGTTGATGGCGATAATGCACTCCGCCCCACCGATGCCGGCAAGATGCTGAATGGCGCCCGAAACACCGATACTCACGAGAAGCTTGGGCGAAACCGATACGCCCGTCTGGCCAATCTGATGGCGATACTCCAACCAGCCGGCCTCCACGACAGGTCGCGTGCAGCCAAGCTCGGCTCCCAGAGCCTCGGCGAGCCTTCGCATCAACGGCAGGTTTTTCTTGGAACCAATGCCGCGACCCACCACGACCAGGCACTCGGCATTGGCGATCGAGGGCTGCTGTCCCCACTCCTCGGCGGGAATCGAGATCTCGACACGAGCCTTAGCATCATCCGCAAGCGATATCTGGGTGATCGTGCCAGAGCGGCCGTAGTCGAAGTCGGGAGCCTTAAAGATACCGGGGCGCACCGTTGCCATCTGCGGACGGTGGTTGGGGCAAATGATGGTGGCCATCAGGTTGCCGCCAAACGCCGGACGCGTCTGTTGCAGCAGTCCCGTCTCTGCATCCATCGAAAGTACGGTGCAGTCAGCCGTAAGGCCTGTCTGCAAACGCACGGCAACGCCGGGTGCCAGTTCTCGACCAAAAGCGGTCGCACCGTATAGGATGGCCTCGGGTTTGCGTTCGGCTACCAAATCGCAGATCAAGCGGGCGTAGACCTCCGCATCGTTTTGGCGCAGGCGCTCGTCGCGACAGGCCAGGACTTCGTCGGCGCCCGCGCAAACCAGATGCTCCAGGTCCCCGAGCGAGCCCTCGGGGCTCATGCCGACCAGTGCCACCAGGCGGCAGCCGCGAGCATCGGCAAGCTCGCGCCCCTTGCCCATAAGCTCATAGGCAACGGGAGTCACCGTATCGCGCTCGTCGGTCTGCGCGAATACCCAAATGTCTCGATATGCATCAAGGTCCACCGCACCAGCAGCCTCGTCACGCTCGATCGAGATAGCGTTGACAGGGCAGGCGTCGACACACCCACCGCATAGGATGCAGCCGTCGGTTACATGGGCGCATCGGTTGGGTCGCTCGCCTTCCACTACGATGCCGCCCGAGGCACAGGCACGAACGCAGCGACCGCAGCCGATACAGGCTTCGCTATCGATAATCAGTCCGCTCATCTATGCCATCCCCTCGATAATCTTGGCAAGTTTTACCGCCTGCTCGGACGCCGTTCCCTCAACGGCCTCGCACGTTTGGTCACGGTCGGGCACAAACGAGCGCACGACCTGTGTCGGCGACCCGGCAAGACCGCAACGCGCGGGGTCGGCGTTCACGTCGGCGGCACTGACCACGCGCACGTCCGCCTCCTCCGCCGCGCGAATACCGGCAATACTCGGCATACGCAACTGGCCAATCTCCTTGGCAGTCGTCATCGCGCACGGCATCTCAAGATACACCGTCTCCTCGCCGGCATCGCATCCGTGAATGAGCGCCAGCGAGCCACAGGTCGTAAAGCCCGCGCTCTGCACGCAACTCACGTCGGTCACGCAGGGAATCTCAAAGGCACCGGCAAGCTCGGGACCAATCTGGGCCGTATCGCCATCCACCGCCATCTTGCCGCAGATGAGCAGGTCGAAGTCCTCGTCGAGCGCCTCGATGCCGCATTTGAGAGCATAGGTGGTCGCCAGGGTATCGGCACCTGCAAAGGCGCGATCGGTCAGCAGCAGCGCGTCGTCGGCGCCTCGGGCGATGCAGTCGCGCAGCAGCGACTCGGTCGCGGGGATGCCCATCGACACCACCGTCACGCGCACATCCATGCCAAAGCCGATAAAGTCGTCCTTCAGCGCCAGCGCGCATTCCAAAGCGCTCGCATCAAAGGGATTAATGACCGCCTGCTTGCCATCGCGCACGATGGTATTGGTCTTGGGGTCCATCTTGACCTCGGTGCTGCCCGGCACGGCCTTGACGCACACCACCATATGGAAATCGCTCATCTTCACGCGCCCCTTTCTGGACGAGCTCATCCAAGAGCTTCTCCGAAAACAGGTTGCCGCGACCCAGCTGCCCGTCGGGATCGAGCTGGAGCTTGAGCCGCGCCGACTCGACCATGGCCTCGTGACCGTACATCGTCTCTAAGAAGCCCGCCTTGATCTTGCCGACGCCGTGCTCGGCAGAAACGGCACCGCCCATAGCCGTTACCTCCGCAGCCCACTGGGCAAACAGCTCGCCACCGCGACGGTAGTCCTGCGCATCGCGCGGCAGGATGTTCACATGCAGATGGTTGTTACCGATGTGCCCCCAGGCAGCAGATTCAAGCCCGCTTTCGGCCAGTGTGCGGCGATAGAGGACCACGACATCGGCAAGGCGTGCATTGGGCACCGACATGTCCGACCCCAGTTTGGTGATGGTGGGATCCGTGCGACGACGCTCGTCGATGAGCATGTTGACGCTCTCGGGCACCGCGTGGCGGAAGAACCGCTGGCACTCGCGATCGACCTCGGTGCGCGCGACCCATGTCGCATCGTCGCTGCCGCCCGCAAGCTCCAGTACCCACCCCAAGTGATACAGCTCCTCAGTCGCCTGGGCTTCGTCGTCGCAGTCGAGCTCCACGTAGACACAGACCTTGGCGTCTTTGTCGAGCGCAGGCAGCGAGGCAAACGCCGTCGACTGCTCGCGCTGGCGACGTAGAATATCCAGGGCGCCAGCGTCGAAGTACTCGATGGCAGCCGCATGGGACAGGACGGGACGCACGGAATCGGTAAAGGACACGGCCTTGTCTTCGCTATCGAAAAAGCAGCTCACACCCCAAACGACCGCAGGCGCCGCCTGCAGGGCAATCTCGAGCTCGGTGATAACGCCGAGCGTGCCGCAAGCACCGATAAAGAGGTCGATGGCGTCCATTTCGTCCGCAACGAAATAGCCTGAGGCATTTTTTGTCTTGGGCATGGTATAGCCGGGAAGATCGAGCTCGAGCGTACGGCCCACTGCCGTCACAAGCGACAGGTGGCGACCCTGGGCAAAAGCCTCGCCGCGCTGAAGCTCAAGCAAATCGCCATCAGCCAGCGCGACGTGGAGTCCCGTGATATGTGGGCGCATGGGGCCGTAGGCGTAGCTGCGGGCACCGGAGGCGTTACATGCCGCCATGCCGCCCAGACAGGCAGACGTCTCGGTGGGATCGGTGGGAAAGAACTGCTCGGGGGCCTCTTGGAACTCCTCGTAGGCCTCAAGCGATGCCTGGTCCCAACCAGCGGTCGGCAGCACCTTCTTGCTCAGCTGCTTGCGCAGCTCCGAGAGCACAACGCCCGGCTCCACGCGCAGCAGAAATTGGCCTTGTTCATCGCGGCGAAGGCCCAAGTAGCGATTCATACGGGAAGTATTGAGGATATGCCCGCCGTGGGGCACGGCACCGGCGGCAAGGCCGGTTCGGGCGCCCTGAACCGTTACCGGGACACGCTCGGCATGGAGCTTTTCCAAAATGGCACGGACCTCGTCTTCCGTTGTCGGAAACGAGATGCTCGAGGCCTCGCCCGATGCGCGAGACTCATCGCGACCATACTCTTCGAACTCGTCGGTGAAGGGTTTGATGGTTGCAGACACGCGAACTCCCCCTTTAGCTAACTACAGTGTTTGCAGGGAGATGTTATCGCATCGTTTCGTCGACGTGTTCGAGACCGTCTCCATAATTGGCGATTTTTACGTTCGTGCAATTCGGCGAGCGGCTTGATTTCCTCGGCAGACGATGCTTTTGACACATATGGCCCCGCCGTCGCCGACCGCGCGATTGTCGCTTGAAAAAAGTTGGAGTATTTTTTGCCGCCTTTTACCTGCGGAGACACCAATCCGTCAAGCATTTGGTCAGCAATTGGTCAAGTAGTGGCTGATACCGTCGGCATCGACAGCCAAAACCGACAGAAGTTTTGGCCCCAGAAGCAGGGAGGTTCCCATGGCATATTACTGGCCCCAGTACGGCATCGCCATCGAAGTCGACGACGATCCCCATCTCCTGCCTTTCGACGAAGAGGCATTCCCCGATACGACGGTCTACCACGTTACCACCGATGTGATCTGCGACCCCGAGTCGTTCTCGGCGCTCGCCCACCGCATCGCGCATATCCACGACATCGAGCTCCCTCCCGACTTCGACGAGCTTGTCTACTCACGCCGCCTGATGCTTCACATGCTCTTTGGAGCGAACCCGTCCACCTTTGCGCGCATCTATACCGCCAAGGATGCCGCATGAGCGCGAAGAAGCCACCCCACTTTGCAGGCCCGGGTCGTCGCAAGAAGCTCATCGTTGCCTGCTTGGCCATCGTCTGTGCCCTTGTCGCCGTAGGACTATACGCTTGGCAGTCGCAGCCCGTACCCGAGGCGGGCGCTTCGGTTACGACGGCCGAGGGCAAAACGCGTCAGGAAATCCAAGATGAGCTCGACGCCATCGTCCGCGACAACATGATGACGATTTCGGTCGCACCGGTCGCTCAGCTGCAGGAGGACGGCAAGCTGCGCGTCAACGTGCAAAACGTCCAAGACAATAAATTTCCCCAGCGATTCCGCGTCATCCAAAACGACGAGACCATGTACGAATCCGGTGTGGTCGAGACCGGCAAGACAATCGAGACGTGCCCCGCCGGCGACATCAAAGAAGGCGAGGCGTACATCGAGATCCAGGCACTCGATGCCAAGACCCTCGACAGCCACGGCAATCCGACACGTGTCAAGGTACGGGTTGAGCAAGCCGAGAACTAGCTTTCCGGCCGACGCGGCACCGCACGCAATTCACCAGCATTCGTCCAATCATCGCGGGGACAGCCCGCGGCGAATAGAAAGGAACGACCATGAACATCACCAGGAACATGAACGGAGCCAGAGCGCTCGTCGTGGGCGCAGGGCTCGCGCTCGCACTCGCAATGGGCGCCGCCCCGACGCCAGCTATGGCAGCCGGGCGCGTTGGGACCACGAAGGTAATGGTCAGGACCGAGATCGACAACGTTGAGTTCAAAGGTCCGACGGTTATTCCCTTCGTCGCCAAGGCCGACGGCACGCTTCAGGGCCCCTCAGAAGACGCGACCACCATCGACAATCATTCGGCCTACGGCATCCATGTCACCAACATGAAGATCGACGCCATGAACACCTGGACCATTGCCGCCGACGCCAAGGCCGGAACCGCGCAGAACTCCATCGACTTTAAGGTCGGCCCCGACGGCGCGCTCCAGAACGCCAGCGCCGCAATGCAGGGAACGGGCCTCGATCTTTCCAAGAATGCAGCCTTCGACATGGGCTACCAGGGCATTGCCGGTGGCACGGACAAAATTAAGCTCAAGACAAGCGGAAACGTCGCCCGCGTCACGCGCGACATCTTCCGCGTAACCGGCGAAGGCGATCAGGTTGCAACGATCACCTGGACGGTCGAGCCCGGTGCGCACACGGCATAAGGCCGTCGCCCTGGCCGCCGCCGTCAGCATCCTAGCGTTTGGGCCAGCCATGGCCTTTGCCCAGCAAGAACAGGCGCAGGCCGCCACGCAAGTGACGGTCGACCTCTCGGAGCTCGACCGCAGCGACCGCGAGGAACCGTTGGCGCAGACAGGCGACAAACGATGGCTCTTGGCAGCAGGCGCCGCAGCAGCAGGCGCGGGAACCGCCGGCCTCGGTCTGCACATCAAACACAGCCAGAAACAAAACATGAACAGGCCGCACTAAATTAGCTAAGGAGACCCCATGGCATCGAAGAACCTTTTGCCCGTCGTCGCACTCTGCGGCGCGCTCGCAACCGGAACGCCTGTCGCCGCTTGGGCGACTCCTGTCATGGCAGACTCCTTACCAGCGGCCCTAAGCTCCGCACCAAATCCGTCGAGCGCCATTGCGTGCAAGCGTTTTTCGATCGCACAGGCCGCAATCTCAACCTCGGGATGCCTTCGTCGTAATACGGACGGCTCGATAGTCGTGGATATCAATCGTTCGAACAAGGCAAACGGCTCCCAGGCGGGGTGCGCCGTCTGCACGTGGCGCTCGGTTGTGCTCGATGCAGATGGCGATCCATGCAATTTAGAGCTGCGCATCGACATCGCTTCGGTCGATGACTCGGCGAACGGAGCGAAGGTCGCCTTCGACGGTACGTTTTTTGAGAAAGGAGGCGGTATATGTCTGGGCTGCGCCGACGCGAATGCAGACGACACGCAGCCCACCCTCTCATTCACGGCATCGTTGCGGCTGACCAAAGCCGGTACCGATGCCATCGCGGCGGGAGAAGCGTCCCTGCTGTTCTACGCCGTCAGTACCAAAGACACAGACGCTCATTTCGAGAAGCCAGCCGGATCACTCAGCCTTACACGAGGGATAGAGGCAGGCCCTATTGAAATCGATGCCCGCGCGCAAAGCAGGCAACGCATTCTTGCCGACCCGGCGCTTCTCGAAATGGAGTGGAACGGATCCGGAGCCATCGGAATTCTCCCCTCCGCGTTTGACGCCAAGACGCTCCCCCCAAACGACGAACCCATCAACGCAACCATACAAGAAGAGAGCGCGGACAAAGAAGCAGGTGCGGGCGACACGCTGTCGCCGACAAACAGCGTCCCAGCTTCTTTCGAAGCGCCGAATGAGCCCGCTGCCGATCCAAACGATCCCGAGTTCGCGGACAGTCTGGGGCTTGCTGATCCTCAAGAGATCGATGAAGGTAACTGCTGCGTGCTTGCCGCGCTCGACCACACGGAGGTCATCGACGCTGCGAACATCGAAGTTGCCGCCGCCAATCAGCCCGTCCGCAAGTCGGCTATCATCGCATTTCCTGAATCCATCGAAGTCGTCTTTTTGCCATCGGGCGAGGTCGTGGCCCCAACACTGCTCACCTTGTTGGGCGCCAAGAATACTCGAAACGAAATTAAAAAGGTCACGGTTGTCGACCCTGCAACCACCGCCAAGCTGCGTCTATACGCCGTTGCTCCAGACGGAGGCAAGACCTTGGAATTCGATGGTGACACACTCCTAGCTTGGCGACGTCTGGACATTATGCAAGACGTCTCGTATCAGATCGAACTCGAAGGGTTTGATCGTGCCCGCGATGCCAATATCATCGCCGCGGCTATTGAATCCCCGCAGCGGCTTATGACACTGCGCTTTGAATACTATCCCTATGTCCCGACAACCACCTGAGGCTTAAATGCTGCACATCATTCCTAACACCACTTATATAACGTATTAGATGAGTCGCGATGTGCCTCGCATTTCGTTCTGCTACGATTGCCACGTTGGCATCAATACAGGAGGGCTCATGCCGGGCTTGGGAACAATCATCAACGTTGTGCTTTTAGTTGCGGGCGGTCTTTTGGGATTAGCGGGCGGCCGCTTCATCACACCGCGCATCCAAGACACGCTCATGAAAGCATCGGGGCTGTGCGTCCTGTTTATCGGCCTTGGCGGCACCATGCAAAAGATGCTCCTTATCGATGGGAAGGCGCTAGCGACCACCGGCACCACCATGCTCATCGTCTCATTTGCGCTCGGTTCGCTCATCGGCGAGGCCGTCAACTTGGAAGCCGCCATCGAGAACCTTGGCGAATGGCTCAAGCGAAAAACCGGCAGCGAGGGTGACAACGAGTTCACCAACGCCTTTGTCTCGACATCGCTCACGGTGTGCATCGGCGCCATGGCCATCGTGGGCTCGATTCAGGACGGTCTGCTCGGTGACTGGTCAACGCTTGCCTTGAAAGGCGCATTGGACTGCATCATCGTCTGCACCATGACGGCGTCGCTTGGCCGCGGCTGCATTTTCTCCGCCCTGCCCGTCGCCGTGTTCCAGGGGACGATCACGTTGTTTGCCGGCGCGCTCTCCCCCATCATGACCACGGCAGCCCTCGACAGCCTTTCGCTCGTAGGCTCCATGCTCATCTTCTGCGTCGGCGTCAACCTCATCCGTCCTCAGACCTTCCGCACGGCCAATATGCTCCCCTCCGTCGTCATCGCCGTCATCTACGCCCTCCTGTTCTAAATCTATCAACGCAGCGGTATCTCGAACATCTGTTTGATGCTGTGCTATGATATGAGGTCACCGTAGCTGCGTTAGGAGAGGAGAAGCGGTGGCCGACCAGGACATCAAGATGCTCATCGAGCGCATTATGGCCGAGGCCCGGACCCATCAGTCCACCCGCTTCTCAAACGAAATCTACGCAGACGAGCCGATTCTCAAAACCGGCCGACAGATGCAGAATTTCCTCCCCGACCAGTACCGTAAAATGCGCGAGATATCGCGTTGGCAGGATGACCCCAAGGGCGGTGCGGGCCGCTGGCTTTCGGAAGCCGAGCTTTTTTACCGCCAGGGCCTGCTGATGGCCGACTTTGAGGACGACTGTCCCTACAACGGCACCTTTAAGTCGTACTTTCCCACCTACAACGCCATGAGCGACCGACAGCTGCGCGGCTACTTTACCTGGCGCGCCCAAGTGCGCCGCGGGACCGTCGAGGAAACGTCTACGTCCTTTGCCTTTCTGTATCTCTATGAGCTGATTTGCGGCATCGGCGTAGATAATCCGCTCGATGGTTTTAACAAGATCAAGGCCTTTTGGGATGCCTACCGCGCCTTTGAGCCCGGCATCGACCGGTTTGCACGCGTGTGGTTGCAGGACTACGCCGTGTTCCACGGGCTCGACCCCAAGCTGCTTCGTGATTCTAAAACCGTCATGTTCGATAACGCCCTTATCGAGCTGCGGCGCGCGGCACGAGACCTTGTACCGGCACCGGCACCGTCCGACCAGACCCCCAAACGTCGCAAAACCTCCGAGCCCACGCTCCCCCTTCCGCCCGATGAGGTGCGCGAGGAGCGACTCATGGCCGCCATCAACGCCCTCTCCACGTACAACCTAAGTAACTCGCGGCTCGACCGCAGCCACCACCGCGATCTGCGCCACGTGGCATGCGCCGTGTATGTCCGCATGTCGCGCTACTATGACACGCACCGAAAGACCGGCATCGTAGCGAGCTTGTTTGGGGAGGAGACGGCCATGCCCTACACCATGTTTGCCTCGGCCGTATTCTTTGCGCCCGAGCGCCACGAGGACTGCGAATACCGCCTGGATCCCATCCATATCTACCGTTGCCAAAACGGCTTTTGGGAATGTATGCGTATCCATGGTAGTAGGCAAAAGAGCAGCAAGCTCGGTGAAATGATGCGCGCCTGCGACCAACGCCTGCGCCTGGCGCTGGACCCCGCCCATCCCCTTAAGGAAGAAAAGGTCCCCAAATATCTGGCCAAGATTATCGATGACGAGATTGTGGCATGGCTTTCGTGGGACGCCGCACACCAGCCCGTCAAGATCGATATCGACCTGACTCAGCTGGGGCACATTCGGAGCGCCGCTGCGCAAACGCGCGAAGCACTTTTAATCGACGAAGAGCGCGAGGACGATGTGCCCACAGAGGTCGATACGGCGGAATCCGAGCAACCGGAAGCCAAGCCTGCGACCGACGTGATGGCCGAGCCGATCGCGGCGCCTACGGAGCGCAACAAAGCCGACGAGCCAACCATTTCCACCGAACAGTTTGGCGTCGTGGCACCGCTCCTCGCACCGACGCCAGCGGTCGTATCGACTGCACCCGCTGGCACCGCAACCGAACTCGCGCCCGCCGCAGATGCCTTCCTTCGCGCGCTGCTCGAGCAAAACGCAGCGCAAGCGACATTGGCGGTAGTGCAATCGGAGCAGAGCGAGGACATGCTCGTCGACAGCATCAACGAGGCGCTCTTTGACCTGGTGGGCGACACCGTTATTGAATTTGGCTCAGCAGGACCGCAAATTATTGAGGACTACGAAGCAGACGTGAGAGGATACCTAGACCATGAGTGATACCGCATCCGCAGCACCCCGCGTGCCCAAGCGCGTCGCCGCCGTCATTCTCAACTCGCTCAAGGGCGGCGTTGTCCCGCGCATCGGCCTTCCCTATATCACCGTGGGGCGAGAGGTCGAGATCCGTGCTCTGCTCACCGACCTGAGCCTCATCGCCGATGGCGGCGCAAGCTTCCGTTTCCTAGTCGGTCGCTACGGCGCCGGCAAGAGCTTTTTGCTCCAGACCATCCGAACGCATGCCATGGGCGAGGGCTTTGTGGTCGCCGATGCCGACCTTTCCCCTGAGCGCCGCCTACAGGGCGGCCAGGGCCAGGGCCTCGCTACCTATCGCGAGCTCATCCGCAACATATCGACCAAGACGCGCCCCGAGGGCGGCGCGCTCAACCTTATCCTGGATCGCTGGGTCGCCTCGTGTGCCGACGCCGACGAGACTGCCGTTAATGCCCAACTCGCTCCACTCGAAGAGATGGTCCACGGCTTCGACTTCGTCCGCATGCTCCGCCGCTACCGCACGGCAGTATCCGAGGGCGACGAAGAAGCTATGAGTCGGGTGACCAAATGGATTCGCGGCGAATACCGCACCAAGAGCGAAGCGCGAGCCGAGCTAGGCTCCTCGACCATCATCAGCGATGACGACTGGTACGACTACGTTAAGCTCATTGCGCGCTTTTTGGTCTGCAGCGGCTACAAGGGCATGCTGGTGCTCATCGACGAGCTCGTGAATCTGTACAAGATTCCCAACGCGATCACGCGCCAATATAACTACGAGAAGATCCTGACCATGTACAACGACACGCTCCAGGGCAAAGCGCAGTACCTGGGCATGATCATGGGCGGCACGCCAACCTCCATCGAAGACCGCCGCCGCGGCGTCTTTTCCTACGAGGCCCTTCGGAGCCGTCTCGCTCAGGGCCGTTTTGCGCGCGATGACCTCAAAGACATGCTCGCGCCCATCATCCGCCTGCAGCCGCTCACCTACGAGGAGCTGCTGGTGCTCATCGAAAAGCTCATGCAGATCCATGCCGGCTACTTTGGCTGGACGCCCACGCTTACCGAGAACGACTTGGTGGACTTCCTCAAGATTGAGTTTGGCCGCGTGGGAGCCGATACGCACTTGACGCCGCGTGAGGTCATCCGTGACTTTATCGAGCTGCTCGATATCCTGTGTCAAAACCCCGATGCCAACGTGGCCGAGTTGCTGCAAAGCGTCGGCGGCGACGCGTTGGCACCGGCAGCCGCAACAGGCGACACCGGCACCGCAGACGGCGACCGCAACTTCGCCGAATTCACCATCTAGCCTGCCAAAAAGGGACAGGTTTATTTTGGTAGGTTTTATCTGGGCAAACGCCGATGTTGCAAGATATCGAGCCGTTGCCCGTTGCGTTGATCGACCCGTTGATGAGAGGAGGTCCCATGAACGCTTTTGACCGATATGCCCCGTTTATCCAGGATTTCATTTACTCCCACGATTGGGAGAGTCTGCGCTCCATCCAGGTTGCGGCGGCAGATGCCATCTTCAACACGCAAGACAATGTGCTCCTGACGGCATCCACGGCATCAGGCAAAACTGAGGCGGCCTTCTTTCCCATCCTGACCGAGTTTTGGGAGAACCCGCCCGCGAGCGTGGGCGCCCTCTATATTGGCCCCCTCAAGGCACTCATCAACGACCAGTTCGTTCGTCTCAACGATCTGTGCGAAGAGGCCGATATCCCCGTCTGGCACTGGCACGGCGATGTCTCGCAGTCGCACAAGGCAAAGCTCATCAAAAAGCCGAGCGGTATCCTACAGATTACGCCCGAATCACTCGAGGCACTCCTGATCCACAAGCACATGGCAATCCCGCGTATGTTCTGCGACCTGCGCTATGTGGTCATCGACGAGGTCCACTCGCTCATGCGCGGTGACCGCGGCGGGCAGACGCTCTGCCTTATCGAGCGTCTCTCACGCATGGCAGGCGTGCAGCCCCGTCGCATTGGCCTTTCGGCCACCATCGGCGACCCCGAACGCACGGGTGCCTTTCTCTCACAGGGAACGGGACGCGACTGCGTTATCCCCCGTTTTGAGGAACCGCGCCGCGTGTGGCGCATCTCCATGGAGCACTTCTACAACTCGGGTCCCCAGGCACAGCAGCGAGGATTCGAGAGCACAGGTCCGCAGGAAGCTGAGGTGCTCGCATGCGAGCGCATTGAGACGGCACCACCCGCGGCACTGCCCGTCAGCACCCAAGGCATGCGCCCTAGCGGGCAACTCCCACAGGAGGAACGCCGCCAACGTCGCGAGCAGGCACGGGGCAAGGCTGCCCCCAAGGACAGTCGCACTTCCTCAGCCCCCGAGGGCGAAGTCGACATCCCGCAGGCAACCGAACAGGCACTGCTCAACCCCACCGACACCGCACCCGACAACGCCGACCCCGGCATGAGCTACATCTTTGAACATACCCGCGGCCGCAAGTGCCTGGTCTTTGCCAACTCGCGCGAGGAGGCAGAGGCCGTATGCTCCATGCTGCGCAGCTACTGCGAAAGCCGGCACGAGCCCGACCGCTTCCTTATCCATCATGGCAACCTCTCGGCATCGCTACGCGAGACCGCCGAGGAGCTCATGCGCGACGAGGAACAGGCACAGACAACCGTCACCACCTCCACGCTGGAGCTCGGCATTGACATCGGTCGCCTGGAGCGCGCGTTCCAGATCGATGCACCGTTTACCGTCAGCTCCTTTTTGCAGCGCATGGGGCGCACGGGACGCCGCGATCTTCCGCCCGAGATGTGGTTTGTCATGCGCGAGGAAGAGCCCGAGCCGCGCACGATGATGCCCGAGACCATTCCGTGGAAGCTCCTGCAGGGCATCGCGCTCGTACAACTCTATCGCGAGGAGAAGTGGGTCGAGCCGCCCGAGCTCGATCGACTCCCCTACAGTCTGCTCTATCACCAGACCATGTCGACGCTTGCCAGCACCGGAGAGCTCACGCCGGCCGAACTTGCCCAACGCGTGCTCACGCTCAGTTATTTCCACCGCGTCTCAGCCGATGACTATCGCGTACTGCTGCGCCACCTCATCAAGATCGACCACATCCAGGTCACCGAGGGCGGCGGGCTGATCGTGGGCCTCGCGGGCGAGCGCATCATTAACAACTTTAAGTTCTACGCTGTGTTCCAGGAAAACGAGGAGTTTACCGTTCGCAGTGAATCGGCCGAGCTGGGCACGATTGTCAACCCGCCACCGCCCGGTGAGCGCATCGCCATCGCCGGACATTGCTGGATTGTCGAAGAAGTGGACTGGAAGCGTCACACCGTCTTTGCCACGCAGGTCAAGGGCCGTGTGCCGGCCTACTTTGGCGACTGCCCCGGTGACATCAACACACATGTACTCGAGCGCATGCGCCAAGCGCTCACTGAGCACGCAGCATATCCGTACCTTATGGGTAACGCACGGGCTCGCTTGGCGCAGGCTCGTCATACCGCCGAGATTTCGGGCGCGGGAACTAAGCCGCTCATCAACCTGGGTGGCGACACCTGGGTGCTCTTCCCCTGGTTGGGCAGCTACGCCTTTTTGGCGCTCGAGCGCATGCTCAAGATTAAATGCGCCGCGGAGCTTGGCCTTCGCGGACTCGATCCGTCGCGCCCGTACTTTATGCAGTTTAAGATGAAGGCCGACGAGGAGACGTTCTTTGAGGTGCTCGCCGCCGAGGCCGAGAAGGACTTCGATCCCATCGAGCTCGTCTATCCCGGCGAGGTGCCTTACTTTGATCGTTACGATGAGTTCGTTCCCGAAGAGCTCGTGCGCAAGGGCTTTGCCGAAGGCGTGCTCGACATCGAGGGTATGAAGCAGCGCGTCCTCAGCTGGCGCGACCACGCCTAAGACCAGTCTTTTTGGGACGGGGAGATTTACTTGTCGTGAAGGACGGTGCCGAGGAACTCAGCGTCGAAGGGCACGGCTTCGGCAAAGGCGTAGTCGCCGTCGCTGGCGATGAGCAGGTAGTTCTCCTCGCCGCCGAACTCCATATCGCCACATGGGACCACCCAGGCGTGGGCGAACACCTCGAGCGCCGTGGCGGCGCAATCGCGCAGGAACGTCACGTCGCTCCCCTCGTTCGCGCTCACGATATTGGCAACGTAGATACCCCCGGGGTTCAGGCTGCCTCGCACCAAACGCAACGCCTCAACCGTCGCCAGCTCGCGTACGGGCTCGGCACCGCCAAAGCAATCACTCACGACCACATCGTAGCGACGATGGCCCACGCTCGTCACACCCAGATACGAGCGAGCCTCAGCGGTAATCACCCGCAAGCGGTCGCCCACCGCGCGCTCCAGCTCGTCCAGGTAGAACCAGCGGCGCGCCAGGCGCGTAATCTCTCCGTCATACTCGATGACGTCCATGCGCAAGCCCGCGTGTGACATCAGGGCGAACTTAGGATAAGCAAACCCGCCGCCGCCCAGCATAAGCATGCGGTCGATACCATGCCCGCAAGCATCACGCATTGCGTCCTCGGCCTCAAACACATCGTCAAATGCGCGATAGTACGCAAAGACCGGCTCCGCCCAACGCTCGCCAACGTAGCTTGCGCTTTGGTAGACGCCGCCTTGCACCAAGACGCGAATCTCATCGTCGCTCTCATTGTGCACGCGTTTCACACGCGCCAACCCATTGCGGGTTCGCGCAACCTGCAGACAGGCAGCACGAACAGCGACAGCAGCCGCACCAAGCGCCGCGGCTCCCAGAGCAACGCCGGCAACGACGCCGGCAGAAACACTCGGCTTGTTCATCTAGAGCTCCTTTTGCAGATAAAGGCCATGGTCATAAAATCCAAGATGGCGATAGTACTCGCGTGTGCCAATCGCGCTAATCACGTTGATGCGCGCATAGCCCGCGTCCCGAGCAATATGGCACGCACGCTCCACCAGCGACCGTCCCAATCCATGGTGCTGGGCCGCCTGGCCTTGATCCCCCACGCGCGCCGCCATGCCATACACGTGTACCTCGCGAATCATCGCCTCGTCCGGCATCGTCGGCAACTCGTCCGCATGTGCGGCAACAAAAGCGCGATCGGGCAGCGACAACCGCAAAAAGCCCGCGATCTTGCCCTGCGGCGTCACCCACTGCAAAAAGCGCTCGCGCGTCACCGGCGTCTCGTACGCCACTTCTTCGTCAAGGGTCAACTCGTCCAGGTCGGCACCCGCCGTGCTGATCTCGCGATAGCGAATCTCACGCACCGTCGCACCATCACCCCGAGCAGCCAGGCGGTTCTCAACGAGCTGGCGCAGGTTGGGCTTCTTGTTGCCCACCATGATGTCGTCGGAGCTAAAGTCGCGGATCATGCGACTGATGCGGCAGAACGCCGGTGTCACCACGATGTCGTCGGCCAGCACATCGAGCAGCTCTTCCTCGGTATAGGGACGCCACTCGCCGCGCTCATAGCAACCCACCAGACGCGAGCCCTCGATGAGCGCACACGGGTAGACCTTGACCTCGTCGGGCATAAAGGCCCCCTCGGTCATAAAGCACTCGTAGTCACGCTTGTCCCCCTCGGGCGTGGCGCCCAGCAAGTTGAGCATAAAATGCGCGTGGATCTTAAAGCCAAACAGGCGTGCAAGCGAAAACGCCCGCTCAATCTGCGCCACCGAAATGCGACGCTCGTTGATATCGAGCAGGTGCTGGTCGAGGCTCTGGATGCCCATCTGGATCTTGGTGCAGCCCAGGCGGCGGATGAGCGTGAGGGCCTGTGGCGTCACGGCATCGGGACGCGTCTCGATAACGAGGCCCACCACGCGATGCTTCGCCGTCTCGTTGATGCGCTGCTGACGTTCAAGCTCCTCCATCGTGGCCGTCTGCCACTCGGCGACCTGGCCCCACGGCGTACCGGGACCGTACAGACGACGCATCGCGCGGTTATAGCCACCCACGGCAGCATCCACACGCCCTTGCTCGTCGGCAACGCCGGTAGCGAGCTCGGCCTCGTCGGTCGCAATACCGGCAGCCCGATAGCGCTCGCGGCGCTCCGCTACCACCGGCGGCAGCGCATCGGCGGGCGCGTCATCGAGCAGGCGCCCCGCCTCGGCACGGCTGATGCCCGGACGCGCCAACATGGGATTAGCCGCCACACCAGCCACGGCATCGTCATTGAGCGCACGGAAGAGCTCCGACATAAACCATGCCTGATACCCTTGCGGATAGTCGCTCCAGGTACCGCCAAGCACAATGAGCTCGATCTTATCGGTCGCATGCCCCATTTGAGAAAGCGCCGTCAAACGGGCACTCACCTGCAGATACGGGTCGAAGCAGTTTTGCTCCGCACGGGCGCACGCCGGCTCGGCATGCAGATAGCTTTTAGGCATGCGCAGATCGTTGGGGCAAAACAGGCAATCGCCCGAGCACGGCCAGGGCTTGGTGATGACGGTAATGGTCGCCACGCCCGAGGCCGTGCGACGAGGCTTCATACGCAGCACCTGCAGCAGTCGACGTTCCAGCTCGGCATCGACATTCCACCCAGCCCAACGAGCCGGCTCCTCACGTTTTACCCGCTGGTAAAACGGCAGCAGACGGCGCTTGGCCAAATCGCGTTTGTCGGCACCCTCACGGCGCGCCTCGGCATGTATCAGTTTGACGAGCGCTTTGTCGTCCACGTTCTCGCCATGACGCAGGGCCTCGAGTATGTTCAAGATAATCTGTTCCATGCCCCCATTGTAAAGGCAAAGGCGCCGGAGCCGTTCTCGGCTTCGGCGCCTTCATCAAACAGCGCGTCTATATCTTCGCCTAGGCTTTCGTCTGCCTCACTACTCCGAATCAAACGACATGTCGCCCGAACCGACCTCAAAACGATACGTAGCAGACTTATCCCCGTTATCGAATTCAAGATTCAAAATGGTCTCGCCATCGTAGCCAAGCGGAAGGAAATCGCTCTCGAAGTCGCCGCTGCCCAAGGTGAGGCTCGCCTTAAAGCCCGTAGAGTTCGGAACCGTCATCTCCACATCGCCCGAGCCCACACTCACGTCCATCGACTTCGCGGGGGCCTGATAGAGCTCGAACGTCACATCGCCCGAACCGACCTCAGCGCTGAGCGCATCAGTCACGCTGCCCGTAAACTCTACATCTCCCGCACCCAGGAAAAGGTCGAAACCATCACAGATGACACCGACAATCTGCAGATCACCCGAGCCCACGTGCGCGTTGACTCCCTTCAGATGTTCGGCAACACGGCGCGGCAGCTCGACCGTAACCGAGCGGTCAATTGCCTTACCGTCATCACTTCCAAACTGGGAAACCTTGAGCGTCGAGTCCTCGACGGATGCGATGTTTTGCGTCGCGGCCTTGGAGGCATCCATACCCTTGGCAACGCGCCCCCGCTCGATAACGCGAGCCTTGTTGCCATCAACAACCTTGACGTCCACCGAAGCCGCATTGATATCGAAATCGAGGTAGCGGAACTCATCGGCATCAAAAGTCATGCTCGAAAGTTGCTGAGGCCGAGCGGAATAGCTGCCGTCGTCCAAGAGATCGTCATCGTCAAACATATCGCCAAAATCAGACAAATGGCCAGATAGAATACCGGTCGTACGCACCATATCGGAATGAGCCAATAGCCGCGAAGTGCCAAAGACAAGTCCGATGATGAGCGCAAACGCTCCTATGCCAATGCCCAAGCGCACCTTGGATTCATGCGAAAGCTTCATCATTCACCACCCTCTTTGGCAATCGGCTCAGCGGTAGTCGCGGTAGCCACGTCAGTATCAACCGGAGCGGAAACATTCTGAGCCCTAGCGACCGCCGGTGCCGGACCAACCTGAATATCCCCGCGCGCCCAATCACCATCGAGCGCACGCGCTACCCAGTGATAGATGGGAATCGTAAAGAAGATCAGCGCGGCAAAGGGGCCGGCACCAAACAGGAACATCAGCAAAAAGAACAGCAGCCAGCATACGGCCCAATACGGGAACGACTGGAACGGGCCCTTCACCGGAGTCGAGCCAACCGCGGTGCCACTCGTCGCCTGCGCCGTAGCGGCATTGGCGGCCTGCGCACTCCAGCTTGCCGCTTGCGCCGCCTTGGCCGCAGCATCACTCGCCTGCGTTGCCGCCTCGGTAGCGCGCGCCGCCGCCTCATGGGTGCGTGCGCGCTCTGCCGCCTCGGCCTCGCGCTGACGAGCGCGGTCCTCGTTCTCAAACTCGATATCGTCCTCAATCTCATCGCTCGGATTGAGCAGCTCGTCCAGACTCACACCATAGAGCTTGGCGAGCGAGATCAGGTTCTCGGTATCGGGCGAGCTCTCCGCACGCTCCCATTTACTGACCGCCTGGCGCGACAGCCCCAGCTTTCGCGCCAGCCCTTCTTGGCTAAAGCCCTTGCTGCGGCGAAGGTCGGCGAGCCGCTGCGCAGTTTCTACATTCATGGTTCCTCCTTTGTGATGCCAGCCGTGCCGCCGGACCGTTTTTGTTCTTAAGGCGCCTTGCACAGTTAAAAATCTATCCGCCACCGCCAAAAGCATGCCACCTATTCTAGTGAGATTTTTGACAACCGGCGGTTGCGGGCACATATGAGCTGCGGAAATGTGTCCAAACAAAGCAATGACCCACGGCTCGGTTGTCCCCGTTGCGGCGTTAACGGTAGTATGGTCGTACTGTTTATTCCGCACCGCCAACGGAGGGAGTTCCGCGCCGTGAACCGCGATTTCGCCTCATCGCTCATCCAGCTCAACAATACGTTCTATCGCGAGCACTCCGCTTCCTTTTCCGATACGCGCCAGGCCCCGTGGCCCGGCTGGGTGCGCACCATGGATATCGCGCTCGAACAGCTCGACGTCGCCACGATCGAGCATCCCGTCCGCGTCTTCGATCTTGCCTGCGGCAATATGCGATTCGAGAACTTTGCCGCCGGCGGCGCACTTGCCGCCAAGGGCGTCGACGGCGCAAACCCCTCGGCAGATGCCAGCTGCCCGTTTGAGTTCTATGGTGTTGACTCGTGTCAGGATTTGGCTATCGATGCGCACGGTCACGCCCTGCGCATTCCCAACCTGCACTTCCAGGAACTCGACGTGCTCGACGCCCTCATGAAGCTCAACCCCGCCGAGACGCCCAACGTGCTTTTCGACGCCCCGCTCGCCGATATCTCGGTCTGCTTTGGCTTTATGCACCACGTGCCGTCGTGCGAGTACCGCGTACGCGTGCTCGACGCCCTGGTGCGGCAAACGCGCCCAGGCGGCATCATCGCCATCAGCTTTTGGGAGTTTATGAACGACGAGCGCATGGCGCGCAAGGCCGTTCGAGCCGAAGCCCGCGCCGAGCTCACCCCGCCGTTTGAGGGTTACGATTCCGTGCAGTTTGAAGCCGGCGACCACCTCATTGGCTGGCAAAACGACCGCCACGCCTACCGCTATTGTCATCACTTTGACGATCAGCAGATCACCGACCTGGTGCGCGGCGTGCGTACGTTCTACAAGAGCGGCGAGGTCCCCGTGCGCGAGCTTGAGCGTTTCCATGCTGACGGTCGTAGCGGCGAGCTCAACCGCTATGTGATTCTCAAGCGTCTGTAGGCACCGACGACTCGCCGCCGAGCCGCACCGCATCTTTCGGGCAAACTATGCCCACCTTTTTTCAACCCATTGACGGAACGCGCAGTTATGCGTTCCATACTTATGACCAAGGAGCCTCATGGGAGCCGTCCACGTTCGCACGCCTAAGAACTTTGTGCTCGAGGAGCGCTTGGAGCGCTACGCCGATGCGATTGAGACGAACCCCGAGGCATATGCCGGGGATTGGCGCGAGGCCTGCGCGCCAGTTGGCAGCAAGCCCTTCGAACACCTTCACCTGGATCTTGGCTGTGGCAAGGGAACGTACCTGGTAGAGCGCGCCACCCGCGAGCCGAACACGCTCTTTGTCGGTATGGACCAGGAGCCCATCTGCATCGCCTATGCCGCACAGAAAATCTGCGAGCAGGAACTGACCAACGCACTCGTCCTGCCCCGAGGCGCCACATCGCTGCCGCAGCTGTTTGCCGCAGGCGAGCTCGATGCCATCACCGTTAACTTTCCCACGCCGCAGCCCAAGGCCAAGTACGCCAAAAAACGACTCGTCCATGTCGACCATCTGATGCTCTATCGCCCGCTCTTTTCAGCCGGCGCCACCGTCACGCTGCGAACCGACAGCAAGCCATTGCGCGACTACGCCCTGGGGCAGTTTGCCGCGGCCGGCTACGGCACGCTTTGGGTTAGTGACGACGTCCGCCGCGACCATCCCGAGCATCCCGAGACCGAGTACGAGTGCCGCACGCGCGAGATGGGTGCTGTCGCCTACGGCATTTGTGCCACACCCGGCGAAAAGCCTACCGAAGAGCAACTCGCAGCAGGCCGAGCGCAGGAGCAAAGCCTTGCCTGCTACCTGCCCGATAACCTCGATGAGCTTACCTATGTGCCCCTCGGCATGGAAGAGGCCGTCGAGAACTTTAAAAACCGCGCCCGCAAGGGCAAGAAGCGTCTGCCGCAAGAGTCCTAGGGGCTTCTGATGGTCGCGACGTCGGCAAACAAGCGCGAATAGGCGCCGGCGAACGACCCTCAAGCCTAAGTGAGTAGACTTTTTTGCAATAGCCAAGCACAACCCGCGTAGCGAAAAAAAACCGCAGGTAGAGCCCTTGTGCAAAAGCCATGTGCTCGCGACATCGCAAAAAGTCTACTCACTTAGCTGGCAACCGCACCAAACGGCCGGGCAGAACGCCCATTTCCTGCATTTTCTCGCGCGCTGGCACCCCGCGCCGCTGCTACGCCATAATAGTTGGCGGACAAACGGCGAGAGAAAGCAACCACATGGCACAGACCACGACAGATACTTCCGCCAGCACCGTTTCTGGCGCCGGCGCCGCCAGCTCGTTCTCGGGCGGCACGGGAACCGAAGCCGAATTCGGCTCGCTCGGCGCGCTCTCCCCCACCTGGTGGGAGCCCGAGGATGGTAGCGAGCCCGAACCATGGCTCACGCCCGATCAGGCCTTCGAACGCTTCTTTGAATGGACAAGCGACCGCGGTATTGAGCTGTGGGACCACCAGGAAGAGGCCCTCATGGATCTAGCCGCCGGTGACCATGTCATTTTGGGAACACCGACCGGATCGGGCAAGTCGCTTGTCGCGCTAGGCATGCTCTTTATGGGCATGGCACAGGGCAAGCGCTGTTATTACACGGCCCCCATCAAGGCTCTGGTCAGCGAAAAGTTTTTCGACCTTGTGCAGGTGCTCGGCCGCGATAACGTCGGCATGATCACCGGCGACACGCATATCAACACCAAGGCGCCCGTCATCTGCTGCACGGCAGAAATCCTTGCCAACGATGCACTGCGCGAGGGCGAGGGCGCCGACGTGGGCTGCGTCGCCATGGACGAGTTCCACTATTTTGCCGACCCCGACCGCGGCTGGGCCTGGCAGGTGCCACTGCTCACCCTGCCTCACACGCAATTCATGCTCATGAGCGCCACGCTCGGCGATGTCACTGCCATCGCCGCCTCACTCGAGGAACACACCGGCGCTACCTGCGACCTGGTCGTCGATGCCCCACGCCCCGTGCCGCTGAGCTACGACTACGTGACGACCTCCCTCGAGGGCACCGTCGAGCTCGCGATGCGCGGCGGAGAGGCCCCGCTCTATATCGTGCACTTTAGCCAGGATGCCGCCCTTGCGACGGCACAGTCGCTCGCCAACTTTGGCATTGCCAGCAAGGAGCAGCGCGAGGCCATCAAGGAGGCGGCCAAGGGCACGAGCTTCTCGACGGCCTTCGGCAAGATCCTCAAGCGTTTGCTTGGCTGCGGCGTCGGCGTGCACCACGCCGGTATGCTGCCGCGCTATCGCCTACTGGTCGAACGCCTGGCGCAGCAGGGCCTACTGCCCGTCATTTGCGGCACCGACACACTCGGCGTCGGTATCAACGTGCCCATCCACACCGTGGTGCTCACCGCGCTCACCAAGTTCGATGGCTACAAGATGCGTCGCCTGCGCGCCCGCGAGTTCCATCAGATTGCCGGTCGCGCCGGCCGCTCGGGCTTCGATACCGAGGGCATGGTCATCGCCGAGGCACCCGAGCACGAGATCGAGAATGCCAAGCTTATGGCCAAAGCGGGCGACGACCCCAAAAAGCTCCGCAAGATTAAAAAGAAGAAGGCCCCCGAGGGCTTTGTCACCTGGAACAAGCAGACCTTTGAGCGCCTGATCGAGACGCAGCCCGAAACGCTCAAGCCGCGCCTTCGCATCACACACTCCATGGTGATTAGCGTGGTCGAGCAGGGCGGCGATGCCCGTGCCCGCGTACACGACCTCATCGAGACAAGCCTGCAGACCCCCGAGGAAAAGACCAAGCTCGAGGTTCGCGCCGACGAAATCTTCGCCACGCTCATCGACTCCGGCGTCGTCGTGCGCACCGAGGTGCCGCCCGCGCCCGACGCCCCGACTGACGCCGCGCCGGACATCGACTATGCACTGACGGTCGATCTGCCCGAGGACTTTGCGCTCGACCAGCCGCTCTCGCCGTTCTTGCTTGCCGCATTGGAGCTGCTCGATCCCGAGAGCGAGACCTATACCATGGACCTGATCTCGATGGTCGAGGCAACGCTCGAGGATCCCAAGCAGGTGCTGCGCGCACAGGAGCGCGCCGCACGCGATCGCGCTATGGCCGAGATGAAGGCCGACGGCATTGAATATGAGGAGCGTCTGGAGCGCATTCAAGACGTCACGTACGAAAAGCCGCTCGAGGATTTGCTCGACGCCGCTTTTGACAAGTACTGCCAGGAGGTACCCTGGGCAAACGACTACCAGCTCTCTCCCAAGAGCGTCCTGCGCGATATGCTGGAGAGCGCGAGCGACTTTAAGGGCTATATCCAAAAGCTCGGCATCGCCCGCTCCGAGGGCATTTTGCTACGCTACCTGGCAGAGGCTTACCGTTCGCTTGACCGCACCGTACCCATTGAGAAGCGCGACGAGCGCCTGCGCGACATTATCTCGTGGCTGGGCTTTGTGGTGCGCTCGGTGGACTCGAGCCTGGTGGACGAGTGGGAGAACGCCGGCAATCCGGCTGCCCTCGACGCCGCGCCGCCGCAGGGCATCGACGAGGTCGTGGCGGACCGCCGCGGCTGCACGCTGCTGGTGCGTAATGCGCTCTTCCGCCGCGTAACCCTTGCCGCTCGCGAGCACGTTCGCGACCTGGGCGAACTCGACGACGACTGGGGCATGAGCGAGATCCGCTGGCAAAAGGCGCTCGATGCCTACCACGAACAGCACGAGGAGATCCTCACCGACGGAGATGCCCGCAGTGCCGCGATGTTTTCCATCGATGAGTCCGATGAGAAGACCGCGCACGTGTGGCACGTGCATCAGATCTTTGCCGACGAGGAAGGCGACCACGACTTTGGCATCATGGGCGATGTCGATCTGGACGCCACGCAAGACGGCGGCGAGGTCATCTTCAAAAACTACCGCGTCGGTTTTATCGAGGACCTGCTCGAGGACTAACCGAACATACTGGAACGAAACGAAGCGGGGCCGTTGGCAATATCGCCAGCGGCCCCGCTTTTGCACTAAACGCTATGCCTTACTCGGCATCCTCGACCTCATACGAATCCGCCTCGGCTGGTTCATCACCTGTCTCCGGCGCAGCCTCACGTGCCTCGTCAAAGGCAGCCTTCATGGTCTTGTTGCCCCACGTGAGCTTTCGAATGGTGAGTTCATCGGCTTTGTTGTGGGCCAGACGCAGATTCTCGGTACTGCGACGCAGGTCGTCCTTGGTCTTCTCGAGCTGCTTAATGGCGGCATCGATCTCCTTAATCGCCGACTCGAACTGCTTACTCGCCAGGTTGTAGTTGCGCGAGAAGCCGTCCTTGAACTTCTCCATCTTGGCTTCGAAGTTCGTAACATCGATATTCTGCTGTTTGTACTCCGCCAGCTCCTGCTTATAGCGCAGCGAACCCATGGCGGCGTTGCGCAGCAGCGTGATCATGGGAATGAAGAATTGCGGGCGGATCACGTACATCTTCTCATAGCGGTAACTCACGTCGACAATACCCGCGTTATAGAGCTCGCTCTCGGGCTCCAGCAGGGTGCAGAGCACTGCATACTCACAGCCCTTCTGTCGGCGATCGTGGTCGAGCTTCTTAAAGAAGTCCTCGTTCTTGTGCTTGGTCGCGGTCTCGTCGTTCTCGTTTTTCATCTCGAACATGATCGAGATGATCTCGTTGCCGCTCGCGTCGCACTCGCGGAAGATAAAGTCGCCCTTGGTACCCTCGGACGCATCGTTATCTTTCTCGAAGTACGCGTTAGGAAACGCCGTCATGCGCAGACGGTTAAACTCGGTCTCGCAGTGCTGCTCGAGCGACTCGCCCACCATCTTGGTGGACAGGCGGACCTTCATGTCCTTAAGGCGCTCAATCTCTTCATCCTTGTAGCGGATCAGCTCATCGCTCGCACGCTTGGCTTGAGCAAGCTCGAGCTCATGTGCCGCCTTTGCCTGTTCCTCGCGCGAATCGCGCACTGCCAGCTCACTCGTCAGTTTCGCACGTGCCTCGTCGCGCTCTCGCTCCGCCGCGGCGACTGCCTCCGACAGGTTCATTTTTGCCATCAGCTCCTGCTCGCGCAGCTGGGCACGCAGACCCTCAGCCTCTTGCTCAGATTGTACCTTTGCGGCGGAAAACTTCTCCTGTACCGTCGCGCGGTAGTCAGCAAGTGCACGTTCGGCCTCGCTGCGAGCGGCATCGAGATCACGCTGCGACTCTGCTGCGGCAGCGGCAAGCGCCATCTCCTGAGCCTTGTCCGCTGCGGCAAGCCTGGCCTGCAGCTCGGCAATCTGGGCATCACGTGCAGCTAAATCGTTTTGAGCAGCGTTGCGCGCCGCCGACTCGGCAAGCTTGGCTTCGTCATCTTTGCGCCCCAGCTGCGCACGCAAATTGTCGATCTCGCGCTGAAGCTCAGCATTCTCCTTCTGAGCATCGGCACGGGCCTCAACCGCCGCACGCTGGCTTGCGCTCTCGCGCTCTGCGGCAGCGCCCTCGAGCTTGGCGCGCAGCTCGACAAGCTCGGCATCGCGCTTGGCGACCTCTTGTGCCAACTCCCGAGCCGCAGCATTCTTCTGCTCAACGAGTTGTGCATCGCGCTGAGACTCCGCCTCCTGCAGGGCAGCCGTCGAACGCGAGCGCTCAAGCTCCAGCGCCTGCTCGCCCTCGCGCTGGACCGCCTTCACACGCTCGTCCAGGTCGCGCGAGAACTCGGCATCGCGCACCTGCTTGACGATATCCGCATAGCCGGATGCATCGACCTTAAAAACTTCGCCGCAATGCGGGCACTTGATCTCGTTCATAGCAGCTCCTCGATGGACGCAAATATCAACCGGCTACACTCTACCGCGCCGCGCGGACAAAAAAGGCGCCGCCGCCATAATGGCAACGGCGCCAGAACCACCACAAAGGTGCCTGTCCCCTTTGTGGTGGTTCTGGCACCCTATAGCCCAAAGAAGCTAAGAATCTGGTCGCGGCTTACGGGCTTGTACTCGTTGGCGTCGAGGCCCACATCGTAGCGGTAAATGGGGCGCTCGCGATCGCGGTTGCGCGCGTTGGTGCGGTCTCCCCTGCTGTGGATATGCCCGTGCAGCATGATGGCGCCACGCGCCTTGCCATTCCAGCTAAGCATGGGGTAGTGGCTCATAACCAGACGATGGCCCTTGGCATAGCCGGGGGCAATCTCCAGATAATCACGCACGTCTTCCCAAATTTGCGGCACGTCGGGATCTTCCCAATCGCCGTCATGGTTACCACGGATGAGCGTCACGTTTTGGCAGGCAATACGCTCGCGCAGGCGCACCGCCTCCGCCAGGGGCAAACGATAGGTAAAGTCACCCAGAATGTAGAGACGGTCATCCACAGCCACGCACTCATTGATGGCATCGATGACCTTGCGATTCATCTCCTCGACCGAGCCAAACGGCCGGTCCATGTCGTGCAAGATATTCGTATCGCCCAGGTGCAGATCGGCGGTAAACCACATCATCGTCTCTGTCCTCATTTCGCAACGTGTTCAACTCGTGCTAAGTATACAGACGCAGCGATGCGGCGGTTATCCAAAGAACCCGCCGAACAGTCCGCGGCGGCGCTTGTCTTGCTTTTTCGAAGCGTCACCCTGGGTATTCTTATCCTGCCGCTTCTTACAATCCCGCTCCAACTCATCGTCATCGAGTAGCATATCCCACTCAAACGGATCGTCTGTCAGATCGAACTGGTCGTCGTCATCAAACATGGCAGTCTCCCTTACCGATTAGCGTGCATCCACCACGTAGAGTCCAACACGCACCTGATGCCACGGGCTGCGCTCGGGAGCAACCTGTTGCACGCGGGCCTCAAATACGTCCTCATGGCCGTAATACATCATCAAGGACAGCGGGCCGACCTCGTTTCCCGGAACATAGCCAAGCTTGGTGTTGCCACAGTAAATCGCAACCGCCTCGGGATCATGGGGATTATCGCGCTCGGCGCACAGCGTCAGTTTATCGCCCACTTTAAGATCGCCTAGGACCAAAGCGCCGTCGGCATATTGAAATCCTGCGATATGAAATGACAGAAGAACACGTGAAGGCTCGTACATGGCAACTCCTCTAACGGCCGGATAAACCAACGCTTAACCTCACTGAGAAGTTTACGGGCCCGTGCGGACACGAATTCACCCGCTCGCGCCTTTCACCCAGTTGCCTCAACGCTTGCGCGACAGAACGCTTGCAGATAAGATAGGAACACGGATGGCACCCGTTGCCGCGGGTCTTGCCAACTCCGATACACGTTTTCATCGTGAGAAGTGGCCGTCTTCGCTTACGCGGGGGCGGCTATTTCATTCGGCCGATAAACAGACCGAGTTCGATAGCCGCAATCAACAACGCCAATAACGAAATAACATCGCTTACGTTCATACCAAATCCCTTCTAAAGGGAGTTGGCCCATCCGTGCTCCATAACAGTAGTCTAACGCAAAATGCAGGTAATAGGAACACTTGTTCGTATTACCTGCGCCCTTTTCTAATGCACAAACATGCGCACGAATTTGTGCTTCCAGCTTGCGTAGGGCGCATACCGAAACGGCACGTCCAGCCAGGTTGCCTTGTTCACGATACTCTTCTTGTGGCTAAACGTATCGAAGCTCTCGCGGCCATGGTACTGTCCCATGCCGCTCGCGCCCATGCCGCCAAAGCCCATATGACTCGTAGCCAGATGCATGATGGTATCGTTAACGCAGCCGCCGCCAAAGGGCACGTAGCGCACAAAGCGCTGCTGAACCTCGCGATCCTGACTAAAGATATACAGGGCCAGCGGCGTCGGACGATCCGTAATAAACGCTTCGGCCTCGTCAAGGCTCTCAAACGTCAGCACTGGCAAAATGGGGCCGAAGATCTCCTCCTGCATCACGGCGTCATTGGGGGACACGCCGTCCAAAATCGTCGGCTCGATCTTGAGCGAGGCCTCGCGCGCGGTACCTCCCAGCACGACCTTATCGGGATCGATCAGCCCGCGCACGCGCGCAAAATGCTTGGCGTTGACAATATGACCGTAGTCCTCGTTATCGAGCGGATACTCGCCAAACATACGGCGGACCTCCTCCTTGATGAGGCCCAGCAGCTCGTCGTGCACGCGCGTATCGACCAGCAGGTAGTCGGGCGCCACGCAGGTCTGCCCCACGTTGAGCCATTTACCAAAGGCGATACGCCGTGCCGCAACCTTCAAGTTTGCCGTCGCATCCACGATGCAGGGACTCTTTCCGCCCAGCTCAAGCGTCACAGGCGTAAGGTTTTTACTTGCGCGCTCCATAACGAGCTTGCCAACCGGAACACTACCGGTAAAGAAGATCTTGTCCCAGCACTCATCGAGCAGCGCTTGGTTTTCGGCGCGCCCGCCCTCGACAACCGTCACCAGGCGCGGATCAAATGCCTCTTCACAGATTTGCTTGAGCACCGCACTCGATGCCGGAGCATAGGCACTCGGCTTGATGACCACGGTATTGCCCGCGGCAAGAGCCCCGGCGAGTGGCTCGAGCGTCAGCAAAAACGGGTAGTTCCACGGAGCCATAATGAGCGTGACGCCATAGGGCACGGCTTGCGTTTTGCACACACTAATGGCATTGGCGAGGTCGCAGGGGCACAGGCGCGGGCGGCTCCATCGGGCCATATGCGCAATCTGATGCCGAATCTCGGAAAGCGACGTGCCGATCTCGCACATATACGCCTCGTCATGTGACTTACCCAAATCGGTCTTGAGCGCATGGGCGATATCGGTCTCGTGTGCCCGCACCGCCTCGCGCAGGCGCACGAGGGCGCGGCGGCGAGCATCGACATCAAACGTGGCATGCGTCTTAAAGTAAGTGCGCTGATCGCCGACGATGCGCGCAATTTCCTCGGTGTTCATGGACCCTCCTAGTTCTCGTCCTCAAACATACCACCTGCAACAACTTCGTACATATGCTCGAGCTCCAGGCGGTCCATTAAAAGAGGAACGGGATACAGGGGATTGGCCTCGGCATCGGCATGGGCCGCCATTTGCGGAATATCGGAGCGGCGAATACCCGAGACATATTTGGGGATTCCCAGGGCCTCGTTCATGCGGTCGACCCAATCGATAAAGGCCTCGGCCGCAAGACTGTCCTGCGCGGTAGCCGGCGCAATGCCCGCCATGCGAGCAAGATCGGCAAGCTTGGGGGCGGCGGCGTCACCATAAGCGCGAAGCATGTGCGGCAGGATAATCGCGTTGGCCAAGCCGTGCGGAATCCCGTAACGCCCGCCCAGGCTGTGTGCGATGGCATGAACGTATCCAACATAGGAGCGCGTAAAGGCAACGCCCGCCTTATACGCCGCCGAAAGCATATTGCGACGCGCACGTATGTCGTCACCATGCTCATGGGCCTCGAGCAAATTGTCGCGGATGAGCTGGACCGCCTGACGCGCCATCTTGCGCGTGTAGGGCGTGGTGCTACGGCCGATAAAGGCCTCGACAGCATGCGTCAGGGCATCCATGCCCGTCTGCCCCGTAATGGAGGCGGGCAGGCCGCGCGTAAATTCAGGGTCGTGCACCGCAAAGCGCGGGATAAGCACAAAGTCGTTAATGGGGTACTTGTAGTGCGTCTCGTCATCGGTAATTACCGCCGCAAGCGTGACCTCGCTTCCCGTGCCTGCCGTGGTGGGAACGGAGATGAGCAGCGGCAGGAGACGATGAACGCGCAACAGGCCGCGCATCTTGTTGATGGGCTTGTTTGGCTGCGCGATGCGTGCGCCCACGCCCTTGGCGCAGTCCATGGCCGAACCGCCGCCAAAGCCAATAATGGCCTGGCAGTCGTTCTCGCGATACAGCGCCGCCGCTTCCTCCACATTCGAGACCGTGGGGTTCGCACGCGTTTCGGCATAGACCGTAACGCCAATCCCCTGAGCCGTAAGCGCACGCTCGAGTGATGCCGTGAGCCCTAAACGTGCAATACCAGGGTCTGTCACGATAAGGACCTTCTGGATCGAACGCTTTTGAAGCACTGCGGGCACATCCTCGGCATGCTCCAAAATGCGTGGCTCGGTATAGGGCAGGATCGGCAATGCAATGCGAAAAACCGTCTGACATGTTCGGCACCAGGCACGACGGGCTAGATGCATAAAGGAAGCTCCTTATTTGTTGATTGGTCAACATTTGCTCGACCGATTGTACTCAGCAGAGATCGCAGACGGCACGCCAATCGTTAATCAATCAACATCATCATATCTCAAAATTGTTTTATTAAAAATCATTCCTAATAGGCTTCACATTTGGTTGCATTTATGGATAATAGAACTCGTCAAGACGCACGTCCGGAGAGGGCCCTTACGGGACCGGACGAGCGCGCAATCGCCATCGATCGAAAGGATCGAATCATGAAGTTTGTTTGCCCCGTTTGCGGTTATGTGGAAGAGTTCGACGGCGACCAGCTGCCCGAGGACTTCAAGTGCCCCCAGTGCGGCGTTCCCGGTTCTCGTTTCCTGAAGCAGGAGGAGGGCCAGCTCGAGTGGGCCGCCGAGCACGTCGTAGGCGTCGCCAAGATGGAGGGCGTCTCCGAGGACATCGTTGCCGACCTGCGCGCCAACTTTGAGGGCGAGTGCTCCGAGGTCGGTATGTACCTGGCCATGGCTCGCGTCGCTCATCGCGAGGGTTACCCCGAGATCGGCCTGTACTGGGAGAAGGCTGCCCACGAGGAGGCCGAACACGCTGCCAAGTTCGCTGAGCTCCTGGGCGAGGTCGTGACCGACTCCACCAAGAAGAACCTCGAGATGCGCGTTGAGGCCGAGAACGGCGCCACCGCCGGCAAGACTGATCTTGCCAAGCGCGCCAAGGCCGCTGGTCTCGATGCCATCCACGACACCGTCCACGAGATGGCTCGCGACGAGGCTCGTCACGGCAAGGCTTTCGCCGGCCTGCTCAAGCGCTACTTTGGCTAAGCCAACCGCCTGAGACACAACCTCTAGCTCGATAAGGCCCGGACCGCATGGTTCGGGCCTTTTTGTGTCTCGAGGACTCGTTAACGCCCTGAAATACGCCCTGAAATAGGACCATCTTCGACATCGGATTCTCGTCAAAAACTAAGTGAGTAGACTTTTTGGAACTTGCCGAGCACACCACCCATATTGCTTTATAAAGCCGCAGGTAAATGACTTGTTGCAAAACGGCCTGGTCGCCAAAGTGCCAAAAGTCTACTCACTTAAAACCGCAGCCGTCCACGATCGAGTCTTTTTGTGCCTAACGGGCATCTTTCCGTCGATTACTCCCAATTTTGTCCAATCAACGAATAGTTCAGACCGGAGTAATGCCTCAGCCCTTTGCTCATCTGCGCTTTTATCACGATATTCAGCATCGAGCATCCTGCATACGGCCTTAACGACCGCGCGGAATCTATCCTCATCGGATATCTGTCTGTGTGTCAGGAGAAGTACATCGTAGCCCATGGCCTGAAGGGCCGTCATGCGATCGGCGTCACGCAAGCCATCCCCTGCGCGTCCGTGCGAGGCCTTTCCCTGACATTCAATGGCCACCTGTCGCCTGCTGTCCGGCGTAGAAAGTAGTAGGTCGATATATACACGGGACTTTCCCACAATCGCTCGAGCACTTGTGCTTAACGTCACTTCGACATTGAGCTCTATGCCGCAAAAACCTTCGCCTCCCAGGGCTCGCGGCAGCCCGAGCAACAAATACGCCTCGACCTCAAAAGGCGACGCGGCACCCAATGGGACGAGTTGCGATACCGCCATAAATCTATTGCCGTAACGCATCCCGCAAACATCTGAACAAAAACGGTCAAGGTCTCTGCCCAAAACCAAAGCGTCTCGACGCCATAAATTTGAAGTGGCGCCGTCCTCGGACGGGCAGCGCACCCAACCGAACGTTGTCGAAATCGCGCCCGAATCAATTGCACGCGTAAGCTCCGCCTCAAGTGCCACCGGCAGAGCGCACACCGCAAACAAGCCACACATCTCCGCCAACACAAAAAGAAGCTGAAGATCCGTCAGATGCCGCGACATGATGAATGCCGTCAGTAGAGGAGACGTAATCAAAAATCCATGCTCCGTTTCCAGCACAGATTCCCTGGGGAGCTCACCAAGAAACAGCCGCTGTCTAATGCTGGCAGGACAAGTCCGTTTGTTTCTCGTACGAACCAATGTATACAGTGGAAAACCGAGCGCAACCGCAGCCGTCGGGTTACGGGCGAGGTCATATCGCTGCCGGTCTTCTTCCGCTCGCGGAAGCGGCGGACACAAAGCGCGGACTTGAGGGGGCAAACGCCAGTATCTAAAAGCCGATATGTCACAAAGTAAATCCTTCATAGGCACAGGAAAACACGAATTTCAACCCAACCTGTCTCGCATTGGGGCGAACGCACCAAAAATGGCACCGAACGGACTGTTAAGTTTTCAACAGCCCTCCCCAACTGGCCAAAAGCTTGCCAAAAGCTGGACGAAGCCCTGTTGAAAACCCATTTTTTTCTTATGCAGAAACTTTGCGCGGCAAGTGAGTAGACTTTTTTGAACATCCCGAGCAGGCCGGTCATCCTGCTTTTCAAAACCGCAGGTAGATAGCTTGTTACAAAACTGCCTGGTCGCCAAAGTTCCAAAGGTCTACTCACTTAGGTTGCAGAGTGCTCCCATTAGCTGCAATTCCAAGGTATTAAGCACTTTTGGACTCAAATCGTCATACTGAACAAGAATTTGACTTGAGTTTTCAGGGACAGATGCGCCATCGGCACACCAATAGCAGTCACTGACATCGACGAACGGGATACCCGAGCGCGTGAGGGCCCGCACAAAAGAGCTTCCACCCGCTCCGCGCTCTGCAGCCACGGTGCAGTAAAGGCCGGCGTCTGCATGCTCGATTGAAACCTCCCCTGCCGGAAACGCTTTCCGCACAAGCGCCATCAGGCCATCGCGTGCCTCGCGAGCGCGCACACGCACGCGGTTCACATGCCGCTCGTAATCACCCGATTCCAGCAAACGCGCCAAAGCGACCTGGTCAACAGAGCTCACCGACGAAGCGTAAAAACCAAGGTCGCGCCCAAACCGTTCCATCAGCTCATCGGGCAACACCATGTACGCCAAACGCAACGCCGATGAAAGGCTCTTCGAAAACGTGTTGGTGTAGATAACCGACTGGGCGGCATCGATCGACGCGAGCGCAGGAATCGGCTTGCCGGCAAGGCGAAACTCGCAATCGAAGTCGTCTTCGATGAGATATCGGCCCGGCTGCTCGGCGGCCCAGCTCAGCAGCGCATAGCGACGTGCAATGCTCGTCACAAGGCCGGTCGGATACTGATGGGACGGCATCAGGTGAAGGACATCGGTCCCGCTTTTCTGCAGAGTGTTCAAGTCCACACCCTCATCATCCAACGGGATATGCCGAACTTTGCAGCCCATGGCCTGGTAGATGCGTGTCAGGCGTAAATAGCCCGGGTCCTCAACGGCATACACCTTGTCCGCGCCAAGCAACTGAACCAACATGGTATCGAGCAGCTGGGCGCCCGCGCCGATAACAATGTTGTTGGGGTCGATATTCATACCCCTTGTCCCGCGCAGATGATGAGCAATCGCGCGTCGTAGCCGAGCGGTGCCCTGTGCCGGTGCGGGTGAGAAGATTTCGCGCTCGTCTTCGGATGCCAGCGTCGCCCGCAGTGCGCTTTGCCAAAGCCGCGCCGCCTCCAAAGTGGAAGGAGAAAGTGCGTCGAATTGCTCGACCCGTCCATCAACATCATGTGCGTTAAGACCCGCAGGAGCGGAATCTCGATCAAGCTCTGTCTCAGCCAAGGGCAAAACGGGTGCATCCGGAAGCTCACAAGCGTAGTAGCCACGACGCGGCATTGAGCAAATATAGCCCTCGGCAAGTAGCTGGCTATATGCATTCTCGATGGTAATGACACTGATTCCCAGATGACTGGCAAAGGTACGCTTAGACGGAAGATGCTCCCCCGCCGCAATGCGTCCAGCAACGATATCATCTCGTATTTGCTGGTAAACATACTCATAGAGCGATGCTCCGCCGCGTTTTTCCAAATTGTAGTCAAGCATGAGCCTATCACCTGACCTTATTAAGTCATTCAATCTGGTATTAGTCTGACCTTGTCATTATCTCGAAAACTGAGTATTTCGCCATACCCAGCTCCCAGATAGGATGTTCCGTCAAGCAATGCACATGCCAACCAAGGGAGCAACCATGGCAGAACAGACCAGCAAGGCCGATCGCGTCAAACTCAATCGCGAGCTCGCGCAGATGCTCAAGGGCGGCGTCATCATGGACGTCACCACGCCCGAGCAGGCACGTATCGCCGAGGAGGCGGGCGCCTGCGCCGTCATGGCACTCGAGCGCATCCCGGCCGACATCCGTGCCGCAGGCGGCGTCTCGCGCATGAGCGACCCCAAGATGATCAAGGGCATCCAAGAGGCCGTCTCCATCCCCGTCATGGCCAAGTGCCGCATCGGTCACATCGTCGAGGCGCAGGTCCTTCAGGCCATCGATATCGACTACATCGATGAGTCCGAGGTTCTCTCCCCCGCCGACGATGTCTACCACATCGACAAAACCCAGTTTGACGTCCCGTTTGTCTGCGGTGCCCGCGACCTGGGCGAGGCGCTGCGCCGTGTTGCCGAGGGCGCCACGATGATTCGTACCAAGGGCGAGCCGGGCACGGGCGACGTCGTCCAGGCTGTGCGCCACATGCGCAAGATCCAAAAGCAGATCCGCGACGTTATTGCCCTGCGTGACGACGAGCTCTTTGAGGCTGCCAAGCAGCTGCAGGTTCCGGTCGAGCTGGTGCGCGATGTCCACACCACGGGCAAGCTTCCCGTCGTGAACTTTGCCGCCGGCGGCGTAGCGACCCCCGCCGACGCCGCGCTGATGATGCAGCTGGGTGCCGAAGGCGTCTTTGTGGGCTCGGGCATCTTTAAGAGCGGCGACCCGGCCAAGCGCGCCGCCGCCATCGTTAAGGCCGTGGCAAACTTCACCGATGCCAAGCTCATTGCCGAGCTTTCGGAGGACCTGGGCGAGGCCATGGTCGGCATCAACGCCGACGAGATTGAAATCATCATGGAGGAGCGCGGACGCTAGTCCAGCAGAAAGGATCACACATGAGCGATTACGCAGACCAGACGGTCGCCGTGCTGGCGGTCCAAGGTGCTTTTGCCGAGCACGAGGCAAGGCTGTCCGAGCTTGGCGCACACTGTATTGAGCTGAGGCAGGCGGCTGATTTAAAGCAGGACTTTGACCGTCTGGTACTTCCCGGCGGCGAGTCTACCGTTCAAGGGAAGCTGCTTGATGAGTTGGGCATGCTCGAGGAGCTTCGTGCCCGCATTGTTGAAGGCATGCCCGTCTTGGGCACCTGCGCCGGCCTGATTCTGCTGGCTCACGACCTTGCCGCCCATGACGATAAGGGCACGCCGCGTTTGGCAACCATGGATGTACTTGTCGAGCGCAATGCCTACGGCAGACAGCTCGGCAGCTTTCGAACCAAGGGACAGGTAGCCGGCATCGACGGTCAAGTGCCGCTGACGTTTATCCGCGCGCCCCGCATCGTCGAGGTCCACGGCGACGCAAAGGCCTTAGCGAAAGTCGACGGGCGCATCGTCGCCGCGCGCCAGGGCAACCAGCTCGGCGTAACCTTCCACCCCGAACTCGATGAAGACACTCGCCTCCACGAACTGTTCCTCCAAATGTAGGCATCGAAATCAACAAACGAAACGAGAGTGGATAATCTCCCACTTTGAGCTTGAATGCAGACTCAAACCGGGAGATTATCCACTCTCATGCTATGCAGTCGTTGGGGACGTTCTTAAACGACTAGTCAAACAAGAACGTCCCCAACGACTAGCCATTTAAGAACGTCCCCAACGACTACCTTTTGGCAAGTTTGAATCAAGGCAACGCCGATGTTCTGGTACCGACAGAAAACCCGCCAGAGCGAGGGAGGCCCTTTTGGGGCGAGATGACGCCATAGGTTGAGCATAAGTCAGCGAGCGGGTCGCATTTGAGGCAAGGTGACGTGAAACGAAAGGGCGCTGACCTTTTGGTCGCGCCCTTGAAGTTGAACGTCAGATTGTCCAAATGCGGCCCGCGCAGCGTCGAGCCGTTACGGCGTTTGGTAAAACGCCGTAACTAATTAGAAGCGGTTGCCGCGGAAGCCGCCGCCGTTGCGGCCGCCGCGGTCGCCATAGCCACCACGGTTGCCACCAAAGCCGCCGCGACCGCCACGGTCGCCGCCACGGCCGCCAAAACCGCCACGGCCACCGCGATCGCCACCGCGGCCGCCGCGGTCGTCACGGGGACCGCGGGGACCACGGTCGCCACCACGGCCACCGCGATCGCCAAAGCCGCCGCGACCGCCACGGCCGCCGCGGTCGTCACGGGGACCGCGGGGACCACGATCGTCACGGCCGCCGCGAGGACCGCGGTCCTCGTCCAGGCCCATGGCGACGAGCGGAGCGATAACCTTATCGAGAGCGGCCATCAGCTCGGTGGCCTCCTCGTAAGAAAGCTCGGGCAGGAGCTTCTCCTTCTTGTTGGCAAGCTCGACCAGGCCCTCAGCGGCATCCTCGGCAGCGAAGACGACGATCTTGCGCATATCACCCTCGGCGTCGTCAATGCGGCCGACCAGATCGGCAGCCTCGGCCTCGGCCATCAGGCCGTCGAGCTCACGGAGGCGCATGCCCAGCAGGTCGGACATCTCCTTCTGCTCCATCTTGGGCTTGAGGTCAAGAAGCTTGATGGCGCGCTCGATGTTCGCCATGCGCTCGGCCTTGGCCTCCTCCTCCTTGGAAATAGCAAAGCGACGGCTACGCAGCAGGCGGGCGGCCTTCTGCATCTTGTCCATCAGCTCTTCGTCATCGTAATCAGCGGCGGCCTCGACAACCTCGGCCTCCTCCTCGGCGGAAACCTCGTCAGCAGCCTCAACCTCGGCAGCTTCGGTCTCCACGGTCTCGACTGCCTCAACCTCGGCAGCCATGGTCTCGTTCTCGGTCTCGTTCATGATCTCTTCGTTCTCAGACATGAGACTCCTTCTTGGCCCTCTCGGGCATCATCGCCCCATTCGCGGGGCCCGTCGCGCACTCTTTGCGCTTTAAACATTCATGCCTCTCGGCAAAACGTCCATTAGTTTATGGTGCCGCCATCCAATCTAGCTGCAGAATCTATGTGCACACATTAATGCGACATGTCGCGGTATCATGGCCTGAACCAAACGTGTCCACCTTAAGGAGCCCGCCATGATTAAGCCCATCATGAAATCCGAGTTCTTTTTGCGCCTGCCTTCCGAAGACGCGGGCCCCGATGACGCCGCGACCGGGCAGGACCTCCTGGATACACTACACCAGCATGAGCACGAGTGCGTGGGCCTTGCCGCCAACATGATTGGCGTGCGCAAACGCATCATCTGCGTAAAGGACGGCAACAGGGCGCTGCTGATGTACAACCCTCAAATTCTTGAGCAGGTCAATTCCTATCAGACGAGCGAAGGATGCCTCTCGCTGGCCGGTGAGCGTCCCTGTACCCGCTATCGCCGCATCAAGGTAGAGTATTTGGACGAGAACTTTGTCCACCGCATCAAAAACTTCTCGGGCTACACCGCCGAGATCATCCAGCACGAAATCGACCACTGCTCCGGGATTGTTATTTAGACAGCCAAGAATAATAACCAGCTTTGCTCCGTTAAATGCGGATCGTGGTAACGACGCAGGTTGAGCACACGACAGCGAGCGAGCCGCATTTGCGCCAAGGTGACGTGAAATGAGAGGGCGCTGACCTTCTGGTCGCGCCCTCGAAATTGAACGTCAGATTGGCGTGAATGCGGCTCGCGCAGCGTCAAGCGGTCCGCCGTTCGGTAGAACGGCGGAACTAATTAGCTTTGGCGGTAATGATCGAAGAAGTCGGCGAGGTCTTCGAGGGACTCTTTGAGCACTTCCATGCGCGGCAGGTACACGATGCGGAAGTGGTCGGGCTCGGCCCAGTTAAAGCCGCCGCCGCGCGTGATCAGGATCTTCTTCTCGTGCAGCAGGTCGAGGGCAAACTGCTCGTCATCGGTGATGTTGAACTTCTTCACATCCATCTTGGGGAAGATGTAGAACGCTGCACGCGGCTTAACCACCGAGATGCCGTCAATCTTGTTGAGCGCCTCATACACAAAGTTGCGCTGCTCGTAGACACGGCCGCCGGGACGGATGTAGTCGTTGACCGACTGATGGCCACCGAGTGCCGTCTGAACGATCGACTGAGCCGGCACGTTGGAGCACAGGCGCATGTTAGAGAGCATGTTGATGCCCATGATGAAGTCGCTCATGCAGCGCTGGTTGCCCGAAAGCACCATCCAGCCAATACGATAGCCCGCAATCATGTGCGACTTGGACAGACCGCTAAAGGTAACGCAGGGCAGGTCGGGGGCGAGCGAGGCAATCGAGACGTGCTCGTAGCCGTCCATGCACAGGCGGTCGTAGATCTCATCGGCAAAGATCATCAGCTGATGCCTGCGTGCAATCTCGACGATGCCCTCGAGCACCTCGCGCGGATAGACGGAACCCGTGGGGTTGTTGGGGTTGATGATGACGAGGGCTTTGGTCGCGCTCGTGATCTTGGACTCCATATCCTCCAGGTCGGGATACCAATCCGCCTGCTCATCACACAGATAATGTACGGGATGACCACCAGCAAGGGTTGCGCACGCCGTCCAGAGCGGATAGTCGGGGCTGGGGATCAGAATCTCGTCGCCATTGTCGAGCAACGCGTTCATCGAAAGCTGAATGAGCTCGGACACGCCGTTACCCGTGTAGATATGCTCCATCTGAACGTTGGGCAGGCCCTTGATCTGCGAATACTGCATGATCGCCTTGCGCGCGGAGAACAGGCCACGCGAGTTGGAATAGCCTTCGCAGTCGGGCAGCTGCTGGCGCATGTCCTTGATGACCTCATCGGGCGTGCGGAAACCGAAGGGCGCCGGGTTGCCGATATTGAGCTTGAGGATGCGCTCGCCCTCGTCCTCCATACGGGCGGCCTCGTCGACGACGGGACCGCGCACGTCATACAGGACGTTATCGAGCTTGGTGGATTTAGAAAAAGTACGCATGGTGGTGCTCCTTGGAATTTGAGCCGTGGGACTAGGTTCGGATTTGGCAACGTTATGGGACGAGGACGTCTCGCCTTGATCGGCGTCACTGGCGAGCAGCCAGGAAACATCGACCTCCAAAATGCGGGCGAGCAGCTCTGCCACATCGCGCCGCGGAATCGTCTTGCCGCTCACATATTGGCTCATCTGACTCTTGCCGAGTTTTTTACCGAGCATCTCCGATGCGCGGATTACGTCCGACTGGCGAACGTCGCGATCGGACATAGTCTGTCGCAGGCGATCGCTAAACGTCTCTTGGGCCACAGGAACCTCCTTGCTGGCAAAGTTCAATTTATAGAACACGAATTGAACCAAGGTTCAATTTAGGCAGCAGTATAACGCGGCACCTCATTCGAAAGTTCAATTTCATAAGAAAACGAACCGAACTCCGAGATTTGCCCAAAGCGGACAATGACATGCACGCGTTTAGAGATATTCGAGGAAACGAGCCGCCGCGAGCGAAACGTCGGCGGTGCGGTATATGGCGTTGATCTGCCGATGAGGATGTCCCTCGAGCGGGCGCACGACAACATCGAACTGGCAGCGGCGCAAGATGAGCGCGGGAAGAATGCTCACGCCCAGGCCGTCCTCGACCATGGCCATAATCGCATAGTCATCCCAGGTCGACAGCTTGGAGCGCACCGTCAGCCCCGCCCGACGGAACAGCGGCGTAATCTCGTCGTCGCTACCGCGTTCCAGCAGAATAAACTGCTCGTTGGCCAAATCGGCAAGGGAAACGACCTCCGCGGTGGCAAGCGAGGAGCCCGCTGGCACCACGGCCATCAGCTCGTCTTGTACCAACGGCCGCGACGCCATGCCGGCGCCGCGTGGCTCGCGCGGAATAAAGCCCAGGTCGCAGCGGCCTTCCGCCACCCATTGCTCAATCTCGGAGTAATCGCCCATCAGCAACTCATAATCGACGTCCGGGTGATCGGCGCGAAACCGCGCGATCACCGGCGGCAGTACATGGGTCGCCACACTCGAAAACGTACCGATACAGATCTTGCCACGCATGAGCCCCCGCATCTCGTCCACGCGTCGCTGCAGGCGGCCAAACTCTTCGCATAACGCCTCGACCGCCGGCATGACCTGCCGCCCGTCGGCAGAAAGCACCACGCCCTCGCGGCTGCGATCAAGCACCTTAAAACCCCAGTCTGCCTCAAGGTCGCCCACCATGCGGCTCACGCCCGACTGCGAATAGCTCAGCCGCTCTGCAGCACGCGTAAAGCTGCCGGCACGCACCGTCTCGAGCAGCACTTGCATCTTTAGGATATTGGTCTCCACGGCACGCCTCCACCTTTGCATGAGTTTTTGTCATGTTTGCCATGCATTATATTCGCTTTTCTTCTAAAGCCAGTTCACCCATAGTGAACATGCTCGGATATAGAGGGGATGTCAGCGCATGAACAACGGACTGTTTACGTACCTAGCAGCATTGCTATTGTTTGGCTCAAACGGCATCATCGCCGCTGCCATCGCGCTGCCGAGCTCCGATATCGTGCTCCTGCGCACGTTTTTGGGCGCACTCTCGCTTGTCACCGTCCTCGCCATCACCCAACGCCATAAGTTGCAGGCGCCATCTCGCCCCCGCGAAGCCGCAGCCCTTCTCCTCTCGGGAGCCGCGCTGGGCGCCAGCTGGATTTTTCTGTTCCGCGCCTACCAGACGCTCGGCGTCGGCATATCCTCGCTGCTGTACTACTGCGGCCCCATCATCGTTATGGCGCTCTCCCCGCTCATCTTTGGCGAAAAATTGACCGGTGGCAAAATCGCCGGCTTCATAGCTGTCGCCTGCGGCGCCTTCCTCATCGCGGCCCAAGGCCTCGGCGGCAATATGCCCATCGCAGGCATCGTGTGCGGCATCGCCTCGGCCTTCTGCTATGCATTGATGGTCATCGCCAGCAAGGGTGCGCAGCACATCGAGGGCCTCGAGAACTCCGCGCTCCAGGTGAGCGCCGCCTTTTTGACCGCGCTGGTCCTTACGCTCCTCACGCAGGGCGCCCCCTCATTCCTGTCCGCCGGCGTCGCCGCCAGTATTGATTGGCGCGCCGTCGTCATGCTCGGCGTCGTCAACACCGGCATCGGCTGCCTGCTCTACTTTAGCGCCGTCGCCAAACTGCCCGTCCAGACCGTCGCCGTCGTCGGCTACCTCGAGCCGCTTTCGGCGGTCGTGTTCTCGGCCGTCCTTTTGGGCGAAACCATAACACCGGTCCGCCTGATGGGCGCCGCGCTTATCATCGGCGGCGCGATTTTTTGCGAACTCGCCGGCAAACGCGCAGACGCCAAAGCAAGCATCGCCCAAGCGGCACGTGCCTAAAAGCCCCTGCTCTGAAATACTACCTGCGTATATGAATAATCCCCAGATGGGGATTATTGTCTAAAACACCCCGATGTGCCAAACTGCTCTTATATGTATAAAGATGGCATAAAGGTCTACTGCTCGTGGCAGAGGCCAGATGTCCAAGGGAGTCCACGTGGCACACAACAAGCTGGAGGCAAGCCTCCAAGACCAGCGTAGTCAAGGCGGGCATGGAGCCATTCCCCTCTCCGCTGGCATGCTGCTCGTTACGCTCGGCGTCGTCTACGGTGACATCGGCACGAGCCCCATGTACACCATGAAATCAATCGTCGCCAACAACGGCGGCATCGGTACCGTCAGCGAGGACATGATCTTGGGCGCGCTCTCGCTCGTCATCTGGACCATGACACTCGTGACCACGGTCAAGTACGTTGTAATCGCCATGAAGGCCGACAACCATAACGAGGGCGGCATCTTCGCCCTGTTTAGCTTGGTGCGCAAAGTGGCGCCTTGGCTGATTCTTCCCGCCATGATCGGCGGCGCGGCGCTGCTCGCCGACGGCATCCTCACCCCCGCCGTCACGGTTACCACGGCCATTGAGGGCCTGCGCACTATCGAGTGGGGCCACGCGCTATTGGGTGACGGGCAAGCCAACGTCATCATTATTACCATCATCATTATCTGCGGCCTATTTGCCATGCAGCGCGCCGGTACCTCGTCGATCGGCAAGCTGTTCGGCCCGCTCATGACACTGTGGTTCCTGTTCCTGGCAGGCGCCGGCCTGTTCAACATGCTCGGCAACCTGTCCATCTTGCGCGCGCTCAACCCCATCCGCGGCATCATGTTCCTGTTCTCGCCCATCAACCACTCGGGCATCATGGTGCTCGGCTTTGTCTTTCTGTCGACGACCGGCGCCGAGGCGCTCTATTCGGACATGGGTCACGTGGGCAAAGCTAACATTTACGCATCCTGGCCGTTCGTAAAGGCGGCCCTTATCCTCAACTATCTGGGTCAGGGCGCTTGGCTGCTCGCCAATAACTCCAACCCCCAGATGCTCGCGATGGATATCGTCAACCCGTTCTATATGATGCTCCCCGAGCCCCTGCGCCCCTTTGCCATCGTGCTTTCGGCCGTAGCGGCCATCATCGCCTCGCAGGCGCTCATCACCGGCTCTTTCTCGCTGGTATCCGAGGCAACGCGCCTCAACCTTATGCCGCATCTGCGCATCCACTACCCCAGCGACACCAAGGGCCAGCTCTATATTCCGCTCGTCAACAACATCATGTGGGTCGGCTGCATCTTCATCGTGCTGCTGTTCCAAAACTCCGAGCGCATGGAGAGCGCCTACGGCCTCGCGATTACCGTGACCATGCTCATGACCACGACGCTTTTGACGAGCTACATTGCCGGCATCCTCAAGCACAAGCTGGGTGCCTGCGTCTTCGCCCTGCTCTTTGGTGCCATTGAGCTATGCTTCTTCGCCTCGTGCCTCACCATGTTCTTTGACGGCGGCTACGTCATGATCTTCCTGGCCGCACTGCTGTTCGGCCTTATGTATGTGTGGCGTCGCGGTACCGCCATCGAGCGCACGCAGACGATTCTGCTGCCCGTCTCCAAGTACATTGACCAGCTCAACCGCCTGCGCAACGACGAGACCTACCCCGTACTCGCCGACAATCTGGTGTTCCTCACCAACAGCCCCGATCCGCTCACACTCGACCGCGACGTGCTCTATTCCATCCTGGACAAACATCCCAAGCGCGCCAAGGCATATTGGTTCATCAACGTACACGTTACCGACGAGCCCTATACGCACGAGTATTCCGTTGAGACCTTTGGCACAGACTTCCTGTTCCGCGTGCGCTTGGACCTGGGCTTTAAGGTCAATCAGCGCATCAACGCCTACCTGCGCCAGATCGTTGGCGACCTGATGGCATCGGGTGAGTTGCCGCCGCAGCATCACACCTACTCCATCTACGAGACACGCGGCAACGTGGGCGACTTCCGTTTTTGCATGCTGCGCAAGATGCTTGCCCCCGAAACGGACATCAACCGCAACGACCATCGCGTCATGGCCATCAAGTACGCCGTCCGCCGCGCCTGCGGAAGCCCGGCACGTTGGTACGGTCTCGAGAACTCGGCCATCATCATCGAGTACGTGCCGCTGTTTGCCCGCATGCGTCCGGCAGTCAAACTCGTTCGCACCCAGGTGCCACTTGAAGTTCAAATCGAGGAAGCCGAGGAAATGGAAGTCGACATCTTCTCGGACGACTTGGTCAACGGCAACGAAGCCGGTAGGAATATGAACGTCGATCCCACCGAGCTGCTCGAGAGCGTCGCCGATACGCCCGAACAGCAACTGCTCGACGGCCTCGAGAGCGAACAACTCAACGACGCCAACTTCTAGCGACGTCATAAATCAACGACAGCGGCCCTGCACCTCACGAGAGACGCAGGGCCGCTTTGCATTGCAGTAAAGCTAACGGCTACGAACGACGCGGCTCGGGAACCACGAGTCTATCGGGGCTTGCGCCCTCGGCATCCATCAGGCTCACGTAGCGAATCGACGGATCCCCATACATCGCGTAGTAATAATTGCCCGTGCGCGCGCTAAAGCATCCGGTGTAGATAGTCTTCTCGAACTTGCCATCGCCCATCCTGGACGCCCCCTCGATCATCACCACGCCCTCGAGCGAGCGGAACATGCGGACGACGTTTTCGGTCTCGCTCTCCTTTTGCGGGTAATTGGCATTGAGGTACGCCGCCTTTACAAAACGGCTCGGCGAATAGCAGTCACCCGGAATACCGCGCATGCCGGCACCGGCTCCATAGGGCTTAAGCTCGGCGCCACGCCACTTCGCCGTCTGCGGAAAATCGCTTGTGGCGGTGATATAGGTGCGGAGGTTTTCCATGTGCCACGGGAAGGTCGGCTGGTTGGCAAGGGTGTCGACCGGGTCGTCGTATACATGCAGGCCGTCAGCCATCATCTCGACCACGATGCTGCGCTGGCTGTCGCCGATAATCCAATGGAGCAGCGACACGCCCAGCCCCTCTCCGGCAGATTTGGCAACAATCACCGTGTCGCGCAGCGCGGCCTCGACCTCATCGACCGTCGAGAACGTCGCTGCCACCCACAGGGGAAACTCATAGGCCGCGATATTGGTCTTTCCATCAACCGGCCCCTCGGCATACTCGGCATAACCCGGGAAATTGAGGCCCGCCACGGCGAGGCCCGCATCGTTGCCGCAATCGAAGAACATAGGGTAGTTCTTGTAATCGATGCACATACCGATCACCGCGTGTGCCGCTGTCGCGTCGTCGATAAACGAATACGGAATCTGAAACCCGCGCGGCATCACGCGAACCTGTTGGCCGTAGTCAAAGCTCCAGTCGAGGTTGCGGCCTAGATACATGTGGCCAGAATTATCGGTAAATCGAATACTCGTGCACATAGCGCCTCCTAGCTTTACGTTCTTGCTAATTTCATTGTCTCCAAACAAAAAGGCGCTAAACACAAAAGCCCGGACATGACAACAATGTCACGCCCGGACTATTCAAGCTGGATAAACTCAACCAAGTTAACCCCGCAGGTCGTCTAAGGGGTCAAAGTGCCGCAGATTGCCACGAAAGAGGAGCGAAGCGTACTTAAGGTACGCGAGCGACGATTGAGCGGCAAGGTGCGATGCTTTGGTCCCCTTAGACCAACTTTCCTAGACAGTGGTCAATCATATGCTGGATCATCTGTGCCTCGAAGCCCACAAAGTCCTGCTTGCGCTCGCGCATCTTGCCGTCGACGATCACGTCATAAGCGACCTTGCACTTGATATAGCGCGTGGACTTGGTGATCTCCTCGTGCGTCAGGCAGCTCTCCTCCATCTTGCTGGCGCCCAGGCCAAACACCAGACGGGGGTTGTAGAGCACGTGAGGCTCGCCGGCATCGTCCAGGTAGACGCAAACCTTCTTGGTGACGCCAATCTGGTTAGCGGCAAGGCAGCCGGCATCGTCGAGCGACTTGATGGTATCGATCAGATCCTGAGCAACCGACTCGTCCTCGACGGTCGCAACCTCGCAACGCTGGGACAGGATAGCCTCGTCGTGGCAAAGCTCTTTAATCATACGTTCCTCCATAGGGGTCGTTGTAACCGCTTAAGTATACGGTACCCACACATTTTCATACGGAAAATACCGCCCGTCCGTTACAAAGCGCCGAACATCAACATGCGAGGAACAACAGCGTCGTAAAGGGGCTATAGTAGTTGAGTTCGTGTCAATCGGCCTAAACTCGGGGCCGAACAAGGAAAGGGTATGCATGGACGAACTTTTTCACGTCAGTGAGCGCAAGTCCACAATCGGGACCGAACTCCGCGCTGGACTGACAACATTCCTGGCGATGGCCTACATCATCGCCGTCAACCCCGCGGTGCTCTCGGGCGCTGGCATCGATGCGGGAGCGCTCGCCTGCGCCACCTGCCTGGGCGCCGGCATCATGACCATCTGCATGGGCATCTTCGCCAACCGCCCGCTCGCCTGCGCGTCGGGCTTAGGCGTCAACGCGATGATCGCCGGAATCACCACCACCGTCTGCGGCGGTGACTGGCACGTGGCCATGAGCGTCATCTTCCTCGAGGGCGTCGTCATCTTGCTGCTCGTGCTTTGTGGCCTGCGCGAGGCCATCATGGACGCCATCCCGGTTGTCCTGCGTCACGCCATCTCGGTGGGTCTTGGCCTGTTTATCGCCATGATCGGCCTGTGCGACGCTGGCATCATCACCGCTGGCGCCGGTACGCTCGTCGGCCTGGGCGACATCGCCTCCCCCACCTTTATCGTCGGCATCATCTCCATCGTCGTGACGGTTGCCCTGGCTTCCCGCAACGTGCCGGGCTCGTTGCTCATCGGCATCATCGTCGCCGTTATCGCCGGTATCCCCCTAGGTGTGACCCAGGCTCCGACCGGTATCATCGCCCCGCTCGACTTCTCGAGCATCGGTGGCCCCATCGCCGACGCCGGCGGCGTGCCCGCCATCGTCAAGGTCCTTACCGACCCCGCGCTCCTCGTCATCTCGTTCTCGCTGCTCATGAGTGACTTCTTCGACACCATGGGCACCGCGATGGCCGTGGCCAAGCAGGGCGAGTTCCTCACCGACGACGGCAACGTCGAGAATATCAAGGAAATCCTGATCGTCGACTCCGCCGCCGCCGCTGTGGGCGGTTTCATGGGCGTCTCCTCCATCACCACCTTCGTCGAGTCCACTTCCGGCGCCGCCGACGGTGGCCGCACGGGCCTCACCTCCGTCACCACCGGCGTGCTGTTCATTCTCGCCGCGTTCTTCTCCCCCATCGTCACCATCGTTTCCAGCGCCGCCACCTGCGGTGCTCTGGTCTACGTCGGCTACCTCATGATGAGCGAGGCCTCCGAGATCGACTGGTCCGACGTGTCTCAGGGTTTCCCGGCGTTCATGATTGTCGCCGGCGTGCCCTTCACCTACTCCATCTCTGCCGGCATTGGCCTGGGCTTTATCGCCTACGTGATCGTCGCGCTCTTTAAGGGCGAGGCCTCCAAGATCAAGCCGCTCATGTGGATCGCAGCCCTCGCCTTCCTCGTCTACTTCTTTGTAGCGTAGGCGCAAGGTTCGCAATATCAAACACCAAAGCGCGGAGTCGCATCGAGCGGCTCCGCGCTTTTCTTTTAAGCCCAGGCAACGCACGGACGCGCGATGTATTGCTTCCCAAGTTTTGGACATTTTGCCCTCCAAACGGCACTACCGCCGGCTACATCCTGCAGATATGCTGGGCGTAATCGCATAGGCCCTATGAGGATGGGAGTAACCATGGCCGCCTTGTTCACGACCCCCAAGCGCAATGACAAAACCTCTGGAGCCCATTTTGTCGAGCCCGACGTGCGCCGTCGCACGCTGCTCGCACACGGAAGCTGGCGTCGCGTGACGCGCCGCATCGTTGTAGGCGCCGTATGCGCGTTTACGGTGAGCTCGTTGCTCATGCCGAGCATCTCGCTTGCCGCCGAATGGATCGACGTTGGCGGCACCCAGTACAACGCCGGCACTGCAGCGGGCGACGAGGCCGGCACCTGGGCCTGGGACGGCGCCGACGACATGAAGCTCAACGGCTATAACGGCGGCGCGATCGAGGCAGCGGGCAAGCTCAACGTGAGCTACGAGGGCAACAACACCGTCACTAACGACGACGGCCGCGGCATCAAGGTTAAGGATGGCGCGAACGAGAACGCCGAGCTTAATATTCAGGGCGACGCGTCCAGCACGCTCAACGTGACATCTTCTCGTGACGCCATCACTTCCGTCGGCAACATCAACATCGACGGCGCTGGCACTGTCAACGCCACGAGCACCGAGCACGATGCCATCGATGCCGGGGGCGATGTCACCATCAAGGGCTCGGGAAACGTTAACGCCACGGGCGATTCGGATGGCATCAGGGCCGACGGCAACATCACGATCGACAGCAGCGGAACCGTCACCGCCAAGGCCACCGAGGATCAGGGTATCGATGCTAACGAGAACCTCATCATAAAGGGCGGCGGCAAGGTAGAGGCAAGCTCTATCAAAGACAATGCGATTTGGGCCGACGGCAACATCGAGATCTCGGGTGGCAGCCAGGTCAAGGCAAGCTCCGAGGAAGACGCCGCCATCGACGGTAAAAACAGCCTCACGGTCACGAACGCTTCCCTCAACGCAAGTGGCGTTGGGTATGGCATCTATGTCTACAAGGGCATCACGCTCGATGGCGCGACCGTGACGGTCCGCGCAAGCTCAGATGGCGGGGAAGTCAGCGCACTCTTCACCGATGAGGACGACATCGTCATCAAGAACGGCTCGACTGTGGATGCGCTCGCAGAAGGCAGGTTCTCGGTTGCAATCTCCACCAGTAATTTCTACTCCGGCGAAGCGGGTGGCCATATCTACATCAGCGACTCCGTTGTCAAGGCCATAGCCCGCTATGCCGAGACCGGCGGCGACGGCCCCGACCACTACAGCGGAGACCAAAACGACGAAATCATCCCTGAGTCCGAGGGCCTGAACATCGGCATCTTCGCGCAGACCAGCGAGGGCATCACGCCCGCGACCATCTCGATCGCCCGCAGCAGGGTCACGGCCGAGGGAGACACGGCGGCAATCTTCGCCCTTGCCATGAGCGCGGACGGCAAGGCGATCGGCACCATCGAAATCAAGGACGCCATCATCCAGGTGCCTGCAGGCGGCAAAGTCATTGACTATCGCAACAAGGAAGAGCTCAGCGACGGCATCGTCTACGAGGCGGGGCAGACCATCGGCACGGGCGACGCCACGGTCGACTCCCCCTACGATGAAGCTGTCGCCAAGAGCACGGTCATCATGCTTCCCGAGGAGATCAAACCCGAGGAGAAGCCCGGCGAGACCAAGCCCGAGGGTTCCAAGTCCGAGGGCACGAAGACGACCAAGACCGTTGCAGTTGCAGCCACGGGAGCCAAGACCACCGGCAAGCTCGCGGCAACCGGCGACGCCTCGAACGCAGCCATCGTGGCAGCCGCCCTTGCAGGAACAGCCGCCATCGCCGCGGGCGCCGTGGTGAGCCGCAAGCGCTCGTAAACACTTTTTCGCACGGGACGAGTGGATCGCGGCCCTTGCCTTCCTCGTCTACTTCTTCGTAGCGTAAGGGCAAGGCTGCAAAAGCTGAACAATAAAGCGCGGAGTCGCCATGCGGCCCCGCGCTTTTCTTTTAGCGCCGGTCCCTGCGCCGGCGTGCGGCCTATTTCTCCCCCATTTTGGCCATTTTGCCCTCCAAACGGCACTACCGCCGGCAACATCCAGCAGATACGCTGAATCTAGTCGTATAGGCCCTATGAGAACGGGAGCAACCATGGCAGCCTTGTTCACGACCCCCAAACGCAATGACACTACCGCCGGAACCCATGTTGCCGAACCCGACGTTCGCCGTCGCATAGGACTCGCGCACGGCAGCTGGCGCCGCGTGACGCGCCGCATCGTCGCGGGCGCCGTGTGCGCGCTCACGGTGAGCTCGCTGCTCACGCCGAGCGTCTCGCTCGCAGCGGAATGGGTCAAGGTCGGCGGCAACAAGTACAACACCGCGGCGAGCGACGAGGCCGGTACCTGGTCGTGGGACGGCGCCGACGACTTGAAGCTCAACAACTATAACGGCAGCGAGATCCAGGCCGCAGGCAAGCTCAACGTGAATTACTCGGGAACCAACATCGTCACTGCCGAATGGATCGAAAGCATCAACGTTTCTCATGGCACTAACGAGAATGCCGAGCTCAATATCCAAGGCGACGAGGGCGGCACGCTCAGCGTGACATCTACTGAGGACGCTATCCTCTCCACGGGTAATATCAACATCGACGGAGCCGGATCCGTCAACGCCACGAGCACTGGGTTTGATGCCATCAATGCCGGAGGTGATCTCGCTATCAAAGGTTCGGGCAACGTCAACGCCACGGGTGCATCGGATGGCATCAGGGCAAACGGCAATATCACGATTGACGACAGCGGAGCCGTCACCGCCAGGGCTACCAAGGACAAGGGTATTGGAGCCGACAAGAACCTCACCATCAAGGGTGGCGGGACGGTCGAGGCAAGCTCAGCCGATGGTGAGGCCCTTTGGAGCGGCGGCAATATCAACATCTCGGACGGCAGCCAGGTCAAGGCAAGCTCCGAGAAAGACGCTGCCGTCGAGGCCAAGGGCAGCCTCGCAGCCACAAACGCCTCCCTCAACGTAAACGGTGTTGAATATGGCGTCTATGCCCACAAGGGCATCACCCTCGATCATGCAAACGTGACGGTCCGTGCAAGTAAAGGCAGATACGGTGGCGCCAACGCCCTCTTCACCTACCAGGACGACATCGTCGTCAAGAACGGCTCCACCGTGGACGCGTTTGCGGAAGGCGAGGTTTCGGCTGCATTCTCCACCAGAAACGATCGACCCAACGAGAAGGGCGGCCACATCTACATCAGCGACTCCGTTGTCAAGGCCATAGCCCGCTATGTCGAGAACGGCGACGGCCCCATCCCCTACAGCGAAAACCAAGATGGCGAGACGAGGCGCGAACCCCAAGGCGAGAACATCGGCATCATCGCCCAGACCAGCGAGGGCGTCACACCCGCAGCCATCTCGATCATCCGCAGCAAGGTAACGGCCGAAGGAGATACAGCGGCAATCTTTGCCCGTGCCATGAGCGCTGACGGCAAGACAATCGGCACCATCAAGATTGAGAACGCCGCCATCCAGACGCCCGAAGGCGGCAAGGTCATTGACTATCGCAAGCTCCGTGACGGCATCTACGAGGCAGGCCAAGCCATCGGCACGGGCGACGCCACGGTCGACTCCCTCTATATCAAAGCAGTCGCCAAAAGTACGACCATCGCACCTCCCGAGGTAGCCAAGCCGGAAGACCCCAAGCCCGACGAGACCAAGCCCGCAGAAAGCAAGCCCGCGAAGTCCAAGCAGAACCCCAAGCCTGAGGGCTCAAAGCCGACCAAGGCCGTTGCGGCTTCAACCACGAAAGCCAAGACTACCGGCGTGCTCGCGGCAACCGGCGACACCTCGGGTGCGGCCATCGTGGCAACCGTCCTTGCGGGAACAGCCGCTATCGCCGCAGGCACCATGGCGAGCCGTAAGCGTTCTTAGACGCCTCTGCGCACATGGCAGCTCCCGCGAAGGCCCCGAGCCCCAGCACCGTTTAACAACGCCACCGCCGAGCTCCCCTCCGGCGGTGGCGTTTTCCATATGCGTCCGCAGGGGATGCACGAGATTGTCTTTGGTCTAGCCCAACCGGCATACGCTGGCGTGCGACAATTGGGGCTGCCGATATCACAACACTGAGAGAAGCCCGTCATGGAAGCGCATCAAAAGCAGATAACCGTTTATTCGAATCATACGGAAAGCGCGCCTGTCATCTACCTTCCTGTGGTCGTGGGCGACGGCAGCGAGGTTTATAAGTGTTGCCGAGAGCTCGACTGTCCGCCATTCGCCCTCGTCACCATTGGCGGGCTCGATTGGAATCGCGAGCTGAGCCCCTGGGCATGCGACGGGACCGTACGCGATGCCGAGCCTTTCGGCGGCCAAGCTGCCGATTTTCTTGATGAGCTGCTGAATCAGATAATCCCCCAGGTCGAGTCGTCGCTTCCTCAGCCGCCCACCCGGCGCGGCATTGCCGGTTACTCGCTCGCGGCCCTCTTCGCACTCTGGTCCCTCTGGCAAACCGACGCCTTTGACCGCGCCGCGAGCGCATCGGGGTCGCTATGGTTTCCCGACTTTGTCGACCGTGCCAGCACGGCCCCTTTTGCCGGCAGCCCGCAAGCCGTCTACCTGTCACTCGGCAAAAAGGAAACCAAGACGCCCAACCGCATGATGCGGCATGTACTCGACGACACACGCGCGATGGAAGCGTTGCTCGTCGAGCGCGGCATTCCAACAACGCTGGAGCTCAACCCCGGCAATCACTTTGCCCAAACCGACTTACGCATGGCCCGCGGCATCCACTGGATACTGACACATTAAAAATGGTGCCCACACGCATATACGCATGGGCACCATATCTTGTTTTAGCTGAACGCAGCTGCTACTCAGCAGCCTCCTCAAGCTCGGAGACATCAAACTCAAAGTCGTTACCCGGCAGGATGGCGTTGAGCACAATGCCCACCAGTGAGCCCACGGCAATGCCGGACAGCGAAATCGTCACGCCGCCGAGCTCCAACACGATGGCGCCGGCGGTGCTGTACGCGATGCCGAGCGAAAGCACGAGCACCAGCGCGGCAACCAGCACGTTGCGGTTGTTCTGGAAATCGACCTGGTTCTCGATGAGGTTGCGGACGCCCACAGCGCTGATCATGCCGTAGAGCACGAGCGACACACCGCCGATCACACACGCCGGCATGGCCGCAATGACAGCCGCGAACTTGGGGCAGAACGAAAGCACGATGGCGCAACACGCGGCAATTCGAATTACGCGCGGGTCGAACACGCGCGTCAGGGCGAGCACGCCGGTGTTCTCACCATACGTAGTGTTGGCCGGAGCGCCAAAGAGCGAAGCCAGAATCGTGGCAAGGCCGTCGCCGAGCAGCGTGCGATGCAGACCGGGATCGGCAATGTAGTTGCACTCGCAAGTCGAACCGATAGCAGAGATATCGCCGATATGCTCGATCATGGTCGCGAAGGCCAGCGGCATGATGGTGATGATGGCCGTCGTGGCAAGACCGCTATCGAACTGCGGCCCAAAGAGTGCAAACACGGTGTTGTCCCACACGATGGGCAGACCGACCCACGGAGCGGCGGCAACGCCCGAGAAATCAACCTCGCCGAGCGCAGCCGCAACGGCATAGCTCACCACAACGCCCAGCAAAATCGGCACGATCTTGACCATGCCACGGCCCCAGATGTTGCAGATGACGATAACGGCAACGCCAATGACAGCCACAAGCCAGTTGGTCTGGCAGTTAGCAATAGCGGAACTTGCCAGGATCAAGCCGATGGAAATGACGATGGGGCCAGTCACCACCGGCGGAAAGAAACGCATGACACGCTTGGCGCCAAACGCGCGGAAGAACGCCGCCAGCACCGGATAGAGCAGACCGGCACAAGCTACGCCCAGGCAGGCGTAGGGCAAAAGCTCGGTCTCGCCGTTGGGCGCGATTGCGGCATAACCGGCAATAAAGGCAAACGATGAGCCCAAAAATGCCGGCACCTTACCGCGCGACAGGAAGTGGAACAGCAGCGTGCCCAAGCCGGCAAACAAAAGCGTTGCCGATACCGAGAGGCCGGTGAGCACGGGCACCAGCACGGTGGCGCCAAACATGGCAAACAGGTGCTGTAGGCCGAGCAGAAACATGCGCGGGCGGCCGAGCGACGATGCGTCGTAGATGGCATCGCTGACGGCGGGCGTCGAGGACTGGGACATGGATGTCCTTTCGAATGGAAGGGCGATCAGGCATATCGGATAACCTGCCCGAACGATACGATCCGAACCATTGTACGCGATACACTATGCCTCGCACGCGCCGCCACCTGCAAACACTAGCGCTATTTCCAAACGCGCTCGGCAATGCGCTTGACCAGCGCGATCTTTGCCCATTGCTCATCCTCGGTCAGCTTGTTGCCAATCTCGCAGCTGGCAAAGCCGCACTGAGGCGACAGATACAGGTTCTCGAGCGGCACGTACTTTGCGGCTTCACGGATGCGCTCGACGATAACATCCTCGTTCTCGAGCTCTGCCGCCTTGGTGGTTACCAAGCCCAGCACGACCTTCTTGCCCGGGGCAACGTACTTGAGCGGCTCAAAACCGCCGGCGCGCGGCGTATCGAACTCCAGGTAAAATGCATCGACATCCTCGTTTGCGAACAGGCACGGCGCGATGGGGTCATAGCCGCCCTCGAAGGCATAGGTGGAGTGGTAGTTGCCGCGGCACACATGCGTGTTGATGACCAGATCGTCGGGCTTGTCCGCGATGGCGGCATTGTTGAGCGCCACGCCCAGCTCGCTTACCTTTTGCAGGTCGACCGGGCTCATGCCGGTTTTGGCGACAAAATCGGTGTCGCAGTAGATGCCCCAGGTGCAGTCATCAAACTGGATGTTGCGGCAGCCTGCTGCGTACAGGTCGGCGATCACCGTGCGATAAGCGGCTGCGATGGCGTCGGCAAGTTCCTCATCGGTCTTATAGACAGCGCGCAGGCTCTCCTGCTGGCCGTCGCAGCGGTCGAGCGTGACTTCGGAGAACGTCTGGATCGGCGCCGGAATGGTTTGCCGCGCGACCTGGCCCTCCCCCTCGAGCACCTTGACAAATTTAAAGTGCTCGACGAACGGATGGTTCTCGCCGCTAATGGGGCCGGTTACCACGGCGGTGTCGGCTGTGGTCTCCTCGTCGTGGAACATATAGCCCGTACGCGAGGTACGGCGTTCAATGCCGTTGAGCCCCCACATAAAGTCGAGGTGCCAGTAACTGCGGCGAAACTCGCCATCGGTAATCACCTGCAGGCCAGCGGACTTTTGCTTGTCCACCAGGTCGCGAATGGCCTCATCCTCGACGGCCTTAAGGCCGGCGGTGTCGAGTGTGCCCGCAGCATAGGCGGCACGGGCGTCCTTTACGGCCTGTGGACGAAGAAAGCTGCCGACGATATCGGCGCGAAACGGCGCATTCAGCGTGGTTAAAGCACTCATAGATATCTCCCTTTGCATTGGTTGCTTCACTGGAACAGAGTATGAGCGCTCATATGGCCATCGCAAAATATACGTTTATAACAGTTTGATATAGATGCTTCCTATATCAGTTTGGACTGCCATAAAGAGATTTGGCCCGTGCAGAATGCAGCAGTCTATATGTGCTGACGAATCACGTCGATATAGGCTTGGCCGTAGCGCGTAAGCGTCGTGTTCTTACGCGTGATGATGCCGATCTCCATGTACTCGTCTACATCGAGCGGAATCGAGATGATGCCGGGCCCGTTGAGCTCGTGACTGATCACGCCTGAGCATACCGTGTAGCCGTTGAGGCCCATGACCAGGTTGAACAACGTCGCACGGTCACGCACGCGGATATTCTTGCGGCGCTCAAAGGTCGAGGTCAGCTCCTCAGAATAGTAGAACGAGTTATAGCTGCCCTGCTCATAGGACAAAAACGGGTAGTCTTCCAAGTCCTCGAGCGTCACGCTGGAGCGGCCCGCCAGCGGATGGTCGGCGCACACAAAAACGTGCGGCGTGGCGCAGAAGAGCCCTTCGAACACGAGCTCGTTGGCCGCCAGCATGCGCTCGATGACCTCGCGATTGTGCTCGGACAAGTACAAGATGCCGAGTTCGCTTTTCATATGCGCGACGTCCTCGATAATCTCGTGAGTCTGCTCCTCGCGCAGGGTAAAGTCGTAGCGCGCGGCATCGAACTCACGGATCACATCGACAAACGCGTTGACGGCAAAGGAATAATGCTGGCAGCTCACACTAAAGTGCGGCACCTGCTCGGACTCTCCCTTGTACTTACCTTCGAGCAGATCGGCCTGGTCAAGCACCTGTCGCGCGTAGCCCAAGAAGGTCTCGCCTTCCTCGGACACAATGACGCCCTTGTTGGTGCGCTCAAAGATGTGCACGCCCATCTCGTTTTCGAGATCGCGAATCGATGCGGTAATCGAAGGCTGCGACACAAAGAGCCGGCGCGAGGCCTCGGTGATGCTGCCGCATTCGGCAACTTTGACGACATACCTGAGCTGCTGAAGCTTCATAGCTTTCTCCCTAGACGTTCGTGATGCCAAGACCCGCCGTGTCCATCTGACGCATAAACGGCGGCATTTCCCCCGTCGCGGCGCAGAAGGCAATCTGATGCAGAGCCCCGGCGACCGCATCGTCTGCCGCAGCGCCGATATGCCAGCGCGCGGCAGCCGTGACAGCCTCGTTGGCATTGGCGACTGCAACGGAGTTGGGAACGGCATCGATCATGGGCAGATCGTTATCGGAATCGCCAAATACGGCCACCTCGTCGGGCGTCAGGCCCAAAGCGCGCGCCAGCTCCAGCGCAGCGCAACCCTTGTCCCAACCTGCTGGAAGGATGTCAAACAGGCGCACTCGGTTGTTGGGAAACACAAGCGAGAGTTCCGGCACCTCGGCGGCAACGCGCTCGCGTAGCTCCACGAGCTCTTCGCGCGAGCGGGCACTCCAAATATTCGCCTTAAACACCGGGGCATCATCGACAACAGGACGGCACGGGGCCTCTTCGCCTTTGAGCCACGTATTACCGCCCGACTCCATGGCGCGGCGCACGCGCTCGGGGTCGCTCGTCACGCAATAGGCATCGTTACCCCAAAAGTCATCACCCAGGCTGTAGACCTTCAGGTACGTATCATCGGTCTCCTGTTCCAAATAGTCAGCCAAGCGCATAAGGGCGGCATTGTCGGTCGCGCGCGAAGCGACCGCCTGACCGTCGACAAACATTACCTGGCCGTTGCAGAACGCGCCGGTCGAGAAGCACTCGGCGCAATTGCGGAACATCCAGCCCATCGCGGACGGCTGGCGGCCCGAAACCGGTCCAAAGTGCAGACCCGCCGCCTGCATGGCATGAATGCCCTCGATGGCGTAGTCGCTGGCGCCGTCATGCCCAGCCGGAATCAGCGTATCGTCCATATCGGTCAGCACAAGTTTAATCATAAGGCCCCCTCGGTCATTCTTAATCCCATCTATTGTACCGACCTGCCAAAAAGGGACAGGTTTATTTCGGCAGGTTTCATCTGGGAAAACGCAAAGTCCCAGTTGTTACCTGCCAAAATAAACCTGTCCCTTTTTGGCAGGTGCGCTAGTATAGGGAACAACAGATTCGATGCGGGAGTGCCGGCGGTGCAAACCACAAGGCTGAGAGGGCATGGGGCCCAATCCTTTGAACCTGTCAGTTAATGCTGGCGTAGGGAGCATGCCGCCTTTACAGGGGCGCTGTCTATGCACAGCGCCCCTTTTCTATGCCAAGGAGGCATGTGCAGTGATTGATTCGGAACAGCTTAAGCAGCATATGGTCAAGGCCGTGGAGGAGATTCGCGCCACCAATCCGATGGCCGGCTCCATCACCAACACGGTGACGATCGACTTTGTCGCCAACGCACAGCTCGCCGTGGGCGGATCGGCCGCCATGGTCTATCTGCCCGACGAAGGCGAGGCGCTCGTTGCCGGCGGCGGCGCCATCTATCTCAACATGGGCACGCTCTTCCCCATCTACGAGCAGACGATTCCCCGAGCGGCCAAGGCGGCACACGACGCCGGCAAGCCCTGGGTGCTCGATCCGGTGGGCCTGGGCATCGGTAGCCTGCGCACCCAGCTGGTAAACGAGCTCAAGCAGTACAAGCCCGCCATCGTGCGCGGCAATGCCTCCGAGATCATTGCGCTCGCCGGCCTGTGGGGTCTTGAGGGCGAGGCGGCCGATCTGAGCCGCGTACGCGGCGTCGATACCACCGACACGGTCGACGCCGCCCGCGATGCTGCCGTGGCGCTCGCCCGCTACACCGACGGCGCCGTAGTGGTCTCGGGCGAAGTCGATCTGATTACCGACGGCACAACCGTGGCCAAGTCCCACGGCGGCAGCCCGCTCATGTCCAAGATTACCGGCTGCGGTTGCTCGCAGGGAGGCGTGCTGGCCGTGTACGCCTGTGCCACCGACCCGTTTACGGCAGCCATCTGCGGCACCGCCGTCTACAACGTTGCCGGCACGCGTGCCGCCGCTGTCGCCGATGCCCCGGCAAGCTTTAAGGTCGCCTTTATCGACGAGCTATACCGCGCGACCGCCCAAGACATCGCCGATAACCGACTCGAACTCGAGGAGGCATAAGCCATGTCCGAGCCTGCAACCAATGCCAGCATGAATACGCTCGTCGCTGTGGCCATCGCCCCATGCGGCACCGGCGATGAGCTGTCCGCCGAGGTCGCCGAGGTCGTGCGTGTCATTCGCGAGAGTGGCCTTCCCAACCGCACCACCTCGATGTTCACCGAGATCGAGGGCGACTGGGACGAGGTCATGCAGGTCGTGCGCGACGCAACCTTTGTGTTGGCGAGCAAGGGCATCCGCACCGAAGTCGTGCTTAAAGCCGATATTCGACCCGGATTTACCGACACCATGACCGGCAAGCTCGAGCGCATGGAAGCACAGATCAAAAAGCAGGAGGAAGCACGATGAGCATCCGCGACAACCTTGATATCTCGGCCTATCTGGTACTCGGCCCCGAAAACACGCTCGGACGTCCCGTGGGCGATGTGGTGGCCCAGGCACTCGACGCAGGCTTTACCTGCATCCAGGTGCGCTCCAAGGTGGCAAGCGCCCGCGAGATCATTGCGCTGACCGGCGACGCCGCGCGGGCAATCGCGCAGGCTGGCAAGACCGGTCAGGTCGCCCTGTTAATCGACGACCGCCTTGACTGCGTGCTCGCCGCGCGCGAGCAGGGCATTGCCGTCGACGGCGTGCACGTGGGCCAGAGCGATATTCCCGTCGAAGTCTGCCGCAAACTTTTGGGCCCCGATGCCATCGTGGGCCTTTCGGCCCGCTGCGAGGAGATGCTCGAGTACGTCAAAACCGCCGACATGAGCCTGGTCGACTACCTGGGTATCGGCCCGCTCCACGAGACCGAGACCAAGCGCGACTGCGGACGCGCGGCCGACGGCTCCATCATCACCAAGAGCTTTGAGGACCTAGCCGCACTCCACGCGGCAAGCCCCGTGCCCATCGTGGTGGGCGGCGGCGTCAAGACGGCCGACCTGCCGCAGCTCAAGGCCACCGGCGTCGACGGCTTCTTTGTGGTGAGCGCCGTCTGCAGTGCCGACGACCCCCACGCTGCCGCCAAGGAGCTTGTCGACACCTGGCAGCAGGCATAAGCCTAGGCCAAGCAGCTGATTCGCAGCCTCATATCTTCAGCAACGGAAAGCGCATCCCAGTTTGGACCTCCATTCCGGGATGCGCTTTCCGCATGCGACCCTTACCCCGCCAGATACGCTTCCAACGCCGGCAAAGTCGCCTCCGCATCGCGGCGGCCGATCTGATAGATGCGCTCGAGCTCATCGGGCTCGCGGCACAGCGACGGCACTTTCACCGATTCGCTCGGACGCACCACAAAGATTTCGCCGGCAGCCTCGCGACGTGCCAGGTCATCGAGCGTGGCATTGTAAACCTCATGCCGATGCTCAAGCGCTGCGACAAACTCCGGGTAGTGACGGAACACGCGACGCAGCATGGGCATCACGCTGTTGGGCTGCTTCACAAAGCCCGCCGGCTGCGTGAGTACCACGATATTGCGGTCATACCCCTGCGCAAACAGCCATGCACTGGGAATAGAATCAGCCACGCCACCATCCAGATACTTATGCCCGTCAATAGCAACGGGACGCGTCGCCACAGGAATCGCCGACGATGCCCGGATCCACTCGATATCGCGCTCGTCGCCATAGGGCAGGTCGTGGTAGACGGCCTTGCCCGTCTCGATATCGGTGCACACGCACGTAAACCGCATGGGACAGGCGCGATACGCCTCCAAGTCGATGGGATCGCGCTCGATGGGCACCTCGTGATAGGCAAAATCGGCATTGAACATATCGCCGGTCCGCAGCCAGCTCGCTACACCCGCATAGCGCTTATCGGCACAATAGGCCTTGTTATAGCGAATGGCGCGGCCGATCTGGCGCGATTTAAAGTTGTAGCCAAACGCCGCGCCCGCCGAGACACCCACCATATGGTCGCAGGTCAAACCGTGCTCCATCCAAACGTCGAGCACGCCCGCCGTATACATACCGCGGTAGCCGCCTCCCTCGAGTGCAAGCCCCACCGTGCGCGTCATATTTGGCTGTGTCATGCGACCATCTCCGTTCCTGCGTTTAAAACCGGGACAAGTATACCCGTCAACATATACCGCCCCAGTCGCATTTTTCATGCGCACCCAGGCGTTGCGGTTTGGCGAATAATAGCCGCCCGCAGCATGTACACCCATATATAATTCTGCACTGTTGTTTATACTACTCAGCAGTTATCAACAGCGAACATTAGCCGGTAAATTAACCCAACAACGCAGCAAGGCGGGGGCCTGGATACACGCAAAGCGCCGAACAACAACGCGTGTGCACAACGAGCTCGCCCGACGCAATTCGCCCGACCTCAGAAAGCCGCTTACGACATGGATACTGTCAGCAATTACACCGAAACGCTCGAAAAGACCGTCCGCGACCTTCTCAAGCGTCAGGAGGATCTGATCAGGACCGCCTTTACCGACCAGCTTACCGGGCTTGGCAACCGTGGCGGCTTTGCCCGCTCCCTCGAGGAGCTCTGGGAGCAGGACACCCCCGTTACCATGGCGTACGTCGATATCGACAACCTCAAGCACTGCAACGACGTCTTTGGGCATGACGAGGGCAACCGCTACATCTTGCAGGTAAGTCTCTATCTCAAGCTGTATATGAAAGTGGACGAGGCGGCGTTTCGCATAGGCGGCGACGAGTTTGCCATCCTATCTACGATTGCAACCGAGGACGACCTCGCCGAACGTCTGGAACGCTGCCGAACGGTCCTGCTCAAAAACAACGATTCCGAGATGCCCCGCTCGTTTAGCTATGGAGTGTCGTATGCCGACCCCGCCCTGGGCGAAGCCCCCAATCGCATGACGCTCGATGCCGACCATCGCATGTACGACTACAAGCTACGTCATGCCATGCACCTTGATCGACGCAATATCACGCAAGTCCACGCCGACGACTTCGAAATAAGCGATCGCATTTTCGACGCCTTTTCGATGCTCAACGAAGGCCGCTATTTCTTTATCGAGAACTTGGACAAACATCGCACCCTTTGGTCACAAGGCGCCTTGCGCGATCTTGGCCTTCCCTCGGAGCACATAGACAACTGTCGCGATTACTGGAAAACGCGCGTGCATCCCGATGACCTTGAGGCCTACATCAACGACATCGACCAAGTCTATAACGGCACCAAGCACCGTCGCGTCATGCAGTATCGTGTGCGCAATGCCGTCGGCGACTACGTCCTCTGCCGTGCTCGCGGGTTTCGCATCGACGGCGACGAAAATGTCCCCTCGCTCTATGTCGGCGAGCTCGTCAACCACTCACTTGCCGAAACCGTCGACGCCGCGACAGGCCTCGGCACCCAGCGCATGTTGGTCAATGCCATCGACGCCTGTCGTTGCGACCGTTGCGAGACGGGCCTTATAGCGGTGCGCGTTCGTGGCACGACAAAGCTCAACGAGCTTTACGGGGCCGAGGCTGTCGACAACATGCTCGCCGAATACGCGGGCCGCATGCTGTCGATCACCCGCGGCAGGAGCAGGGTCTACCGTTCACGTAGCGTCCAGTTCGTCGTGCTCAGCAACGACCTGGACCACGAGGCATTCGAGCAACTGACCCGCCACCTTAAAGAAGCCGTTTTCGCTCCTGTGCAAATCGCAGGCGACACCATTGCTCCCGTCTGTCTTGTCGTCCCGACCTTTTACGAACGCCTGGACTCCCAAGCATCGACTGTTTTGGGCGAACTCGATCGTCGCCTTCGCACGGCCGGCGGACTTGTTCCCAACGACAGTCTGCCCATACCCGAGATGGAACGCAAAGGCGCCGTCGCCGAGCACCTCGACATGCTCACCGGTCTCTACCGACCCAGCGAGTTTATGCGCCGTGCCAATGCCTTCATCAAGGCAAGGCGCGACGGCGCCTGGTGCATCGCCACGGTCGACATGGGCCACATGCGCCTGTTTAACGAATGGTATGGACAGGCCGAAGGCGACCGCCTGCTTGCCGATGTGGGCACGGTCCTCAAGGACATCGAGAATGCCGGCATGGGCGTCGCAGGGTACTGGGGCCAAGATGACTTTTGCGTACTCATCCCCTTTAAGCACATCACCGTCCATCAAATCTACAACCGCGTTCGCGAGGCAGTAGCCAGGCATGATGGCGGCGTAGGTTTTTGGCCGTCCATGGGCGTTTACCCCATCGATTCCAATGAGGAGATCACCATCGATGCGCAGGCAAAGGCCATGTTTACCAATCGGCGCGCAAAAAACGACTTTAAGGAGCGCATTGCCATTTTTTGCCCCGAGGAGTACAAGCGCGAAATCGTGTTCAACCGCACGCTGACCGAATTCCAGTACGCGCTGTCAAATGGTCGCATCACGTACTATCTTCAGCCCCAGGTCGATATGGAAACCGGCGAGATTATTGGCGCCGAAGCACTCACCCGCTGGATTGACAAGGACGGCTCTCTCATTTCGCCCGCAACGTTTATCCCCGCACTCGAGGAAAGCGGCTTTGTAGTGACGCTCGACAAATATGTTTGGCAGGGCGTCGCCATGTGGCTCCGCGAGCGCCTCAATCGAGGACTTCGCGTGGTTCCGATTTCCCTCAATGTGTCGCGCGTAGACATTCTTGCCTGCGATGTCGCCGAGCATATGGGGTCGCTCGCCGCCCAGTACAACCTGCCGCCCGAACTCATGCACATCGAGATCACCGAGACCGCCTATACCGGAGAGTCCGAGGCCGTGGATAAGCTGACCGCGGATCTGCACACCCGTGGCTTCTCGACCTACATGGACGATTTTGGCACCGGCCAGTCCACGCTCGCGATGCTCAAGAACGTCAACGTCGACGTCATCAAGCTCGACCGCACCTTTGTGCCCACCGACCGCGATCAAGGCCGCAGCGCGCAGATCGTGTCATCGATGCTCGAGATGGCGCAGTCGCTCCATCTGCCCGTCGTGGTTGAAGGCGTCGAGACAAATGAGCAGGCAAACATGCTACGACAAATGGGCGCCCGCTACGCTCAGGGCTTCCTCTACTACCGCCCCATGCCGGCGAAGGATTTTGAGGCATTGCTCGATGGCGGCAATAACAACTGATTCGCTCGCGCGCAAAACGCCATCACCGAAGGGGGAATTTGCCTCCATTAGCTAACTTATATCCCCAATTCAAACCGAATTGGGGATATGATACAAACCGTTGTTCCGCCCAAGGAGGTTATCCATCATGAACGAGTCCTATCGCCTGGGCGAGCAATCGATTATTGCCTATCTTCAGCGACTTGCGAATGGCGTCTCGACCGCCGAACTCGATGTTGCCGCGCTGCCCGCTGGGCTACGCGCCGTTGGTGAGCAGCTGCAAAAGACGCATGCCATCCTGCAACAAGAGCGCCGGCTGCTTGAGAGCAACGCCTATATCGACCCGCTCACCAACTTGGGCAACCGCAACGGATTCGACCGTCACGTCGAGCAACTCTGGCACAAAGGCGACCCCTTCACCTGCGCCTATATTGACATCGACCATCTCAAACATTGCAATGATAGGTTTGGCCACGCCGAAGGCAATCGCTATATTCTGAGCATCTGCCGCACGCTCTCCGAAACCATGAAGCACGATGAGATGCTGTTCCGCATCGGTGGAGACGAGTTTGTGCTCATCTCGCTCTCCGCAAACGAGACTGAACTCGAGCAGCGCTTGGAGCAGGTACGTGCCGGGCTGATCGAGGCGAGCTCAGGCGGCAAGGCGCCCATGATCGGCAGCTTTAGCTTTGGCTGCTCGCGCGTCGATCCACTTGCCGGCGACACACGTCGCCAGATGACGATGGATGCCGATCGCAAGATGTATCGCTATAAGCTTATGCATCGTGTGCAGCAACCGAAAGACAATGATGCGCCGCAACGCCCAATCGTCGATCAGCTTCCCTGCAACGACCGAGTGTTCCAAGCGATCTCCATGAGCTCCGAGACGCGCTATCCGTTCATCCTTAACCTCGATACGGGAGAATCGCAATGGTCGGTTAACGCCGTGCGCGATTTTGACCTGCCCTCCCAGCACCCTTTTAACTCACTCGACATGTGGCTCGCCCGCGTTCATCCCGAGGACCGCGACAACGTACGCGCCGAGCTCGACATGGTGATAAACGGCACGTGGCACTTCCACTACATGCAGTATCGCGTAATGGATGCCACCGGAAAATACGTGCTTTGCGACTGCACGGGCTACCGTTTGGACGGCACCGACACCGAGCCCAGCATGTATGTGGGCATTATCATCAACCGAAGCTTGGCAGATACGACCGACTCGGTAACGGGCCTGGGCGATGTCCACGCGCTGGTCAACGCTATTGGAGAGATGCGCCGCGTGGCGCGCGGGGCAGGCTTTATTGCCATTAAGGTCGACGATATCGCCGAAGTCAATGCCCGCTTTGGATTCGATGCAGGCGACCGCGTGCTCGCCGAAAGCGCCGCCTGTCTCATGGATTGTTCGCGCGGCAAGGGTCGCCTGTTCCGCTCGACGGGACCAATGTTCGTGGCGCTTTTCGACGACTTTGATCCCGAAGAGACCGACGCGATCGCGGAAGAAATCGAGCGGTTCCTGGGTTCTCCCGTGCTCATCGGCTCACTTGAATATCAGCCACCCATTCGTGTGGCGACGCTTCATCTGGACAGCGTTGACCGACAGCCCGTTTCCATTTTGAACGAGCTCAAAGCGCTGCTCGGGAAAGCCGTGCAGGTGCCAGGTACCAAACTGGATTAGCACCGCGCCCGCGCCGCCTCCCCCATCGTGCGATAATCCTCTGCAGAAGTCACCAAAAGCAGAGGGAGTTTGTGATGAAGGTTCTTTTGGTCAATGGCAGCCCCAAGGCAAACGGCAACACCGCCCGTGCACTCGCCGAGGTCGCCGAGCAGCTCAATGCCGAAGGTATTGATACCGAGGTGTTTCAGCTGGGCGCCAAGCCCATTCGCGACTGCATCGGCTGCGGTCAGTGCGGCAAGCTTGGCGGTCGCTGCACCTTTGACGATGACGTGGTGAACGAGCTCATCGCTGCCGCCAAGCAGGCAGACGGCTTTGTCTTTGGCTCGCCCGTCTACTACGCGCACCCCAGCGGACGCATCCTCTCGGCTCTCGACCGCGCATTCTATGCCGGAGGCAAAGCCTTTGCACACAAGCCGGGCGCTGCCGTCGCCGTCGCCCGTCGCGGCGGTACATCGACCACCTTCGATGTGCTCAACAAGTACTTCACCATCAACCAGATGCCCGTGGTCGCCTCCACGTACTGGAACAACGTGTTTGGTCGCGTGCCCGGCGACGCCAATGGGGACGCCGAGGGCCTTGCCACCATGCGCAACATCGGCAAAAACATGGCCTGGCTCCTTCGCTGTATCGAGGCAGGACAGGCCGCCGGCATCAACGCACCCGAGGCAGATCGAGCAACGACCAACTTCATCAGGTAGAACGGCGGAACAAATACATGAACGTGCAGATTTTTGGCACCAAAAAGTCCTTCGATACCAAGAAAGCACAGCGCTTCTTCAAAGAGCGCCGCATTAAGGTGCAGTTTATCGACCTTAAGGAAAAGGAGATGAGCAAGGGCGAGCTCACGAGCGTGATGCAGGCGGTCGGCGGCATCGACAAGCTGCTCAACCCCAAAGCCAAGGACGAGGAGACACTCGCGCTCATCCAGCACCTCACCCCTAGCCAGCGCTTCGACAAGCTGCTCGAGAACCAGCAGGTTCTAGCCGAGCCCATCGTGCGCAACGGCAAGAAGGCCACCGTCGGTTATTGCCCCGATGTATGGGGAGCCTGGGAGTAGCTTGTGTTATTTGCCGGCGCGTGGGTATAAGAGCAGGCGTTTGGCATAAGATTCAACTGTAAGCCATGTCTAACAAAGGAGGGCACATGCCCAACAAACCCGTGAAGATCATCATGCTTACCGGATACCTCGGTGCCGGCAAGACCACGCTGCTCAACCACATCCTCGCTAACGACGGCGGCATCCGCGCCGCCGTGATCGTCAACGACATCGGCGAGATCAATGTCGACGCCAGCCTTATCGCCGACGGCGGCCTTTCCGAGACCGACGACCTCATCCCGCTCACCAACGGCTGCATCTGCTGCACGCTTTCGGACGACCTGGCCAACCAGCTGCAGGGCATCGCCGATTCGGGCAACTTCGACTACATCATCATCGAGGCATCGGGTATTTGCGAGCCTATCCCCATCGCCTACACCATCTCGAGCTTCTGCGACGAGGCCAAGGTGGGCGGCGAGCCCAAGCTCGCGCTCGACAACATCGTGGCCGTGGTCGACTGCGCCCGCATGTACGACGAGTTCAACGGCGGTCGCGACCTGCTGGCAGAGGATATCGACGAGGACGACATCGAGAGCCTGCTCATCCAGCAGATCGAGTTCTGCTCCACGCTGATTCTCAACAAGACCGATACCGTGAGCCCTGAGCAGATCGCCGAGCTCAAGGCCATCGTGCGCAGCCTGCAGAAAGATGCCGTGATCGTCGAGGCCCAAAACGGCGAGGTCCCCATGGAGGAGCTGCTCGACACCGACCGCTTCGACTTTATGCGCGCCTACAATTCCGCCGCCTGGATCGATGCCATGGAGCATCCCGAGGAGCACGATGACCCTGAGGTGCTCGAGTACGACATCGAGACCTTTGTTTACTCGCGCCGCAAGCCGTTTGACCTGCAGAAGTTCACCGATTTTGTTGAGCAGGAGTGGCCCGACGAGGTCATTCGCGTCAAGGGTCCGTTGTGGCAGACCGGCGATCCGGACATGTGCTACATGTTTGAGCAGGCTGGCCACCAGATGCGCCTGATGGAGAACGGCCTGTTTGTCGACTCGGCGCCCGAGGGCGAGAAGCAGAAGATCATCGACGAGAACCCCGAGATCATGCAGATTTGGGACGACGAGACGGGCGACCGCATGACGAGCCTGTGCATCATCGGCCGTCACATGGACAAGGATGCGCTCATCGCCTCCCTCGATGCCTGCCTGACCGACTGGCACCGCGCCTAGGTTTATCCAAGCGGGTTTTTCCGCTACGTAACCGCCAAACCACCACGAAGGTGCCTGTGAACTGCCTCCCATTTCTTGGACATCGGGAAATGGGAGGTTTTCCATGAGTATAGACCTCAGGGTGAAGCACGACCTGGAGTCCAGGA